>JBGQKZ010000013.1:0-97662 GCA_041499805.1 Gemmataceae bacterium
CTCCTGTTTGGCCGCCTCTTGGTGGACCACTCGCGCCGGGTTTGCTTACACAACGGGGGTGGCGTGTGCACCACTCTCTACGCGTACTTCAGCCGCAGTCGCTTCGCCGGATTGGGCAATGGCGCGTCCCATGGGCTGACCAGTTGCACAATCGCGGACGCCAGCACGAGAGCAATCGCGCCGACCACCATGTTCCAAAGCAGCAACAGGATCAGGCTCCAGAATCCCGCCGCCAAAATCGGGGCGAAGCTAAACCGATGCGCCCGGCGACGGTCGGCCATCTTCCACCAGCGCACGGCGAAGAACGCCAGGCCGAAGTAACTCAGATACTGGGCCATCACCGGCAATTCGCTGCTGCGCGGACCGATCCCGAACCAACGCGTGCTCTCGGCTTGCTCGAGCGAATGACTGACGAGCGCTCGCTTCACCGACCAGCCGTCGACCCACAGCGCCGACATGCCGAGCGCGAGGCCGACGATCATCATGCTGAGCCGGCGTGCCCACGGATCGCCTCGGCGTCCCGCCCAGAGTTTGGCGGGAATCAACACCGCCCACGCCGCTAGCACGGTCAGGAAAAATGCCTGGCCGATCTGCTGAATATCCGTGATCCGTCCAACGGCGGTTAGAACCAGGATCGCCAGCGCCGCGAAGATCGGCGTCAAGGCCAGCGAGCCGCAGAGTTCGGCAACCTGCCCCCGAAACGTCACCGCTGGCAGCACGGTCAGGATCGGTTCTCGCGACGGCTGCGGCTGTACTTTCAGCTTCGGCGTTGCGCTCGATGCGGCAACCGATGGCGCCGGCTGCGCGACCGGGACAACATCGCCGTCAACGGTTTCGACCGCCTTCGCCATCTCCGCCATCGTCGCAAAACGATGCGCAGGGTTTTTTGACAGCGCCTTACCGACAATGCCGACGTAGTCCGGCGGCACCTTGCTCAAATCGGGCGGCGAGGTCAGGTGCTTCATCAAGATTTCGCCGGCACTCTCGCCGTCGAACGGCACGTGGCCGGTGAGCATCTCATAAAGCATGATGCCGGCCGCGTAGATGTCGATTTGCCGGTTGTAGTTGCCGCTCGAAATCTCCGGGGCCATGTAATGAACCGTGCCGACACTTTGCGTCTGGGCCGTTCGCTGGCTGCTGCTCATGAACTTCGACAAGCCGTAGTCGCCGACTTTCAGCGTGCCGTTTTCAAGGAAAATGTTCCCCGGCTTGAGATCGCGGTGAACAATGCCGTGATCGTGCAGATAGCCGACGGCCTGTGTCAGCGCGACGAACCACTGCTGGGCCAGTTCCGCAGGCAGACCGTTCGGATGGCGCGCGAGCACGACGCTGAGCGTCTCGCCGGCGACGTACTCCATGATGACCCAGCGGTCGCCCTGCGGGTCAGTCTTCATGTCGTACAAGCTGACGAGGTTCGGGTGCTTCAGGTTGAGGCATTGCGCGACACCGCGAAGTTCGACGTCGAGGTTGCCGCGAACGAGCTTGAGGGCCACTTCCTTGCCGCCATCGCTGAGGGCGTAGTAAACCTCGCCGAAGCCGCCGTGGCCGACGCCGCGCTTCAGCGTGTAGCCCTCCAGCGGGCGTTGACCGGAACTGTAGGTGAACTTCATGGCACCCGCCCCTTTCGCACACTGCATCCACCGCGTTTTTTAGCCGCCCGTCTCGGACGGGCGCTCTGTCTCCGCGCCCGTCCGAGACGGGCGGCTAAACAAGTGACAGCGCATCACACGCGCAGCCACCGCGGACCCACCTGTTCCAGCGCAAAGCCAAAATCCTCACCGGCAACCGCGGACGACGGCCCCAGCATTGCCTTGTCCTTGCACGCGTGGCCGTCCACATGAAACGTCCCCCCGTAGCGAATTCCCAGGCCGTCCTTGTGGCGGTAGAGCACCACGTTCTGCTTGCGCTCCGGCAAACAGACGTGGACATGCTCCCCCGGCCCGAGCACCAGCGTGTCGGACATGAGAATCACGGCATCCAGCGACAGCGGCAGACGATGGCCGCTCACCAGGTCCAGCCGCGACGACGTGCTCGCCGGCACGCTCTGGCGGAACTGAAATTGGCAGCTGTTGCCAAGCGTGACGCGGTCGTTGTTGTGCAACAGCGCCCGGCTCACGGGCCGGCCGTTGATCTGCACGGGCCGCAGGCCTTCCAGCAAATAGCCTTCCGCGTCCCGCGTCAAGGCGGCGTGTTCGCGCGAGATGTCCGCGAAAAGCGGCACATCGACAAACGCGTCGGCCGTCGCCTGCCCTAATGTGATCTTCGTTCCCAGACAGACAAGATAACCGCCCACGCCGTCAATCCAGAGCAAAAAGCGCTGCGGCATTTCCGCCGGCGGCGCAATGGCGAGCCGGGGCGAACAATCGGCCACCGTCACCGGCTCGATCGCTTTCCACGCCCGCCCGCGCGCCTTGCGGGCCTCGGCATGTTGCGGCGCCGCAGCCAGCACTTTCTCGGCAAGATCGAGCACGTCGCGCCAGCGGGCTTGCTCCACCGCCGTGTGCAACTGACCGAGCTGTGCCGCGAACGCCTGCTGCCGTTGTTCTAATTCGCCGCGAAATTGATCGAGCGCCGCGACCGGCTCCTGAAAGGCTCGCCGGGCCTGATCGACGCTGCGGATTGCCTGGGCAAACTCGCCACGGCCTGCGTGCTCGCGGGCCAGCGACCAATGACGGGCGGCCTCTTCGAGCAGTTGCAGTTCCGACGCATGGACGGATCGGTCCCGCAACTGGCTCGCCGCTTCGAGCGCCCGCCCCGGCTCGCCCGCCTGTACGAGCGCCCGCACTTGACTCAAGCCTTGTCTCACGAGAACTTGCCGGAGCTTGCCGGCGCTCGTCTCCGCGGCGCCGACCTGTTCGGCATGAAGGAGATCATTCCACGCGGCTTCCACATCATCCGCCTGTAAATGGCGTTCACCGCGTTGTACGAAGCCCTGCGCAAGCTGTTGGAAAAGCTCCCACGACCCTTTATGGTCTTGTGCCGCGGCGTCGCTGAGCAAACGGTGAGCATCTTCGAGCCGCCCATTCCGGAGCGCCTCCTGTGCCTGCCGCAGAGTCAGCCACGCGAAGCCGAGCATGGATTGCGATTCTGGTTGGTTTGATCGTTTTGCGAGTTGAGGTGGTGGGGTGGTGAGGCGGTGACTCGCCCCGCTTCACCACCCCACCACCTCACTTTCGCGGCTCAGTGAAAGACATTATAGCAAGGCGAAAAACCGAGGGTGGTCGGCTCGCAGCTCCCGTGGGCCACCCCGAGTGACCCGTTTTGTTTCGCCGGGCCACCCTCGGAAGATTGCAGATTTCCGATTGCAGATTTTAGATTGGCAATCTGCAATCTGAAATCTGCAATCTGAAATCGGTTGTGCGACTACTTATCGGAGGCGACTTCGGCCGGCTTGCCGCCGAAATGGCTGTCGATGTCCTTGAGCAGCTCGGTCGTCTTAACTCTCTTTTCGACCGGGATGTCGAGGTCGTTGGCGAACGTGCCGCCCATTTCGGTGACGAGCTTTTCGCTCTTGAGGCGGTCGCGAATCGAGGCCAGCGAGGCGTTGATGCGAGCCAGCCGGCTGTCGTCGATCTGGAAGTCGCTGCGGGTTTGGGCGAGGCGGAGGTTCTTCAGGTCGGCGTCCATTTGAGCGACCTGGACTTCGAGCTGGTCCTTCCGTTGTCGCATCGTGGCGAGTTTTTCACGCTCGACGGCCAGGGCTTGCTCGCGCGTCTCGAGCAACCTTTCCTTGGTTTCGAGGTTTTTCTCGCAGTTCTTGTACGATTCCCAATCGCGCGCGAGCTTTTCCTTGACGCGCTCGGCCGAGTACTCGCGGTCGCCGTACTTGACCTTGCGGGCGCCGCTTTCCAGGTCCTTCCTCATCGTCAGGACGTTGTCGCGCTGCTTGTCGAGCTGGGCCTTCGTGACGACGATGTCTTCCCGCAGGTTTTCGACCTGGACCATTTCGTCGGCGATGGTGCTCAGGTTTTTCTTCATGTCCGGAACGAGCTTCGAGACTTCGTTCTTGACGCACTCAATCTCGAATTCGAGTGGCACCGATTGCTTGGCGCCCTCTTTCACCTTCTTCCACGCGGTGCCGGCGTAACTGCCGAGGTGAGTCCTGTTGAACAGGAACAAGCCCGCCACGACGATCGCGCCCAAGATAGCGATCTTCTTCAACATGGTGTGGAACCCTCCTACACGCTCCCGAGTTGCCAGGCCGCCGAACGGAGTGGCGGTCAACCATTAGGTAGTTCGCGGGAGGGGAGGGGTTATTTAGAAAAAAAATGGGGAAAGTTGCGCAAGCCAGTGGATTGGGAGCCCGACGCGCAAAGCGAGGGCGGGGAACGGAGTACTAACTTTCGCCGCGCCTCTGGTTTCAGCCGTTGGGCCCCCTCGTTACAATTCAAGAATGAAAAAACCGAAGGGGAAAAGCCCGTAGGCAAGCGCATTATCGCGAGCATGCAATAATTAATCGACGCACTGTACGATTTCGGTGCATCGACCTGCACGCGGAACGCGCCGCTAATTCTGCGCGCCGGGGGTCCCAGGGATTACGTCCCAGAACACAACCGCGCCATCCGAGCGGGCTGCGGCGAGGCTCTTTCCGTCCGGGCTGAACTTCAGGCTGTATACGGCGATGTTTTCGTCGTCCAGCAGTGTGGTGTCGGTGCCAGTCCCCAAGTCCCAGGCCTTCACCACTCCATTATTGCTCCCCGACACCAAAATGCGACTTGTGTGTCCGAACGCCAGGCAATGGATCACGCTCATTTGCTTGTACGGAAAGTAATAGGCAACCCGCTCCTTCAAGGTCGCAAGCTCCCACACTTTGATGGACACGCCGCCTCTGTTGTAGTCCTGCCCGGTTGAAGCCAGCGCTCGACCGTCGGGGCTTAAAACCAATGAGCGGATCCCGCCGGCGTGACCCTCAAATTTGGCCTTTTCCCGACCGCTGGCCACGTCAAAGAGGGTGACGGCATATTGGTTGTCGCTCAGTGCTGGCTTTTGGCTCGAAGTCTACGCCGAAGCTCATCAAAAACTTCCTTGGCCGCTTGACGAGGTTTACCCTGCTCCTCGTCGGCAATCGATTCTTCCAATCTCGTAAAGTCGATCCAAGGCCAGTTTGCCTCAAAATCCGCGATGAGTGTCCGGGTGCGCGCGACAAGCGAATCCATACTGTCCGCGTCCACGGTCGCGGCTGTTGTGCGATTTACTTCGTGAGTAAACGCACATATATCTTCAAGGTTCTTTAAGCTTCCTTTCGCCATTGACAGGATCTGGTTGCCAAAGGCGTTGTAATCGTCGACACTACCTTGCGCGGCGGCCGCGAAGCTATTCGCGAGAAGTTCCTCAATGTGTTTGACGCCTTCCGCGCACCGCCGGACCAGGAAAGTGGCTCGCGCCTGCAGGTCCTGCGCCGACATCGCGTCCTCCTTCGGGGGCAATTGGTCGATGGCCTCACGCATGGTCTTCGTGTCGCGGTCGAGGAAAAACAGCGAAAGGGACCTTGGGCCTGTAATCGTGGACATAACGCGGGCTCCCTTCGGGCCGCAAGGCGACGGTGCTCTCGACCAGTTTCCCAAATGTGGGCAAATCTGTCCAGACTCGCGACGCGTCGGTGTCGAACGATCAACAATGCGTTCAATACGCTCGATATGACTTTTCTTCCACAATCACCGATCCCAACAACTCATTTATCTGCCGCTTGATCGCTGCCCGCCGATCATTTTGCCGATACACCGACCGCGCCAGCTCGATGAATCGCGGCCCAAAATCGCCACGTCGTTCGCAATCGCGGATGTCGTCTTCGATTTGCCAGAGCGCTTCATTGACGGTCTTCAATTCCGTGGTCAATTCATTGAGCGGCTCCGAACTCGGAATTGCCGTATCGCGTGCTTTGGTCAGGACTTCCAGCTCAACGCCCACGTTCCGCAGCTTCGCCGCATCCTGAATCCGTTCGCGCTTGATCTCCAGGATCGTAATCTTGTCGATCAACTCGCCCGGCGCAATCTCGACGCGAATCGGTTGCATGTCACTCCGAGGGCTTACGACCCGCGGCTCGCCAAGAGCGTTCGCAGTTCGTCGGCCATGCGGCGGAAGACGCCGTCCCAGTCGCCGTGCTCAGTTTGTTTGAACAGCCGCATAGTTGGATACCACGGCGTGTCTTCGCGCTCGTAGAGCCAGCGGTAATCGGGCGCGTAACTCAAAGCACGCCACGTCGGCACGGCGAGGGCGCCGGCAAGATGGCCGCTGGCGGTGTCGCAGGTGATGACGAGGTCGAGGCTCTTCATGAGCGCGGCACTGTCCATGAACGCGCCCGTGGAATCGAGCCGATCGCCGAAATCCACAATCGCGAACCGATCGCGAACCGCCGCGAGCTGCTCCGAGCCGTGGCCTTTTTGCAGGCTGATCAATTTGACGTCGTCGATCGCAGCCAATGGCGCGAAACACGAGAGCGGGATCGACCGGCGCTTGTCGGCCGAGTAACTCGGACTTCCCTGCCACACAATGCCGATTCTGAAGCCGGGAAACGCCTGCAATTCACGCCGCCAGCTCGCGACAAGATCCTGATCGGGGAACAAATAGGGGACGTCCGCCGGCACGGTTTCGACGGTCGTGCCGAAAACGCGCGGCAGACTGACGAGGGCGACGTGGCAATCAAAATCCGGCAGCTCGTCACCGGCGCGGATGACCAACGCGAGGTAGGGGCAGCGGCTAAGCAGCGGCACAAGCGGCTTCGGCGCCTCGAAATAAACCGTTGCGCCGCGCTGCTCAAGCAACTTCGCGTAGCGGATGAATTGCAGCGCGTCGCCCAAACCCTGTTCCGGATAGATGAGGATGCGCCGGCCCGCGAGCGACTCGCCTTCCCACGCGGGCTGCGCAAACGAACGCGGCGTGAAATCCTTCGTTTTCCAGCGCCATTCGTACTCGCGCCAGCCCTCCGTGAACTCGCCCAGGACAATGCTCATAAATGCGTGGTTTTTGTGCGCGTCGGCGTAGTCCGGTTTGAGCGCGATGGCTTTGCCGAACCAGTCGCGCGCCTCGTGGACGCGGTTTTGCAGGGAATAAACCACGCCAAGGTTATTGTGAGCCTCGGCGTGCTCCGGTTTGATCGCAATCGCCCGCTCATAGCTGGCGACCGCCGCGTCGAACTGGCCCTGTTTGAGCTGTGTGCCGGCTTGCTTGAGGAGGACGCTGCCAAGGTTGTTGTACACCTCGGAGTGCTCCGGCTCGCGGCGAATCACTTCCTGAAAGCAGCGGATCGCTTCCTCGTGCCGGTCCTTGGTCGCGTACGCGGTGCCGAGATTGTTCCAGGCATCGACATTTTCGGGATTTGACTGCACGGCCGCTGCGAAGCGTTGCACCGCCTCGTCGGCCCGGTCCTTGTGCATCAACGCCACGCCAAGGTTGTTCAGGGCCTTGGCGTGCGTCGGCTTGACCGCCAACGCTTTTTGATAGCACGTGATCGCCTCTTCCAACTTCTCCTGCGACGCCAGCGCCGCGCCCAGATTGCTGTACGCCTCGGCGTAATCGAGCTTTAAGCGCACGGCCTCGCGATAGTGGGCGATTGCTTCGTCGAGTTGCTTTTGTTCGGTCAAGGCCACTCCCAGATTATTGTGTGCCTCGGCGTGGCTGGGTTGAAGGCGCAAGGCTTCGCGATAAGCGGCGATGGCTTCGTCATAACGGCCGAGTTTCGCGAGTCCGGCCCCAAGGTTGTTGTGGGCGTCGGCGAGCGTGGGGTCCGCCCGCAAGGCTTGCCGGTAACAAGCCACCGCTTCCTCGAAACGGTTCTGGGCGGCGCGCACCGCGCCGAGGTTGGTGCGCGCTTGCACATGCTGCGCGTGGAGGCCAAGGGCGCGCTCATACGCCGCGGCGGCATCATCCAGCCGTCCCTGCGCCTGACACGCGGAGCCGAGCAAACACAAGACGTCCGCATTCGGCGCAATGGCCTGCAAGAGCTGCCGATAGATTTGCTCGGCGCGCGGATAGTCCCCGGTTTGATAATAGCGCCAGCCGAGCCCGAGGATTTCGTGAGCCGTGGGCATACCAAAATCCAATCAACGAAGCCCGCGCGCCGCTTAGCGAAATTTAGACGAAGCGCGGCGCGCGGCTTCGCCCATCCTTACGCGGCGATGGGACTATTCTAACCGTTCTCCTGGCGCTTTTTCAGCGGGAGCCGCATTCCACGGGATTCGCGAAGTGATTCTCGGCTGGCGGTTCCGGCGGTCGCCGATTGCGCCGCCGGGCCAGGTAAAACTCAATTACCGCCGGCATCACGGAGATGACGAGGATCGCCACGATGATGATGTGAAAACTGTCCTTCACCCACGCCTGGCTGCCGAGAAAATAGCCGCTCAACAGGAAAGCCAGCACCCACGCCGCCCCGCCGACGACATTGTAAACGCAGAACCGGCGATACTTCATCGCGCCGATGCCGGCCACGAACGGCGCGAACGTGCGGATGATCGGAATGAAACGTGCGAGAATGATCGTCTTGCCGCCGTAGCGTTCGTAGAACTCCTGTGTCCGAATCAAGTGTTTCTTGTTGAAAAGCCAGGACTGTTCGGAACGGAAGACTTTTGGGCCCAGCCGCGAACCGATGAAGTAATTGACGGCGTCGCCCAACACCGCGGCCACGAGCAGCAGCACAATCAGCACGGGGAAGCTGAGCGTCGAATTATCACTCGCGGCGAGCGCTCCAACCGCGAAGAGCAGCGAATCGCCGGGCAAGATCGGCGTCACGACCAGGCCCGTCTCACAGAAGATAATCGCGAACAGGACGACGTACAGCCACGGGCCGAGCGCGCCGGCCATGTCGTTCAGGTGCGTGTCGAGGTGCAGGAAGTAATCCAGGGCTTGGTGCAGGAAATCCATGTCGCTACCTGAAGGTACCAAGGAAACCAATGCCGGCTTCGGGTCGGCAATCTCGTTCTCGCCAAGGTTAGCCGGTCGCGGGATTCACGCAAGGCCAACCGCGGCGGGTAGATAAAGCGTAGCTCACGCCACCAGCTGTCGCGATGAGCCGCGGCGTGGATTATGCTTGGAATATGAACACCAGCGCCGAACGGACGCCGGGCGACGCTGCCCGGCGTTTGGAAATGTTTGATCGCCTTTTGCTCGGCGTTCAGAAGGCCGCCGGTCATGAGCTGCCGAACCAACTGGTTGCGCAGCGCGGCATGTTGCAGCTTCTGGAATTGGAGGATAGCGACCGGCTCAGCGACGAGGGTCGAGAATACCTCCGACGCGTCGTCGCCGCCACCGAGCGGGCCAGCAACCTGATCGGCGCGCTGGGGGAAATGGTCCGCTTCTTCCGTCTGCCGTTCGTTCCCGCAGCCGTGAACCTGGCCGAAGTGGCCCACGAGGCGGGGTTGGAGCTTATTCAGTTGTTTCCCGGCATGCGCATCGAGTATGATCTGTCGGAAAAGATGCCCCTCTTGGCCGTGCCGCGGCGTGCGTTGCGGTTGGCGCTCACTCACTTGTTCCGTAATGCCGCCGAGGCAGTAGCTCCCGATCGTCCGTCGCGAATTGTCGTGAGCGCGCAATCGTCCACGCGCGGCGTCGAAGTCTCGGTCGCCGATAATGGCGGCGGCATCGCCCCGGAACGTTGGTCCCGGCTGTTCGAGCCGTTCCCGGGCGCTGAACCCAACGCGACCGGCGTCGGACTCGGCCTGTTTATCGTGCGGTTGCTCGCGGACGCGTGGGGCGGCGCGGTTCGGTTCGACTCCGAGGTCGGCCGCGGCAGTACGTTCACGTTCTCGGCTCCGCAGGCGGAGTCCGGGTCGGTTTTCTCCACGGAATGAATCGGGCCAGCGCATGAACGACAGCCTGCAACTCTTTCTGATTGAAGACGAGGACGACGTCGCCTTTGTTATCCGCAAGACACTGGAGCGGTCCGGGCATCAGGTCACGCCTTGCCGAACCGCGGCGGATGCGCTCATCGTTCTCGGCCACAGTTCGTTCGATCTTGTGCTCCTCGACAATCATCTGCCCGACATGAAAGGGTTGGACTTGCTGGCAGCCCTGGGGCGCGACGGCATCTCCGCCCCGACGGTGATCATGACGGCGTACGGCGACGAAGAATTGGTCGCGCGTGTCTTTCAGGCCGGCGCCCTCGATTACATCGTCAAAGACCCGCAGATGCGCTTCCTCGCCGAACTCCCCAAGCGGGTGCGCGAGTCGGTGACGCGCCACCAGCTCCTGCAGCGCAACCGGCTCCTCATCGAGGCGCTGGAGTCCGCCCGCGACGGCATCATGATCACCGATCTTCAGGGAAACATCTTGCAGGTCAACCAGGCCTTGGAGGACATGACGGGCTACACGCGACAGGAGTTGGTTGGCCAAAATCCGCGCATCCTCAAGAGCGGCGTACACCCGCAAGAGGTCTACGCCGAGATGTGGCGTCGCGCCCTCAGCCGCACGGCCTGGCAAGGTGAACTCACCAACCGTCGCAAAGACGGCACGCTAATCGAAGTGTCGCTGACCGTTTCGCCGATCGTCAGCCAGGGCCAGCTCACGCACCTGGTCGGCATCCAGCGCGACATGTCCGAGCGGAAGCACCTTGAACGCCAATTGCTGCAAGCGCAGAAAATGCAAAGCGTCGGCACGCTGGCCGGCGGCGTGGCGCACGAATTCAATAACCTGCTGGCGGGCATCAACGGCTACGCGTCTCTGGGCCTGCGCGAACCCGGCATCAACGGGCAGGTGCGCGAGTTCTTGCAGTACATCGTCGATCTCTCGGAACGGGCGGCGTCGCTCACCCGGCAGCTCCTCGCCTTCGCTCGCAAACCGGCCCTGAGCCGCCGGCCCACCCCAATGGCGGAATTGGCGCGCAATACCGCCGAACTCGTCACGCGTACGCTGCACGCCGACGTCGCGCTCGACATTCAGGAATCCTCCGTGGAGGGCGGTCTCCTCTTTGTCGAAGCGGACGCCAACCAGTTGCAGCAGGCGCTCGTAAACCTAGCACTCAATGCCCGCGACGCGACGCACGGGGTTGGCTCACCCTCGGCCAGCGGCGTCCGGCGACGGTCGGCAATGCGGCCCGCCAACAATGGCAACGAGGCGCCGCCCCATCCGCCCGAGCCGCCCGCCGCTCCCATTACGTTCCGGCTCCGCCGTGCGCTGCTCACGAGCCAACGCCCCGCCTTTCCACAGAACATTCCGCCCGGCGACTACGCGCTGCTCGAGGTCGCCGATCGCGGCCACGGCATGAAGCCGGAGGTCCTGACCCAATCGCTCGATCCGTTCTTCACCACCAAAGAAGTGGGGCAGGGCACCGGCCTCGGTCTCCCCATGGTTTTCGGCATTGTGCAAGGGCATCAGGGTTTCCTCGCCATCGACAGCTCGCCGGAGCGGGGCACGCGCGTCGGCATCTACCTGCCGCGCCTGACGACGCTTGACGGTAAGGAACAGGAACCGGGGTTCGAGACCGGCCAAGTGCTCGAACCGGAGCAAGTCGAAAACCGCGCCATCCTCGTCGTGGATGACGAACAGGCGGTCCAAGACGTCGTCCGCCGCTTTCTGGAAATCGCCGGGCACCGCGTGACGTGCGCATCGAGCGGCGCCGCGGCGTTGGAAATGCTCGCCGTCGGCACCCGGTTCGACCTCGTCGTCCTCGACCTGATGATGCCGCGCGAAGACCCCGCCGCCAACATCGCGCGCATCCGCCATCGTCTGCCCGACGTGCCGATTCTGATTTGCACCGGCTTGCCGCAGGCCGACCCCGCGCCGCAACTGCTCACGCTGCCGCACGTGTCGCTGCTGCGCAAACCTTTCCGCATGAATGAACTTTGGTACGCCGTTAAACAGGCCCTTCACGACGTGCCGGTGAAGTCCTAATCTCTACTTCACTCATCTTTCACACCCTGGAGAAGCACCATGGCCAGCACCCGCCGCATCCCGGAAGGGAATCGGTCCGTCACGCCGCACCTGACCGTGCGCAATGCCGCCGACATGATGGAGTTTTACAAGAAGGCATTCGGCGCCAAGGAAATTCGCCGTGCCCCCGGCATGGACGGCAAGTCGATCCTGCACGCGGAAATGCAGATCGGCGACTCGCGCATCTATCTCAACGATGAGTTCCCGCAAATGGGCGCCCTCGCGCCGGCGGAAGGCAAAGGCAGCCCGGTGACGATCCATTTGTGGACCGAAGACGTGGATGGACTTTACAAACAGGCGGTCGCCGCCGGCGCCAAGCCCGCCATGCCCGTCGCCGATCAGTTCTGGGGCGACCGCTACGGCATGGTGATCGACCCTTCCGGCCACCAATGGTCCATGGCGTCGCACGTCAAGGACATGACCCAGGAAGAAATGAAGAAAGCCGCGGCGGCGGCGTTTGCCAACATGGGCGAAAAGTGCCAATAAGCGAACTTGCTTTCTATTCCCTTCACCCCTCAAAGGGAGGTAAGCGGATGAACCGGCTCCTGACCTTGCTGGCCATCGCGGTCGTCCTTGGCTGGACACTGCCGGCCAGCGCGGACGACAAAAAAGAACAGCCCGCGCATCCGCCGGACAATCCCGGCCCGATCCACTTCGAGATGGTCAAGCGCGTGGGTGAGTACACTACCAGAAGCGAGTTCTTCGCCAAGCCCGGCGACAAGCCGATGGGCGAAGCAGCGACCGGAACAGCGACAGTGAAGAGCCTGCTTGAAGGCCGCTTCCTCCAGTACGAAGAAAAAGGCACCATGCTCGGTCAGCCCTTCACATCGCTTAAGTTGGTTGGCTACAACAACAACACGCAGCAGTTCGAATCCACCTGGATCTACACCGGCTCCACCGGCATGATGACGATGACCGGCAAAATGTCGCCCGACTACAAGACCATCAACTACAACGCCACCGCCGACGGCCCGAACGGCAAGATGAACATGGCCGTTACCATCCGTCTCACTGACGCCGATCACTTCACCACAGAACTCGCCGCCAAACTGCCCGACGGCGCGCCGGGACCGGTGTTGGTAACGACCTATTCGCGGAAGAAATAGCTCCATTGCGGTAGTGAGGTGGTGAGGCGGTATCGTCGCCACCCCGCTACCTCACCAGCACCCGCGGATTCTGGAAGCCGATGAAGCCTTAAACTCGGTCATCGCACACTTCCGAAGTCTTGGAGACTTCGGAAGTGTCTTTTTCGTAAGGCATTTCCATGCCACGCGCCGCGAAAGCCGTGAAGAATCCCTACAGCGTCCATCCCGGCGTCGCCATGGTCCAGGACTGGATCGCGACGCTGCCCGAGAAAACGGGCCGCTCGCTCGATCAATGGCTCACGTTCATCGAGAAGAACGGCCCACCCACGGAAAAGGAACGCCGCGATTGGCTCAAGAACGAGCACGGCATGGGCACGAACTCCGCCTGGTGGCTCGCGGAGCGGGCCGAAGGAAAAGGCGAAGACGAAGACCCGGAGCAGTATTTGCAGACCGCCGTGCAGTACGTCGAAGACATGTTCGCCGGCCCGAAAGCGAGCCTGCGGCCCATCTACGACAAGCTGCTCGACCTGTGCTTGAAGTTCAAACCGGACGTGAAAGCGTGTCCGTGCAAGACCATTGTGCCGATCTACCGCAAGAACGTGATCGCGCAGATCAAGCCGACCACGCGCACGCGCATTGACTTCGGCTACGCGCTCGGCGACATGAAAGCGACCGGCCGCCTTATCGACACCGGCGGCTTCGCCAAGAAAGACCGCATCACGCACCGCATCGAAATCACCTCGCTCGCCGACATCGACGCCGAAGTGAAGCGTTGGCTCGAGGTCGCCTACAAAAAGAACGCGGATAAATAACGAGTGAGGCATCCCATGAGCGACACGCACCTTCGGGAGAATCTCGCCAAGCAGCTCGACGACCTCCGTGCCCGCGGCCTCTATAAACGCGAGCGCGTCCTACAAAGTCCGCAAAGCTCCGCGATCCAGGTCGGCGGCCGCGAAGTCATCAACTTCTGCGCGAATAACTACCTCGGCCTCGCCAATCACCCGGCTATTGTCGAGGCGGCTCACGAAGGACTGCGCCGCTATGGTTACGGGCTCGCATCGGTCCGTTTCATTTGCGGTACGCAGGAATTGCACAAGCAACTCGAAACGGCCATCGCTCGCTTCCTCAAGAAAGAGGACGCGATCCTCTACACGTCCTGTTTCGACGCCAACGGCGGTCTGTTTGAAACGCTGCTCGGCGAAGACGACGCGATCATCTCCGACGAGCTGAACCACGCCAGCATCATCGACGGCATCCGCCTCTGCAAAGCGAAACGGCTGCGCTACAAGCATTCCGACATGGCCGATTTGGAACGCGGCCTGAAAGAAGCGGCCGGCAGCAAGCTCCGCATGATCGCCAGCGACGGCGTCTTTTCAATGGACGGCGACATGGCGAAACTGCCGGACATTTGCGAGCTTGCCGACCGCTACGACGCCACGGTCATGGTGGACGACAGCCACGCCAGCGGTATCCTCGGTGCCGGCGGCCGCGGCACGCCCGAACAGCTCGGCGTGCTCGACCGCGTGGACATCATCACCAGCACGCTCGGCAAAGCGCTCGGCGGCGCCGCGGGCGGCTTCACGTGTGCCCGCGCCGAGGTCGTGGAGTTTCTGCGGCAACGCTCGCGGCCTTACCTCTTTTCCAACTCGCTGCCGCCGCCGATCGCGATGGCGGCCCTCAAGGCGGTGGAATTGATCGGGGGCCGCGGGGAATTGCGCGATCGGCTGCACGCGAACGCACGCCAACTGCGCGCGGCGCTGGAAAAAGCAGGTTTCTCCATCAAGCCGGGGCAGCACCCGATTCTACCCCTTATTCTCGGCGATGCGGCCCTAGCCAGCAAGATGGCCGACCTGCTCCTGGAACGCGGCATCTACGTGATTGGCTTCAGTTTCCCGGTAGTGCCGCAGGGACAGGCGCGCATCCGCATTCAACTGTCCGCGGCACATACGCCCGAGCAACTCGCCCGCGCCGCCGCCGCGTTCATCGAAGTCGGGAACCAACTCGGTGTAATTAAGTAACCTCCGAGTCGAAGCTCCATCCAATTGCAGCCCGTTCCCGCGCCCGCTAAGATCAACACCGTCTCCAGCGAAGTACCCTCCCAGAGGATCGTCCGCATGCGGCACATGTTGTCGGCGCTCGTGCAAAACCAGCCCGGCGTGCTCGCCCACGTCTCGGGCATGCTGGCGTCGCGCGGCTTCAACATCGACAGCCTCGCCGTCGGCGAGACCGAGGATCCGCACCTGTCGCGCATGACGTTCGTCGTCCGTGGCGACGATGCCATGCTGGAGCAAGTGCGCAAACAGCTCGACAAGCTCGTGACCGTCGTCAAAGTGCAGGACATCAGCAGCGAGGACTTCGTCGAGCGCGACTTGATGCTGATTAAGGTCAACGCCAACGCGGCCCAGCGCACGGAAATCTCTTTGCTGATCGAAATGTTCCGCGGCCGTGTCGTGGACGTGAGCGCCAACGATCTGATGGTCGAAATCTCCGGCCAGGAACAGAAGATCGAAGCCTTTATCGACCTCATGCGTCCGTACGGCATCCAGGAGCTGGCCCGCACCGGCCGCATCGCCCTGGTCCGCGGCATGCGTTCCGGAGGAGACGTGCTATGAAAACCGCCCCCGACGTGCTGACTTCCTCGACGCGGCCCATCGATCCGGAATTAGCGGCTCTCTTGCAACGCCTGCAACCCGGCGAGCGCATCCGCATCACGCACACCATTCGCGTCGGGATGAAGACCTGGACCGCCACGGTGACGGGCGCGTTCCGCAACGTCACTTACCTCGCCACCGGCCTGGCCACCGACCGCGTTCCGGAAGACGACATCGTGGTCCTTACGGTCCATTTCGTCAAAGACCCGCATGGCGAGCTTAGCAGCGTGGCACTGGACGAAAACACGAGAATTGAGCGAATTTGAACGGAATCAGGAATCGGAATCAGGTATCGGGAAGTATGAATCAACGATCCCTAATCCCTGACCCTGATCCCTCGGAGCCCAGACCGATGTTCGTGGACTGCACACACTGTCGCCGCCGGCTCGAGTTCTCGGGCGATCGTCCGTCCTTCTGCGCGTATTGCGGCAATTCGCTCTGCGAGACGCCGATCGCGAAGGAAAAAACGGTCGATCTGGAGGCGCCGACGCTCGCGCCCTCCGAACCGCGGGTGCTGCCGGACCAAACCGTCCCCGAGCGCGTCGGCGGCTACCGGCTCGTGCGTGCGCTCGGCCGCGGCGGCATGGGCACCGTGTACGAAGCCGAAGAAACCAGCTCGGGCCGGCACGTCGCCTTGAAACTTATCTCTTCGGAGTTCGTGACATCCCGCGACACCGTCGAGCGCTTCCGCCAGGAGGGCCGGCTCGCCAGCTCCATAGCCCATCCGCGCTGCGTCTTCGTCGTCGCCGCCGAGGAGGATGCCGGCCGGCCGTACATCGTCATGGAATTGATGCCGGGCCAGACGCTTCAGGACCTCGTAAAGGAGCGTGGCCCGCTGCCGCCCCAGGAAGCGATCGCGAAGATTCTCGACGTGATGGAAGGCTTGCACGAGGCGCACCGGCTCGGCGTGGTACACCGCGACGTGAAGCCGTCGAACTGTTTTGTTGACCACGACGGCCGCGTGAAGATCGGCGACTTCGGGCTGTCGAAATCGCTCATGACCGATTCCCAACATCTGACGAAAACCGGCGCTTTTCTCGGCACGCCGTTGTTCGCCTCGCCGGAACAGGTGCGCGGCGATCCCATCGATCCGCAGAGCGACGTCTATTCCGTCGCCGCCACACTCTATTTCCTCCTCACCGGCAAGGCGCCTTTTCAGACCGGCGACACGACGGCGACGTTGGCCCGCATCGTCTCCGAAGACCCGCCGTCCGTGCGCACGCTGCGGTCGGACATCGACCCCGCACTCGACAAGATCGTGCTGCGCGGCCTGGCCCGGCAACGCGAGCACCGCTGGCGCAATCTTGAAGACTTTCGGCAAGCGTTGCTGGCGTTCCTGCCCGGCAAAGCGCCGCTGGTCGGTCTCGTACTGCGCCTCGGCGCGTACGTTCTCGATCGCATCCTCCTTCATTTCGTGAATCAGATTCTAGTGTTCGGGTATTTTTCGGTCGCCAGCGTCCAGGTCTTTGTGGACGGACGTTTTCAGATCAGCCCCCTCGCGATTGTTTTCGGCGTTGCTTTGTGGTTCTTGTACTTCGGCGTGCTGGAAGGCTGGCGCGGCCAGACGCTCGGCAAATGGCTGTTGCAACTGCGGACCTGCACTGCGCTCGGGACCGATCCGCCGGGGGTGTCGCGCGCCCTGCTGCGCTGCATGGTGCTTTACTTCCTTGTCAACACCGGCGACGTGTACGTCAGCTTTGCCTTACTGCCCAAAATGCAAATGGCCGTGAACCCGGCCGATACCAGGGCCGCCGCCGAGAATCTCGGGCTCGCGATGCAAATGATCGCGGTGCAACTGTTCGCCTGGCCCGCCGGCATCCTCCTGATGCTGATGACCATGCGGCCGCGCAACGGCTACCGGCTGCTGCACGAGTTCGCCAGCGGTACGCGGACCATTCGGCTGCGGGCGGCGGAAAAGCGGTTGACGCCGCCCGCTTATCACGTCGAAGACGCGGTGCAACCTGCCTCCACCGTGGAGCGCATCGGCGCCTTCGCCGTGCGCGGCTGGTTGTGGCAAGAAGGCGGCGCCGGCGTACTGTTCGGCCAAGATCCCGCCTTGCGCCGCGACGTGCTGATCTGGCGTCGGCCGGAAGAACAATCACCGTTGGGTGACGCGCGCCACGACATCGACCGCATGAGCCGGCTGCGCTGGGTCGGCGCCGGCAGCGACGGCTGCCAGCGCTGGGACGCCTTCGTCGCGCCGCTGGGCTGCCCTTTGACCAAACTGGTGAGTCCGTCGCGGCCGTTGAGTTGGTCGCTGGTGCGGCCACTGCTCGAGCAATTGACCGACGAATTGGTTGCCGCTCTGAAGGACGGCACCTTGCCGCCAACATTGAGCGTCGATCAAGTTTGGGTGCTGCCCAACGGCGGCGTGCAGTTGCTCGACATGCCGGTTGGCACGAAAATGTCCGTGCCGACGTCGCGGCCAAACGAACAGGAACAGCGCTGCCTTGCGTTTCTTGGGGAGGTCGCGGCTTTTCTCTTGGAAGGCGTTCCGCGCACGCCAGCCACGGCGACGTCCCCGATTCGTGCGCCGCTGCCGGCCAATGCCGCACGGTTGCTGCGACATTTGCTCGGCGCCGCGCAACCGTTCCGCTTCCTACGTTCGTTTCAGAAGGCCTTGACCAGCATCCACGATACGCCGTCAGAAGTGACGCGCGGCCGGCGCACCGCCCAACTGGCCGTATTGGCGGCATTCTGTTGTGTCGGCGTCGGCTGGATGCTCTTCCTCAGTTGGGCGGCTCCGTTGTTCACGACACCCATGCTATACGGCGAGATGTCGGAGTTGGAGCTCCGGCGGGAAAAGCTGGAACGGGCCGCCGCCATCGACGGTGTGACCGCGGCGCTTCCGGGCGGATTCGCAGGCCGCATCCAAGCGGCCGCGCAGTGGTCCGCGGATCAACAGCTCGCCGACGAACTGTCGCAGGAACGCGCACGTACGCGCGACGCGGCGACCCTGCGCCTCTCCGCCGTGAACCCCATTAACCGGCAGCAGTTCGAGAACATGGAAGCGACGATGGAAAAGATCATGCGCGACGCGGACGCCAAAGACGAGCGCAGGTTCCCCGGCGCTCAGGCGCCGGAGCACCTTCGACGTCGGGCGCGTGACGCCATCCGCAGCGATGTCCTGCACGGCATCGTTCAAGGGACGGATCGGTTCGTACTCTGGTCGATCATGATTTGGCCTCCGCTTTGGATTTTCTGGACCTTTATCACGCGCGGCGGGCTGAGCTACGTGATTTCCGGGATCAACCTGGTTCGCGCCGACGGCCGGCCGGCGCTGCGCTTGCAATGTGCTTGGCGCGCCATCCTCGGTTGGGCGCCGTTCGCGGCACTGTGTGCTCTTTCGTTCTGGTGTCAGATCACCGCCTGGTCGCTCGGCCACGAAGGCGGCGCCGGCCGGCTTCTTTTGCTCTCGGCCCTGGCGTGGTACGGCGCCATCGCCCTGCTCGTCCTCGACGTCGCCTTCGCCTTCTGGCGGCCCGCACGCACGGTCAACGATTGGCTGGCCGGGACGTATTTGGTGCCGCGGTAGCCATTCGCCCTTTGACGCCTTGGCGGGAGGGCTCCCATCCACACACTGTGGACGCATATTGCAGCGTTGCCATGCTCAGCGACCAATGTCGACGGCGCGTGCTGAAGACACGGCTTCCATCTTCCAAAGGTGCGGACGATACTTGCGCGGTAGAAGAAAGAAGCTCTGGCCGTCATCTTCTTCCTCGGTGAACGGGATGGCGTTCTGACGCATGTAGTCTCGGTAGCGATCGGCCCAGTCTTCCGGACAAGAAAGCACTTGCCAAGAAGGAAAAACCCGTGCGCGGATCGCGCCAATCAGGTCGTTTTCCACGCTCTCTTCATCGGCTATCGCGTAGTGGATAACCCCTGTCGCGTCGACCGCATGCCGGATTTCATTCTTTTTCAGCAGCCCGATAAGGCGGCGATTTAGACTATCGTCCCGGAACCGAAAAGTGCGAACAAAGTCCATGAGCGCCTCATTTCCTTAATTCGGCCGCATGTAGCACCACGTGTGCCCGCAGTTGCAGCTAAAGGGCTGGCCGCCAGGCGTATGACAACCGGACGCTTGACAGGCGCGTTCCGCCGCAGCTGCAGCAGCACGGCGCGTCGCGCCGGATCCCCGAAAACGTCGCCGACAATGCACAGGACAGATTCCGCGTGGCTTTGTGGCACAAATCCATCGGACTTTCTTTTTCTGTTTGGCGGACATTCGGACGATCCCGGCCGGTTCGACGCACTTCGCGGTCGGTGCGAAGCGCGTTCCGTGATGCGATTGTATCAGAACCAACGCTCCATCGGAGCGCCCACCCAGCCAGCGTCCAAAGCGCCCTTGTCCCGCGCATTTTCACGCGACATACTGACCGAACATCCTCCGTTTCTCGATCAAGGCTCATCTTCATGCAACTCGCCTGCCCGCATTGTCACGCAACGCTTGAATTCGCGGAAAAGCGGCCGCTTTTCTGCGCCTTCTGCGGCCACGCGCTGACGAACGGTCAAGCGAAAAGCGTCGTGGACTTGGAAGCGCCGACACTCGCTCCATCGTCACCTACGGAAGCCACAGCCGAGCGCGGCATGCCGGATGCGATCGGCGGCTACCGCCTGCTCCGTCGCATTGGCGGCGGCGGCATGGGCGCCGTGTTCGAGGCGGAAGAAAACGCGTCGGGACGCAAGGCCGCGGTCAAGCTCATCGCCCCCGACGTGCGCGCCTCGGCTGAATTGGTTGAGAGGTTCCGCCAAGAAGGCCGTCTCGCCAGTGCCGTCGTCCATCCGCGCTGCGTCTTCGTCCTCAATGCCGATGAGCAGGACGGGCAACCCTACATCGTCATGGAGCTGATGCCCGGTTCCACTTTGCAAGACCTCGTCCAGGAAAAGGGACCGCTGCCCCTCGAAGATGCGATAACCAAGATTCTCGACGTGATCGACGGCCTGGAAGCCGCGCACAAGCTCGGCGTTATTCATCGCGACGTGAAACCGTCCAACTGCTTTCTGGAAGCCGACGGCCGCGTGAAAATCGGTGATTTTGGCTTGTCCAAATCGCTTATCAAGGAATCGAACCTCACCCGGACCGGCGCCTTTCTGGGTACGACGTTGTACGCCTCGCCCGAACAGGTTCGCGGCGACCGCGTCGATCAGCAGACCGACGTCTATTCCGTGGCGGCGACGCTTTATTTCCTGCTGACGGGCAAGGCGCCCTTTCAGACCGGCGATGCGGCGGCAACACTCGCCCGCATCGTTTCTGATCCGGCGCCGTCGCTGCGCGAACTGCGGCCGGAGATTCCGGCGGCGCTCGATCGAGTCGTTTTGCGCGGCTTGGAGAAGAGCCGGGAGCGTCGCTGGGCGAGCCTGCACGACTTTCGTGCGGTGCTTGCCCTCTTCCTGCCGGCGAAGGCTTCCATCGGCAGCCTGGGGCTGCGTTTCGCCGCGTACCTCATTGACTTTGTCATCCTCGTGGTGGTCATTTTCGCGATTGAATTTGCGTTTGGCTTCGGTCGCCACGGCTACTTGCCTTCCATGAGCAATGAGTTGGCCGACACGCTCCATAACCATGTATTGAACTGGCTCACCGCGCTGGCGTACTTTGCCCTGCTGGAGGGCCTGTTTGGGTGCAGCGTCGGCAAGTGGTTGCTTCGGCTGCGCGTCTGCCGCGTCGGCAGTCGAACGCGCCCGGGGTTCCCGCGTGCGCTGGCGCGCGTTTTCACCCATTATGTGCTCGATAATCCGTACTCCTTCGCAACCTGCGTTTTCCTTGTCGCCGGCGTGAATCTGCCGCGCGTTTGGCATCCGGGACCCTGGGTAGTGTATTTCCTCATGCCGGCCGCCGGCGTGCTGCTCGTTTTCTCCTCGATCCGGAAGCGCAACGGCTACCGCGGGCTGCACGAGTTCGCCAGCGGCACGCGCGTCATTCAGTTGCCGTGGCCGCGGCGACAACGGGTCATTAAGCCCATCCCGCCGCCTGTCGTGTCCCGCCCTAATTCGCCGGAGCGACTCGGAGCGTTCCGGCTGCAAGGCGTCCTGCACGAGGAAGGGGACGAGTGCGTAATCCTGGGCGAAGACACGACCTTGGGCCGCCGGGCGTGGATTTGGCTGCGCCCGTCTACAGGTCAGCCTCTGTCCGCGGCGCGACAGGATTGCAGTCGGCCCACGCGACCGCGTTGGCTGGGCGGCGGCGAGGAGGGCGATCGACGCTGGGACGCCTTCCTCGCACTGCCTGGCTGTTCATTGCCCGCTCTCGCGCGGAGCCAAGGGAAACTCCCGTGGGCCGACGTGCGGCCGCTTCTCGAAGATCTTATCGACGAATTGACGCACGCCGAAAAAGACGGCACGCTGCCCCGTCGGCTCACCCCGGAACAAATCTGGCTATCCCCGGATGGACGCGCGCAGCTCCTCGACGCGCCGTTTCAAAGCGTTCCGTCCACGAAAGGTGAGCCGCCAACCGCTGCTCCTCTTGGACTGGTGCGCGACGCGGCTCTTCTCGCCTTGGAGGGCAAACCTCGCTCCAGCGCAAAGCACGGTCCCGTGCGTGCGCCGCTCCCCGAACATGCCCTGCGCTTGACCAACCGCCTGCTGGCCGTCGGGCCGCCGTACCAACATACGAGCGAACTCCAGGCAGACTTCGTCGCGACGCAGGATCGGCCCGCGCAGGTCACGCGCGGGTTGCGCGCGGCTTACTTGGCCCTGTTCAGCGTGCTCGTCGTGCTGACGTGGCTGTTCACGACCGCGCTGGTCCCTTCGTATGAGGGCGTTCAGGAGGCGATGCCCACGGTGCGGAAAGCCGCGAACAGGGCGCACGACGCCGCGCAAGAGAATCCGCCTGCGGCCGCTGCTCAAGATAGTGCGGACGACGACACGCTTCCGCGGCTCACGCCCGAGGCGGCGCGTTCACTCACGTTCGCCGCGGCCGCCTTCCTGCCGTCATTCTGGGTGCTTTGGTCGCTGTTTTTCCGCGGCGGACTCATCATGCGCTGGCTCGGCCTGACCCTCGCCGGCGCACGCGGCGGGCTCGCGTCGCGCTGGCGCTGCGCGCTGCGGACTTTTCTGATGTGGGCGCCGGTCGTCTCCGTTTTCCTGGCGATCTTCTGGTTGCCGCCACTTCTTGAAGTCCCCGATTCCGATACGCCGGAATTCGTACACCTGCTCCTGGCTTGGGCAATCTGCTTGTGGGGAGCTGTGTTTCTACTGCTGCTTTACGCTGTAGCCGCTGTGATGTTTCCCCGCCGGTGTTTACACGATCTTCTCGCGGGAACGTGTCTGGTCCCGCGCTGAGCGCCGTCCCGCGCATTGCGCGTTAGGCGACCGTTCAGCGCGCCCGCCACACCGCCGCCTCCGCAATGCCCAGCCGTTTGAGCGCAGGTCGAATGTCTTCAAAAAATCGGCTTGAATCACCGGGATAACCCGCGGTCGGTTTCACATCGGGCAAATGCTGCCGCCAGAACTCATTGAACTCCCGCATCAGCAATTCGCGGACGTACTTACTGACCATCGACGCCAGCGCCACGCAGAAATGATTGCCGTCGGCCCGCGGCTCAAACGTCATGCGGATGTCGCGCTCTAATCCGACAAGGCGATAGTGACTGCGCTCCATGCCCTCTTCGTGTGCCAGCACCATGCCGCCGCCGGCCGCGTGTTGCAGCATCGCCGCATAGTTGTTGCGGCCGCCGTGCTTGTCCACGTTGAAGTGCAGCGGCTCTTCACCGTCGCAGCTCTTCCGATTTGCGGTGAGCAACATTCCCAAGCTGTGGCCAAGGACACCCCCCTTGCTCCCCATGCGGTCGGTGAGCTCGTTGAAGCGCGGCGTACAAATGACGACGCAGCGAATCGGCCCCCACGTGAGGCCGCATGGCGCCGCCGCCGCTTGCATCCGGTGCGCCGCCCACGCGACCAGCAACGGATCGATCGCCGCCGGCAGTGTGCTGGCCCCGGTGTACCAACATTCCTCCCGCAATTCGCTCAGCCGGTGGGCGACGAGCCCTTGTAGAAATGCGTTCACGGTGGGCGCTGCCGCAAGAACGGAGAGCACGCTCATCTCGAGCGCCGCTAAACCGCGCGCGGGAGAGTAAACCTGCTTGGAATCGCCGATGACGAGACGGCCGTCGTCGTTCTCCTCAGGTCGGCGCACCGCGGCGGAGAGCAATTGCCAAAGGTCGTTGGTTTCACAATCAGCCGGCGCCCGGCAGGCGACCGACGACATGACGAACGGGCCCAAGTTCGGCCCATAGCCGGCTTCGTCGATCCCGACGATCCACGGCATCGCAGCCCCTCCGTGGCGATCTGTGGTGAGAGCG
The DNA here is from genome assembly GCA_041499805.1 of Gemmataceae bacterium. Classification (GTDB taxonomy): domain Bacteria; phylum Planctomycetota; class Planctomycetia; order Gemmatales; family Gemmataceae; genus JBGQKZ01. The sequence continues at coordinate 23,893 of JBGQKZ010000013.1, forward strand.
GATGGCGGTTGCTATCTTAAGCGAGAGATCAGGCGACGCAAGCACGAGCCGATTGCTTTGAAAGGAACGCTTGCCATGATGACCGACAACCTGTTCCAGAAGATCATCGATCGCAAGATTCCGGCGAACATCGTCTACGAAGACGATCAATGCCTTGCGTTCCGGGACATCAATCCGCAGGCGCCGGTCCACGTGCTGATTATTCCGAAATACAAAGTAATACCCACGCACGCCGACGTGACCGAGGAGGATCGCGACCTGCTTGGTCATCTCCACGTCGTCGCCGCCAAGCTCGCTCAGCAATTGAACGTCGCCGACGGCTATCGCCTGGTGCTGAACTGCAAGGAACCGGCCGGCCAAACCGTGCCGCATCTGCACCTGCACCTGCTCGGCGGCCGCAACTTCGCGTGGCCGCCCGGGTGACGCGCTCGGCAGGTCGAAAACCTGCCGCCAAGGTAGAGCTTGGCTTGGTAGTTCCGTTAATTACATTCGTTGCAACAAGAAACGGCCGAGCAAGCAATCCGCGAGTCCGAGGCGTTTTCCGATTCTTGACCGCGTATGCCACAATGCCTTACCAGCACATAGGTTGTGACTGTAAGAGAAGACCACGTTATTGATTCGGATACGTTACACCCACCCCTCAAAGCGCCACGCCGTATGTGTGGAGTGTAATGCAAGTAATCCATTTTTTTGGACTGCCTGGCGGCACGATCCTCACACCCGCGGGCGAACATCCGGCTCCACCTGATATGCGTCCGCCAGACGATTCGTTTGGTTGTATAGGCCGACGACGGCGAGCACCTCGCCGAGGCCTTCTTCATCCAGTCCCAGCCGCTGGACCGCGGCAGCATGGGAGCAAATTCAGTATTCGCAACCGTTCGTCACGGATACCGCGAGGGCGATGATCTCCTTGGTGAGCAAATCGACCTTTCCCGGCCGCATGATCGCTTTCGCCTGATTCCAGATTCGCTCGAGATTGTCGGGATAACTGGCGAGCGCCCGCCAAAAGTTGGACACGCGCTCGACCTTCTTCGTTGCTTTGATGTCGGCGAAAATAGCACGCACTTTGGGATGATCCGTGTTTTCGTCAACAAGTCGTACGGTGCTCATGTGGTACTCCCTTGGGTGACAGGATTCGCATCGGGTCGTTCGGCCGGCAGCTCCGGAGCTTGCAACGAACCTGGCTGCCGTGTCGCCTCGGCAAACCGCCGCAGCGTGCATTCCAGGGCTTCCGTGAAGTCCAGATTGTGCTGCGCGACGTTGTTCACTTCCCCGCGGTCTTCCGGCCGCGCATAAAGCTGTACGGCGCGCGGCGGATCGCCCTGCGGCGTCCGCAACGGCAGCAGAAAGCTCCACTTCGGCGTACGCAGCGCCAGTTCCGCCGAATCGCCGACCGTCATGCTCGAGCAGACATAAGGCCGTATTTGTTCCGTTTCTTTTCGCAACAACGGCAGGAGGCTGCGCCCATGAACTACAGAAACCGACTGCCCAAACGCATCGAGGAGGGTCGGCATCAAGTCGATCGACTGCGTCAAGGCGTCGATCCGCAAGCCGGGCTCAATCTGGCCAGGCCAACGGACCAGCAGTGGCAGATGCGTGACTTCCTCGTGGAGCCAAGCCCGGCCGTCGCCGACGAAACCGTGCTCGCCGAGAGCCAGGCCGCGGTCGGAGGTGACGATGACAAGCAATTCCTCTTCCAAGCCGCGTTCCCGCAATTCCTCGAACAAGGCTTCCGTCGCCGTGTCGAACAAAGTTACCGCCCCCGCATAGGTCCCTTGAATCCGCAAAAAGCTCGTGTCGTCGCGCGAATTGAGGCAACCACTCCGCGGCGCCGGCAGACACTCAAGTGTCTTTTCCTCGTCCCCGCCTTCATCCGATGCGTCGTCTTCGTCGTCCCGTACCTTCGTCTGGAAATAGCGCTCGAGGAACTCCTCGGGCAGGTCCCACGGCGGCGCGAGCGTTCCAAAATCAAGCCACAGCAACCACTTGTCTTGCTCGGCGAGGTCGTCGAACGCGCCGCTCGCTGCTTCCAACGCCGCTTCCATTTGCGGTTCTACGGCGCGAATGGTTCGCCAACCCGAACCGTAGGGTTTCGCGTCTGAGGCGGTGATCAAGTGTGTGCGGACGCCGCTCCGTGAAAGCTGTTGAATCAAATCGACATCGGAGTCCCGGACAAGCTCCGGAAACGCATAGCGGCCAGTCCGCCAGGCACGCGCCGCTCCTACTTCCGACGGAACATCCGCGAAATGCTGGTCGAACACGGCGCCGGCGGCTGCAAACTGATCGAGCGCCGGCGTTGCGATCCATTCGTTGCCGTAGCCGCCCAGGTATGCCGGTTGCAATCCATGGGCCACGAGTACGAGAACCTTCATATCGGTCGATTCTACGGCTCATACCGGAACGGAACCACACAGCCATCATCCCGCGAGCGCGGTAGAATGGCAGCATGGCAGGTCCCGTAATCGGTGAAGTGTCGTGGGAGCGGATGATCGGCGCCGTGGAAAAGGTCAAGCTCGATAACCCCAAGGGATAGCAACGTCGAGGGCAGTGTCTTGAAGAAGCTGACGCGAACCACAAACAACCACCGCGCGGCCCCGGCGGTCGATCAGCCGCGCATCCAGGCGGCGGTGCGCGAAATTCTGCTCGCCGTGGGCGAAGACCCGGACCGTGAGGGGCTACGCGAAACCCCCGACCGCGTCGCCCGCATGTACGCCGAGTTGTTCGCGGGACTGAATCAGGATCCGCGCGAACACTTGCGGAAAACGTTCACGCAGAAGTACGACGAGATGGTCCTCGTCAAGGACATCGACTTCGCCAGTGTCTGCGAACATCATCTGCTGCCTTTTTTCGGCAAAGCGCACATCGCGTACATTCCGAACGGCAAAATTGTCGGTCTCAGCAAGCTCGCCCGCGCCGTAGAAGCGCTCGCCCGTCGGCCGCAAGTACAGGAGCGCATGACGGAGGAACTTGCCGATTTGCTCGTCGAGGAGTTGGACGCGCGCGGCGTCGCTGTGATCGTGGAGGCGTCGCACACGTGCATGACCGTCCGCGGCATCCGCAAGCCGGGCAGCATCTGCACCACGAGCGCGATGCGCGGCGGCATCTTAAACAACCCGTCCACGCGGGCCGAATTGATGGCCCTCATTTACGGATCGCGCTAGTCCATGCTTGCCACTTTCTGTCTCCGGCTGGCGTGCGGTTTGATGGCGGCCCTTCTGGCGCTTTCCCCGTCCGAGGTCAATCCGCGGTTCTTCCGGACGCACTTTCTGACCACGCTCGGCCTCGGCGCTGCGGCTCTCGCCTGTCTTGTGTTGTGGACGACGCCGCCGCTGTTGCCCGTGGCGGCATTGGCGGTCTGTCTGCTGCTGGCGTTCGCGGGGTCGATCTCGTGGTCTGTGGAGGGCGCCCCGGCCGGTCGTGGTCTAACGTGGCTAACGGCCGGCGGCTTAATTGCTGCGTTGTCATGGTTCGCGAGTGCGGCAGCGCCGCCGCCTCCCGCCGCGTGGCGCGTCGCCGATGATTTGAGCTCGGCGTTGCTCCTGGGAACGGCGACGACGGCGATGCTGCTTGGCCACATGTATCTGATCGCCCCGGGCATGTCGATCCGGCCGCTGCTCCGCCTTCTCGCGGCGCTTGGTGTTGCCGTCGCGCTGCGTATGGCAATCGCCGGCGCAGGTCTGTGGTTCTGGACTGAAGAGCATTCGTTAAGTAATGTGGAGGATGTAACCGTGCTCTGGCTGCCGCTGCACTGGGGGCTCAGTTTTCTGGGTCCGCTGGTGCTCGGCGGCATGGCCTGGCAAACCGCCCGTATCCGCTCGACGCAGTCGGCGACCGGCCTACTCTACGTCATCGTCATCCTCTGTTTTCTCGGCGAGCTGGCGAGCCAACTGCTTTGCCGCGAAACGGGTTTCACCCTCTAACGAGCACACCTTGCCGTGAACTTACGCTTTGCCTGCCCCTTGTGTGATTATCCATCGCGTGCGGAGGTGAACGGCCCCACGGAATGGCAATGCCCAACGTGCGACCACCGCTTGACGCTCGGCGCGGCTTCGTTGGAGGAGTGTCACGGCTGCGGAAATCGCGAGCTGTACCGCCAAAAGAACTTTCCGCATCGACTCGGCATGAGCATCCTGGCGGCCGGCTTCCTCGCGTCCACGGTGGCCTATTACCTGCATCATCAATGGCTAACGTGGGCCTTTCTCATTGGCACGTCGCTCGTGGACAGCGTGCTGTATCTCTTTGTCGGCGATGTGAGCGTTTGTTACCGCTGCGGCGCCAAGCACAGCAGCATGAAAGCGACGCCGAAGCACCCGCCCTTCGACCTTGGCGTCGGCGAACGCTATCGCCAGGAACGCCTTCGACGGGAAGAGCTCGGCCGCGCGGCCCGGCCGCGACGCGCATGACGTTGGCATCGCAAGGGGAGCCCGAGTCGCCGGCGAGACAGGGCAAACTCCCCGCTGGCGCCTTGCTCCGCGTTTCGGTCATGACTTTCGGTGACGTGTGGATGAACTACAGCGCGAGCGCATCCGAGAAGACTTGAAGGGCCTGCTCAAGGGCTCGCTTCATTTCGATGACTTGACCCGTGCCCTGTACAGCACCGATGCCAGCATATTCCAGGTACAACCGCTCGGCGTGGCTGTGCCGGTGGACGAAGAGGATGTCCAGGCGCTGGTGCGGTACGCGGCGGAACACCAAGTTCCTCTTATTCCGCGCGGGGCCGGCACCGGCATGTCCGGCGAAGCCCTCGGCTCCGGCCTTGTCGTCGATTTGAGTCAGCACTTACGCCGTATCGTGAGCATCGACAACGATGTCGTGCGTGTTCAACCGGGTGTAGTGTACCGAGACTTGCAAGAGGCGCTTGCGAAAGTTGGGCGCCGCTTTGCCCCCGATCCCGCGAGCGGCGCCGAATGCACGCTCGGCGGCATGCTCGCTACCAACGCTTCGGGGGCCCGCGCAGTGCGGTTCGGCTACACGCGGGATCATGTCGTCTCCCTACGGACCGTTTTGGACAACGGCGACGCGGTTGACATCGGCCGGTTGGACCGCGCAGCGGTGGTCGAACCGGGGGCCGGCCGCCTCGGTGACATCGTCTTCGGAACCGTCACGCTGCTGCAGCAGAACGCGGAACTCATTCGTCTGTGCCGCCCGGCAACGCCGTTCAACCGTTGCGGCTACTTGCTCGACAATGTGCTTACGCCGGAACATGTCGATCTGGCCCGCCTGCTTGTCGGCTCCGAAGGAACCCTCGGTTTCTTTACCGAAGCGACGTTGCGCACTGTCCCGCTGCCGGCCGGCCGGGCCGTCGTTCTTTTCAGCTTTACGAGCTTGGACCAGGCCTTGCGCGGGGCGCGCGAGGCGGCGAGCGCCGGTCCGACCGCCTGTGAATTGCTCGACCGCCGACTTTTCACGCTGGCCCGCAGCCGTGCCGCGGAAGGCCCCTTTGAAGCGGGCGCGGAAGCCGTCTTGCTCGTGGAGTTCGAAGCCGAGTCCCCCGCGGAGGCGGGCGCGACGGCGCGAGCGTTGGCCGACCGACTTTGGCGCACCGAACGCCTCGCTCTTCACGCTGAAACCGCGACCGAACCCGACGAGATCGACCGCCTGTGGCAACTGCGCGAAGCGGCGCTACCCAGTCTTTACGGAATCCGTGGCGGCGCGCAACCCATCGCCTTCGTAGAAGACGTCGCGGTGCCGGCGGAGGAACTTCCGGTGTATCTCCACCGCGTCCAAGATGTCCTTCAACGACATGACACAGTGGCATCGTTCTTCATTCACGCGGCGACGGGACAAGTCCACACCCGTCCATTTCTCGACTTGCAGAAGCAAGAAGATCTGGCGAAGCTCTGGGGCATCGCGGACGACATTTACACGCTCGCGCTCAACCTGGGCGGCACGATCAGCTCGCAACACGGCACCGGCCTCGCACGGACGCCCTGGGTTGCGCGGCAATACGGACGATTGTACCCCGCCTTTCGTGAGCTGAAGACGATCTTCGACCCGCGCCTCATCTTCAATCCCGGTAAAATTGTCGGACCGTTACCCAACATGCCCGCCTGGCCGTTGCGAAAGCATGCGCCGCCCGCGGCGTCTCCGATCGCCGCGACCGCCGAATCGCCGGCGGCCGGCGGCAATGGAAACGGTGCGCACGGGCCGCGCCCGCTGACAACGATCCTCCGCTGGGACGAGGGACAGATCCGCGCGGAGGCGCTGAGCTGCAATGGCTGCGGCCACTGTCGGACCGAAGCCGGCAACCAACGCATGTGCCCGATTTTTCGGGCCAATCACGCGGAAACGGCCACGCCCCGAGCCAAGGCGAATCTGCTGCGCTATCTACTTCAGGAGCCGGGCGCGCCGCCGCTTTCGTCCGACGACGTCCGTGAGGTGGCCGATCAGTGCGTGAACTGCAAAATGTGCGCGACAGAGTGTCCTGCCCACGTCAACATCCCCAAATTGATGTTGGAAGCGAAGGCGGCGAACGTCGCGGAGCACGGCCTCGACCGCACCGACTGGGTGCTGGCCCGCACCGAAAGCTTCGCGCGCGTAGGCAGTGCCCTGGGCCTGTTCGTCAACCAGGCATTCGCCAATCGCGGCGTGCGTTGGCTGCTGGAAAAGCTGTTCGGCGTATCGCGCCGGCGACGGTTGCCGACGTTTGCATCGCGCAGTTTTCTCCGCCGCGCCGATCAGCTTGGCTGGACACGTAAGCCACGCTCACATCGTCCCCGCGTTGCGTATTTCGTTGACGTGTTTGCGAATTACAACGACCCGAGTATCGCGGAAGCGGTGACGCGCGTGCTGCACCATAACGGCGTGGAAGTGTTCGTTCCGCCTGGCCAACTCGGCTCCGGCATGGCGCCGCTGGCTTACGGCGACGTGGAGACCGCGCGCGAGACGCTGTTGCGAAACCTGCGCCTTTTTTCCGACCTGGCCCGCGAAGGCTTTACCGTCCTTTGCTCCGAGCCGACCGCCGCGCTGATGTTCCGGCACGATGCCCTCGACCTTCTTGACGACGCCGACGCCCGCATCGTCGCCGAGCGGACGGTTGAGTTTACGGACTACCTGTGGGCCCGCCATGAATCCGGCCGGCTGCGCACCGATTTTCAACGCCTGGACGTGCTGCTCGGCCACCATGTGCCCTGTCACCTGAAAGCACTCGGTAAGTCACCCGCCGGCCCGCGGCTCCTTTCGTTGATCCCCGGCGTCATGACTCATACAATCGACGTGAATTGCTCGGGCATGGCCGGCACATTCGGGCTCAAAGCGGCGAATTACGAATTATCCCTCGCCGCGGGGAAGCCGATGCTGGATGAGTTACGTCGTCCACGGGTGCTCTTCGGCTCAACGGAGTGCAGCACGTGCAGGCTGCAAATGGAGGACGGCGCTGGGAAACGGACCCTGCACCCGGCGCAGTATCTCGCTCTCGCCTACGGCCTCATGCCCGACCTGGCCGACCGGCTGCGACACCCGATTCGAGAGTTGGTGCTCGGATGATCGTTTGCGTTCGCCTCTTTGCCCGCGCCAAGGACCTGGCCGGCGTCGATTCGGCCGTGCTGCAACTGCCGCAGAACGCCACGGTCGCGGATGTGCGTCAAGTCCTGGCGGCCGATTTTCCAGGCGTGTCCGGCCTGCTTGCGCGCTGTGCGGTGGCGGTCGACGGCGAGTTCGCGAACGACGCCTTCCCGATTTCGGCCAATGCGGAAGTGGCCTTGCTGCCACCGGTCAGCGGCGGCCAATGCTAACCCGCCACCACTATGATTCGCATCACTACCGAGCCGATCGATTATCACGCCGTCACGGAAGCCGTTCGCCGCAATGATTGCGGTGCGGTCGTGACGTTTCTCGGCGCCGTCCGTGAAATGACCGATGGACGTCAAACCATCGCACTCGATTACGAGGCATACCCCGGCATGGCCGAGAAGAAGATGGCCGAAATCGAAGAAGAAACGCGTAGCCGCTGGCCCGTCGGCGATATGATGATGGTACATCGACTGGGCCACATGGACCTCGGTGAAATCAGCGTCGCGGTGGCGGTGAGCTGCCCGCATCGCGACCAGGCCTTCCAGGCGTGCCGCTACGCTATCGATCGGCTCAAGGAGTTGGTGCCGATCTGGAAGAAAGAAAACTGGTCCGACGGCAACAGCGAGTGGGTACATCCGGGAAGTTGAACGCATGCCCGATCCGTTGATCGACACTTTTGGCCGCGTACACAACAATCTGCGGATCAGCGTCACCGACCGCTGCAATCTGCGTTGCACGTATTGCATGCCGGAGGAAGTGGTCTTCATGGATCGCGGCGAGTTGCTCTCCTTCGAGGAGATCACGCGCTTCGTCCACGTGGCCGCGGGGCTCGGCATCGACAAAATACGCCTAACGGGCGGCGAGCCGCTCATGCGTCGCGACTTGCCCCAGCTGGTGCGAATGCTGGCCGCTATCCCCGGCATCCGCGACATCGGCTTGACGACGAACGGCTTACTGCTGGAAGAGCAGGCTCAGCGGCTTTACAACGCTGGGCTTCGTCGGATAAACGTCAGCCTGGACACGCTTGATCCGGACCGCTTCCGCCAGCTTACGCGACGCAACGGGCTCGAGCGCGTGCTTGCGGGCATTGCCGCCGCGCGACAGGCGGGTTTCGAGCCAATTAAGATCAACGCCGTTTGCATCCGCGGCATCAACGATCAGGACGTAGTTCCGCTCGGTCGCTACGCGCGGGATCACGGCCTGCAGATGCGCTTCATCGAATACATGCCTATCGGCGCGGAACACTGGGAACGGGAAAAAGTCTATTTCGCCCACGAGATTATGGAGCAGCTCGAACAGGCGTTCGCGCCACTCGTGCCTGTGGACGACTACGATCCACGTGCCCCGGCGATGGAATTCCGCTACATGGACGGCGGCGGCGAAGTCGGGTTAATCGCCTCGGTGTCGCGGCCGTTTTGCGCGAGCTGCAACCGTATCCGCCTCACTGCCGACGGCAAGCTGCGCAATTGCTTGTTCGCCTTAGACGAGGTGGATGTGAAGGCGCTCCTCCGCGGCAATTCGGCGGAGGAACGAATTGCGGACGTGATCCGCGGCAACGTCCACGCGAAGTGGGAAGGCCACGAAATCAATACCGCGCGTTTCATTAAGCCGCTGCGTACCATGCACGCGATCGGCGGTTAGGCAGCCAAAAGCCCTAAAGCGCGGGCGATTGGCCTCCCTCGCATCATTTCTGCTTCTTGATCCAGGCGGCGATATCATCGACGACTTCCTGCGCAACGTGATTCGGCCGCTCGTATTCCGCGGGCTTCGATTTGCCGACGCCTTCCATGAACAGATGATTCAGCTTCGAAAAGCTCTTGATCGTGGTCGCCGGTCGCGCGGCGGCGAGTTGTTTCCAACCCTCGAAGTCGGCCATCGTTACTTGATAATCGCGCTCGCCTTGAAGGATCAGCATCGGTTGTTTTACGCGCGCGGCAACCTCCAGCGGACGGCACTCGCGTAGAGCGATCCAGTACGCGACCGGAACGCCGAGCGGCAACTCCTTCGACGGCGTGTCGGACGTCGGCTTCAAGTCTTTGACGCGTTCGACCTTTTTCTTGAGCGTGTCAAGTTCCGCCTTTTGCTCATCGGAAAGACTGCCGTTCAAGCCATAAATGTAGGTGTATTGCTCCAGAATCAGGTCTTCGAGCGGCCGTGTGGCGCCGGCAAGAAGAATCAGTCCGGTAATCTGCGGATCGCGCTCACCGATACGCGGCGCCAACGTCGCGCCAAGACTGTGACCGAGGACGAACAATCGCTTGCCGTCAATCCCTTTCATTTGGCGCAGCAACTGAACGGCGCTCAGCGCATCGTCGGTGACTTCTTCATCGAGGGTGGGAAACCCCTTCGCGAACTTCGCCGAGTGAACGCGCGTTCGTTTGTCGTACCGCACCACCGCGACCCCTTGGGATGCGAGACCGAGAGCGAGATCGCGGAGCGGCTTGTTGCCGAGAATGGTTTCGTCGCGGTCATTGGGGCCTGAGCCGTGGACGAAGACGACCGCGGGAAACGGTCCAGTGCCGACAGGCATCGTCAACGTGCCGGGCAGTTCCCACTCGCCGTTGCCGACTTTGACTTCCGTTTCGCGAAAGCTCCCGGCCTTCGCGTAAGCCGGCGCCGTGTAGTCCGCCAGCGTATCGGCCGGGACGAAGAACAGCCCGGTAACTTGTTTGTCGCGCGTGAAGACAACCTTGGCATCGAGGCTCAGTTTCTCGAATTTACAAGTAACATAGACTACGTCGTATTTACCCGAATTGGCGGCGCGAACGCTCGTCCGCTTTTCAAATTTGCCAAGCTGCTTGGTAAGCGACTTCCATGCCTCGGTGAACTTCTCTGCCGGCATTTTTTCCTTCATGACGGCGTCGAAATCGTTGATCGCCACCGCGGCGTCGCCTTTGGCGATCGCGTCGATCATCGCATTCGCCTTGGCCTTGATGTCTGCATGTTCCTCGGCGCGCGTCGCCGGAACGAACGCAAGGCACACGGCCGCACACACCCACGCGAGATGCTTCATAGCGTTCCCCAAGAAAAAGTCAGCCAGGCTAGAGACGCCCTTGTTTTTCCAACCGCTTGTAAATCACGAGCGAATAGAAGACCGGCACGAGAGCCGCGACGAGCATGCCGATGAAACTGTAGTAAAACGGCACGTCCATGAGGACCGTTGCGAGGCCAACGACGCCGGCCACGACGAAGAGCCACGCGGCCATCCGGTGCGTGCGGTCCCACACGATGTCGCTCGCCAACGTCCACGGCGTGCGCACGCCTACCCAGAAATTACGCTTTGTCTGCCCCAAGACGTTGCCGATGAGCACGAAGAAGAGGCACATCCCGCCGACGAACCACTTGAGCATCGTCGTGTCGTCGGGGTGGAAACTGCTCCACAGAATGATGAAGTGAAGGTAGGCCATCAAGACGACCACGAGCGCCATGACGTAGTCGAAGACCTTCCGAAACCGGTCAACCTCGAATTGTTTGGGGGACAACCACGGCAGCACGAGCGTCAGCAGAACGAACACGGCCATTGCGCCGGGAACGATCAATAAGTGCGGCAATAGGTCTTCCCGTGTCACGAACTTGTCGGCCGCGCCGTGCGCGTTCCAATGCACCGGTACCTGCTCCGGCAATTCGTCCTGTTTGCCGTAATAGACATAGAACGAGCCAGCGACCGCGACGAGCGTCAGCACGATCGACAAGATCAGCCAGCGCGTCATGACCTCGGCTCCTTTGCCGACTGACGGTTGGAGAACAGGTCCCAAATGATGGACAGTAAGTCCTCCGCGACCGTCGTATTGAGCGAATAGAAGATCTGCTGACCGTCCCGGCGGGTCGTGACCAGGTCCGCCTGCTTGAGCACGGAGAAGTGGTGCGACATAGACGGCTTGGTCATGTCAAAACGCTCCGCCAACTCACCCGCCGTCATCTCGCCGCGCCGCAAAAGCCGCAGAATCTCCCGGCGAGTTGGATCAGCCAACGCCTTGAACGCATCGTTCATCCGCATCGCCGGCCGCCCAGTTGTTAGGCAACTGTCTAAATAACAATCATAGGCCGGGCGGGATCTTGAATCAAGACTGGCTCTGGAGCGATGTGAAAATGAAAGCGGCGGCTCGGAGATTTCGAGCCGCCGCGAAGTGCTCATTGAGCGATCGGTACTACGCCACCGCCTCGCGCTGGCGGACGCGAAGTTCCGGTGCGGCGAAGACTTCTTCGACGGGCCGAGCGGCAAGATCGAACCACTGGTGCTCGCCGTCCCCCAAGCTCGTCAGGCCGAGCCAGTGCAGCACCCGCGCCTCGTCGCGGCCGACTTCAAAAACCGCGTCGGTCGGCGTGCCGTCGAGGAAGTGGATTCGACCATGGCGGCCGCGACGTTCAATGTAGAACCGGCGCACGCGGTGCCCCGGAATGCGCACTAAGTCGTCTTCCCGACTCTGTAATGGAAAACATATCAGCTCCAGCAGCCGCTCGTGGTGCCCGGCAAGGTGTTTGCCGAGGCTGAGAAGCCGCTGGCCGTGCTGGCAAAACGAGTCCATGCCAACGGCGACCGCCCGGCCGTCCGGCCAGTACATGCGATAGCCTTCGTAGTGGATGCGTTCCCGTTGGCGGTCTCTGGAAGGGTCGCGACGAAAGAGAATCTTCAACGTGCGTGCCATGCGGTTTCGTCTCTGGTGCTGGGTCAGGGGTGAACTCTCGGCAGAGCGGTCGGGGCGCCTGCAACAACACAGGGTCCGTGCTCCTACCGAACCGATGGCGCTGGCCACCATTACTCAATGGCCGGCAAACCGAGAAGGGCGTGTGGGCTTGAGTGAGTATACGGACCGAAAGTCCGAATGGCCGCAGATTTCGGGCAATTTTTCCCAGAATTCCGCGGCGGCGCACGCGACATGCAAGCAAACACATCGTTCACCTGCCAGCTGTAACGAATTCCGCCGCTTAACTGTCGAATAAGGACCGCTGCGGCTCATCCTCCGCACGCGGCTTCGCCGTCTTGCCGAGCAGCTGGTACGCCCGCGGCAGAGCTACACGGCCCCGCGAAGTGCGGATGATGAATTGCTCGCGCAGCAGGAACGGCTCAATCTCGTCGCTAAGCGTATCCGTCGGCAGGTTCATCGTGGCGGCCAATGCTTCCACGCCCGTCGGGCCGCCTTCGAAGACATTGATGAGCGTTTCGAGATAGCGCCGATCCTGCTTATCGAGTCCCTCGCGGTCCACCTCGGCCATCTGCAACGCCGCTTGGGCGATTTCGAGCGAGATCCGGCCGTCGGCCTCGCTCGTGGCGTAGTGCCGCGTCCACCAGAGACGGGCGTTGGCGACACGCGGCGTGCCGCGGCTACGACGCGCCAATTCCAGAGCCGCGTCGTCCGCGATGTCCGTATTCAACTTGCGGGAGTTAATGCGCACAATCTCGGCCAACTCCTCGACGGAATAGAACTCGAGATGCTCGTGCATCTTGAAGCGGTCACGCATCGGGCCGGACAGCATCCCGCTGCGGGTCGTCGCTCCAATCAGCGTGAAGCGCTTGAGCGGCATGCTGATCGTGCGTGCGTTAATGCCTTCGCCCAGCACGATGTCGATGCGGAAGTCTTCCATCGCCGGGTAGATGAATTCTTCCACGACGCGCGGCAACCGATGGATTTCGTCGATGAAGAGGAACGAACCCTCCTCGGCGTTCGTCAAGAACGGCATCAAGTCCATCGGCTTGCTCAGCGCCGGACCGCTCGTCATTTGAATGCGCGTTCCCAACTCGTGAGGTAAAACGGTCGCGAACGTGGTCTTGCCCAGGCCGGGGGGGCCGTCGAACAAGATATGCGACATCGGCTCCTTTAACTTGCGGCAGGCGTTGAGGGCGATGCCGAGCCGTTGGACGACCGCTTGCTGGCCGATGACTTCGCGCAGCCAGCGCGGCCGCAGCGCCGCATCGCGGTTACGGTCTTCACCGGGTTGTTCGCCTTGGACGACTGCTTGACGTGCCATGGATGCCTTTGGTCAATTGCCGTGTTTGTAGGCTTCCAGCAGGATTTCCTCCGCGGATTGGAACGAGCGGCCGGTGGCCAGCACCTTATCCAGTCGGTTCCGCGCCTCGATGTTGCTATGCCCCACGCTCAGGAGAGCGTTATAGGCGTCCTCAACGATGTTTCCGTCCAACACCACGCCGCGATGCGCCGGAGCGCCATCCACGGCATCGGACTCAGGCGTCAGCAACGCAAACTTCGTGACCTTTTTGCGCAGCGTGGCCACGATTTGCTCCGCCGTCGACGGACCAATGCCGGGAAGCGTGGTGAGCCATTTGGCGTCCTGTCGCTGGATCGCATCGGCCATCTCGCGGATGGGTCGCACCAGCGCCTTGATCGCCTTGCGAACGCCCACCTTATCCACGGTGCAGAACAGTTCGAAGAACTCCAACTCCGGTTCGCTCAAGAAACCGATGAGTCGTGGCACAACCTTGCCCTGCATCGGGTTGCCTTCGAGATATTGATTCGTGTGCAGTGTCACATCCCTGCCGGCGTGGCCTTGAAGCTGGCGGCGGACAAACTCCGGCACGAGCACTTGATACTCGAGCGGACCGACTTGCAAGCGCAGTTCCTCATCAAGGACGCGGTTTAACACCCCTGTGATCCGGGTAATCATGCCTGCCTCACACGGGGAGTTTTTGAGCGTAATAGTGGCACAGCGCGACGGCCAACGCGTCGGCGACATCCGGCGGCTCTGGGACGCTGGCCAGACCGAACTCGCGCTGGATCGTTCGCTGAATCTGATCCTTGCTGGCCCGGCCGTTCCCCGTTACCGTCTTTTTAATCCGCGTGGCGTTGTAACTGACGAGCGGCAGGCCGCGCCGCCCTGCCGCCAACAAGATCACACCGCGCGCATGTCCCATCAAGATCGCCGTGCGCGGATGTTTGTAATGGGCATAAAGCTGCTCCACCGCCACGGCGCCCGGCTGAAAGATCTCGATGACTTCATCTATACTAGTGTATAGCGATGCGAGGCGCTGGGCCATGTCGGGCTTGGACCGGCCTTCCGCACTGCGAATGACGCCGGCCTCACAAAGGACGGGAGCGAGCGGCGCCTGTTCGATGACCGCATACCCGGTGACTTGCAGGCCGGGATCGACGCCGAGAATGCGCGGCGGCCGGTTTTGCTCGTCTGCGGCGGTCATTGCGACTCCCTGTCGAAAGCTCACGCGCGCCGCCACCCCGTGCCGCCCGGCCGGTCTTCCAGCGTGATGCCGAGTTCCGCCAGTCGCTTCCGAATCTGATCGCCGAGGGCAAAGTTCTTCGCCTTCCGCGCTTCCGCACGAAGTTCAATTAGAAATTGAACGAGACCGCCCACCAATTCATCGCTCCTGCCCGTCATTTGTTTCGGCGCTTCCCAGTACAAGCCGAGAAGCTGGCTTAGCTCGCGCAAGGCAATGACTCCACGACGGAAGATCGAAAGCGATTCTTCCGCCGCCTTGCCAGCCTCCAGTCCCTCCGCATCGGCATAGCGGTTGAGCGCTGTCAACAACTCGTAGAGCGCGCCGACGGCGCCGCCGGTGTTGAAGTCATCGTCCATGCAGTTGAGAAAGGACTGCCGCAATTGCGCGGCCTCAGCAAGAAATGCGTTGCCGCCGGTATCGAAATCGTTCCGGCGTGTCGGCGCGTTCTGGGCGAAAAACGACTCTCTTGTAATGCGCTCGTAGCGCTCAAAGAAACGGTGGAAACTCTCCAGCGACCGCTTCACTTCCGCGAGGCGGTCGTCCGTCCATTCGATCGGGCTGCGGTAGTGCGTTGCAAGAAGTAGAAAACGCACCGTTTCCGGGCTGTGCTTTTGCAACAGATCGACGACGTTGACCACGTTGCCGACCGACCCGGCCATCTTCGCGTGGCCCATTTTCAGCAGGCCGTTGTGCATCCAGTAACGGGCGAACGGTAGATCGGTGTACGACTCCGACTGTGCCAGCTCGTTTTCATGGTGCGGGAACTGTAAATCGAGCCCGCCGCCGTGGATGTCGAGCGTTTTGCCGAGGTACTTCATGCTCATCGCGGAGCACTCAATGTGCCAGCCGGGCCGCCCCGGCCCCCACGGGCTTTCCCATGCCGGCTCGCCGGGCTTCGAGCCTTTCCACAGAGCGAAGTCACCGGGGTTGCGCTTTTTCTCGCTGACTTCGATGCGGGCGCCCGCTTCCAGTTGCTCCGGATCGCGGTTGCACAGCTTGCCGTAATCGGGGTCCTTGGCGATGTCGAAATAAACGTCGCCGCCGGCCGCGTAGGCATAGCCTTTCGCGACCAAGCCCTGCATCATCGCGATCATTTCTGGAATATGTTCGGTGGCCTTCGGCATGCGGTCGATGCCGAGGACGTTCAACTTCTTCAGGCAATCGACATAGTCGACGGCCATCTTTTCCGCCAACTCCTTGACCGTCGTGCCGAGTTCGCGCGCGCGGACGATGAGCTTGTCGTCCACGTCGGTGATGTTGACGATCCACTGGACTTCGTAGCCGAGATACGTCAGATAACGCTTCACCGCGTCGAAGATGACGGGACCGACCATGTGGCCGACGTGGCTCGGCTTGTAGACCGTCGGTCCGCAGAGGTACATGCCGACTTTGCCGGGCTGGAGCGGCTTGAATTCTTCCTTGGTTCTGGTCAGCGTATTGAAGACGCGCAACGGCATGGGGAGTCCTTCTTAGCTCTGCACCTGGTCGATCAATACCACGGCCTGGCAGCTCATTGCTTCCGCGCGACCGATAGGGCCGACACGCTCGCCGGTCTTTGCTTTGACATTCACGGAGTTCAGCGGCAGGCGGAGCAAATCGGCGAGGTTCTGACGGATGGCTTGCTTCACCGGGCCCAGTTTTGGCTCCTCGGCGAAGATGATCACATCCACGTTGACCGGCTGCCAGCCCGATTGGTTCAAGCGGGCAAGCGTTTCATTCACGAACAGGTCGGAAGCGCAATCGCGCCAGCGACCCTCCGTGTCAGGATACGCATCGCCAATGTCGCCGAGGCCGGCGGCGCCGAGGAGAGCGTCGGTAACCGCGTGCAGTACGATATCGGCGTCACTGTGCCCGAGTAGACCGCGATGGTGCTCCACGCGGACGCCGCCGAGGATCAACGGCCTTCCCTCCGCCAGCCGGTGCGTGTCGTGCCCGATGCCCACGCGCATGCAATCATCCCGCTCGGAAATCTTTACGTCGCGCTGAATTGTAGCCGCGAGTCGCGGAAACGGACAACGCGAGTCCCGGAAGTGTTACCCGTCGAAGGGGCTGCCGACGGCGTAGTCCTCGAAGCGCATGAATTGTTTCAGATACGTCAGCGTGATCTCGCCCGTGGGGCCGTTGCGCTGCTTGGCGATGATGACTTCCGTCGTCCCCTCGTGCTGGCCCGGTTCGTATAACTCGGGGCGGTGCAGCATCATGACGGTGTCGGCGTCTTGCTCAATCGATCCGGATTCCCGAAGGTCGGCAAGGCGCGGCTTGTGATCCTGGCGGTCCTCCGAGCTGCGGTTAACCTGCGCGAGCGCGACGACGGGAATCTCCAGCTCCTTCGCCAAGAACTTGAGACGCCGCGAGATCGCAGCTACTTGTTCCTGCCTGCTATCGCGCCGATTGTCCGGCTCAATAAGCTGGAGATAGTCGATGAAGACGACGCGTATCTTGTGCCGCATCTTCAAGCGGCGAGCGTTGGCGGCGATGCGCAGCATGTTCTGGCCGGGCGTGTCATCGACGAACAACTTGGCGTCCCTGAAAATGCCGCCCGCGTCCATGAGCTTGTCCATATCCTCGCCGCTGAGGTGGCCCTTCCGCAAACGATGGCTGTCAACGCGGGCCTGACAGCACAAAAGCCGCTCCGCTAGCTCCAGCCGCGATTGTTCGAGGCTTACGAAGAAGACGGGCAAATGCTCATCGACGATCATGTGGCGCGCGATGTTCAGCGCGAAGGCCGTTTTGCCGACCGAAGGACGCGCGGCGATGATGACCAGCTCGGAATTGTGCAACCCCGCGGTTATTTCATTCAAATCGAGGTAGCCGATCGAAATGCCGCTGTAATTCAGGTGGCTGTTCGCCGAACGTTTGTCGATGCGATCGAAGGCTTCGTTCACCAAATCCTTCAGAATGAAGGTTTGTCCGGTGACGCCCTTTTCCGCGATGTCGAAGATTTTCTTCTCGGCTTCGCCCAGCATCTCGTCCGCGGGCTGCGACTGCTCGTAGGCGTCGCGCAGGATTTCCGTGCTGGCGTGGATCAGGTTGCGCACGAGGGATTTGTCGCGCACAATGCGTGCGTAATACTCGGCGTTGGCCGCCGTCGGAGCGGCGTCCCACAATTCGCCCAAGTAGGCGTAACCGCCGATATCCTCAATCTGCTTCTGTTGTTTCAGGTGCTCGGCCAACGTCACGAGGTCAACGGGATGACCGGACTGATTCAAGTCGTAAATCGCCTGGCAAATCTTGACGTGTGCATCCGCATAGAAGCTGTCCGGCTGAATGATCTGAATGATGTCATTGATGACGAGTGTGTCGCGCAACATGCTGCCCAGCACGCTGCGCTCCGCATCACGGCTTTGCGGCGGCAGACGATCGGGTTCTTGCGCCATGGCGAACCTCCGCGAATCGCTTATTCCATGCGTGCCGAGAGGCCGCGATACCCACCCATAACTACCGATAACTACCGATAACTACCGTTAAATCGATTTTGTGCAGACACGCCTCAACACGTAAGGCGTTTCGCAATCGACAGTTGCGCATATGAATATCATTAAGGTCGCATAACGATCCCAAGTTATGATCCACAAGCCTTTCATCACGAAGGACTTCCGGAATCCGCCGGCCCTTATTATTGTCGGAGCTTAATTGCAGCGCGGACATGGGAAGCTCCGTCGCGGCGGACAAAAAAGGGTCAGCCCCGCGAGGAGTCTGACCCTGTCGGTGTCCGGCATCGCGTTGGGCGTCTACTTCTTCTCTGCGGCTTTCACCACGAGGACCTTGACCTCCGACTCGATGTCGAAGCCGAGATTCAGCTTCACCGCATACAGCGCCAGCTCCTTGATCGGGCCTTCCAGGCGAACCATGTCGGCGTCCACATTGAGGTTCTTGGCCTTGAGCGCCTTCGAAATCTCGGGCGCGCCGACGGAGCCGTAGAGATGTCCCTCCTCGGTCGCCTGCGCGTCGATCTGAATCGAGGTCCGCTGGATTTGCTCGGCGAGAACCTTCAAGTCGGCGATCTTCGCCTCGCGGGCTTGGTGTACGCGTTCCTTGTATTTTTCGAGCAGCCGCAGGTTGTGCTCCGTCGGCGCCGTGGCCAGGCCGTTCGGCAGCAAATAGTTGCGGCCGTAGCCCGGTTTTACCTCGACGAGCTCGCCTTGCTTGCCGAGGTGCTGCACGTCTTCCGTCAAGACAAGCTGCATGCCGCCGTGGCTGCCTTTGCGGACCTGATTGCGTTGTTTCGTTGGCATGATTCAATCCTGTCTTAGAACGGGATTTCCTGTTCGGGCTCAGCCGGTGCGGGCTCGCCGGCGCCTTCGTCCTCGAAGCCTCCTGTCGGCGCGGAGGAGGCAGCAGCTCGAGCCGGGGCCGGCGCCATCCGCGAACTGGGTCCGCTTCCGTCACGCTTCGGCTCAAGGAATTGGAGGTCGTCCATCACGATACGGAGACGCTGTTGTTTTTGGCCGTCTTGACCGGTCCATTGGTCGAGCGTCAAGTGGCCTTCGATGTAAGCTTGATGGCCTTTGTGCAAGTACTGCTCGCAGAGGTCGGCGAGTTGCCTGCCGCGTTCCCCACGATTGAAGGCTTTCACATCAACGAAGCACGGGTCGTCTTCCCATTCGCCGGTCGCGGTGTTCTTCTTGCGATTGTTGACCGCAAATCGAATGTTGGCCACCTTGCCGCCATTCGCAAACGTTCTCATTTCTGGGTCGCCCGTCAACCGGCCGATGAGCATCACTTTGTTGAGGTTCGCCATGGGGGCCTCCCGCCGCTGGTTGCAAGTCTATGGAGCTACCGCGAACAAACTCCGGTAAGTATACTTATGGCCAGTAGGCGTCCGCAAGTGCAATTTCGGCCTCGAAGCTAGTTTTTTCCGTCGTCGCCGCGGCGTCCGCGGCGGTAGCCGTCGTCCCCGCCGTCGCCTTCATCCCCTTCGTTCGTCACCGTCTGCAGGGCCATCGCGTGTTCGTCGCGGGCCAGGGCCAGCATTACCTCTTCGAGCTTCGGATCGATGGCGAGAATCAGCGAACGCACGATCAGCTCGCTCAGCGCGAAATCGCGCTCGATGTTGACGACGTTCTTGCCGTCGGTCTTGAAATAGGTCAGGTAATAAAGACCCTTCTTGTGTCCCTTAATGGGGTAAGACAGGCGGCGTTCGTCCCACGGCCGGCTGGCGAGCACCTCGGCCTGATTGCGCTCGAAGATGCCGTGCAGCAGCTGCGCCGCGGCGGGCACATCGCCGGAAACCTTGTTCGGGTCGAGCAGGAGCATGCATTCGTAGACAGTGGCTGGCATCGTGGCGTACTCGTTCGTTAGCGTTGACAGGGCGGTTCTGCGAACCGCCGCTAAACATTCAATCGTCTGTCTTGCCGAGGGCGTTGTACTGGTTCATGCAGGCGGCCGTGCCGCGGTGGATCCACACGCCCACCGCCTGGGCGGCAAGTTGGATCGCATCGTCCATGACCGTCTGTTCGGCTGGGCGAAAGCGACCGAGCACATGATCCACCAGGTCCGCACGCGCGGCGTCCACGCCGATGCGCAAGCGGGGATAATCGGTCGTCCCCAGGTGATTCTGGATGTCGCGCAGGCCGTTGTGCCCGCCGTGCGTGCCGCGCGCCCGCACCCGCAATTTGCCGAGCGGCAGGTTCACGTCATCGCACACGACGAACAAGTCGTGCAACGGCACTTGGTAGAAATCCACCACCTGCCGAACGGAGCGACCGCTCAGGTTCATGAAGGTCTCGGGCTTCACCAGCAAGACCTTCGCGTCGTCTTCCAGCAGCTCCGCGGTTTCCGCCTGGAAACGGTGCTGAAAACGCCCGGCCCGCGGACTTTTGGCGAGGACGTCGATCACCGCGAAGCCGACGTTGTGCCGCGTACCCGCGTAGCGGCTGCCGGGGTTGCCGAGACCGACAACGACTTTCATGGTTCCCGTTCCCCCAATCGCACGGTGCGTTGACCGCTCGTGCCGCTTTCAGATTACCGCGAACCGGGAAACGGGACACGCGAACGCCGTTACTTCTTCTCCTTCTCCTTCTTCTCCTCCTCCTCCTCGCCCTCCTCCGGCTTGCGGCCGATGACTTCGGGTTCCGCCGCTTCGGCCGCGGGCGCCGCCGGGGTCGGCTCGGCTTCCACCTGCTTGACGGTCACGTGGACGACAATCGCATCAGGGTCGGCCAGCGCCTTGACGCCCTCCGGCAAGACCAAGTCGCGAACATGAATCGCCTGGCCGATCACCAGCTCGCCGACGTTTACGCGGATGGAATCGGGGATGCTGATCGCGAGGCACTCGATCGGCAAAACGTGCAGCGGCTGGTCGAGGGCGCCGCCGTGCGTGACGCCGGGGGCGACGCCGCGCAGCTCGACTTTGACCGACACGTGGACACGTTCATCCGCGGAGACACGGGCAAAATCAACGTGCAGCAATTCCTTGCCGAGATGATCGTATTGCAGCTCGCGGATGAGGGCCTTCTCGACGGCGCCGTTGGTTTGCAGGTCGAGCACGCGGACGCCGTGGCGCACGGCCTTGGTCAGCTCTTCCGCCGAGACGGCGACGGAGAGCGTTTCTTGCTTGTGGCCGTAGACCACCGCGGGCACCAATCCCTTCTTGCGCAGCTGCCGCGCCTTGTGGGTACCGCGCGAGTCGCGCGGCTGGGTGGCCAGAACGACAGTCTCCGCCATGACTTACTCTCCCGACGACAAGGCAAAAAGTCAGCGGCCTCGGCGACCCGCCGGGTCGCGGAGGCCTCTGGGTGGTTTTCCATGCGAAGGAGATATTATTTCAATCCGGGAGAAGGGTGGCAAGAGGGCGGCGGGGCGATTGTTTACGTTTTGGCCTCTGCGACACAGGCGGGACGCCTGCACCACGGGACAGCTGAAAGCGCGAGGTAAGAGCTTTTAGGCCGCTTCCTGGCGGGCATGCGACGTCCGCAAATTCACGCCACGGGACGAGGCGTTCCGGATGAACGCTAACATTTCCTGCACGGCATCGACGTGTCCCACTTCCTGCTCAACCTGCGACGCTGCACCCGGGAATGCGAGCCCGGAACGGAAAAGAATCTCAAACGCCCGCCGTACCGCGTTGATTTGGGCCGTGGCCATGCCCGCCCGTCTCATGCCAATGACGTTGGCGGCGACCGCGCAGTTGAATCCTTGTGTGATAACGAACGGCGGCACATCCATCGTGGACGCCGACAAGCCGCCGACCAGGGCGAGTCGGCCGACACGCACAAACTGATGGATCGCCGCATTGCCCGACAAATAGGCGTTGTCTTCCAGCACGCAATGGCCGGCGACCAACGCGCCGTTGGCCAGGATGCAGCGATTGCCAACGACGCAATCATGGGCGATGTGGCTGCCGGCCATGAAGAAGTTGTGGCTGCCGATTTTCGTCGTGCCGCTCTGCGCCGTGCCCCGGTGAACGGTGACGTGTTCGCGAAAAATGTTGTGGTCGCCGATATCCAGCGTCGTGTCCTCATTGTTGTAGCGCAAGTGCTGCGGTCGCTCGCCGAGGACGGCGCCGGAGTAAACGGAATTCCCGGCGCCCATCGTCAGCGGGCCGCACAGGTGGACATACGGCCGGAGCACGCAGCCCGGGCCGATCCTGACTCGTCCCTCGATCACCGCGTAGGGTCCGATCTCCACGTCGTTCGCCAGTTCGGCTTCGGGGGCGATCACGGCCGTCGGGTGAATGCGAGCAGTCTGCGCAATGGACATGGCGGCTTCCGTTCCTCTTCCGGTCTCTGATCCGGGGCCAGTCCTGGCAAGGCGGGCAAGACAAGGTGAGTGCGGCAGGGAAGCGAACACCGCCTTCCGGCATCGTGGCTTCGCGGTAATCTATAGCGGGAATTGCGGGCGGGATGCCAGAGCAGTTTTGAAGGTCGAAGCAACCAGACCGGAGAACTACGCGTCCTGTTCCTCTGCGGCCGCCGCGAAGATTTCCCGGCACGGCAACTTGAAGCCCGGCAGCAACTTGGTTACGCAAACATCCGCGGGTCCGAGCGTCTTTTCGATCCACTCCGCGCGGCCACGTCTCAGAATCAGAACTTGCTGAAGCTTAGCGTCCACAATCCAGTATTCCTTTACGCCGAGCGTCCAGTATTCGTCTCGTTTTTGCGTGTAGTCGCGATCGCGGGAGCTTTCGGAAACGACTTCGATCGTGAGGTCAGGGATCCACCTGCGCCAAAGGGTTCGGTCTTTCGGCCCCTTCGGCGCAGTGAGATAGACAGCGATGTCCGGGTGACGCTCGCTTTCCCACACTGGAATAGGCAGCTTGCATTCCATCGTGCCGCATATCTCGTAAACCCGGCCGGGATTCATGACAGCATAGTAATCCAAGTGCCGACGAATCAGGCCAACACGGCGCATATGGGGAAAACTGGCAACTTCCGACACGACGATATACCCCCTAGCGAGTTCATAGAGGTAACCATCCTCGACCTTCGCGAACTCGAATGCCTTCAGGGACATTTTGCGCCCGTGATGCTGGGGGCCGATCTTCGGTTTTGTTTTGGTAAGGATCATGCGCAAATCGCCCTGAGTGCGTTTCCAGATCGTGCTCGTGATGCGGAACCTGCGGAGGTTTATTCTACGTGTTTTGCTCGCCGCACACTTCTTCCAGTACGTCCTCGGCGACGTAGATCGGCACCTTTGCGGTTACCGCGAGGGCGATGGCGTCGCTCGGCCGGCTGTCCACGTCGACCATTTCGCCGTTCAAGCGGATGCGCAGCTTGGCGAAGTAGGTGTGATCTTTCAACTCGCTGATGTACACGTCGCGCAACTCGCCGCCCATGTTTTCGATAACGCTGGCGACGAGATCGTGCGTCAGCGGCCGGGGCGACGGCATGCCCTTCACGCGGCGGTCGATGCTGGTCGCCTCGAAGATGCCGATGACAATGGGAAAGCTGCGGTCGCCGTCCACTTCTTTCAGCATGATGACTTGCTGGTCGTGTACTTCGCTGATGATGATGCGCTTCAACTCCATGTGACACGGCACGGCGGCCTCACTTTCTCAAGGCTCAGCGAAGTTGGCACGCGGAAGCAGTTCCGGGAGAACAGGCCCGCGGCGCATTATAGATTCGCGCGGCAAAAGCGGTCAAGAACGTGGTGAATGACGAATGCCGAATGACGAATGCCGAATCAATTCCCAAATTACGAATGACAAAGCCCAATCCCAGCGCGGGGCCAATCGGCCTTTGGTCATTCGGCATTGATTCGGCATTCGGCATTCGGCATTCGGTCATTCGGTATTGAACCGGAATTCGGCATTCGAAATTCGGCATTCCTACACTCTTGCTTCACGGCCCGCAGACGTTAGTATTTACTCTGACTGACATTCCAGTCCGCCGCCCGGCCCTGAGCTTGCCTCTTCCCGGCCTGTGGGGTAGCTTCAAGGAGCGAATTGCACGCCGTCGGTCTTTCCGCAGCGCGACCGGGCGGCATGTCGGGCGGACGCAGATCACGAGGTCCCTATGGCCCTGGCCTTGAACATCGGCAAGTGTACGCTGCTCGGCAACTACCGCGAGAACAACGAAGATTCCATCGACGTCAAGCAGTTTCCCGACATGACCATGTGCCTGGTCGCCGACGGCATGGGCGGGCAGGCGGCGGGGGAAATCGCCAGCAAGCGGGCCATCGAAGTCATTCCGCGCGAACTCAAAAAACGCATGACCGGCGCGCTGACCGTGGACGACAACAAGGCGATCATCCGCAAGTCGGTCGTGCAGGCAAACGAAGAAATCATGGCGATGGCCGCACTCGACCGTGACCTCAAGAACATGGGGACGACGCTCGTCATGGCGCTGTGGCGGACGGGGAGCACCAACATCTACATCGCGGGGGTGGGCGACAGCCGGGCCTATCTGCTTCGCGCCACCAAGATCGAACAACTCACGGTCGATCACTCCCTCGCCCAGGCGCTTGTCGAAGCCAAGACGATCTCCGCCGCCGAGGCCCGCGAACACCGTTTTCGCAACGTGCTCTGGAAATACCTCGGCACCAAAGAAGTCGGCGACAATCCCGACGTAAAAGTGATCCAGGTTCAAGCCGCCGACCGCCTGCTGCTCTGCACCGACGGCCTGAGCGGCGTCGTGCCGGATGACAAGCTTTCGCAATTCCTGCAGAGCCACGCCGACGTACAAGAATGCGCCGACGGCCTCGGCCAACTCGCGCTCGACTCGGGCTCGCGCGACAACGTGTCGTGCATCGTGATGGAGGTGGCGGAGAGTAAATGAGTGGTCAGTCGTCAGTCGTCAGTCGTAGAAAAATGATGAAGCCCACGGGTTGCGCCCGTGGGCTTTCTTCTTTTCCGCTGACAACTGACTGCTGACCACTGACTGCTGACCACTCATAAATACATCTGCACCGTCGGCTTAATCACCAGTTCCGGCACCGACGCGCGCGGCGGCAACGTGGCGACGAAGAGCGCTGCCGCCGCGACCTCTTCCGGCTGAAGAATACTCGCCCGGTGTTCCTCTGTGAGTGGCGCAGGCCGGTTGTTCAAGATCGGCGTGTCCACTTCACCCGGATAGATATTGGACACGCGCACGCCGCTCTGCCGCACTTCCTCCGCGACGCACAGGCCGAGGGCGCTCATGCCGAACTTGGCGGCCGCGTAGCCGGGGCCGCTCAGCGGATGGGCCCGTTTCCCCGCCGTCGAGCTGATGTTGATGATCAGGCCGTCGTGCCGCTCCAGCATTTGCGGCAAGACGGCGTGGATGCAGTGGAACGCGCCGTCGAGGTTGGTCCGCACCAAGCGCTGCCACGTTTCCGGGGTCAGCTCGCGAATGCCGCGCTGCTTGATGTTCAAGCCGGCGTTGTTGACGAGAATGTCGATGCGGCCGAAGTGCTTCGTGACGCGCTGCACCAGGTCTTGCACCTGAGCGGCGTCCGCGACGTCGGCCGCGGCGGTGAAGAGCCGTTCGCCGGCCTGCAATCCGTCGGCGGCGCGGCGTAGCTTGCCGGCGTCGCGGCCGCTGATCGCGACCCGTGCGCCTTCCTTCAAGAATTCCCGCGCCACAGCCAGCCCGATGCCGCTGCCGCCTCCCGTCACCAACGCCGTTTTGCCGGCGAGTCGGCTCATGGTTTCGGTCCCTGTTTGAGATTGCGCAGCCATTCCGCGTCGAGCGCGTCCATCATTTCAGTCTCCGCGAATTCTTCCTCGTCCGGCAGCCGCGCCGCCGCCCCCTTCTGGGGAAGAACGAGGCTGCCGCAGTGTGGGCAAACCGCGGGGTTGGGCCCGTCCAATTCCACCATCTGGCCGCAGACGCAGAACGCCATGATGCCGGCCGGCGCGGGGGCCGACTCGTCCACGCTCAAGCGCACCACCGCCTTGCAGCCCGGACAGCGCACTTTGTAACCGTGAGGTCCCTGCTGAAACGTGAGGATTAAGCCACAGCGACAGCGACCGCGACGTGCCATGAACATATCCCTGGACGGGCAGGCCGATGGGCTCACTATAGGTTCACCGCCGCATGCGGTCAACGCGCCCCAGTGTAGCGCTCTCGCTCCGCGAGAGGCGATTCCTCTCGCGGAGCGAGAGGGCAACTCTTCAGGGCAACTCTTCAACCCGAATTGTTTCAATCCGCACGTTTTGCTATGTTGCACGCAGAAGCTTTTTCCCGCCCATGAGGAAATGCGATGAACGCCGATCTGCGCCGCCGAACCGATGAAGTGGTGAACCGCCTCCAGCAGCTCCGGGACAGTCTTTGACATCGCCGGCAAACTGCGGCAGCGCGAACAAGTCAACGCGCAGATGGGCCAGCCGAACTTCTGGGACAATCCCGACAAGGCCCAGCAAACCATCCTCCAGCTCAAACCGCTCAACGGACTTTTGAAGCCGTTCGAGGAACTCGACACGGCGACTGGCGACCTGCGCGCCCTGGCGGAGCTTTCGGAAGAGCATCCCGATGTCGATGAGGAGTTGGATCGCGAGCTGCGGTCCCTCGACCATCGCCTCGGCGAGTTCGAGTTGCGGTCGATGCTCAGCGGCCCGCAAGACGCCAGCAACGCCTATCTGCGCATTCAAGCCGGCACCGGCGGCACCGAGGCGTGCGATTGGGCGCAAATGCTCATGCGTTTGTACTCGCGCTGGGCGGAGCGGCACGGCTACGAAGCCGAGCTGGTGGACGAGCTGCGCAACGAAGAAGCCGGCATCCGCAGCGCGACGTTGCGCGTCGTCGGCGACTATGCGTACGGCCATCTGCAAAGCGAAGCCGGCGTCCATCGCCTCGTGCGCATCAGCCCGTTCGACGCCAATGCTCGCCGGCAAACGTCCTTCGCGGCGGTCGATGTGATGCCGGAAATCGAGGGCACGATCGAAATCGACATCCGGCCCGACGATCTGGAACGGCAAACCTTCCGCAGCGGCGGTCCCGGCGGCCAACACCAGAACAAGACCGAAAGCGGCGTCCGCTACATCCACAAGCCCACCGGCATCGCCGCCGAGAGCCGTAGCGAACGCAGCCAGCACAAAAACGACGCGATGGCCCTGTCGCTGCTTAAGGCGAAGCTGTACCGCATCGAGGAGCAGAAACGCCGGGCGGAGGTCGAAAAGCTCTACGACGAAAAAGGCGAAGTGGCGTGGGGCTATCAGATTCGCAACTACGTCATGCAGCCCTATACGCTCGTGAAAGATGTGCGCACCGCGGTGGAATCGTCGCAGGTGCAAAAGGTGCTCGACGGCGAGATCGACGAGTTCATCTACGCGTACCTGCGGCAAAAGGCGGAGAAACAGCACAAGCAGACGGCGACGTAACCGCCGCTGGGACCGCTGGCGAGCATTGCCGCTTTCTGCCGGTTTTTCGACCGGCAATTCGCCATAGGTGATGTTTTCGTACATGAGTTCTGCAACTTGCAATATCCGCCCGGCAATGATGTTTATTCGACCTTTTCATGTTCGTGCCGCCTCGATCGGTAACCGAACTAAGCGATGGCACGTCGCACGTTTAAGTGTACTAATGTACCGTAATTCTGTCAACAGAAAGTTGTCGCGAAATCCAGGGATAAATTGCCGGATCGCACGCCGTGCGAGCGGGAAGCGGGTTGGGTTTGACGTGAATGCGGCACGGTTTGGAAGGGTTGCTGCGCCCGTGAAGGATCGGTCGGCAAAAAGAGCCGAAGCCGGCGCGCTGAAGACAGAGGGATGACTACCACGCTGAATTGATCCGCGTCCGCTTTGTTCGCTCCGTCCCCTCTTTAATCGTGCCGTTCCCTCAGTCAGTCCCACCAAATGACCGTGCGCGATTCGGCAGCGCCGGTTTGTTCAAGCACCGCGGCGTCGGCTATCCCCGCGCAACCAAGTGCGCAGCTGAATCGCGCACAGTCATTTAGCTGCTATCCATCTGACCATCTTGCCCGAACCCTTGAGTTCGTGTCACGCCCGCGCGAAATACTCATCAGTGGCGCAGAGAATCGCCACTAGCTGCGCGTCGCGCAAGATTCCTTGCTGCACAAGCCCCGCCCAGAAATCACGGCCGTCCGAATCCGCAGGACGCGACAAGTACTTCTCGTAGGTGGCCGAGACGCGGAACTTGAAGGCTTCGGAACTGCTCACGATCATGCTTGCAACCTGTGCGCGGTTTAGGATGCTTGCTTGGAGCAAGCCACCCCAGTAGTTCCGCCCGTCAGCGTCGGAAGTGCGATTGAACAGGTCTTGATACAAGGCATCAAGGAAGCCGTTGTTGGTGCCTCCGCCGCGTTTCTGGAAGTACTCATCCGAACCGGCAAGCGCCCTCTCGACCTGCTCGACGGTGCCGCCCCTTTGGAGAAAGTTCGCGAAAAAGGTCCTGCCGCCGTCGTCGGCGTCGCGGTGCAGGATTGAGTTGTAGACAGCATTGACCTCCATGTTGCGGGATTCGGCTGTCGTTTGAAAGGCGCCAATCATTTGCTTCCGCGTACCGCTTTGGTCGAGGTAACTAGTCCAGAAAGCGAAACCGCTGGAATCGGCCTCTCTGCCCAGGAGGTCCCTGTAGAGTTTCAAAACGAAGAGTTGATTCGGGGATTGGTTGACGATGATGCTCACCGTGGCAGAGGCGCTGTTGCCAGCGCCGTCACGGGCCGTGTAGATGAAGCTGTCCGTGCCGTGGAAGCTGGCGCTCGGCGTATAGGTCACCTTGGTGCCGTTGTTGGCAACTGCGCCGTGCGCACCTTGGGTGATGCCACTGACCGTCAGCGGGTCGCCGTCCGAATCGGAGTCGTTGGCGAGCAGGCTGACCGTAACCGGCGTGTTCTCGTTGGTCGAGGCGCTGTCCGGGCTGGCGGTGACCGTCGAGTTGTCGGTTACGGTAATGGTCACGGTAGCGTTGGCGCTGTTGCCGGCCGCGTCCTTGGCGGTGTAGGTGAAGGTGTCCGTCCCGTGGAAAGTAGCGAGGGTCGGCGTATACGTCACGGTGTTGTCGGCGTTGATCACTACGCTGCCGTGGGCGCCCTGGGTGGTCGCACTCACGCTCAGCGGGTCGCCGTCCGAATCGGAGTCGTTGGCGAGCAGGCTGACCGTAACCGGCGTGTTCTCGTTGGTCGAGGCGCTGTCCGGGTTCACCACGACTGGGGGGATAAACGTGAAGTTCGTAATCACGACCTGTGCGGACTGACCGTCTGATGGCGCGGTCGCACCGTTGTTCAGCCACAGATTAAAACGGAAACTCTCTCGTCCTTCAGTTGGAACGTAATGTCCACGTTCCGGATCATGGAGATAAAGATACTGGTCAATGACGCTTTCTGGGGGGTAATTGGACGGACTGTGGTGTCCTTGCAACGCCACAAACTGAATGTGATCTTGTTCCCACCGGAAGAATCGGGTGAGAGCCGGGTTACCGCCGAGATCCGGGATCGTGTAGCGTCGCAAGTTTTCAGCGACGCTATACGGTTGGACGACCATCTGTGCATTGGTGGGATCACTTGCGTTACCCCATCGGCCATCCTCAAAGTCAATCTCTCGGTGTGGATCTGCCCCCGACGGGTCATCCCCATACGGATCCCACGTGAACGCTCCAAGTGTGACGTTGGCATCGAGCGCGCTCACGTCGCTATTTGTCTGGAAGGAGTAGGTACCGTAGCCGAGTTGGTCGAGTAGTACTACTTCGGTTGACCACCAGGTGCCGTTGTGGAAGCTAAGAGCGTTCGGAAACAATGAGGCGGAAGCCTGAAAAATAGGGCGTTTTCTTCATTGTTTCCGAACGCTCTAAGGGTGAGGTGAAGTCCGACGGCGTCTACGAAGACGTCGCTGGGATCGTTCGAGAAGTGGTTGCCTCCTGGACCAACGCCCACAGGAGCCTCCTTGACGCCCCAATTCAAGCCGGCAAATTGGATCGTGCGTCCAAAGCGTTCGACGCTGTCACTTGCGACAGGCGCAAGACTAGCTGGAATACGTCCGGCTCCTGCCGCCTGAGGTGGTGTCACGCCTGCGGGAATGAGTGCCGCATAGAAGATTGTGGCGCGACTGTCGATGCCGCCTGTCGCAACATCAGCGACAAACGTGCCGTCCGAATTGATCGGAACGGTTGGATTTGAGAATGTTGGTTTCGTCCACCAGCCAACCCCTTCAATCTGGATGTAGGGAGCGATGCGGTACGACGCAAAATCGACGCCCGTAACACTTCCCGTGATAAACCCGTCAACGCCATACTGGGGAATCCCGGTAATGCGGACTGCAGCTGGGACTGTTCGGCGCTCGAGTTGTTCAACCATGACCTGCGCGCGCCGGTGGGCGTGGCATGAGCGGCGCCCGAGGCGAAGGACTTCTAAGATGCCAACTCTACTGTGCATGGCTCGACCCCTGTTCGAGAGAGGAGAAAAGGGAAAACACAACTTCGTCACAAGATGTAGCGGGTGGCCGCTGCGCGGCGGCTGCGCCCAGGCCAGCTGCCGCAGAGGGGCTAGTGAGCAGCGAATCACTTGCTGCGCTTAACGATTTTTAATTTCGAGAGCGCCGCTTTGCCCTGCATTGGTACGCCATTCAGCTGTTCTCCCACCGTGAAATCCTTGTCGGTCGCCAGTACAAGAATTGCAAAGAACTCGCCCTCTCCCTGGCCCACCTCGCCAAACTGAGCGGAGCCGCTGAACGTGGTCATTCCACGCGCCACCGCTTCTTGAACCCACCAGGTATTCTTGGTCGTCGCATTGGTCAGCGGGTTTACTAAGATCCACACCTTACGCGAATCCGTCCTCTTGAATGTGCCCGTTATGGTAGCCCGGAGCGAGACTTTGGTGACACCGTCGTCGGATTCTGGCACCATTAGGTCTTTCGCAGCTGGCGGGTCTTTTTGATCGAGTGCACCCACATCGATTTTCGCCTCCGCACAGCCGAAGGCGAGCGTCAGGATGCTCACGAACATGAATCGGCCCATCGAAGCACCTCCAAAAAAGGGGACAGCAACTTCTCCACGATGAAACTCGCACCCACGTCTTACGCTTTGTCACGCACGCTCTACGATGCACGCGAGTCTAATGGTGTCGGATCACTGTGTCAAGGATGGAATGCGGGATTCGCGCGATGGAATAAAGCTGCATTATGACGCACATGACAGTGTAACGCGGTTGGTTAATCTGTCACGCCTGGCCCTTCATAAAGCCACACGTAGACTACTGTACGTTGCCATTACAGTTATCCTAATGTGACGTAGCTACCGCCATGTTCTGACGAATCGCCTACTTCGGCATGAATTGATGCCGGCCGCATACAGTCTTGCGGTGATCGCCACAATTGTGTAAACCCTTGCATCGTTCGCTCTTCATTTGATCGGATCGACCCGTGCTTCACCCTGATTTAGGAAAGCCGACCTCATGCGCACACTATCTCAATTGTCGCCTGACGAGCGTTCCGAAGCTCTTTTTGAAATCTGTGAGCGATTCATCGGCGGGCGCTCGGCCGATATGATTGCGGAAGCAATCCAGAAACGCGACATCTCCTTGTCTCGAGAACAGGTATATCCTCTTCTACGGGAGGCATTCCGACTGGGCTACCTACAATTTCACGCTCCCACGCATCGGCTCCTCGCACAGCGTTTCCACGACCGATACGGTGTCCCCGCGGAGAATATTCACGTGCTTAATGTCAAGGGGGACGCGGCGCTCGAACGTGTCGCCGAGGCCGCAGCTGACCTGGCACTGTCATTGATAAAGCAGTTGCGCGCGGGACAAAAGGACAATGCAGAGCCTGTTCATGTCGGATTTGGCGCT
Source organism: Gemmataceae bacterium (assembly GCA_041499805.1). Lineage (GTDB taxonomy): Bacteria > Planctomycetota > Planctomycetia > Gemmatales > Gemmataceae > JBGQKZ01. The sequence goes on from JBGQKZ010000013.1 coordinate 55,754, forward strand.
GGCTACACCACAATGATCGCGGCTAGGCGGTTGGGCTACCGCTTGCGCACCGAGTCTGATGTTCCGAAACTCACGTTGCACGCCCTGTCGTCCGGTTTCTTGGTCAAGGATCCCCTTTTGGCACCGGTGGCGTTTTTTAGCTTCTTCAATGAGGCGTGTGTTGACGTGCAGTACGTGGGTCTCTTCGCGGAGGCCGTCGTGCCCTGGGCCGGCTATGAACGGGTCAAGACCATTCCCGGCGTCCGCGAGTCCTTTCAGGCGGCCAAGGATGTCGAGTTAGTTATCACCTCGATGGCAAGCGCAGACGATGAGACTGGGCTGCTCAACATGTTCATGACGTATGACCCAAAAGGACTCAAAAGATTACAGAAAGCAGGCTGGATGGGAGACGTACAATTTCGGCCTTTCTCGCGCAAGGGGGCCATCATGGTGGACAGTGGAATCCGAGCCGTGACGGTTTTCGAATTGGCCGATTTCGTGAAAATGGCACAAACGCCAAACAGGCACGTGGTCCTTGTATGCGGCCCGGCAAGCCGGTCCAAAGTGTCAAAGGCGCCCGCTTTGAGATGCCTGTTGGAAGAAACGGATCTGCGGGTCTGGACGCACTTGGTGACGGATGTCGTGACAGCACAGAAGGTTCTTGAGCGATCATAGTGGCCCGTCAAGAAGGGAAACTGAGTCAGAGACACTGAAGACAATGGATGAACGAAAAAAAACTGGGCACATGGCGAGAAAAAACGTGTCACTAACCTGTCCCGCTCTCTGACACCTTCTCCTCCCCTCACCACCGCAACGGCTTCTGCCACGCTTCCTTCAAGTCGGCCAGTGACGCCCACACGATCCATTCGCCGTTCGCCCCGGCGATGCGCAGGCGTGGCTCTTTCACGGTTTCGCCGAGGCGCTGCACCGGCGTGCCCGCCAGAGTTGCGAGAAGGGCTTGCTCGTTGGCGCGCGGGACTTCGACGACGAATCGGGTCGTTGATTCGGAAAACAAGGCGGCCTCGTCGGACAAACGCCCGTCGCTCGCTTGCGTCACGTCGGCGCCGATTCCGCCGGCGAACGCCATCTCCGCGAGGGCCACGGCCAGGCCGCCTTCGCTCAGGTCGTGACAGGCACGCACGTGGCCGTGCGTGACAGCAGCGTGAAGCGCGCGGAAGATGCGCGGCGCCAATTTCAGATCGACTTGCGGCACGTCGCCCCCTGCGGTCCCGTTGATCCGGTGGTAATGGGAACCGCCCATTTCGCACTTGGTCACGCCGACGAGAAAAAGCAGATTCCCCGGCGTCTTCAAATCCATCGTGACGCAGCGGCGCACATCCGGGACGCGACCGATTGCGCTGATGAGCAGCGTCGGCGGAATCACGATATGGCGATCGTGCGAATGATACTCGTTATTGAGGCTGTCCTTGCCGCTAATGAACGGCATGTTGTAGGCGAGCGCGACGTCGCGGCACGCTTCCGCCGCGCGGACCAGCGAGCCGAGCACTTCGGGTCGGTCGGTGTTGCCCCAGCAGAAGTTATCGAGCAGTGCGATACGGCTTGGATCGGCGCCGACCGCGACCACGTTGCGAACCGCCTCATCAACCGCGGCGGCCGCCATCCAGTACGGGTCGAGGTCGCCGTAGTTCGGGTTGATGCCGCAGCCGATCGCCAGGCCGACGTAGGAACCGAGCACGGGCGTAATTACTGCCGCGTCGCTCGGGCCGTCATTTTTCACGCCGACCAGCGGCTTGATGACGCTGCCGCCTTGCACCTCGTGGTCGTACTGGCGGATGATCCATTCTTTGCTGCACACGTTGTAGGAGGAGAGGATCTTCAACAGCGAATCGAGGATGGACGATGGAGAATTGGGGCTCGCCGAAGGCCCGCCATTCTCGAGTCTCGATCCTCGATCCTCGATCCTCGCCTGGCGCACGACCGGGGGGCGGCCGTCGTGCAAGAAGTGCATGTCGAGATCGGCGACTTGATTCTCGGCGTAGAACAGCCGCAACCGGCCGGTCGATTCAAACTGTCCGATCACGGTCGCTTCCACGTCCTCGCTGTCGCACAACGCTTGCAACACACGCCAGTTTCCCGGCGGGACGGCGAGAATCATGCGCTCTTGCGACTCCGAAATCCAGATTTCGGTGTACGACAAACCCTCGTATTTGAGGGGCGCTTGATCGAGATGAACCGCTGCGCCGAGTTTCTCGCCCATCTCGCCGACGGCGGAGCTGAAGCCGCCGGCGCCGCAATCGGTGATGGCGTGGTAGAGGCCGCGGTCGCGCCCTTGCAGAATCACGTCGAGCAGCTTCTTCTCGGTGATCGCATTGCCGATCTGGACGGCGCCGCCGCTGACTTTGTCGGATTCCGCCGTCAACTCGATGGAGGAAAACGTCGCGCCGTGAATGCCGTCGCGGCCGGTGCGGCCGCCGACGGTGACAATCAGATCGCCCGGCTGCGCCGCTTTCTGCACGCGGTCCACAGGGATCAACCCGACGGTGCCGCAAAAGACGAGCGGATTGGCCAGATAACGGTCGTCGAACAATACCGCGCCGTTGACCGTGGGGATGCCCATGCGATTGCCGTAATCGCGGACGCCGGCGACGACGCCCTTCATCACCTTCCGCGGATGCAAGACGCCGGGCGGCAGCGACTCCGGCGGCGTGTCGGGCGGAGCAAAACAGAAGACATCGGTATTGCAAACCGGCTTGGCCCCCAGCCCCGTGCCAAGCGGGTCGCGGATGACGCCGCCGAGACCGGTGTTCGCGCCGCCGTAGGGTTCGATGGCCGACGGGTGATTGTGCGTTTCCACTTTGAAGCAGACATGGAAACGGTCGTCGAACTTCACGACACCGGCGTTGTCCTCGAAGACGCTGACGCACCAATCGTCAGGTCCCAGGCGGCGGCGGATTTCTTGTGTTGCGCCAAAAATCGTTTCTTTCAGCAAGTTGTCGATACGGCGGCCGTCGAAGTCGATCTGACCCTTGAGCGTTTTGTGGGAGCAATGTTCCGACCACGTCTGGGCCAGCGTCTCCAACTCGACGTCGGTTGGGTCGCGGCCGGCGGCTAAGAAATGCTCTTGAATCGCCTTCATTTCGGCGAGATTCAACGCGAGTTGGCCCTCGCGGCTCAGTATTGCAAGACCAGCGTCGTTCTGCGCGCGCAGCGGCACGGTGATTAGACGAAAGAAGTATGCCTTTCCAAGTGACAAATGCCCTTCCGCAAGTGGGCCTTCGACGATCTGCTCAATGGCGTCGTTGGCGAGCACCTTGAAAAAGAGCGTCTGCTTCTGAGCGCGCGAAGCCTCGCTTACGCTTCGGGCTCCGTAGTAGCGTCGAAAGGTCCGTACATCGGCGACGGCAAGACGGAAGTCGCGCGCGGTTTCGACCACGCTTTGGGCCGCCGGGTCCATCACGCCCGGTTTCAGGAGCACCGTGGCGAGCGGTTGTCGAGCCGACTCATTCAGCGGGCCGAGCCGGCCGGACTCCACGAGCGGATCGACGAGCAATTCGCTCACCAAGCGTTCGGCCTGGGCGCGGTCGAATTCGCCGTCGAGCAGGTAGCCGCGCGACGTCGCCGCGACCCACCGTTCGCCGTCGTGCGTGTGCGTCAGCAGGTTGAACTCCTCGATGACGCGGTCGCGTTCGGCGTCGTGGCCCTTCGGTGTGATTTCAACTTCCCAGAGCATCGCGGTTCCTCTTGGCTTGGTCGAGCAAAGCGCGGATGGTTTTTTCGCCCTCTTCGAGGAGAGCGTTCTTGAATTCCGTCAGACGGGTTTCCAGCAGCCCGAGCATTTCGAGCAACGCCGGCCGGTTTTGCGAAAAGATGGCGGACCACAATTCGGGATCGCCGGCCGCGACACGGGTCGTATCGCGGAAGCCGGTGGCGGTCAGCGCGTGCAAGTGCGGCGAAAGAATGCCCGCAAGGGCGGCCGCCGCCAGGTGCGGCAAATGACTCGTCAACGCCAAGGCGGCGTCGTGCTCGTCCGGGGCCATGACGCACACGCGAGCGCCGAGCGACTTCCAGAACGCAGCGATTCGCTCCAGGGCCGCAACATCCGTTCGCGGAGTGCGCGTGATGACGACGAGTCGATCTTGAAGCAGGTCGGCGTCGGCGTTCTCCGGACCGCGTTTTTCCGAGCCAGCGAGCGGGTGGGAACCCACATAGGACACGCCGGCGGGAAGCCGATCCTCGACGGCGGCCACGATGCGGCCTTTCGTGCTTCCCGCATCGGTGAGCAATGTTCCCGGTCGGCAGCCGGGCGCACTGGCAAGAATCTGTTCCGCAATCCGATCCACGGGAGTGCAGAAGACGGCGACATCGGCTTGATGCACCGCCTCGTTAAGATCGCCGACACCGGCGTCGATGGCGCCCAGGGACTGAGCGCGCTCCAACGTCGTTTTGTTGCGGCCGACCCCAAGGATGCGCTCGGCGATGCCGCGTTTTCGCGCGGCCAGCCCGATGGAGCCGCCAATCAAACCGACGCCGACGACAGTCAGGGTTGCAATCTTCATCCGAAGCGCGCCGCGGGTCCCCGTTCGTTGCTGGAATTATAGCGAAGGTCCGTCTATATGACGGGAAAGCGGTCACCGCCGCATCAACAGGAACGTGAAGAAGCCGATGCCGGCGCCGAGGAACAAGGACGAAAGAACCAGCCCAAGCGTGGCGATAATCATCTGCTCGCCGCGTACCCGGATCGCGGCGGCGGCTTGACCCAGGCCCAGCGCCGCCGGGACGACGCTGAACACCACGGCCATGACCGCCAAGCCGAGCAACGCCTCGTTCGCGCCGCTCGCGACGCCGACGAACACCAGCGTGAAGCCCAGCAGACAGAGCGCCCACGGCGTCACGCCCAGAACAAGCCCGAGAATTGCCTGACGGCGATGATCGCGCGCTTCCGGCGACGACTGATCCCGCAGCTCCAACGCGCGGTCAATGCACGTCACGCACACCGCACGGTCGCGCCACTTCGTGCGGCAGACGCGACAAAAGTAGTTGCCGCAGCGCTGGCAGTGTCCGACCGCGACGACCGCGGGATGTATTGCGCATAAGTGTCCGGTCGGCTCCGGCTGCCGGCCTTGGCGCTCGGGCGACTCATACAGCGGCTCGCGGCAGCGCGGACAGCGGGCGCCGTTGCTTCCCGGATCGGACCCCAGCGATTTGCGACAGGTCGGACAGCGCGCCATGAAGGAACCGTCCCGGCCGAAGGCCGTGCCTGCTCGGACTTCGTTACTTCTGATGAAGAATCGCCGCTCCCAACATGCGCACACACCACAGCACACCGACGAGCCCCGTGACGACGCCGGTCATCGCGACCGCCCGTCCGCCGAGCCGCGGCTTCTCTTCGATATCGCGCAGGGCGACACAACCCAAGAGCAACGCCGCGCCGGGCAACAGCGACCCCAGCACCGGAAAGAGAATTCCTTGTTCGGGGTTGCCCGGCGTCGTCGTCGGCGCCAGGCCCGCACAAAAACCGATCAACCCGCCGACGAGGCCGAGCACAAGTGAGATCAACGCCTTGGCGGAACTTTGACCCGGTTTCAAAAGGTTGCGCACACGCAGGTTTTTGCACGGTCCGCACAAGACCTGTTTGTGCAGCCGCACGATGCATTGATCGCAGAAACCGAGGCCGCACGCGGAACATTTGTCCCCGACCAATATATCCTGATGGTTGAAGCAATAGACCGGATCGCGTTGCGTGGACGCACGGCGCGTCGGTCGATCCGACGTCGCCTCGGCCCACGGCGACTCTTCCGCGGGCGGCGCGATCGGGTAAGCCACGGGGACGAAGGTTTCCGGCGCCACGGCGGCGGGCCACGGGACACGATTCGCCTGACCGCACTCGCAGAAAATCAGCGTGCCGGCCTCTTGGTCGGGCCGTTCGTGGCGTTCGCCGCATTTCTTGCAGGTTATCTCAATCATGGTCCGTGGCAACGCAGCCGATGCCATCAACGCGCGTCCGTCGTCAGGATGCCCGCGAGTTTGAGAACAAAGCGTTCATCGCTCTGGCATTCTTCCGGCGCGAGATCGAGCCGCTGCTGACAAAAGCGCGAAATCCGCTCGAACAATCGGGCCCGTTCGCTAATGCGTAGCTGATCGCGTCGCAGACAAAGATCAATGATGGTCTGTTTCTGTTCGCGGCTGAGTTGGCCGAGCCGCTGGCGAACCAGCGTCTCCCGTCCGGGCGGCGGCTCCTTCGTCACGTCGGGCAGCGTACGAATCGGGCGTTTGTCACCTTCAACGTGGACAACCAACGTGCCCGCCGCGAGATCGCCCAGCCGCCGGCCTTCGCGGTTGCTGGCCGCAACGGCGAAACCCAGGCCGTAGAGGATCTGCACGTGCGGAACGAGCAGCGTCGGCAAGCCATCCGCCACGCGCAGGAGATTTCGCGCCGCCGACTGGAAAAACGACGGGCTTGTGCCGCGAAGATGAATCACCCGGATTCCCATGATCCGTTTGCCCAACGTCTGCCCCGACCAAAGCCATTCGAACAGCAGAAAGTAGCCCCAGAGAACGACGAACATGAGCGCGAATACCACCGCGGTTCCCACGCCTTCGCGGGCGATGTCGAGCGGTGTGCCGAGCAACACCGCTACGACCAAAAGAAGAAGGACAATGCCGATGTCCAGCAACCACGCGAGAAACCGCGACCCGAGCCCGGCGACGCGGTAGGTGAACGGCACCTTTTCGGAGGTTACGACTTCATGCAGGAGCATCGGCCGCCTCCACACTCCCCGAGTCAACAAACGAGGATGGGGCCTGTGATTCGAGAAGTCCCGTCCCCTTTTGTTGACCTGGTTTTCGCCAGCCGAGCAGCAGGACGTATGTGGCGAACAGCAGCGCAACCACGGCCGCGACGGCAAGCTTGAATGCATTGGTGAGAAAGCCTTGCGGCGCGCGTGCGACGCCCGCTTCCAAGATCGCGGCGGCGGCGAGCAGCGGTACGCAGCCGGAAACGAGCAGCAAAGCCTCCTTGCCCGTCCGCGCGAGCTCCTGCAAGCGCGGCCACGGCCGCGCCCGCAACATCCCTTGGGCGAGAAGAAAGCCGGCGCCGCCGCTGATGAAAACGGCCGGTATCTCCACCATGCCGTGCGGCAGCACTTCCGCACAGAATGACGTGAACTGCCCCGCCCGGACGAAAATCACCGCGAGTCCGCCGAGCAGAATGCCGTTGGTGAACAGCAGGTACGCCGTGCCGACACCGAACGTCATACCGAGGGCGAACGTGATCAGGCAGACGCTGGTGTTGTTCGCGAAGTAAAAACTCGTCATCAGGCCAATCTGCCCGCTCGACATCGGCGGCGTCAGATCGGCGTCTTCTTCCTCGCCGGGCCGGATCATCGACGCGGTGTTCGGCAGCAAGAACGCCTTGGCCACATCGGAATCGAAATACAGGGCGACGTAGCCGAACACCGCCCCCGCCAGGAAGATCGCGACCGCCAGCAGCACATGCCGGCTGTAACGCCGAAACACCGCGGGATAGCCCCAGAAGAGATGCCGGAGCAGGGCACGCACGTCGGTCTTGCTGCGGCCGTAGATGACGAGATACGACCGGGCCACAAGGTCGTTGAGATAGGCGACCGTCGAGTCGCCGCTGACGAACGTTTGCGCCTGATTCAAATCCGACGCGGAACGACGGTAAAGTCGTCCGAACTCGACCGCTTCCGCATTATCCAGCGCGCGCAAGCCGCTCCCCTCGACGCGGCGGAGGAGATCCTCAAGCCGACGCCAGTCGGGACGACGTTGCTGGATGAATGAAGTCAGGTCCATTGCAGATTGCAGATTTTAGATTGCAGATTGCAATCCGTTTAGCTCCGCACCCCGATTTTCAGTTCCAGATTCACGTCCATTGCAGATTGCAGAATGCAGATTGCTTGAAATCTGCAATCTAAAATCTGCAATCTGCAATCCGTTTAGCTCCGCACCCCGGTTTTCAGTTCCAGATACCGGTTCACCGCGTCCACGGTGAGCCGCTCGGGCGCCGTGTCGAGCACCATGACGCCTTCACGCTCCAGGCTGCCGAGCAATTCCGCGCGGGATTGCAACAGATCGCGCGCCACAAGAATGTCGTACATCTGTTCGGTGCTGTCCGGCGTCCGGGCGGCAAGGTTCTGCAACGGCACGTCGGCCACGGCGAGCGTGAGCGGCCAGTGGAATCGTTTCAATAACCGGGCCGCGTCGCGGTACTCCGCCGAGACGACGGTGTCGAGCAAATCCGTGAACACCATCGTCAACGCCCGCTTCGGGTGCTGCCCGATCAAATACTGAAACGCCTCGCGATAATTGACGTAACACAACTCCGGCTTCACGCTGTAAAGCGCCTGCAAGAAATGGGCGTGCTGTGCCCGTCCCTTGGCCGGCGGCAGCCAGCGGTGTACCTTGTGCGAAAAAACAAGCAGTCCGAGATTGTCCTGAAACCGTTGACTGACGTGTGCCAACATCAGCACCGCGTTGATCGCGTGATCGAGCTTCGTCAACTTGCCGACGCGAGCGGCCATCATGCGGCCGATGTCGAGGCAGAAAATGATGTCCTGACTGTGTTCGCTCTCGAAGATCGCGGTAATCGGCTTGCCGCGACGGGCGGTCGCTTTCCAGTTGACGGCCTTGTAATCGTCGTCCGGGTTGTAGTCGCGGAAATGGCTGAATTCACGGCTCGCCCCAATGAGCCGCTTTGTCCGCTGCCCGCCGGTCCGCACCAGCGTGCTGCGCATGAGCGACTCGTAATGCCGCACTTCGAGCAGATTTGGATAAACCTGCACCGCCTCGCCGGCCACGTTGTGGCGATCGACCCAGGCGAGGCCGAGGGGACCGCGGCAACGAAGGTGGATGTTGCCGAAGTTGAAGTTGCCGCGCTCCGTCGGCAGCAGCTTGTATTCGAGCCGTTGCCAGCGGTGTGGCGGCACGGTCGCTTCCAATTCCGCCGGCTCTGCCCGAAACAACGGCGGCGGCTCGTCGCGCAAGCGAAGACGCAGCGTTCGCGGCGAGATGTTCTCGATCACTAATGCGACGTCATTCTGTGCTCCCAGCGACAACCGCGCCGGCCGATCCCGCCGCACGCCGAGCGCTCGTGCCCCATTCCAACGACGGGCCAGTAGCGCGTCGAGCAGCACCGCGAGCAACAGAGCGCCGTCGTAGGCAAACAGAAACAGATACGCGATAGGGAAATAGACCGCCGCCGGAACGGCAAGGAGGCCGAGTGCAAACAGAAGCACGCTAAGACGGCTTGGGACCATGCGTTTAGCTCTGCGTTTGCTTTCCGCTTGATAAATCCCAGATCCTGAAGTGATAGGTCGAAGGGAAGTCACCGCGTGCGACGATTTCGGCCTTTAGGATTGTAGACGGCGGAACTGTCTGCAATTCTTCCAGGAACGAATCGACCACATCGAGACAGGCCCGGCCTGAATCGGGGTAAGGATACTTTTGGTTGAATTTGCGCTGCTCTTTCGACCAGCAGATGCGCACGCATTGCTCCTCTGCAACTCCGCTCAAATCTCGCGAGCAGATTGTCCAGACAAAGATGTCAGGCTTCTTGCCGAGAATATCCCTTCGAATCCTAGGCCCAGCGCTCCACGGCATTTTCTCGCCGACCATTCGCTGAGGCTGCATTTGTCCGTGCTTCGCCGATTCAGCCATCAATTTCCGCATGACGGTGTCATAATTGAACTTGAATTCAATATGCGTCCCTTCGACGACGAGGTCGGTGTGCTTCGCTTCCAGTTGAAAGGCGCGTCCAGCTTTCCACAGGTGCTTCGCGAGGCAATGGACAATCGGCCGTTCCTGCATGATGCTCGCCAGGTAGGAGCTGATGTCCTGCAAGTCTCGCTTGTATGCATTAGACAGGAAGATGTCCCTTAGATCCGCGGCGGTCATTTCTGACTCCATAACCCGTAGCGCAAGACGGCGATCGCTGGCTAGCGCGGCACCTCAACGCGTTCCAACACGGTGTTCAACACGTCATCCGACGTGAAACCCTCGACGTAGGCGTCCGGCTGAAGCGTGATGCGATGCCGCAGCACCGGGCGGCAAACGCGCTTGACGTCGTCGGGGCTGACGAACGGCCGACCGTTCATCAAGGCGGACACCTTCGCGGCTTGCAGCAGATGCACCGCCGCACGCGAGGACGCGCCCATGAGCACCGTGTCAATCTCGCGCGTCTGCCGCACAATCTTGCCGATGTAGGCACAAAGCTCCGGCTGGGCCGCCACCGTCGCCGTCGCCTGGCGGGCGCGGAGAACCTCCTCGCGACTCGCGGTCCAGCCGTCGCCGGTCGGCTGCCCGTCGCTTGTCGGGGGTTTATTCAACATCTCCAAGGGATGGCCAAGTCCGCCGCGGCCCTGATAGAGATTGAGAATCTGATCTTCGACCTCCGGCGGCGGATAACTGATTTCCAGCTTCAACAGAAAGCGGTCAAGCTGTGCCTCCGGCAAGCGATACGTTCCTTCGTATTCGATCGGGTTCTGCGTCGCCAGCACGGTAAATAGCTCCGACAGAGGGCGGGCCATGCCGTCGATCGTGACGGTGCGTTCCTCCATCACTTCAAGAAGTGCCGACTGCGTCTTCGGCGGCGTGCGGTTGATTTCGTCGGCGACGAGCAAGTCCGTGAACACCGGCCCAGCCCGGAACTCGAATTGGCTCGATTGCAGATTGAAGACGTTGGTGCCGAGGATGTCCGACGGCATCAAGTCGGGCGTAAACTGCACGCGCTTGCAATCGAGCCGCAAAATCCGAGCGAGCGTCCGCGCCATCAGGGTCTTCGCGACTCCCGGCACGCCTTCGAGCAGCACGTGACCGCCGCAGATTAGAGCGAGCAGCACCAGCTCCAGATTCTCCCGTTGGCCGACAACGACGCGCTCCGCCCGATCCAACAGCCGCTCGACAAAATCCGGGACGAACGTTGTTTCGGCGACTTGATCCTGCACGCGACACCTCGCTTCAGAGGTCGGCTCTATTTCGTATGAGTCGTCTGCGGCGGATAAGTCGTATCCGCACGATGCTCTCCGACCTGCTACCGTTTCATCATTTCTTGTTGAAACTGATCCATCGCCTGGGTCCAGCCTAACAACCGACGATCGGGGACGGCGGCCTTGCGAAGCTCCATCGCGCCGGAGAGGAGTTCCTTCAGCCGGTCCGCCGACGCTCGCGGGTGGCGCTGACGCCAGGCGGCGAGAATCTCCGCCGGCAGAGCCGAGCGTCGCAACCGCAGAAACTTGGTCAACCCGCCGAAGAAGCTGCGCGTCAGGCTTTTCGCCAGCGGTGTGCGGACGCCGGCACGCTGATAAATGCGGGCGACGGCGGAGGCGTAGTCCACGGCGTCGGCCTGCGTTGCCGGCGGCGTGGCGACGGCGGGCCCAAGCCGCACGGCCATGCCCCACACCGCGACCGCGAAGACGATGAACACGCCAACCAGCGCCCAGTGCTGCTGATGGAAGCGGAGGTAATCCCAGAAGCCGCCGCCGGTCCGAAAACCGTGGTGAAACTCGTCGAAATACACCCGCCCGTCGCGCGCGTGCTGGGCCACGACATGATACAGGAACAAGCAGTTGTCCGCGCGGCGCAGGCCACGGCGGGTCAACAGCGACGGATCGGCCACGACGAACACCCGCCCCTTGCCGTGGCGTATGATCGTCGCCGCCGCCCGGCCGTTGACATACCACAACGGCAGCCCGCGGTCGCTGTGCAGCGCGTCATCCCCTTCCACGACGAGCGCGTCGATGTCGGCGGTGTAGCGGCCGGCGTCGCCAACATCGACGCCGTGCGTCTTGTCCTCGAAGCCCTCATCGGTGTCGATCAACGCATCAAGGGCACGGTGAACGGCGGTATTGTGCCGGCCGGCAAGCAAAAGAGTGTTCCCCGCGCTCACCCAACGAAGCAGCAAGTCCGCCTCGGCATCGGAGACAGCGTCATGGAAGCCGGCGAGCACGCCTGCGTCGGCCGGCTCCGCGAGGATGAGCAGCCGGGGACGTGCGGAGTCCTGGATCGGCGCCGGACGCGTGACGGCGACGGGCCGCCAGCCGAGCCGGCTCACGAATACCGCCGCGCCCGCCAACCCGTCGCTTTCCTCCGAGTAAACGGAATACGCGGGCAGCCCCTTCCCGGCGCCGGCCCGCTGATACAAAGCAAACCCGGCCACGGCGAGAAAACCGCCGAGGAGAACGAGGACCAGAAGGAAGACGAGCCAGCGACGCATGAGGTGGTAGGGGTTAGGGATTAGGGATTAGGGATTAGGGATTGGGGTTGGGATTGGCCCTAATCCCTAATCCCTAACCCCTAACCCCTGGTGCTTGATCTCCTCAGCCATACCGCGGCAATGATCGAAGTCGGCGGCGGCCGCGCCGCGCTCGCCGTACCATTTCAGCTCGAAGACGCGCGTCAACCGGCGGAACGGATCGACGAGCGTGGGGTTTCCCTTGCCGCGGAGCTGACGCACGTATTCGCCGTTCGTCCGCGTTCGTTCATAGCGAATCAGGTTCGAGCGGTGCAGCAGGGCGAGCACCGCGAGGTAGAGGGAGCGGACGGCGTCGAGGAATCGCCCTTGTCGCGCAAGTTCGTCGGCCTGCTGCCAGAGGAGGGCAGGGGCGCTCAACTCGGCTTGCCCCAGCAGATCCTCCACGGTCGCCGCCACCGCGCCGGTCTGCACGGGCGCCGCCTTCCGTTTCCACGAGCCGCGGTGTTGCCAGAGAAGCACCGCCGCCAGCGCGAGCACCACGCCGCCGATCGCGGCGAGGATGATCCAGCCGAGTTGGGCGAGGCCGCCGATGTTGGGACCGACGAAGCCGGCATTTCCCCGCCCGCGCGCTTCGTGCTGCGGTTCCTCGCGTTGCACGTCGTGTTCCGGTTCTTTCTTTTCCTTTTTGGGTTTCCCGACGCCGTCGCCTTCGGCCTCATCCGGCAGCAGCGACTTGACGTCGCTCTTGGACCGCGCTCCGGCAGCGGCATCGTTCGATTCAGGGGTCAGGCTTTCTTCCAGTAACGCGAGCCAACTATCGAGATTCGTCAACACGTCGACCGCCGCTTCCTGCGGCCGGGCGTCGAATCCGTCGATGGCGCGAACGAACCAGCGGAAACTGTTGTCCGGTCCGCCGACTTCGTTATCCAAGGATTGAACGATTCGCTTCAATCCGGGCAACCACTGCGCGCCGCCGGGATACGGGTCAGCCTGCTTGACCTCGTCGGTGATCCGCGCCAGAGCCGTTCGGGCTTGCTGGACGGCGACCAGACGCTGATCCGCCGCCGTCGCGTTTCCCGAGAGGAAGCACCACGCCGCGAGGAGGACGGCCGCGGCGCCCGCCCGAGCTTTCCCGGGCGCCGGAAACTGGCGTTCGATGCGATCCGCCAAATCGAACCCTTCCCACCGCACGCGGCAATCGAGGTAGAGAAAAAAGTTGACGGCTTCGACGAACGGCGCCGTCAACAGCCATGCGAACAGGACCAGGCTCACCAGATAGACAGGATTGCGCAGCGAGGCAACGTGTTCCAGGAACGCCGTATCCAGCCCCGCCAGATCGCCGGCGATCCACAAAAAGGCGTGCAGCAAGGCGTGCAGGTTGGCGGCGACGAAGAGCCAAACGAAGAAACGGCCAGCGGCCAGTGCGACAAACTTGGCGAACTGCCGCCCGGCAAAGCGGTGCGATTCCGACAGGCTGCCTTTGCCGGCTGCGATGAGGGGATGGGCCAGCGCATTCGCCACGCCAAGAGCCGCTCCGGGCAAGATCAACAGAAGTCCGCCGAGTGTCACGCCGGCGAGCCCGAGCGCACGCGCGGTTACATGAGAGAGCCCGCGACGCAAGGCCGCGCGCAAGCAAACGCCGAGCGGTGCGCGTTGGCCCTCGGCGCGCTGCTTCAAGTATTCTTGAGACGCCCCGGAACCGAGGCCGGTCAACGGCAGCAACAGCGCGGCCAGCGCGGGCAGCCGCCATTGCTGAAGTTCGTCCGCCGGCGTCGGAAGAATCAAAAGCAGCAGCACGACGGCGAACGCGGGGACCGCGAAGAGCGCCGAGAAGAAGAGCAACGGCAACGGCTCCGCGCGCACGAAACGCCAGGCGTCGTCGAGAATTTCACCCGCGGTTCGGGGTCGAATATCGAGTTGGGCGTTCATGGCCATGACGGCGCGTCACTCACACTAAAGTTCAGGGCGCAAACCGACCTTCGATCAGCCAAAACGCCCCGGTGAACAGCAAAAACACGAGACCCAACAGCAGTACCGCTTTCGCCGCCTCTGCCGCGCGGCGTCGTTCCGGATCACGCCGCTGCGCCAACGCCTTGAGACACGCGTGGCAATGATTGATGCCGAATACGCGCGTGCAGCACGCCGCGCAAATCGGCGTTCGGCAACGCATGCAGATGCCGACGCCCGGACGGTCGGGATGAAAATCGCACTGTGCCAAGGTTCTGGCTCCCAGCGTCTCCGTCAGTTTCCGAGGATGCGAAAGCTATCGAGTCCCTTACGAATGTCGGCCTCCACCCGCGGAAAGCGGCGCAGCGGCGCCCAGCCGGTCACCACGAACGCGGCGCCGCGCGGCCCGACGCGGTAAAAACGCACGAGGTGAGTGAACGAACCGCCGTGCGTCGTGTATTCGATCTGCACTTCGTTCGCTTCAACGTTGCCCGCGGCCGGCAAACGCCGGCGATCGCGCACGCGCAAGCCGGTTCGACTATGGGCATACGCGTCGATCACGCCATCTTGATAGGCTTGCCAACTCTGCGCGCCCGGCCGGGCCGGTTGCACGTCGATGAAGGCCCCACGGCTGGGATCGGCGAGAAGGAAGAACGAGGACCCGCCGCTCTTTTGCCGGAGACTCGCGCCGGCAAGCCCCCACAGGTACGACGGCCGGGTGATGACGAATCCGTCCGTGGGGCGCGAGATTTCCAGCGGCCCGCTCCGGTCCACGTAATCGGCTTGCAAGCGGGCGCGTACGTCGTCCATGAAGCCGAAAACTTCCACGCCGCTGAGGGCGAACACAGTCAGGCCGGTGAGAAGCGTGCCCGCGACGATGCCGAACAGGGCCAGGCCGCGCCCCGCCAGCTCGTCCTTCCGCCGGCGGATGCTGACGAGCGCTCCCAGGCCGCACAACACGGCCACGAGCGTGCCTATCAGCGTAAACGCCCCGACCAGCGCCAGGATGACGCTGGCGATCGCGTAACCGCTCGTCCGCGCGGCCCTGCGCAGATGCGCCGGCACCGGCAGCGGGTTCTGGCACTGCGGACACAAAAGCTCCTGACCGGCGAACGAATCCTCGACGTCAAAACGTGCGCCACAGGAACACGACAACGCGACGGGCATGTTGGGTGGTGAGTGGTGAGTAGCGAGTAGTGAGTGGTGAACCGTACCAATCACCACTCACCGGAAGATCAATCCATTGGTTTCAACGCAATGGGCGGCTCCCGCCGGGGGCTCGGCGCATCGAATCCCCGCACCGGTTCGACAGCCGGCACGAGCAGCGGTTGTCCACGGCGATAGGCGCGCCGGCTCGAATGCACGATCCACGAGATCAGCGTCAGGACGAAGAGAACCAAACCCACGAAAAAGCTTAGTTTTCGATCCTCCTCCATCACGATCGCAAATTGGTAGGTGGAATTGAGCCCTTCCGCGACCGAGTCGGTCAGCGAGAAGTTATCAATCCTGGCCATCCACGCGTCGCGCTTCTCATCGGGAATGAAATCGCGCGGCACGTTGGGCACCGCCGCCTTGATCTCGCGTTCCAAAACCTCGCCCGGCGTCATGGCGACCGGCACGGGCGGTGCAAGAATTGTCGCGGGTGGACGTGGCAGCGGCGGGGGACCGGGCAGCCCCGGCGCGCCGCCGGCGCCTCCGCGCCGACCGCCGTTGCGTCCCCCCGGCGGCGGACCGCCGGGCGGATTGCCGTCCTTCGCGGCACCGGCCGGCTTTGGGGGGTCGCTTTTTTTCGCCGCGTCGGGCTTGGTGTCGCTCTCTTTCTTATCGGTGTCTTTTTTCGCGTCCGGACCATTCTTTTTGTCCGTGTCCTTCTTATCCACATCTTTCTTAGCGTCGGCGTCGTTCTTCTTGTCGCTGTCCTTCTTGTTCTCATCCTTCTTCGGGTCGTCCGCCTGCTGCTCCTCGTTGTTCCCCGGCTGATCCGGCGGCCGGAGCAGGAGTGCGGGGTCCGGCGCTGGGGCCGGACCGCCCTTCGCCGGCTCAATTTTCGGCGTGTCGAGAAACTTCGTGCCGGAAAGCTTGTGGTACTTGGTTGCGTTTAGCAGAAAAAGCGGTACCAAGATGGTCAGGGCGAGCAACAGCCACGTGAGACGTTGCGTCGTGGCACGCATGGACAGCGGAATCGTTTGCACCAACCGCCCGTGGCTGCGGACCTCGACCTGGGCGGCGCGCAAGCGGCCGCGGGCCAACGGCGTCACCGCGAACTCGGCGCGGGCGCCGGCGTGCGTCGCGTCCAATTCCTGCTCGGCCGGCGTCACCGCCGCTCCGGGGACCAAGGGACGAACCACGAGCAGGCCGGCGTGCCCGGAACCTTCCCTGGGTCCCTCGACGACGAGTCTGTAAATCCGCTGCAACCGCATCCGCCGATAGTAGCGCACGCCGAGCTGACACTCACGGCCGCGCACCACCGGCGCCTCCCGCCGCGCCGCACTCGGCTCGCACGCGATCGGGATCGGCCCGGAGTTTTCTTTGGTTGAAATGGACTCGCGCATGCAAGATTCCTCCAATGGGCCGCGCCGGCCGCCGCTGCGGAAAGTAACGAATGAATAATGCGGACTTCACCGTTTAGGAGTCTATCAGCCCGCCGAACCGCAACCAAGGGAAAAGCCGCGCCGCCGCGGCCGCGCACGCAATTGGCCTGCGAGGCGTTATGCGAAGGAACGATGGACACGGCTCTCGTCCCCCGTACAATCCCCTCCGCGCCGGTGCAGAAGCGATCCGCGACATGAGTGACCCATCCTCGTTCTTCCGTCTGGACGACAAAGTCGCCCTCGTCACCGGGGGCGGCCAGGGCATCGGCGCCGCCATTGCTCGGCGGCTCGCGGCGGCGGGCGCCCGTGTGGCGATCCTCGACCGCGAGCCGACGCCGGCGGATACAATCGCCGCCGAGATCAAGGGAATCGCCGTCACGGGCGACGTGACCAGCGAAGCGGACGTCACCCGCGCGGTCGCCACGGTCGAAGGCCGCTTCGGCGCGCTCGCGATTCTCGTCAACAACGCGGGCATCGCGGGCCGGTCGGCGCGCAACTGGGAGCTGTCGCGTGCCGAGTTTGAACAGGTGCTCGCCGTCAACCTCGTCGGTCCGTTTCTGCTCTGCAAGGCCGTGCTGCCGGGGATGCTGCAACGCCGCTACGGCCGCATCGTGAACATCGCCTCCATCGCCGGCAAGGAAGGCAACCCCACGCTCGGCCCGTATTCCGTGAGCAAAGCCGGTTTGATCTGTCTCACGAAATCGCTCGCCAAGGAAACGGCGGGGCAGGGGGACATCACCATCAACGCGGTGAGCCCGGCCGTCATCGCGACGCCGATCCTCGACGGCATCGCGCCGAGCACGGTGGAGTACATGGTGTCAAAGATCCCGATGGGCCGTGTCGGCCGCCCCGAAGAGGTCGCCGCGCTTGTCCACTATCTCGCCAGCAGCGACGCGAGCTTTACGACCGGGCAGTGCTACGACATCAGCGGCGGTCGCGCGACCTATTAGCGCTCACCGTGTCGCGCCGTTGCAACAGAGCGTAAGTGCGTTCACAGCAGCACGTTAAGTTGGTTTTCTGCCACAGGTGGCAGGAATGAGAAAAAGGCATTCGCCATAACTCATAATCCAGCCGCCGTTTTCGGCGAAAACAGCCAGCGTGTATGGGGGGTCGGAGTGGCAGGAATGCGCTGCGGACCGCAGAAAATAGGCATATTTCATGCGTGCGAGATTCAGGGTGCAGGCGGTAGGTTCCACGTGCGGATCGGCGCGTAAAAAATGGCGCCCGCGATTGAACCAAGCCGGTTCGATTTGGGCGTTCCATGATTTGGCACGACGATTCGCCGAGGTGTTGCCAATCGGACGCGCATGCCGGACTCGCATGAGGACGAAGTTGCCTTTTGTGACGATTTTGCGCTTTTATCGCGAAGACCTTCGCGGTACGCTATCCCATCGCAAACTCTCCGACGCGACGATTCCGCGTCCTTCGATAGAATGAATTGCTATTACTAAGTCCTTGCCCGCCAAGAACTCGCGGGATGTCCGGGGCGTTGCCATGAACGGGCCGGGAGCGGTGTTTCTCGATTTCAATTTGCCGAACGCCACGACGTGGTTCTACTTTTCGTGGCTGCTGGCGATGGCGCTGTTCGTCAAATTCTCCCGCCTGCTGAGCGTGCGCAACTGGGATGTGCTTTCACTGTTCTTCCTGGTGCCGGGATTGCTTTTGATTCTCGAGGCGCGCTCGTCGGCGCGCACGACGCCGTGGTTGGGCTACCTCTGGCTGTTCGGCGGCTCGCTCTACTTGCTCGTGCGCTGCTTTTGGGATCTTGCCCTCGTGCGCCGGCCGGCCATCGCTCCGAACCTGAACCTCTCAGGCCTCGGCTGGCTTGGCGGCGCGCTCTTTGTCAGCCTCGTCACGGTCGCCGTGCGCCAGCCGAACGAACATACCGAAGACGAAAGCCAACAGAAACCGACGCTGATTGACACCGTCCAAGGCCAGGGCGAGCGCGTGTTGCAACAAGCGCCGCGTGTCGTCAACAGCGAGGAAATCCGCGTCTGGGTCGAGCGCGGCCTGGCGATCTTTTGCCATCTGGCGATAGTGATCGGTTTGGTGATCGTCGGCTGGCGGCATTTTCAGGACACGCACATCGGCGTCGCCGCCGCCACGTGTTATCTGCTCTTGCCCTACGTTTATCTGCTGCTGCCGCATACCGCCCTCAACATCGGCCAGTGGCACCACGCGCTGCCGGGCGCCTTGCTGGTGTGGGCCATCGCGGCGTATCGGATGCCGACGATCTCCGGCCTGCTGCTCGGTCTGGCCACCGGAACGGTCTATTTTCCCGTACTTCTGTTGCCGCTTTGGCTCAGCTTCTATCGCGGCCGCGGCGTCGGCCGCTTCCTCGGCGCTTTCTTTGTCACCGCGGGGGTGTGTCTCGGCGGCATCAGCCTGCTTCTCTGGTGGAGCGGCTCGCTGCCGGAGAGTTGGCGGGCGATCATGTCGCTTGCGGATTGGCAGCCGTGGATGGAGCCGCGTACCGAAGGTTTCTGGACGAGCATGGCGTGGGCCTGGGCCTATCGGCTGCCGGTCTTCGTCGCCTTCGTCGTAATGGTCGGGGCGACGCTCTTTTGGCCGAAGCCGAAGAACCTGGCGCATCTGCTCGCGCTAACCGTTGCCGTGCTGGTCGGCGTTCAGTTCTGGTACGCCAATCAAGGCGGAGCATACGTGCTTTGGTATCTGCCGCTCCTCTTGCTGCTCGCCTTTCGACCCAACCTGTCCGACCGCCAGCCGCTGCCGATTGTCGCGGAGACCGATTGGCTGGCGCGCCTCAGCCGCCGCGTGCGCCGCGCCGGCCTTTGGCTGCTGCATCTGCCGGAACCCGCGGCGCGTGTGTGACGGCATCGCAACATTCTTCGCCAGGATGCGGTGCCTAACCCTAGAACCCGCCTTCCGCTTTTTTCGCATACCCGCTAAACTCGCGTTCCGAAATTCCGGCCATATCGGCGCCCGAAGCACGGAGGCTTCCCATGCCGCGCACGCTTCAGTACACGTTCGGTTTCTTCCTCTGCGCGCTGCTCGTCGCGGCGCCCTGGACCTACGCCTGGCATCGCAACACGCAGCTCCGCAACTTTCACATCGTGCAGGAAGGCCTACTCTATCGCAGCGCGCAATTGCCGTTGGACGGGCTGAAACGCATCATTCACGACTACGGCATCAAGACCGTCGTGACGCTGCGTGACGCCCACCCCGGCAAGGAAGGGCCGCCGGACCGGAAGGAAGAGGAGTATTGCACCAAGGAGGACATTCAGTACGTCCGCATCTCGCCGCGCGACTGGTGGGCGCCGGACGGCTCGACCCCCGCGGAGGAAGGAATTCATCAATTCCTGGAACTGATGAAGGACGCCCGAAACTATCCTGTCCTGATCCACTGCTTCGCCGGCGTCCACCGCACGGGCGCCTACTGTGCCGTCTGGCGCATGGAGCACGACGGCTGGACCAACGAGCAAGCGATCAACGAGCTGGTTTCCTTCGGTTACGAGAACCTGCCGGATGAATGGGACATTCTCGGCTACCTGGAGCAATACCGGCCGAGCTGGCAGCCGCGTGATCCAAATGCGCCGGCCGTCAGACGTCGGCCTCCGGTTCGTCCCGGCAAGCGCGGCGTTGCAAATGAGAGGAGAGACTCCGGCGCCGCGCCCGCCGGCGAATAGCCGTCGCCTTAGTGTCCGGCGGCCTGGAATTGAGCCATGATTGCGGAGTAGTTCACCGCAAATAGAATAATGTAAAGGATGAGCACGCCAGTATAGGCGAGCATCAGATTCCTGATCCTCCACTGATCGGCCTTGATCCACCCGGCGATCAACGCGATGAGTGAACCGATGCCGCAAAAGATGCAAATAATCGTAATAATGCCCAGCGCGGTGGCCCCGTTCTGGAACATCTTTACAACTACGAGGATGAAGCAAACCAACATCGCCAAGCTGACCAACCAATAGAGAATCATCATGGTCTCAACCACCTTCCCGCGAGGAGAATTGGCGTTACGCCCCGTACGCGTCCGCGGCTTCGCGAACGCCGAATGCCTGCAAAGACGACCGATCCGTTCCCATTCCTGACCTTGTTCGACGAAGATTGTAGGCATGCACCGCGGGTTTCTCAAATCATTTCTTGCATTTGCGACAAAGCGACGATCTTCGCCCCGCAACCGCTGGCTCCATGCATAAACGCACCGGCTCCCTCGCCCCCTTGGACTCCCCGCCCGCTCCGATAACATGTATCGGAGACCCACAGCCAGGGGTCAGAGGTCAGGGGTTGGAGAACCCGCACTTGCCCGGCTTCTGATCTCTAACCCCTGACCCCTGACCCCTGACCCCTTCATGCCGCGACGCACCGACCTGCACAAGATCCTCCTCATCGGCTCCGGCCCGATCGTCATCGGCCAGGCGTGCGAGTTTGATTACAGCGGCACCCAGGCGTGCAAGGCATTGCGCGAAGAGGGGTATCAGGTCGTCCTCGTCAATTCGAACCCGGCGACGATCATGACCGATCCGGACATGGCCGACGCCACTTACGTCGAGCCGCTGACCTGGGAAATCGTCGCCAAGATCATTGAAAAAGAACGACCCGACGCTCTGCTGCCGACGCTCGGCGGCCAGACCGGCCTCAACACCGCGATGGCCCTCGCCAAGCATGGCGTGCTGCAGAAGTTCGGCGTCGAGATGATCGGCGCCACGGCCGACGTCATTGACAAGGCCGAGGATCGCCAAAAGTTCAAGGAGGCGATGATCAAAATCGGCCTCGAAGTGCCACGCAGCGGCGTCGCGCGCAATTCGTCCGAGGCGCAGGCGATCCGCGGTGACATCGGCCTGCCATGCGTTCTGCGCCCCAGCTTCACGCTGGGCGGCACCGGCGGCGGCATCGCCTACAACCGCGACGAATTCACCGAGCTGGCGGCCCGCGGACTGGAGCTGAGCCCCGTCCACGAAATCCTGATTGAAGAATCGGTCATCGGCTGGAAAGAGTTCGAGATGGAGGTGATGCGCGACAACGCCGACAACGTCGTCATCGTCTGCTCCATCGAGAACTTCGATCCGATGGGCGTCCACACCGGCGACTCAATTACCGTCGCCCCCGCCCAGACGCTGACCGACAAAGAATACCAGCGGATGCGCGACGCCTCCATCGCCGTCATCCGCGAGATCGGCGTCGAAACCGGCGGCAGCAACATTCAATTCGCCGTCAACCCCGACGACGGCCGCATGACCGTGATCGAAATGAACCCGCGCGTCAGCCGGTCGAGCGCCCTCGCCTCCAAGGCGACCGGCTTTCCCATCGCCAAAATCGCCGCCAAGCTCGCCGTGGGCTATCGGCTCGATGAGTTGAAGAATGACATCACCACCCGAAAGGATGAAGGCGGAAGGAGGAAGGATGAACCAAAAGAATCGGGCGCGTCCGATTCATCCTTCGTCCTTCCTCCTTCATCCTTCCTTTCCGCCTGCTTCGAGCCGACCATCGACTACGTCGTCACGAAGATGCCGCGGTGGGCGTTCGAGAAATTCCCCGACGCCGACGCAACGCTGACGACACAGATGAAATCGGTCGGCGAGACGATGGCCATCGGCCGCACGTTCAAGGAATCCTTGCAAAAAGCGCTGCGCGGCCTGGAGACGGGGCGTTTCGGATTAGGCTGCGACCGCATCGACCGCTGGGGCGCCGCCAATCCGCCGACGCCGGAGGAGATCAGCGCCAAGCTGGCGACGCCGAATCACGAGCGCGTCTGGTTCATCCGCTACGCCCTCAAGTCCGGCATGTCGGTGGACGAAGTTTTCCAGCGAACCAAGATCGACCGCTGGTTTCTGCATAACATCCGCGAAATCATCGTCATGGAGGATGAGCTCCGCCGCTGCCCCGGCCTCGACGCGGCGAGCGCGGAGCTGATGCTGCAAGCGAAGCAGTTCGGCTTCTCCGACCGCCAGCTCGCGCACATCTGGCACACCTCCGAGCCCGAAGTCCGCCGCCTACGCAAAGCAAAGGGAATTGAAGCGGTCTACAAACTGGTGGACACGTGCGCCGCGGAGTTTGAAGCGTTCACGCCGTATTACTACTCGACGTATGAATCGCCGACACGTGAATTGCAGATTGCAGATTGCAGATTGCAGATCGATTCGAAATCTTCAATCTGCAATCTTCAATCTGCAATCGAAGATGAGACTCGGCCCGCCGGCAATACGCCGCGCATTATGATCCTCGGCGGCGGCCCCAACCGCATTGGCCAAGGGATTGAATTCGATTACTGCTGCTGCCAGGCCGCGTTCGCGCTGCGCGACGCCGGATTCGAGACGATCATGGTCAACTCGAATCCGGAAACCGTCTCGACCGACTACGACACGAGCGATCACCTCTTCTTCGAGCCGCTGACCGCGGAAGACGTGCTCAACATCTGCGACCGCATGCAGCCGTTGGGGCTCATCGTACAGTTCGGCGGCCAAACGCCGCTCAATCTCGCCAAGGCGCTGGAAACCGCCGGAGCGCCGATTATCGGCACGAGCGTGGACAACATCGATGTCGCGGAAGACCGCGAACGCTTCCAGTTGTTGGTGGATCGCCTCGGCCTCAAACAGCCGCCGAACGGCACCGCGCTCGATTTGCAGCAAGCATTGAACGCCGCCCGCCGTATCGGCTATCCGGTGCTGGTGCGCCCGAGCTACGTCCTCGGCGGCCGGGCGATGGAGATCGTGTACGACGACGACGCCCTGAGCCGCTACATGGGCAAGGCGCTCGAAATCACGCCTGGCAAACCAATCCTGATCGACAAGTTTCTCGAATCGGCGATTGAAGTGGATGTCGATTGCCTCAGCGACGGCACGCGGACCGTCATCGGCGGCGTGATGCAGCACATTGAGGAAGCCGGCATCCACTCCGGCGACTCCGCTTGCGTTATTCCGCCGCACAGCTTACCGCCCGACGTCATCGCAGAAATCAAGCGGCAGACGAAGGAGATGGCACGCGAGCTGAACGTGAAAGGCCTGATGAACGTGCAGTTCGCCGTCAGCCGCGATCACGTCGTCTACGTTCTTGAGGTAAATCCACGCGCCAGCCGCACCGTCCCCTTTGTCGCCAAGGCGACCGGTGTGCCGCTCGCCAAACTGGCGGCGCTCATCATGGTCGGGAAGACGCTCGACGAGCTGGGCATTCACGAAGAGGTCGTACCAAAACACTATTCGGTGAAAGAAAGCGTTTTCCCGTTCAACAAGTTCCCCGGCGTGGACATCATCCTCGGCCCGGAAATGCGCTCGACCGGCGAAGTCATGGGCATTGACGACACGTTCGCGATGGCGTTCGCCAAGAGTCAAATCGCGGCGAACAGCCCGCTGCCGCTATCCGGGACGATCTTTCTATCGGTCGCCGACCGCGACAAGAAGGACGTGATTCCCATCGCGCGCTCGCTGGCCCTGATGGGCTACAAGCTCATTTCCACACGCGGCACCGCGGCGGTGCTTGACGCGGCAAACATTCCTGTTGAACGCATCGCCAAGCTGCAAGAAGGCCGGCCGAATCTGATCGACCACATGAAGAACGGACACGTCGCGCTCGTCATCAACACGCCGAGCGGACGCGGGGCGCGGACGGATGAGGGCAAGATTCGCGCGGCAGCGGTGGCGCATGGCGTGACGTGCATCACGACGCTGGCTGCGGCTCAGGCGGCGGTGGAGGCGTGTCGGGCGCTGCGCGAACAGGAATTGACGGTGCGATCGTTGCAGAGCCGGTTTGCACGTCGCCCGTCGGCGTGATTGCTATGCAGTTCGCTTCAAACTGCGCCGACCGGTTCGGCACGAACGCAGAGTATCGCTTAGTCCCAGTAGCTCGTTTAACGCGCGGAGGCGAGCGGATGCATATCCTTCCGGGCAAAGGGGTGGGACAGTTCCACTTCGGCCTCACCGAGACGGAACTGGTCCGGGCCCTCGGCCCGCCGGACAAGCGATATCGCACGGATTCTGGGGCGCTGCGATTGCAATACTTCGGTCCGCGGCTTGAGTTTTCGATCGAGCCAGACATTGGGGACCGTTTCGGCTGGGTCGAAGTTCACAGCCCGGATGCCAGACTCTTCGGGCATCGAATCGTGGGTGAGCCAATTCCCTCGGTGCTCTCCGTCGTTTCGAAGGCGCTGGGCGAGGAGCCCGAGCACGAGAACTACAGCTCGTCGGAGAGCTTCTTCTACCGCCGCAACTGGGTGGAGTTGCTGGTGGAGTTCGGCCGGGTGGTGTCCGTTAACTGTGGAGTGATGTACGATGAGGCGGATCAGCCATTGTGGCCCACCGCCGAACTAGGTCATTGAGCAGATTCGAGAAACCCGGAAGAGGCCCACTATGCACGACACGTCCCATTCCTTCCTCAAACAACTCCTCACCACCCCCAGCCCCTCCGGCTACGAACGGCCGATTCAAGACGTCGTCCGCGCTTGGGCGGGCCAGTACGCCGACGAGGTCCGCACGGACCGGCACGGCAACGTCATCGCCGCGCGGAACGCAGAGGGGCAGCCGCGGATCATGCTTGCCGGGCATTGCGACCAGATCGGCTTGATGGTGCAGCACGTCGACGACAACGGCTTCCTCTACGTGCAGCCGATCGGCGGCTGGGACATGCAAATCCTGCTCGGCCAAAACTTGACCGTGTGGGCGAAGGACGGCCCGCTCCCCGGCGTCGTCGCGCGCAAGGCGACGCACTTGCTGACGAGCGAGGAACGCAACAAGGTGCCGCAGTTCACCGACGTGTGGGTCGATATCGGCGTGAAGGATAAGAAGGAAGCCGAGGCACTCGTCCTGCCGGGCGATCCGGTGACGGTCGCGCTCGGCTATCGCGACCTGCGCAACAACCTGGCCGCGTCGCCGGGCATGGATGACAAGGTCGGACTGTGGACCGTGATGGAGACGTTGCGGCTGCTGCACAACCGGTCGATTCAGGCGGCGGTGTTCTGCGTGTCCACCGTGCAGGAAGAAATCGGCCTACGCGGCGCGACGACGAGCACTTATGGCATCCGGCCAACGGTTGGCATTGCCGTGGATGTCACGCACGCGACCGATACGCCTGGGAATGACAAGAAACAAATCGGCGAAGTAAAGCTGGGGCAGGGTCCCGTGTTGAACCGCGGACCGAACATCAATCCGCACGTATTTAGCCGGCTACAGCAGACGGCTCGCGACAAGGATATCCCCGTGCAAGTGCGGGGAGCGCCGCGCGGCACCGGCACCGACGCCAACGCGATGCAGCTGAGTCGCGACGGCGTCGCCGCGGGTTTAGTCGGCATTCCGAATCGCTACATGCACAGCCCGGTGGAAGTGGTCTGCCTCGACGATCTCGATCGTGCAGCCCAGCTTCTGGCGTCGTTTTGCGCAGGCGTCACGGCGCAAGACGACTGGACGCCGTAAGAGCGTTACTCGCAAACGGCTGCCATTTTGGCGGTTGCATTGCAATGCGGCGAGCGGATCGTTGTGGCTTTGTAAGGCAACCCTGCCTAGACCGCCAGTTCTGTTGCAAAATCCGCCGTTTTATTGCAGACCGATTTCCTTTGACGGGAGGGGCCGTCTAGCCTAGCCTCTCCCGGAAACGGGGGGCGGTCTATGCTAAGCAGGCGGCAGTTTTTCGTGGAAGCGTTCCGACGAGCCAAAACACGTGCGGGCAAGGAAGCAGAAGAGAGGCACGTGCCGCTATTACTAATTGCTGGAGCGATTGCCTTGCTTGCGTTGTTTGGCGTCGGAATCTTTGCATCGCTCAGCCATGCCGCGGAGACGGGCGTGGTATTGGGGGTGTTGGGTGTCGCTGTACTGGCGTTCTTATGGTGGTTTGCATTCGAGTCGTACTACACGATTTATCGGGAAGAGTACCAGCGGGCGGATAAGGCGTCAGTTGAGCGCACCGCTGCCCTTGAAAGAGTGAGACCGAAGTTGCGGATCGTACCTGAATCAAAACCAGACCCGATACAGCAGCTTTGCCGCATTCGCGTGAAGAGCGAATGTGACATCCAGTGTTCGTTCGGTGCCGATCTTGTGCGAGTCAGCGGCCAATTTCCTCTGCCGTTGCCGTTTGCCCTGCGCGTGAGCCCAGGGTCCGATAACCCAATGCAATCCTTGCCAGCAGGTGGCGAACGAACGGTGGATGTGATCGGCGTGTCAGAAGAGGCGCTTGCGGTTCGATTCTTTGGAATCGCCGATTACACAGTGGATGTGGAAATGTATCGGGCAACCAGCTTGACAATAAGTATTTATTCCGATGTTGAAGGAGCAGCGGACGAAATGGATTTCAATGTTGACCTCAATCGCTATAACGGAATACCGTTTCTCATCCCAGTTCCAAGAGTGATTGTCGAAGAGCCCGTAGCAAGACCACTGCCCGATGCAAAGCAGCACCAAGTGTGGACGCGGTGGAGCAAAACGTATCGTCGTTTGCTGTATGTTCTTGGGACTATGCAAGACGGACACAAGAGGAAACGGAAGCGTGCCCGTTAATAGGCAGATTCCAAAACACCGGCTCAATACCGAGTTCAACATGCGATTGATGAACGACGCAGATATTGTGACAGAGCAGCTTGCAAAGGACCTCGTTCTTCATGGCAACGTCTGTTTTGCTGCGCACGTGGTCCCGAAACTTCGCCTTGACCATCGAAAACGTGCTTTCTGCATTGCTCCTCTGGTGGTAATGGGCCAAGAAGTCCTCGCGCCGGAAGTTGTAGTAAAGATACATCTTCTCCCACAAGCTGCCCGCTTCGCCGATCACGCTGTTCGACTTGTACGGGATGAACGCCGTTCCGCCGAGCCGCTCCACAATGGCAAGGTTTTCGTGCGACAGGTACGCCTTGTCGGCGGGCACTTCGCGGACAGTGAAATTCTCAGCGGTTTTTTCTACCAGCGGCTTGAACTGCGGGCAATCGCCGGCCTCACGTTCGAGGATTTCAACCGCTGTGATGATGTTCGTCTTTACGCCGCAGATTGCGTGAACCTTGACCCAATCGTGCCCGCTGCGCTCGCAGCCGTACTTTTCATCGAACCAACGGACGAACCGGCTCGCGCTGAAGCCAGTCGAATCGGGAGCGAAAACCGTCTCCACGCTCTTGAGCGGCAAACTGCTCTGAACGATGAGCCGTTGCAACACCGGCGTCATGCGCTCGTTTTCCAGGTAGGCGCACGTGCTGACGCTGTGCATCAAGTGCGACAGGAAGCCCTTCGCGTGGGCGTCAGCAAGATCGCAAGCGAACCGCCGACTGCTGAACGTGCTGTAGACCTTGAACGCAGACGCAAAAACCATGTCGGGAAGAGAAACATGTCGCCGCCCGGTCGTCGGTTGCGGGTAATCCTCAACGCCACGGCAAAGGTCCGCAAGCAATTCCTGGAACCGATTCTTCTCCGTCATTTGCGCCTTGTCGTACAGCGGCCAGTTTTGCTTGTACGTCTTCTTTTCGCTGAACGTAATCTCACGGGTTTCCGTCATCGCGCCATTGGCCCCGTGTTCCCGGCGAATGACCAGCTTGACCGCCCGGAGGTGTTTGCACACGAAACCGGCTTCGCAATCCGGGCAGGTGCATTTCTCGGTTGTCGCGTCAACTTCATATTGCTTCTCCGCGACCGATTGCGACGGCACCAACCAAACGCCGTTGCGGTGAACGATCCGGCACATTGCAGCGATTACGATTCCACGTTGCTCTCTTGCGTCCATCGTGACCCCTATTGTTGTAGCACTTGTGTTGCTACGTCAATTGTAGCAACGGAAATGCTACAAGTCAATAGAGGGGCCTTGATTTTCTGTCTTTTTGTTGCTACAATCCCTTCATGGCCGGAAGACCGAAAAAACCTGAATCCGATACACTCACGTACATGCTTCGCATTCGCATGGCGGAAGCGGACCGCGAACTGCTTGACCAGGCGGCGAAGGTCAAGAGTTTGCAGCTATCGTCGTGGGCGCGGTCCGAACTGGTCGCGCTGGCGCGGCAAATCGTCGGCGAGCACGAAACAAAGCGTACCAAGGGGAAATAGCCGTCGCCCGTGGTACAATGTGAAAGCAATGCGGGGAGCGGGGCTCGAACCCGCACGTAGCTTGCGCTACGGTGGCTTGGAAGACCACCACGTCTGCCAATTCCGTCACCCCCGCCTGCGCCCCGGATGCGTCGGTCTACTTTTCGGGTGGTTCCGACGCACCGGGTTTTTCTTTTATGAAACCCTCCTGTCGCTTGGATTGCCGTTCTGGGCATTTCAGAAGTATGCCCCGCAGCGCCCACATCCCATGCTCGACTTGAACGAATTCCGGTTCGCCAAGAATCGCGGACAGAGACCCGGCAGGGATGTCGCAATGGCGAATGATCTCCGCTCTGGAGACAGATTCGCGGCGCAGCTTGAGAAATGCGATCAACGCCTGTTTGTGTTGCGACAGTCGCGTGCGTTGTCGCTCAAGTTCTTCTTCGGGCACTGCCTTCGGCATAGGTATTTGATTGAGGTTCTTCATAAGGGCGTCAGCGGCCTTTGCGAGATTATCAATGTCCGCGCCCCACTTCTTAAGAATCGCAATCGTCTCCGCCGTGACACGGACGAAGAAATGCGTCCCGTCCGTGAGCCCTTGATGGAGAGCGAGCGTTATGACTCCATCTTGGCTGGTGACGGTGAGGCTCGGCAGCGCAGGCGGTTGCGATTGCGCAGTTTCTTCGCTCGGCCTATCGGCAGCGGAATCCTGATGGATAAATCTAGCCATAACACCCTCCAGCTGACGAATCACTTAACTGATAGAAGCGGATACTATCCGATTAGATATGCTTGCGCCAAGCGCAAATCCGAAAAAATCGGAAACAACGGCAGGCCGGCTATGGTGCGTAGGGAGAGCCTACGACGGTACACGTCTCAGCCTCCGGCTGAACATTTAACTGATGAAACACCGGCCTGCCGTTTTTTTTGAAATGAAGGGTTTTGTTGCAAGATTCGGCGTTCTGTTGCAAACGGGAGTTGGCTTACAAAGCCGATCGTTGTGTGTGCAAAGAATGCAAAGAAACGCCTCCGAAATTCGGATCCACCAGCGCATCAATAGGTTACGACGCGCCATTTCTTTGCATCGGCGATGCAAAGAAATGATTCTTTGTGCAAAGAAACGCGCCGACATGGTAAGCGACGCATGCTCGAAGAGCTCCAACGCGAAGATGTCATGTACCACGTCGATGCCGCGGTGGCCGAGCTGCTCGTCGCCGCCGGCGTGACTGCGCCGCCCGTGGATGCGATCGCCGTCGCACAAGGCCATCTCCACATGCAGGTTTGCCTCGATCGCCGGCAGCCGCAGCGAGGCAGGGCGCAACGCGTCGCTGGACAGAAGCAAATCTTTCTCCGCCCCGAGCCGAGCGAGGAACGCCATCAGTGGACGGTCGCCCACGAGATCGGCGAGCATTTCAAGCCCGAACTGCTCCGCCGGCTCGGCATCGAACCCGGGCAGACACGCGCGATGACGGGCGAATCGCTCGCCAATCTCTTCGCCGATCATCTGTTGGCGCCTTCGCGGTTTTTCGCCGAAGACGCGCCGTTGCTCGCCTACGATGTGCTCGCGCTGAAAGCGAAATACAAAACCGCCAGTCACGAGGTCATCGCCTGGCGGCTGCTTGATATGCCGGCGCCGTGCATCATCACCATCTGCGACAATGACCGCATCTATCGCCGCCGGAGCAACGCCTGGCCGGTCCGCAAACGCCTGGAACCGCCCGAAGAAAAATGTCGAAGGCGCATCAATCGAACCGGCCAGCCACATGTCGTGTGCGAAAACGGCTGGACGGTCCACGGCTGGCCCGTACACAAGCCGGATTGGAAACGCGAATTCCTCCGGAGCGTTGTCGAAACGGACGGGTAAGACAGCGCGTAGTGTGCGTCGGAGCGAAGCGGGGACGCACGCTTCAGATGTGATCTTCTGTTCACAAAATGGGGCTTGGCAGGTAAACCGCAGCCGATTCGCTCTTTACAAGGAAAACGCCTCTCGCCAAGATAATCTTGCGTGACCTACGCGGATTGCCGGAACAAGAGGCGGCACTTCGCGACTCGCAGCGAGCCGTTTATCATCGTGCCTTCACGAGCCACACCGGAGGGTCGTGGTCGTGTGGGCTTTTGCTTTTTTGGATCGCGTGCGGAAGAGGCGTCTGGAAAAGGGGTCTGGAACTTTTCCTCAGAGTTCCAGACCCCTTTCCCAGACACCTTTCCCACACGCCGATGGCGCAGGAGTCACATCGCCATGTCGATCGATCGCATTCCCATAACGCGGGAAGGCTATGAGAAGCTCAAGGCAGACCTGGACCGCATGCAAAACACGGAGATGCTCGAGATCGCCAAGCGGGTGGCCGCCGCTCGCGAGCTCGGCGATCT
This sequence comes from Gemmataceae bacterium, assembly GCA_041499805.1. Taxonomy (GTDB): domain Bacteria; phylum Planctomycetota; class Planctomycetia; order Gemmatales; family Gemmataceae; genus JBGQKZ01. Next base: position 86,749 of record JBGQKZ010000013.1, read on the forward strand.
CCGGGAGAACGCCGAATACCACGCCGCCCGTGAAGACCACGGCATGCTGCAAGCCCGCATCGACTCGCTCAAGGACAAGCTGAGCCGCGCTTACATCATGGACAAGACCGCCGCCGACACCGAGGTCGTTGTCTTCGGCATGCAGGTCCGCGTCAAGGATCTCGACATGGCGGAAGAGGAAGTCTACATCCTCGTCGGTCCCGGCGACGAGGATTACGACAACAACAAGATTCTCATCACCAGCCCCATTGGCCAGGGCCTGGTCGGCAAGCGCGTCGAAGAGATCGCCGAGATTCGCGTGCCCCGCGGCGTGCTTCGCTATCAGGTTCTGGAAATCTCCTTTCCGTAGACGCATTCTTCAAGTAACCGCCTCGTTTAGCCGCCCGTCTCGGACGGGCGCGTCGGATGTCTCGCGCCCGTCCGCGACGGGCGGCTAAACAGTGAGTCGTTTTCGATTGACCTCGTGGCTCGACACGGTACGATTCAATTGTCGGAAGTTGACGAGGATTGACCGAAGACCATGGCGTCTCCGCCGGCGGGCGTGGCGATGAGGTTCGACACGTGCCGGCGTCATCCTCGTCGCCAGGCAGGCCGCAATGGCCGACCCCCGTCTGAATAGTGTGCATCTCGACGGCAGCCGCCGTGAAGCCTTTCGCCGTGCGCGCGAACAACTTGTGGACGCCCGCGGCATGCAGACGCTCGCCGGCGAAGAATATCTCCGCCGCGCTCCGGTCGTTTCTCCAACAATCGTGCAGAACAAGGGCGAGGATCTGCCGGCGAACGTTGGCTGTTGCCTGCTCGACAAGGAACTCGTTTACCCGCTGCGTGTGGGCCTGAACACGATCGGCCGCGCGCCGGACAACGACGTGGTGATTGCCGATGCTTACGTCTCCCGCCGGCAATGCGCCATCCTGGTCCACGCCGGCGACGGCTGCGAACTGCACGACGTCGCGTCGAAGAACGGCACCTTTCTTAACGGCCAAAAACTCGACGGCCCCACGCCGCTGCACAGCGGCGACGAAATCCGCATGTGCGACCGGCAACTCGTCTTCATGCTCCGTGGCGGTGAGGATGCACACCAACGCACCTTCCGCGAATAGCCGCACCGTGTCATAAGCTGCCGGCTATTGCAACGGTGGACAACGCCGTTCCGCTGCGTATGCTACTGGCGCGGGCACGCGCAACGACTTCTCAGCGGAGGCGCCATGAAGCTGCGTCAATTCTCTCTCGCAATCCTCCTTCTCGGCGTACTGGTAGGCGTGGCCTATGTCGGCCAGGTCGCGGAGCCGGCCGGCGCTCGCATGACCAACGCCGCGCAGGCGTATGTCGAAAAACTGACCCCTGAACAAAAGGCGAAAGGAACGTTCGCCTATGACGACAAGGAACGCACGAACTGGTTCTTCACGCCGCAACAGGACGCGCAACGCAAACCGACCCGTAAGGGTCTGCCGCTCGCCGAGATGGATGAGGCGCAACGGAAAGCCGCCCTCGCAATGGTCGCCGCCGGCACCAGCACGGAAGGGGACAAGAAAGCCGTCACGATTATGAGCCTGGAGTCGATCCTTCGCGATTTGGAGAAGGGCGGCCGGATGGTGCGCGACCCGGAATGGTATTTCTTCACCATATTCGGCGCCCCCTCCAAGACCGGCAAATGGGGCTGGCGCGTCGAAGGACATCACCTGTCTCTGAACTTCACGCTTGACGGCGGCCAAGTGGTGAGCGCAACGCCGTGTTTCTTCGGCGCCAATCCCGCGACCGTGCTCAACGGTCCGCGTAAAGGACTGCGTACCCTGCCGGAAGCGGAAGACCTCGCCAAGGAACTGTTCCAATCCCTGGACGACGATCAGAAAAACGTCGCGCACCAGGGCAAGCAGTTTGAAGAGATTCAAGAGAAGACGACCGCGCCGAAGCTCGGCGAGCCGGTCGGCCTAGCCACCGCCAAGATGAACGAGAAGCAACGCGGCCTCTTGTGGAAGGTGGTCGAATCCTATGCCACACGCATGCCGCCGGATATTGCGGAGCAGCAACTGAGCGACGTGAAGAAGGCAGGCTTGGAAAGCGTCACCTTTGCGTACGCCGGCGGCACGGCGCCGCGCGAGGAGTACAGCTACCGCATTCAAGGGCCGACCTTCGTGGTCGAATTCCTCAATCGGCAAGCCGACTCCGCGGGCAACAAGGCGAACCACATCCACAGCGCGTGGCGCAATCTGAAGGGCGACTTCGGCCTCGCCGCCCCGTGACGCGCCGCTCGCGGCGTAGCGATGAGAGCGTCCATGCGCCAATCCGCCGGCACCCTGTTGTATCGCACCGGCCCGAATGGGCTTGAAGTCTTGCTCATTCACCCGTCCGGCGCCTACAACCGCAAAGCGCCGTGGAACCTGGCGAAGGGCGAACCGGACAAAGACGAAACCAATCTCGAAGACACCGCACGTCGCGAAACCTTGGAAGAGGCGGGAGTGCGCGTAACCGGCCCGCTCGTGTCGCTCGGGCACGCCGACTACCGCAAGTCGCGCAAGCGCATCTTCTGCTTCGCCGCGCCGGCGCCGGAGAATGCGGAGCCGCGCACCGCATCGTGGGAGATCGATCAGGCTCGCTTCATGCCGCTCGCCGAAGCCCGCGAATTGCTTCATCCCGACCTGCAAGTCTTTCTCGACCGGCTGGAGGAGCATTTGCACGAGAAGGAGTGAACGGTCTTACCAACTCTCAACGCGCAGCGAATGCTCTTGCATAAACACTTCGCACTCCGCCTTCGTGAAGACGCCGGTGGTCGTGCCGACGGCGCGCACGCAACTCGCGCCCAGGGCGCTCGCGAAGCGGAGACAATCTTCCGCCGACATTCCGTGCAACAATCCGTAGATGAAGCCGGCGTCAAACGCGTCGCCGCCGCCGCTGCCGTCCACCATTTGCGTCGGATACACGCCTGCCTTCAGCCGTTCGCGCGCGCCGACCAAGACCGAACCTTTGCCGCCGAGCGTGACGACCGCGGTCTTCGCGCCGAGCCGATGGAACAAATCAGCTTGCCGCGCCGGGTCATTCTCGCCGGACATCACGGCTGCCTCGTCGTTGTTCGGCAGAAAAACATCGACGTGCGGCAGGAGACGTTCGAGCCGGCTGACGTAGTCGCCTGGCTTGGGAATGACCACGTCCAGGACGACGAGCGCGCCCGCTCGGTGTGCCGCCTCGAAAAGGGGAATCACTTCTTCGTCGCGTAAGTTCGGCATAAGGAAGTAGCCGCCGACGTACAGGACGCGGCAACGGGACACGGCGTCGTGGGGAATGTCCGACGCCGAGAACTCGGCGTTCGCGCCAAACGTGTGAATGAAGCGGCGATCCTGCCCGGCGACGTTTACGATCAACGTCTGGCTCGTGTCGGCGTGTGCGCTCGATGTGACGAGTGATACATCAATGTGATTCTCGCGGAGCATATCAGCGACGACGCGACCCGATACGTCACCTCCGACCCGGCCGGCGACGCCGACCGCCACGCCCATTTTCGCGAGATCGACGGCGACATTGGCGGCACAACCGCCCAGTGTTAGAAGGATCCGCTCCGCAAGGACCAATTCGCCCGCCGCCGGCAGATGTTCAATCGGCGTGCAGACGTGATCGGCGACAAGGATGCCTGCCGACAAGACCTCGATTTGTTGGCTCATGCTCGCCTCATAACCACGCTCGTTTCAGTTCGAACCCGATGATAACTCCCGGCGCGGCGCTGTCCAGCCCGGGGGCACGTTGAACTTGATCGGTCCATCGTCTAATCTCCAAACATGGACTCGGTTCGCATCGGCAACGGTTGCGGCTTCTGGGGCGACAACCTCGACGCTCCCTTGTTGCTCGCCCGCGACGGCCGGCTCGACTATCTCACGCTCGAATACCTCGCCGAGCTGACGATGTCCATTCTCGCACTCCAAAAAAACCGCGATCCGCAAGCCGGCTACGCGACCGATTTCCTCGACGTGCTGGACCGGCTCGTTCCCGTTCTCCACGATCAGCCGAACCTCAAAATTGTCACCAACGCGGGCGGCATGAACCCCGCTGCGTGCGCCGCGAACGCACGCGCCATCCTCAATCGCGCCCGTCTCAACGAGCGTGCGATCGGCGTCGTAAGCGGCGATGATCTGATGCCCCATCTTGACGACCTCATCGGCGCCGGACATTCGTTGACAAACCTCGATACCGGCGAACCCCTGAGTACAGTGCGCGATCGAGTCGTGAGCGCAAACGCCTACCTTGGCGCGCAGCCGATTGTCGAAGCGCTCTCCAACGGCGCATCGGTCGTCATCACGGGACGGGTCGCCGACGCCTCGCTCACCGTAGCGCCCGCAGTTCATTCGTTTCGCTGGGTATGGGACGATTGGCAACGTCTCTCTGCCGGGACGGTGGCCGGCCATCTCATCGAATGCGGCGCTCAAGCGAGTGGTGGTCTTTGGTGCAACTGGCAAGATGCTTCGGACCTGGCGAACGTCGGCTATCCCATCGCAGAAGTCAATGCCCTCGGCACGTTTATCCTCACGAAGCCGGCGAAAACGGGCGGCGCCGTCAACATCGAAACCGTGTCAGAGCAGTTGCTCTACGAAGTCGGCGATCCCGCCGCATATTTGACGCCTGACGTGACCGCCGACTTCACAAGTGTCACGCTGACGCAAGCCGGCGCGGATCGCGTGCGTGTCGAGACGGCGCGCGGCAAACCGGCGACCGCTTCGTATAAGGTCTCAATCGCCTATCGCGACGGCTTCATGTCGAGCGGTACACTCGTACTCGGCGGACCGGACGCGCGGGCGAAGGCGCGGCTCGCCGGCAACATGCTTCTGGAACGACTTCGCCGCGCGGGCGTCGAACCGCAGCACCACAACGTGGAGTGTTTGGGCGCCGGCGACTCCGTGCCGGGTGTTGTACCGGGGACCGACCCGCCGGAAGTAGTGCTGCGCGTCAGCGTGCGCGACTCCCGAAAGGTGGTCGTGGAGCGGTTCACCAAGGAATTCGCGCCTCTCGTAACCTCGGGGCCGCCCGGCGTCACAGGGTATACGACCGGCCGACCGCCGGTACGCGAGGTCTTCGCCTACTGGCCGGCGCTGATCGCGAAAAGCGCCGTCAAAGCGACGGTTAGCGGCATTTAATATCATGCGTCTTCTCGACATTGCACACGGCCGAAGCGGGGATAAAGGCAATCACGCCAACATCGCCGTCATCGCATACACGCCGGCAGGATTCGCATGGCTAGGCGAGCATTTGACGGCGGAAGTCGTACACCAGTATTTCGCCGCGCTCGGTCCGTCACGGGTCATGCGCTATGAAGCACCGAACGTGCGCGCTTTGAACTTCATGCTCTATGACGCGCTGGCCGGCGGCGCCAGCCGGTCCTTGCGGATCGACACGCAAGGCAAAACCTTCGCCCTCGCGCTGTTACAGATGCCCATCCAAGCACCGCCGAATGCCGCGGCCATGCTCCGGCCCGGCGCCAAGGACGCATCATGAGTGAAGTACTGGTTCGCTACGAATACCAAGCCTCGGCCGTCGTGCTGACAATCAACCGTCCGGACAAGCGCAACGCGCTGAGCCGCGGGTTGATCGCCGCTCTCGCCGACGCGTTCACGCGCGCACGTGAGGATGCGGCCGTGCGCTGCGTTATCCTGACCGGCGAAGGATCGGTATTCTGCGCCGGCATGGACCTCGCCGAACTTTCGGAGACGTTGGGTGGAACGCAGGATTCGCGCGTGTGGGACGATGCCTTGCGACTGGCGACGCTGTACGACGTGATTTACACGCTTCCGAAGCCGACGATTGCCGCGGTCAACGGCGCGGCGGTTGCGGGTGGGGCCGGGCTTGTTACGGTCTGCGATCTCGCGGTCGCCGTCCCTGCGGCGAAGTTCGGCTACCCGGAGGTGCGTCGCGGTCTCGTCGCGGCGATGGTCATGCCGCATTTGCTGCGTCACGTCGGCGAACGCACCGCGCGTCACCTGCTCCTTACCGGCGATTTGATCGACGCCGAAGAAGCCCGCCGCGTTGGCTTGGTCAACGCCCTCACGTCCACAGAACAACTTCTCGATCATGCGCTGGGTTGGGCACAAGCGTTAGCGGAAGGCGGGCCGCAGGCGCTGGCTCAGACAAAGGACTTGCTGCACCGTTTTTCCCGTCAGGCGTTGTCGATCGCGGAGGCGGCGCAGGCTAGTGCGGCGCCGCGTCTGACGCAGGAATGCCGAGAGGGATTGGAGGCCTTCTTCGCCAAACGTCCCGCTCCGTGGGCGCGGTAAGCGAGCTCAAGCGATCGAGCCGTCTGGGCGAAAGCGAACGATCCCCTCACGCCATTGCAGCGGCTCTACTTTTTCTCCCGCCGCAAGCCGCAACAGCGCGCCCATCAAATTGCTTCGCGCCAGCGCCCGCAACCCGACGTACGACGTCGTTAAGCGCGGGTTTATCTCGATGACACAACCCGAAGAGTGAAAGGGCTCGGTGTCAAGCACAAGATCGACGCCGACAAAGCCGTGCAAGCCGGGCACTGTCCGAACCGCTGCCTTGGCCAATTCGTGCGCGGCGCGGGCCCACGGGTCGGTGAGCGGAACTTGGCCCCCTTGGTAATGAAGACGGCCATCGTCGGACAGTTCTTGACTGGCCGGAGGCAGCGCAATCAACTGCTGCGCGCCCAGTAAAAACGCGACGCTCACGGGCCGTCCCGGAATGAACGATTGGATAAGCAGCTCGCCGGTGAAACCTTCGTGCCGCGCGATTGTTCGAGCCCGCTGCACGTCCTCTTTTCTCTGGATAAAGAACGTCGCCTGAGAGCCCGCGCCGTCGCGGGGCTTTAGCACGGCCGGAAAACCGATGTACCCTGGCACGCGCCCGGACTCGCCGAGAAGCTCACACGCGGGCGTCGCGATGCGCTGCCGCTGCAAATGTCGTCCGAGCCGGAGTTTGTCGGCCGCCAATTCCACGCTTTCGACCGAAGGGCCGAGCAATCTGCCGCCGGCGTTCTCGACCCAGCGGCAGCGCGTCGCGAGAATGCCGTCGCTTTCGGGAGCGATGACCAGCGCGTAATCGGCCGTAGAAGCAAGAAATCGGAATTGTTCTTCCGCCGGCTCGCGTGCGGGCCGCACTTCAACGTGGGGAATTCGGATCGCTCGGATTTCGATGAGCGTTTCCGGGTTGGCAACGCTCTCAACCTCTACCCCGTGAACCTGGCTCAAGTCTTGAAGGACGGCGAACAGCATCGCCCGCCCTTCGCATACCAGTGCGGGCGGCAAAGCAGGACCGCCAGGCCGCGCGCTGAGGTATTCGTAGACAAAGATGCGCATTCTGATGGCCGGCATATGAGCACGTAGCCCACAGCGCCGGGCAAGAGAAATCCTCGCTGGCGCGGTCGGCTGCGATTATCTTAGCCGATCACTTATCCGAGCCCGGCACTTCGTTCACCGGACTCTGAGCCGGCTTTTCGAATGTCAGCGTCGGCAGCTTCTGGAACGTGAGCACGGCGGGCTTCTCGAAGGACAGCGTCTTGCCGGCGTCGGGCGACTTCGGGACAGCCTTCGCGTCCGTCGCCGCCGGTGTTTGAACCGCGGTCGTATTCGATGCGGCGGGCTTGACCGGTTCTGGTACCGTCGGCATCGACAGTTCCGGCGTCGTCAGCGTGGCGGCGGGGACGAACGGCGGCGGCTTCTCAATCGTGCGGAGAGCCGGCGGCGCCGCCGGCGCGACGTTCGGCATGAGCTGTGGCGCGGCGTCTTTCGCCTGAAGATCAGGCAGCGTCGGCAGCGAGTTGGCGGGAGACACGGCGCCGGGCAGCGGCGGCAGTTCTTCGATGATGATCGACCCCTTCGCGCCGCTGGTCAGCGGAGCGCCCGGCAATCCTGCCGCACCCACGCCGGCGTCATCCAGAAGCTCCAGCTTCTCCTCTTCCTTCTTTTGCAGCAGCGCCGGCAGCGACCGCGCCACGGATTCTTTGCGCATGAGACCGCTGAACTTGCTCCAAAATGGTTTCGGCTGTTCCTGGGTTGCAGGCTCAGCGGCGGCCGACCCCGACTCTACCGCCGTCGCGCACGGCTGGAATTCCGGCGCCTTCACCCGCTCGTGAAACACAAGCGCCGCCGTCCGCTGCCGCTCATGGTCCACGGCGCGCACCTGGGCGCACTTCGGCAACGGCCCTTCGCCGATGATGATGTTGTCATGCTGCATGATCGTGCCCTTGGCGAACTCCCACGAGGCCAGGGCGTTGTTGTACTGGCCAATGAACTGGTACTCGTTGGCCAGGGCGGTCGTGAAGAACCGCTGCGCTTCCAGCACGGAGGTCGGCTGCACCACCTGTTGTCCGGACTGAAGGAACCGCGTCAACGACACCTGGGCGTATTGGCCGTACCAGAGGCGCTGCTCCTGATTCGCCTGGATTTGGGCATACGAGCTGGCCAGCGTACGATATTGAAGTTGCAAGTAGCGAATCGACTTGTCCTCTTGATCCTCAAGCACACGCGCGGCGCGCGCCAAGTTCAAACGAGCCTGGCGAAGCTGCGCGCGGGCATCGCGGTAGCCAAGAATGTGTTCGTAACGGAACCCGGCCGCCCAGTCGTTAAAGTGATTCGACGCCAGTTGCCGAAGAGCGTTGTCCGTGCCGAAGCCATCAACCCGCGTGCCGACAGCGTTGGCATCGTAGGTCGCGGTGAAGCGGAGATCGGGAAGCGTTAGGTTTTGGGCGCTGATGATGTCGAGCTGCCGGAATTTGAGATCCTCGCGTGCGATAATCAACTCCGGACGCAACCCCAGCGTCTCTTGCTTCGCCAATTCCCAGTCGGGATTGACCGCCGCCAGCGTGGGCGCGTCCGCGGGCACGAGGCGATAACCGTCCTCGGCGGGCAGGCCGAGCAAGCTGCGCAGCCGCCGTTCCTGTTCGAGGACATTGTCGAGGGCCTGCAAACGCTCCGAGCGGAACAACTCGTATTGCCCCCGAGCTTGCGTGAGCTCCAGGTCGGCGGTGCTGGTCCCCGGCACCTTGAAGCGGCCGGCGATGTAGGACCATAGAAAGTGCGCCGCCCGCAGGCCCAGCTCGCGGCTGTAAAGGTTGCCGTAGGCGGAATACAGGTTCCAATACGCGACTTCGACGTTGAGCAGCATTTGGTGTACGTTGCGTTCGAATTCGGCGCGTTGCTGGTCGAAGCGGATGCGTGTGATCAGGATGCCTTCCACACGGCCGCCGGTATTGAACGGCGTCAGGAGACTACCGGGGTGGGCGGCCCGCAACTGGTTGATTTCGACGCCGAAACCCTGAAGCAACGGCTGCTCGAACTGGAACTGCAAGTTCGGCCGGTACGACGGATTCAGACGGTTCGGTAGGTTGGTAAACTCGTAATCGGTGCGGAACGTCATGCCTGCCACACCACCGGACGGCAACGGCTTCAACATCGCCATGCTCAGGAAAGCGTCCTGCGTGCGGACCGCCTGAATAGCGGCGTTGCCCTGTGTTTCCAATGTTTGCAACGGCGTGCCGACCGGTTGGTCGGTCGTGGTCCAATTGAGCTGGCCGATGAAGCGCGCGTCGAACTTCGCCAGCGACGCTTCGATGTCGGCCCCGACGACAGCCGGGTCGAGAGCGAGAACGCGAATGCTGTCCGAGCCGAATACAGTGCGTCCGGCGAAGCTCACCAGGTTGTCGTTGGGAAAGCCGGGCTGGATGACGCTTTGACTGCCGACCGTGCCGTGCTCGAGTGCCATCGCGACGGCCTCGGCGAGCGACAGGTAATGGATCGGCAGTGCGGGGTTGTTCACCGTGGTCGGAAGGGGAACGTCGCCGGCGCGTGACAACGGCTTCGTCGATGCGGCGGGATCCGTGGGGAGGGTCGCGGGTAGATTCAAGTCCTTGGTGTAATGCTCGTAGTCGCCTTCGTTCAGGAAGCATTGCTGCTTGCAACCGGCAAGGGTGCCAGCCAAAGCGAGCCACACCGCGACGGTTTTCCAGCGCATAGCGTTCACCCCGTTGGACCCACCTTCCGCGCACCAGCCTGAAGCCGTGGGCGGATCGTCCCCCAACATCGCCGGCGCGCGGCCTCCGTGGCGCAATCCACGTAGGCGCGGAACCGGAAATGCTACGGTGTTTATCGGCAGTCCGGGTTGTACCGATCAGGCAAATCTTGCGGGATATGCCGACGATGCGGACGGTAGCGGCAAGCTGGCGTGGGTGTCGGCGAGAATCGAGGATAGAAGACTGAGGATTGATAGGAGAAAGGCAGTGCCTCTCGGTTCGAGGCGCCGAGGTCGCCTTACTATCCTCAATCTTCTATCCTCTATCCTCGCCCGCCCGCGCCGCATCGACCTCCGCCCAGCGCGGCGAGATGCCGACATACCGCAAACCAAGCAGGCGCTTGATTCCCGCCCATTCCCCCACGTCGTTTCCCTCAGTTCGGTGCCCGATGTATTGCAGGAGGTAACCGACAAACAGGCCGGCGACGCCCCAATACCACGGCACGTCGGGGACGAAGAGCAACACCAGGCCCGTGACGGCGAGCGGAATGCCAAGCAAGTGAATGTAAAAATTAAACGGCAAGCGGTGACGAGACATCCAACGGGGAAGGACGCGACGCATGAGCCGCACGAAGGGTCGGTTTGCCAATTCAGCGGAAGCCGGGAAGGGGGGAGCAGCCTGATTCATGGCGGTACTCTAGCGAGGCGGCGGAAGGGCTGCAACGTCCCCGTTTTCACGAATTACCGCGCACCGGTTCGCCTTCGGGTCGTTGCATCGTTGCACAGGGTGGTCATCTTGCAACGACGCGCGCTCGCTGCAACGACTGCAACGAGTGCAACGATGCCGTAACTTCCCAATAACCCTGGAAAGAGGCGCAGCTGATCGCTCCGTCTGCTTGTATCTTATCAGGGATGGCGAAGGGACTCCCCGCACTTCCGGACATTCCAGTAGAGCAACGAACGCCGTTGGTCGAG
>JBGQKZ010000014.1:0-92538 GCA_041499805.1 Gemmataceae bacterium
GGCATCCCGCCAGCAGTTCGTCCTTGCGCAGCTCAAAGCGCCGTTCCATCGGCTATCTCCTTCGTCAAAGGGTCCATCCTGTGCGAAGGATTGTCACAAAAGAACTTGCGATCACGCAAGACGGCTTAGACAGTCGAAATAGAATACATACACCCAATTCCATTTCTCGCCCGGGGGCCTCTCCCGTGAACCCAGCTCTACAAAGCGCCCTTGCGTGTCTCGCACTCGGAGTTTTCTACTCCACCGGCGGCGCGGCCGAGGAGCCACGCAAGCCCGACGCGGGCATCGTCGTTCAAGAACGTGGCCCCATTCACGAAGCGTACGCGCAACCCGTGGACGGGACGCCCAAGCCCGGGCCGTTGGCGCCGAAAGCGCCGCCGCCGCCCGTACCCGAGGCGCCCCCCGACCAAAAACCCGAGGGCGAGCGCGTGCAGTGGGTGCCGGGGTACTGGGCGTGGGACACCGAGAAGAATGACTACCTGTGGGTGAGCGGCTTCTGGCGTTTGCCGCCGCCCGACCGCACGTGGGTGGCAGGGAAATGGAACAAGAACGGCGCCAATTATCAGTGGACACCGGGTTACTGGGCCGACGCGGGCCGAGCGAAGATCGACTATCTCAAGCAGCCTCCCGATTCTTTGGACAACGGGCCATCGGTGCCGGCGCCGGCGGACAATACCTTCTACGTGCCCGGTTGCTGGGTGTCGAATCAAGGCGAGTACGCGTGGCGTCCGGGCTATTGGACCACCGGCTATTCGAACTGGACTTGGATGCCGTCGCGCTACTCGTGGACGCCGGACGGCTGCGTCTTCGTGGACGGCTACTGGGATTATCCGCTCGCGGATCGGGGCATGCTGTTCGCGCCTGTGACTTTCGGGCAACCGTATTGGCAGACTCCGGGCTGGGCATTCACGCCGAGTTATTGCCTGAATTACGACAGCTTGTTCTTCGGATCGCTGTTCGTGCGGCCGGGCTGGTCCCATTACTACTACGGCGATTACTCCGGGCTTGGTTATGCCGGGCTCGGCTTCTATCCGTGGTCAAGTTTCGGCTACCGGCACTATGATCCGCTGTTTTCGTATTACCGGTTTAACAACCGCGGCTTCCCGGGCGCGTGGGCCGGGGCGCCGATTAACCGCTTCGGCGCGACGTCGCCGGTCGTTCACGCGTCGCAATGGCAGGCGAATAACCTGGCGGCGCAGCGCGGCCTGCAACCTGGGGGCGGCGCGGCCCACGTCTATCAGCCGTATCAGGGATTCACGAACGGCCGAGCCGTTGGGTCGGCGAACTTTCATTCGACTCAAGGATTTGGACCGGGCCCGTCCCTTCGCGGCGCGGCGCCGTCCTTTCGCGGCATGAGCGGCGGCTCCTCCGGCCGCAGCATGGGCGGGGGCGGCTTCGGCGGCGGCGGCCGTGCAGGAGGGGGCGGCGGCGGACATGGCGGCGGTGGCGGCGGGCATGGGGGCGGGCACAAGTAAGCGAGGCGAGCCGGGAGCGTAAGTGGCCGGAGTTTTGGCGGAGCGTTGCAAATTCAAAGCTCCGCTCGCTTACGCTTCCGGCTCGCCAATCAATTCCATTCGTTACTCTTCCTCTTCGCGCAACCGTGCCAGCACACCGTAGTCCTCGAGTGTTGTCGTGTCCCCCGTCGTTTGCTTGCCGCTAGCGATGTCGCGCAGCAGCCGGCGCATGATTTTGCCGGAACGCGTCTTCGGCAGCGATTCGGTGAAGCGAATTTCGTCCGGGCGTGCGAGCGCGCCGATTTCCTTGACGACGTGCGACTGCAATTCCTTCTTCAAATCCTCGCTTGCCGGCACGCCGCCGCGCAGGGTTACGAAGCAGGCGATGCCTTCGCCTTTGATGTCGTCCGGCTTGCCGACGACGGCCGCCTCGGCGACCTTTTCGTGATGGACCAGCGCGCTTTCCACCTCCATCGTGCTCAACCGATGCCCGGAAACGTTGAGCACGTCATCGACGCGGCCCATGATCCAAAAGTAGCCGTCCTCGTCCTGCCGGGCGCCGTCGGCGGTGAAGTAGCAGTGCGGCACCTGGCTCCAGTATTGCTGCTTGTAGCGTTCGTCATCGCCGTAAATCGTTCGCAGCATCGCCGGCCACGGCTTGCGAATAACGAGGAAACCGCCTTGGTTTGGCGGCAACGTGCGGCCTTGTTTGTCGACGATGTCGGCGACCACGCCGGGGAACGCGCGTGTGCATGATCCCGGCTTGGTCGCGATCGCGCCGGGAAGCGGCGAAATCAGAATCATGCCCGTTTCCGTCTGCCACCATGTATCAACGATGGGGCAGCGGCCTTTGCCGATCACCTGGTGGTACCACATCCACGCCTCGGGGTTGATTGGTTCGCCGACTGTGCCGAGGAGACGCAGGCTCGACATGTCGTGTTGATTCGGCCACTGGTCACCCCATTTGATGAAAGCGCGAATCGCAGTTGGAGCGGTGTAAAACAGGCTGACGCGATACTTCTCGATGATGCTCCAGAAGCGATCTTCGCGCGGGTGGTTGGGCGCGCCTTCGTACATGACTACGGTCGCCCCGTTGCAGAGCGGGCCGTAGACGATGTAGCTGTGGCCGGTAACCCAGCCGATGTCGGCGGTACACCAGAAGGTGTCGTCTTCGCGCAAATCGAAAATCCACTCATGCGTGAGCGAGACGCCGAGGAGGTAGCCGGCCGTGGTGTGCAGTACGCCTTTCGGTTTGCCGGTGGAGCCGCTTGTGTAGAGGATGTAGAGCGGGTGTTCGCTATCGAGTGGCTCGGCGGGACAATCGGCGGAGGCGTCGGCCATCAGCTCGTGCCACCACAGGTCGCGGCCTGCTTTCATCTCGACCGATTGATCGCAGCGGTTGAAGACGATGCACTTCTCGACCGTCGGCGACTTGGCGAGGGCAACATCGACGTTTTGTTTGAGCGGCACGACCTTGCCGCGCCGCCAGCCGCCGTCGGCGGTAATGATGAGTTTCGCCTGCGCATCGTTATTGCGGTCCGCGACGGCATCGGCCGAAAAACCGCCAAAGACGACGCTGTGCGGCGCCCCGATGCGCGTACACGCAAGCATGGCGATGACGGCTTCGGGCACCATGGGCATGTAAATCGTGACGCGATCGCCGGCTTTGATGCCGAGTTTCTTCAAGGCATTCGCGAATTTGCAGACCTCGCGGTGCAGATCTTGATAGCGGAGCACACGGCTGTCGCCGGGTTCGCCTTCCCAGATGATCGCCGCCTTGTTGCGCCGCGGCCCGTCGAGATGGCGGTCAATGCAGTTGGTACTGACGTTGAGCTTGCCGCCGACGAACCACTGCGCGTGCGGCTCGTTCCAGACGAGGACCTTGTTCCACTTCTTGAACCAGTGCAATCGCCCCGCTTGTTCGGCCCAGAAACCTTCGGGATCATCTTTTGCCCGCTGCCAGTGCTTTTCGTATTCGACCTGGCTCTTGACGTGCGCCTTCGCCGCGAACTCCGACGACGGCGGAAAGCGGCGGGTTTCTTTCAAGACACTGGTAATGTTGGAGGCGGGTGGTGACATGCGGATCGTCCTTTGTCAGTGGTCCGTGGTCAGTCGTTAGTCGTCACAGATAGACGGCGTTGCGCGGGGCGTCAAGCAGAAAGGGCGTGGACAACGGACAACTGACCACAGACAACAGACGACGGACAATTGACACTCTTTGACACTTCCGCCCTCACTGTTAGAATCAATCCGTCGTAGCCATATGGGGTGAAGGCTCGCAACCGCCATGATGACCGCCGGATCGCAATTCGAGCTATCGTATTTCAAGCGGTTTCGAATGGAGATCGACCTCAACGCGCTGGCCGAGCCGGGGCCGTTGCCGCCCGGCTATTCGCTCGTGCCGTGGGACGCGTTTCTCGTCGAACCGCACGCCGACACGCTGTTTCAGTGCTTCCAGGATGAGATCGATTCGTCGGTGTTCATCAGCCTCGGCACCCGCGAGGGGTGCAAGCATCTGATCGACGCGATTTGCCGCAAGCAGGGCTTCCTGGCGGCCGCGACATGGTTATTGGCGGGACCGGACGGCTATTGCGGCACGGTCCAGGGGGTTTGCGAACGGTCGGGCTGCGGCGCGATCCAGAATCTCGGCATCGTACCGTCGCAACGCGGCGGCGGACTCGGCAGCACGTTGCTGCTGCACGCCTTGAAGGGCTTCCGTGACGTTGCGGGCTTGGGTCGTGCGTATCTTGAAGTGACGGCACAAAACGACGCCGCGGTACGGCTGTATCACCGCCTCGGTTTTCGCCGCCGTAAGACACTGTATAAGACGGTGGAGACGACGGCAGTTCTGGTTTGAGAGTGGTGTACTCGCTCCGCGAGTGCCGATCTCAACTCGCGGAGCGAGTTGTCTACATTCTTGAGGGCTCCAACGTGGCGCAGGACGTTTACCACCATACATACGCCAACGGGCTCACCTTGCTCGCGGAGCGGATGGAGCACGTCCGGTCGGCGGCGCTCAATTTCCTCGTGCCGGCGGGCTGTGTCTACGACCCGCCGAAGCAGCTCGGCGTGGCTTCGGTGCTGAGCGACATGATCACGCGCGGGGCGGGCGAGCGCGACAGCCGCGAGCTTTCGCTCGCGCTCGACAGTCTCGGCCTTGATCGCGACGAGACCGTCGGCTCGATGCACATGCGCTTTTGGGGCGCGACGCTGTCACGGAACTTGCCCGCCGCGCTCGAAATCTATGCCGACATCTTGCGCAAGCCGCATTTGCCCGAGGACGAGCTGCCGGCGGTCAAGGCGCTGTCGATTCAGGACATTCTTGGTCTCGAAGACGAGCCGCGACAGAAGGTGCTGATCGAGCTGCGGAAGCTGCACTATCCGCCGCCGCTCGGCAACGACCGCCGGGGCACGCCGGAGACGATTGAAGCGCTGCACGGCAAGGACGTGCGCGCTCACTACAAGAAACTTTTTCAGCCGAAGGACACGATTCTCTCCGTCGCCGGCAACGTCGAGTGGGCGCCGTTGAAAGACCTCGTCGGCCAGCTGTTCGGCGATTGGCAAGGGAGCGGAGCGCCGCCGCTCGATATCGGCAAGTCGAAGCCGCAGACCGCGCACATGGAAAAAGAGACGACGCAGACGCAGATCGGCATCGCCTACCCCAGCGTGCCGATCGGTCATGCCGATTACTATTCCGCTCTCGGCGCCGTCAACGTGCTGAGCGGCGGCATGAGCGCCCGGTTGTTCACCGAAGTACGCGAGAAACGCGGCCTTTGCTACGCGGTGTGGGCCAGCTACCAGACGTTCAAAGATCGGGCGAGTGTCATTTGCTACGCCGGCACGACCAATGAACGGGCCCAGGAAACGTTCGACGTGACGCTCGGCGAATTGAAGCGATTGCAAGAGGGCATCGAGCAGGAAGAAGTGGAGCGCGTACAAGCCGGTTTGAAGTCGTCGCTCATCATGCAGGAGGAATCGACCTCCGCGCGGGCCGGCTCGCTGGCGTCGGACTGGTACTATCTTGGCCGGGTGCGCACGTTCGACGAAATTCAGTCGGCGATCAACGGCCTGACGCCGCGCGGCATCGCCGACCACGTGCGCCGCGTGCCGCCACGCGATTTCAGTATTGTGACGCTTGGTCCGAAAGCGCTCCAATTGCCCGTCTAGCTGTGGGGCACGTTTCCAACGTGCCCGTTCGTCCGGCACGTTGGAAACGTGCCCCACAACCCAACCGTCATGAGGAGTTCACGACGTGTCCTTCCAAAAACAAACGCTCCCCAACGGCTTGACCATCATCGGCGAAACGAGCCCGTCGGCCCGTTCCGTCGCGCTCGGTTTCTTCGTCCGCACCGGCAGCCGGGATGAGACGCCCGAGGTTTCCGGCGTGACTCACTTCCTGGAACACATGGTGTTCAAGGGGACGCCACGGCGGACGGCTCTTGACGTCAACCGCGACTTCGACCGCATCGGCGCCAATTACAACGCGTTCACCAGCGAGGAGAACACTGTCTTCTACGCCGCGGTGCTGCCGGAATATCTGCCGCAGGCGGTGGACATCATCGCCGACATCCTGCGGCCAAGCCTCCGCGAGGACGATTTCGAGATGGAGAAGAACGTCATCATCGAAGAGATCGGCATGTACGAAGACCAGCCGACATGGTCGGCGTACGACAACGCCAAGAAGCTGTACTTCGCCGACCACAACATCGGCAACAGCATCCTGGGCACGGCGGACAGCATCCGCGCGCTGAAACGCGACCAGATGTACGACTACTTCGAGCGGCGCTACGTCGCCCCGAACGTCACCGTCGCCGCCGCTGGCAACTACGAGTGGTCGCGGCTGATCGAGCTGGTACAGGCCAAGTGCGGCGGCTGGAACCGCGGCCACGTTGGCCGCTACGGCCTCCAGGAGACGCGCGGCAGCGGCAAGTTCGAGGTGATGACCAAGGCGAAAGTCACGCAGGAACACGTCTACTTGATTGCCCCCGCCCCTTCCGCCAACTCGCCACTGCGCCACGCCGCCGACACGCTCGCCATGATCGTCGGCGACGACTCCGGCAGCCGCTTGTACTGGTCGCTGGTCGATCCCGGCCTGGCCGACTCCGCCGACATGAGCTTCCACGAATACGAAGGGGCCGGCGCCTTCTACACGTCGTTCAGCAGCGAGCCGGGCCAGGCGGAGGAGAATCTGACCATCATCCACGACGTACTTTCGTCCGTGCAACGCGAGGGCGTCACCGAGGCGGAGCTGCAACAAGCGAAAAGTAAGATCGGCAGCCGCGTCGTCCGCGGCAGCGAACGCCCGATGGGCCGCATGCAAGCCCTCGGCATGGCGTGGACCTACCTCGGTCAGTATCGCAGCGTGGACGACGAACTGAAGGCCTTCGACGCCGTGACCCTCGACAGCATCCGTGAAGTGCTCGACCGGTATCCGCTGGATCGCGTGACGACGCTGGCGCTCGGGCCGCTGGAGACGCTGCCGCCGCCGGGGGCGGATGACGAGGAATGACCATGCGAACGAAGGGAGGCAACGGCGTGGGACGATTCAGCGTTGAGTTCGAAGTTGCAAACAATGATGATCTCGTGCTTGCAGACCGAGGCCATTTGCAGCCGGATCAGGTTCGTCGCCAGACTTTACAAGGAATCGTTGATTCCGGCGCTGCGATGCTGGTGCTGCCGCAAGCGGTTGTGAAGCAATTAGGGCTTCGGCCGGGACGCACCGTCAACGTCCGCTATGCCGATGGCCGTGAGACGCAACGCCGAGAGGCAAAAGGGGCCGCGGTCAAACTCCTTGATCGCGATGACACGTTTACCGCCATCGTCGAGC
This sequence comes from Gemmataceae bacterium, assembly GCA_041499805.1. Taxonomy (GTDB): domain Bacteria; phylum Planctomycetota; class Planctomycetia; order Gemmatales; family Gemmataceae; genus JBGQKZ01. Next base: position 7,282 of record JBGQKZ010000014.1, read on the forward strand.
CCAAACGGAAGACGGCCCTCATCGGCGCCATTGTATTGGAAGCGCTCGACCTGCTTGTGGACTGCAAAAAAAAATGCGTGGTGCCGCGCGATCCGCGTGGCGAGATTTTTGAGATTGAATGAGAGACGTTGCCGCACGTTCGACTCCGGCCCCCACGCCGAACGCGTTACCGATTGAAGTCTGTCTGGGACTTTGATCTGTAGCCCCTTCAGCGCAACGGCGATCGTGACATCTTTATCGCGCTGCGCTTCCCGGCTCGGTTGTTCTCGATCTTCCATGAAACACGCCACACTCCTGTTGAAGCCCCATAAGCACGGCTTATGGCCACGTCGTCGACGTATAACGCGATTCCCGTAACGCCGTCGCCTGCCCCCCGCTACGTTGACAAAGCAAGTCGCCGTGATGGGGCAAAAGCGAGCGCCTCGCCGTGTCCGCATCCCACCGCGACGCCGGAGACCTATTTTGGGAGGAAACCCGTGCGTATTCGATGCTATGCCGCCGCCCTGGCCACGATCGGCGCCTTGGTACTGTCAGGAGAAATTCGCGGCGAGCCCCCCGCTCGAGGACATAGTGAGGCCGCCGACATCGACCTGTTCACGGCCGACAAAATCAAGTGGCAGTTCGGGCCGCCCTCCTTGCCGAAAGGGGCGATGATCGCCGTGCTCGAAGGGGACCCGACCAAGGAAGGACCGTTCGTCTTCCGAGTCAAGATCCCCGACGGCTATCGCGTGCCGCCGCACACCCACCCGAAAACCGAGCGCGTAACGGTCGTCTCCGGCACGTTCAACATCGGCATGGGGGACAAATTCGATCCGGCGGCGACCAGGCCCATGCCTGCCGGGACGTACGGTTTTTGGCCGGCCGGCATGAAGCACTTCGTTTGGGCCAAGGGCGAAACCGTTCTTCAGTTTCACGGGATGGGGCCGTGGTCGATTCAGTACCTCAACCCGGATGATGATCCGCGGAGGAAGAAGGAATAGAAAGGCGGCCTCAACTCCGTTCGATGCGCGCCGCCATTTGGCCCAGGGTGCGCTACCGCGACCCTGGGCTTTGATCTTTAACGCCTTCGGCGTAGGGACCGAGGTGCCTCCGCTACGTTTTGGCGGATTCCTTCGCCGGGAATCGAACTCCGGAGCTAGGCGGGCCGCGGCCAATTCAGGACGCGGAGATTAGCCTCTCCCTCGTCATAAATGTTTGAGCGGAACGCTGCCGCTCCTCAATCAAACAATCGCCCTGCCTTCACCGCCACCTGATACTTCTCTACGCCGCCGTTCGTCAGCGCCTCCAGAGTATACACGCCGACCTCGCCCGCTTTCACGCGCCACGAAAGTTGAGCGTAATCCCCGGCTTTGTCGACGACTTGTTCCTCGCTCTGGTCGGGCAGCAGTTGCAGGCCGGGAGGCAGACGCAGGCGGACCTTCTGGCCAGGGTCCGCGTTTTTCACATAAGCCGTCACGGTGAATTCGCCGCCGGGTTTGAAGGAGCCGCCGGCGGTGAGGCTCAGGTTGGCGTTGCCGCTTGCGGAGCTTGACAAGGCGTTCAAGCCGTAGGTGAAGGCGAGGTCGCGTTTCTCGCCGGGAGGCATCATGCGTTCGGCCCAGTAGAGGGTGACGCACGAATCTTTGTTGGTTGGCGGCTCGTTCATCGCGGTCGGCGGCCAGTCCCAGCGGATTTCGCTGTTGCCGGGCCAGCGGGCGATGACCATCGACTCGATCGGTTCCAGCTCCATGCCGGGGATTTGCAGGCCTTTCAAGCCAAGGTGGGCAACCGTGCCGGGGTTTTGCAGGTCCGGCCGTTCCAATGCTTGAACGAAGTCGGGGATTTCTTTTTGAGTGAACCGTCGCATGGTGTCGAGGAAGCCGGGCTGGCCGGGAATCGCGAACGGTACGCCGTCGTTGGCGCCGATGAAGGTGTCGAGCATGACGCGAAGGCCGACCTTGTGCGCGATCTTCGCGCGGTTTTCGATGGTGTAGCGGATCAGGCACGTGTCGAGCAGCCGGGTCTGGTCGCCGGGGACGAGAGAGACCGACTGCGTGACCTCGATGTCCTCGTTGGGGTAGTCGCTGATCGACTTCCAGGCATAGTCGCGGACCTTGACCTCTTTTTTCACCCAACGGGCCGGCGCTTGGCCGAAGAGGAATTCGAGGCCGTCGATCTTGAGGCAGGTGTTGTTGCTGCCGCCGCGTTCTTCGTAGGTCAGGCGTTTGAACTTGTCGGAATTGGCGGGATCGCGCTCCTTCAGCATGACGAGGCCAAAGCGCATTTTGTCGTTGAACTGGATGCCAAGGCGCGGTTCGGGGTCGGCGAGATCGGTGTAGTCGGCGGCGGGCGCTGCGACGCGGCCGCCTTCTTGATCGGGGGGTGATTTGAGGTCCCAGACGACGATGCCGGCGAGGGCGGCGAGCAGAAGAAAAGCGGGGACGGCGTGCAGCCAGAAACGTCGCTGGCGCCAAGGCTCTGCCAGGCCGCCCGGTCCGCGCGGCTCCGACTCGCGCGAGGCGGAGACGCGCCGGCTTGCGTTCCCAGGCGGGAGCGTCGGAACGAGAGGCTCGGTAAACCTCAAGCTGGCACCGATCTGCAAGGAGACGGGGATAAGGAAGCGTTGGTTGCCGTTCGCGGTGACGGTCACGGTCGCTTCCAGGGTGACGCTTTCGCGGTCCGGGACCGACGGGACAACGAGCGGAATCGACGCTCTCCGGCCGTTCAACTTCGGCCGGCCGACTTCGAGCCACGGTTGGTCGCTGACGGCGTAGGCGTAAACGGGGCGATTGTCCTTCGTTTCGATTTTCAACGTGTGCGCGAGTTGATCGCCGACGGCGCCGTTGAGGCGCACGTCTTTATCGCTGATTTCCACCTTGGGCGGCGGCGTCAGTCCGAGCGCTTCAAAGAACTGTTGCACCGCGCCCAGACCGGCGGCGGTCGGGCCGAGCACGGGATATTTCCAGCCGTTTTCCTTGTACCAGCCGGCGACCGCCTTGTTCTCGAAGAGTGCGACCGCTTCCTTGGGATGGGCCTTTGCTTTTTCCGCGATCTGACGTGGACTGCGAGCACCGGCCAGAACGCCGTCCGGAAACGGCTTGACCGGGACTTCCACGTGGACGATCACGGTCGCGATGCCGCCGTTCGACTCGATGAGAATCTGACCGACAAGCGGCTTTTCGCCCGCCCGCAACCGCTCGCCGCGGACGTGGACGGGAATCGTCAGCTCGCCGGTGAATTGAAAGATCTTCTCGGCGGCGCCGGGCGCCTCGCCGATCGTGAGCCACGGGCAATCGCTGCTTACAACCGAGCCGTAGAGCAGCCGCATGCCCTCGTTTTCCAGATGGACATCGAAACGCCCCTGCTGTCCGACGTGGTAGCGCCCGAGGTTTACTTCGACGGGATCGACACGAAGCCGCGGCGCGTCGAGCTTGTCGGTGGGGAATTGAGCGAGCAGTTGATCGAGGCCGCGATCGGGATCAGGAAAGCGGCTGGCTTCTTGTGCCAACCGAGCGAGGTCGGGTCGGCCGAGGGCGTGCATGAAACGAGCGAGGTCGCCGTGACGGAGCAGCTCTTTTGCCGTGGACCATTCCGCGTGGCAGGCGAGCGCCAATTCATCAAAGTTGCGACAGGTGCGGCCCGACGAAAATACGAACGGTGAGGCGAACAGTTTCGTGCCGGCGACAAGAGGCACGCCGCGGCCTGCGTGGCCGGACAGAACGCTGCCGTCAAAGTAGCAGTAGGCAGCCTCCGCCGGATTACTTCGCGAGCAGCGACCGCACGTTTGAATCATAGGAAAAGGTCGAAGCCCACGGGCTTACGACCCATGGGCTCTGCGTGAGTGACGCTGTGACCGTAGCACGCTGCTAGGTCTTTAGAGCCTGTTGCAAAATTAAGGTAGGTCCGGCGAGCCGAGCCGGAACGGTGCCGCTCGGCTCGCGGCACCTACTAATTTTGCAACGGCCTCTAAAGCATGTGCTACCGGCCTTGTGCTTAAACGATGACCTTCAACTGCACCGTCCCAATCTGAATCACGTCACCGACGCTCAAGTCTCTCCGCTGGCCGGGATAGAGACGATTGCGGTTGACGAAGGTGCCGTTGGAGCTGTTCAAGTCTTCGATGACCAGCTTGCTGTCCTCGAAGGTGACGACGGCGTGTTGCCGCGACGACCAGATGCGGTCCGGCGGCTCCTGGTCTTCGAGGTCGATGTCCACCGGCTTTTCGTCGGCGCGGCCGATGTAGTTGTGGCCTTCGTAGACGGGATACTCGACGTTTCGCTTTTGGCCGCGGAGGACGACGAGGCGCGGTTGGGCATCTGGGGGAAGGATGGAGGGCGCTGCCGGTGGCGCAGCGGGGGCGGCGGCGGGAGGGGCCGTGGCTTCCACCGTCTGTGGCGCGGACTGCGGCATCATCGGAATCGTGTCCGAGGCAATCGGTTCCGTGGCCGGCATGACCGCCGCCACCGGCGGCTCTTGGGTGAAGGCGCTCGGGGCGTGCTCGGGCACCGGCGACGCCAGCGGGATCGCTGTGTCCAGCGGCATGATCGCGGCGGACTCAACGATGGCCGCCTCCATTACGATGGGCGTCATGATCGGCGGCGCTTCGGCGATGGCCGAGTACGGCGCCTCGACGGGCACGGCGGCGACGGGCGCGGCCGCGGCGACCGGCTCCATCACGCCCAAATCCGACTTGCACTGCTCGCAGAACAGCGCCCCGTCTTCATTCTCGAATTGGCAGAATGGACACTTCATCATGGTTAAGATCCCTCGGATAGGGCCAGAAGTCATGGGACCAATAGCACGTATCGGACCAATCCAAGTTCTGACCTCGGAGATTTGACGTTCTCAGTTCGCCACCGGCGCTTCTTCCGCCAACCGGGCGGCGTCATCCACGGCGAGCATGGTTTTTTTGGAGACGCGGCCGCCGGCGTTCAGCTCGGTCAGCACCTGGCGGGCCAGCATCGTTTTCTTGGCGGCGCGCGGGCCCATCAGCTCGCCCTTCTTCGCGATGCTTTCGGCCATGCGCTGCACCTCCGCTTTGTCGTCCTTGGCGATCGCCTGCTGCAACAGGCGGTTTTGCTCGAAGATTTGCACCTCGTCAATGTGCTTCGCGACCTCGGCGTTGATGTAACCTTGGCCGGCCTCGGTGTACGTAACTTGCAGCGGGAATTTGCCCGAGCTTTCGCGCTTGCCGGTGCCGAGGTCGTAGCTGACTTCGACCTGAGCAATGACATAGCTGCCGTCGGGACGCTTCGGCAAACTCAGATCGAGAATATAGCGAGTGGCTTTATCGCGTTCGAGCGTGCCGAGCGAGGCGACGAGATGGCGATCCTCCGGTTCGGTCAGCGGCAGCTCTTTGATCTCGGGCACGACCTGCCGAGCGCGTTTGACTTTCACGTCCTTCACCGGCGTGACGTGCATCTCAACGTTGGTAAATGCAGTGGCGGCGAGGTGCTCGAACTCGGCGACGAAGATCCGTTCCGCGTCGTCGGCTTTGTTGACGTCGATGTAGTACCACTTGCCTTCGGCGAGCTTGGCGAGGTCCTTGATGAGGCTCGAATTCCACTCGGTGCCGACGCCCATCACGGTGAGATGGATGTTCTTCGGGACCAACTGCTCGGCGAGCTGCCGACAAACCTGTTCGCCGGAGGTTTCGCCGTCGGTGAGGACCACGATCTGCGACAGCCGGCCCGTGCCGGTGTTCTGTTCGACTTCGGCGAGGCCCAGCGCGATGCCCTGGTCCATCGAGGTGCCGCCCGGATCGACGTCGAACATGTCGATGCGTTGGATTACGTCGTCAATTCTTGCCCGGTCGTGCAGGCTGGTGGTGGGGAGGACGACCTGAGCGTTGTGAGCGAAGGCGACGATGGCGAGGTTGTCGTCGGGCCGCATTTTAGCGATGGCCGTGGAAGCGGCCTGTTGAATCCGCTTGAGCCGGCTGACGCCCGTGCCGTCTTCTTCGTACATCGAGCCACTGACGTCGAGGACGAGCGCGAGGTTGAGGCCCAGCGGCGCGCTCCCCTCGCTGCTGGGAATCAACTTGACAAGCGCGTAACTCGCGGCCGACTCGCCCTGCACCGCGACGCTGCTGCGGTACATCATGCGTTCGATATGAATCTTCGCCGACATGAGACCTCCGGGGATTTCGATTGCAGATTTCCGCGACGCAATCTGCAATCTCAAATCTTCAATCTGCAATCGGATCGGGCCGTCCGTGGCGCAGAGGGGTGGTAGATTCTTCCCGTCCCGTCCTGAGACATGCGTGCGGAAACACAGGCGTTTTATCGGTCCTTTACCATACCACAACGGGGCGAACGGCAAAGCGTTTTCTGTCTTTTCCGTGCGAAACGGCGGCGGGCGGAGTGTCGCCGGGCGTTACGGTCGGCGCGTTCACGGTATTCGCCGCTTCTTCCGGCCCGCCGGAGGGCATGGTCACTGAAACGCAAACAGCTCCTCTGCGTTGCGCATTCCGAATAAGCCGAACAACCAAGTCACGGGCACGGCGGCTCGGCGGAGCAGCGCCAGCCCCGGTTTGCCGACGCAGCTCAGGAGAAATCCGGCTACGGCGCCCATCGCGGTCCAGCACAGCACTGCGAGGACGATCCAGATGATGGTCCACAGCACCACGGCTTCCGCCCGGATCGAAGTCTGCTGTACGAACGCTGCGATCAGCTTCCACACCATGCGTGGCAGCGTGTCGAGCAACGGCAAGGTACAGGCGAGCGTCGCCGCTCCGATGACGCCGGCAACAGCGCCGGTGATGGCGCCGCAAGCGATGTCGCTCCAACGGCTGCCGCGGCGCGCAAGCAATACTGCACCCGCGACGGCGCCGACCCACCACGTCACCACCACGAAGTGTTTCACAAACGTGCCGTCTACCGTGGGCGATTGCGTCCAACTTTGCAGCGATCCAGAGGACGGACTGCCGGCGAGAACGCGCGCGTACACGTCGGCGGGGCCGGCCAGAAGGAGCCGGAAGATGAGGGCCAGGATCGCGCCGGCGAAGAATGGCCGGAGCAAGCGGCGCGTAAACGGCTCGTGCGGCCGGGCGACATCCGCCAGGACACGCAACGCGAGTATTTGTCCCGCGTTCGCAACGACGCGGATCATCCCGACGCTCGCGCGCCCCGGCTCCATGAGGGTGGAGTCAACCTCGTAACTGATCGTCGCTTGCTGCGGACCGCCGACGCTTGGTGTCGTCACCTTCAGCCACGGCACGTCGCTTTCCGCATGGGCGTAGACCCATTTCTTCGATGTCGTCGTGATAGCCACGTCGGCGGTCGTCAGGTCGCCCGGGGTAAGGAAGAAGCTCACCTCTTCTCGAGAGAGCTGCACCGCCGGCGGCTTCGACAGGCCCATGCCTTCAAAAAACTGTTGCACGGCGGCGACGCCCTTCGCGAGCGGGCCGGTGACGGGATAGGTCCAGCCGTTGGCCTCGAACCAGCGCTGCACGTCGCCGTTTTCCAGATACGGCACGGCGGCCTTCGGTTGGGCACGCATCCGCTCCGCCATTTCGCGCGGCGAGCCGATGCCCTGGAACGGCCCGGCGGCGAACGGGCTCGCGACGAGATCGAAGCGGATCGGCACCTCGACCACACCGCCGTTGGTGATGACGGTCAGCTTGCTGCTATACGCTTGCGGGCCGGCCAATCCTTCGGTGTCGATCTCGACGGTGATCTGTTGATCGCGGGCGGTCATAACGGAGCACTGCCGGCGGCCGTCTTCGAGCCGCAGCCAATCGTCGCCCTCCGGAATCGTGAGCGTGCCGCGGAGGAGACCCTTGCCGCTGTTCTGCACCTTGAGCTGGAGCTGTTTTTTTTCGTTCACGCGCAGCTTGCCGAGCGCCACGCGGCGTGGCGTGATTTCCAGCCGCGGGCCTTGCACCTGCGTGGCGGGCAAGCGGCTGACGAACGTGTGCAGGGCGATATCGGCATTCGCCTGGGTCTGCGTTTCGCGGGCGGTCTGAGCCAGGTCCATGCGGCCGATACCGCCGAGGAATTGGGCGAACGTGCCGTTTTTGAGCAGATCGCGGGCGTCGTCCCATTCGTACTGGCAGCCTTGCACAAATTCATCGAACGTGCGGCAACGGCGACCGGACGGGAAAACGAAGTCGTGCAGCAGTTGACCTGGCGTCGCCCGGCCGCCGTGCATCGGACGCAATTCGGCCCCGTCGAAGTAGCAGAAGACCGCTTCGCCGGGGTTCGTGTGCTTGCAACGGGGGCAGAGGAGTGCGGGCATTGTCAGTTGTCAGTTGTCAGTTGTCAGTTGTCAGTTGTCAGTTGTCAGTTGTCAGTTGTCAGTTGTCAGTTGTCAGTTGTGATAAGTGGTTACCGACCACCGACAACGGACAACGGACCACTGACAGGAGCTTGTTTCTTGCTTCGTTCGTGGGCGGCTCGTTTTTGAAAACGGAGGATGATGTTACCAAGCTGGATGCGGTCGCCATCGTTCAATTCGCGGCGGTTGGGAACCGGCTCTTCGTTAACGCGCGTTTGCTCCGGCGGCGATTGATGATTGACGAGGATGTAACGGTTTTCGTCGCGCTCGATGGTCGCGTGTTTCTTCTCGACTTTCATGTCGCGGAAGAGGGCGATGTCGGCGTGTTCGTCACGGCCAAGGAGGTTCGCCGGCTTGAGCAGGGCGTATTCGCGGCCTTCTTGCCAGCCGCGGACGACGCGGACCGACGCAGGCTGGAAAATGCCTTGCACCAAGGCGGAAAGTGAACCGATGCAGGCGCCAAGGATCACGAGTCCGAGGGCGCCCCAAAGTGCGGTTGTCATGCGGTCCGCGATGCCTTTGTCGAGCGTTTTTACATAAAGCAACCCGAAGAGACAACCGCCGACGAAGCCGCCGATCGCGCCGCCGAGCGTGCCGTAGCTAAGTTTGCCGAGAGATCGCGCCGCGATGCCTTCGCTCAGGCCCACGGCGACGCCGAGGAACATCCAGCCGATGCCGCGGGCGAACATGGTGCCGAGCAGGTGCATGACGCCAGTGTCCCCCGCCCTGCTCGCTCCGAGTTTGCCGACGAGCGCAAAATTGATCCAGTCGCCGATAAACATGCCGAGCGCGCCGCCGGCCGCGCCGAGCACTACGCCATAGGACGCGAGCCTACAGAAGCGCACCAGGGAGCGGTCGCGGATGGCTTCCACGCTGACGACGAAAAAGCCGATAACGCCGCCGATGAGCGCGCCGCCGAGCAGCAGTTGCGGCGTCAGGCTCTCGCCCGGCGCGTTCGGATCGCCGAAGACGCCGAAGAGCATCCACCCGAGCAGGCCGCCAAGCGACCCGAATACGCCGTTGAAATAAATGCGGACAAGCAGCGCCATTGCTTCACAATCCGTCGTGGTTCGCTACCGGGGAATGGGGACCCTGCCCGCGAACTCCCAGGAAAGTGTCCCCTTTCCCCGGTACGCTGAGAGGAAAACCGCGGAAGCTATCCTATCGTTTGTAACGGGGCGGCGCGGAGATTGCAACAGACGGGATGTCTGTGGTTTGGACTGGGAGCCCGATGCCCGAAGCGAACGCCGTTGGATCAATGCGAGTTGCGTTCGGCGAGACGGCGGCGGAGTTCCTCGTTCTCGCGTTTCAGTTGACCCGCTTCATCCGCTCGTTCCAGTGCCGTCAGCAGCCAACGGCCGGTGGCCGGATCATAGAGGCGTAAGGTTTCATTGTCGCGTTCCAAGTGCAGACCCAGAACACGACTCGGCAAGCGGTCCCCCACCCACTTGATCGGCACGTACTCGCCACGAAGAAGTCGATAGCCTTGCATCGGCGGACGCAAATAGTCGCGGCGCGGATCGAAGAGGAAATACTCCTTCACCTTGAGCACATCGCGGTAGAGGGCGAATTTCTTCTTTACATCTTCGGAGCGCGTCGATGACGACGTCAATTCGAACACGACGTCCGGCCCCTTGCCCTCCTCCCACATCAAGTAATTGGGCCGCTGGCGCTTGGGCACTCCTTTGACAACGAATACGTCGGGGGACACGTGTCGGCGCTTGTTGCCTTCTTCATAGAAGAGGAGAAGATTGCCGGAAACGTATGTATTCGGTTCACCAGCCGCCCAGAACTCCAGGGTCTGAATCAAGTCGATCATCAACCGAAGGTGCCAATCGGTTTCGGCCATTGGACGCCCGTCCGAAGTGGGGTAATCGTTGATCACCGGCCGTGTGCGGATTGCGGTGGCCATTGTCTATTCCTCGGTGCAGGCGAGTCGAGACACACGTCATTATAATCGTGCCGCCGGTCTCGACCAAAGCATCATTCGTCTGCGCAAAGAGAAAGGCGGACCACCGACGCCCGCCTTTCCTTCGCGTTCTACTTCGCCGGGACTTACTTAATAAACAACATCTCCCGATACGTCGGCAGCGGCCAGTAATCGTCCGCAACGACGGTTTCCAACTTATCGCCGAACGTGCGGACGTTGCTCATCGCCGGCAGCACGCTGTCGCGCATGTACTTGGCGTGGGCATAAAGGTCGCCGTCGGCGTGGTGGCCGAGCGCCTTGTCGAGGCCCGCGACGGCGCCCTGGAAATCGCTGATGGTCGCGGTCAGCGATTTGAGCAGGTCCAACTGGGCGCTGTTGTCCACGCCCGCGGCCTTTGTGGCGTTGACCGCCTGCGCGACGTCGGCCTGGTACCGCAGGGCGGCGGGCAGAATCATTGTGCGGGCCATCATGCTCGTGAGCTGGCCTTCGATGTTCACCGTCTTGACGTAGTTCTCGGCGAGGATCGTAAAGCGGCTTTGCAGCTCCCGTTCGCTATAGACCTTGTATTTCGAGAACAGGTCGATGGTGTCCTTCCGCGTGACCACCGGCAACGCGTCCACCGTGTTCTTCAGATTCGGCAAGCCGCGTTTTTCGGCTTCGCGGTGCCATTCCTCGGTGTAATTGTCGCCGTTGAAGAGGACTTTCTTCGACTCCTTGATAATGCCGGGGAGCAGCTCCTGAATCGCCTTGTTGAGGTCCTTGCCCTTCACCTTGACGGCGTTCTCCAGGTTGGTCGCGATGAAATCGAGCGACTCCGCGACGATGGTATTGAGAACGGTGTTCGGACCCGCGATCGACTGCGAGCCGCCGACGGCGCGGAACTCGAACTTGTTGCCGGTGAAGGCGAACGGGCTGGTGCGATTGCGGTCGCCGGCGTCGCGCGGCAGCTTGGGCAAAACGCTGACGCCGATCTCCATCGTGCCGCCTTGCTTCGTCGATTTCGGCTCGCCCTTTTCAAGTTGGTCGATTACGTCTTGAAGCTGATCGCCGAGAAAGACGGAGATAATCGCGGGCGGGGCTTCGTTCGCGCCCAGGCGATGGTCGTTGGCGGCGCCGCAAACAGAGACGCGGAGCAATTCCGGATACTTCGCGACGGCGCGGATGACGGCGGTGCAGAAGACGAGGAACTGGGCGTTGTCGTGCGGCGTGTCGCCGGGGTTGAGAAGATTCTCGCCGTTGTCGGTGGACATCGACCAGTTGTTGTGCTTGCCGGAGCCGTTGATGCCGGCGAACGGTTTCTCGTGCAGCAGGCAGGCGAGGCCGTACTTGTCGGCGGTGCGGCGGAGGAAGTCCATCGTCAGCATCTGGTGGTCGGTCGCAAGGTTTGAATTCTCGAAAATGGGGGCAAGTTCATACTGGCTCGGCGCGACTTCGTTGTGGCGCGTTTTGACCGGGACCGAGAGCTTGAACAGCTCGGCCTCGCACTCGGCCATGCAGGCGATCACACGCTCCGGGATGGCGCCGAAGTATTGATCTTCCAATTCCTGACCCTTCGGCGGTTTCGCGCCGAAAAGCGTCCGGCCGGCGTTGATCAGGTCCGGCCGGGCGTAGAAGAAGTTCTTGTCGATGAGGAAGTATTCCTGCTCCGGACCGACGGTCGTGAAGACTTTTTTCGCGTCGTTGTTGCCGAAGAGCCGGAGGATACGCAGCGCCTGGTTCGAGAGTGCCTCCATCGAGCGGAGGAGTGGCGTTTTCTTATCCAGCGCTTCGCCGGTCCAGCTCAGAAACGCGGTCGGGATGACGAGCGTGGCGCCGTTGGGGCCTTCGCGGACGTAGGCCGGGCTGGTTGGATCCCAGGCGGTGTAGCCGCGGGCCTCGAACGTCGCGCGGATGCCGCCGGAGGGAAACGACGAGGCGTCGGGTTCGCCGCGAACCAGCTCTTTGCCGCTGAACTCGGTGATCGCCGAGCCGTCGTTGATCGGCTGGACGAAGCTGTCGTGTTTCTCGGCGGTGAGGCCGGTCATCGGCTGGAAGATGTGCGTGAAGTGCGTCGCGCCCTTTTCCATCGCCCAGTCCTTCATCGCGGCGGCAATGGAATCGGCGATCGCGGGGTCGAGCGTAGCGCCCTGCTTGATTGTTTTTTGCAAGGCCTTGAAGATCGGTTTGGGCAAGCACTGTCGCTGGACCTCTTCATTGAAAACGTTGACGCCGTAGAGGTCCTTGATGTGTGTTTCTTTGAAATTGACCTGATTGAGACAATGCTTGGCCGAGAGAATCGCCTGGAGAGCCTGCTGGCGGACGTTGGAACTCATGTTGAAACGGTCCTCAAGGGTGGGAGAGGTTGACATCGAGTGCTGTTTGGTCAGGGTCCAATCGCGTCGCCGCCGCGTTCGCCGGTGCGGATGCGGACGCAGTCGTCGAGCGGCAAGACGAAGATTTTGCCGTCGCCGATCTGACCCGTATCGCCCGTGCGCGCGGCATGCACGACCGCCTCAATGGTCGCTTCGACGAAGGCTTCGTTGACGGCGATTTCGAGCTTCAGTTTGGGGAGCAGCCGCACCTGGAATTCGCTGCCGCGGTAGACCTCCGTGTAGCCGCGTTGTCGGCCGCAGCCGCGTACATCTGTCACCGTCATCAGATAAACGTCGCGCTCATTGAGCGCCTGCTGCACAGCCTCAAGCTTTTCGGGGCGTATGACGGCGACGATCATTTTCATCGGTGTGTGTCCCTATTTTTCATACGGGCTTCCGGCGTTCCGACAAGGCGCGACTACGGTTCCACCCGCGCCGCGAGAGATTTGCCTTTCAGACGGCTCTGGAAGAGCCGTTGTAGGTTGTCGCGCATTGTATTCGGATCGCCGCCGCGGAAGCGAAAGCGATTGCCTTGCACGGTGGTGACGTTCGGGTAAACCGCCTTGAACTCCGGCGAAGGCGGCGTGTTGCTGACCTGGCACAGCTCCGACCAGGTGTGGATCAGGTCGCCATTGGTCGCGCCGTCAACGACCACCGTGAAGCGTTTTTGCCCGTTTGGCGGGACCATTGCGGACCGCGGCTCGTGGAACGGTTTTTCCGGCGCCTGTTCCATCGCGGGTCCGAGATCAAAGCCGACTTCGCCATGCTCGCTGCGGTCCAAGCCTTCGCTTTCCGAACGCGGATCGAGACAGAAGCCCCAGACCATGTCGATGACTTTCACAAGAATCAGCGTGACGAGGAAGGAGTAGCCGACGGCGACGACCGCGGCGACGAGTTGGACAAGTACCCGTGGGGCCGAGCCGCCCATCAGCGTAATGTCCGGCAGATCGGAACCCGAGCCGGCTTTGTACAGCGCCGCGGAGGCAAAAACGCCGGTCAAGACCGCGCCGAGGAAGCCGCCGATGCCGTGGACGCCGAACGCGTCGAGCGAGTCGTCGTACTTAAAGAAAGGCTTCAGGCAGACGGCGCCGTAACAGACGACGCCGGCGATCAGGCCGATGGCCAGTGCGCCGAGCGGCGTGACGAAGCCGGATGCCGGCGTAACGGCAACCAGGCCGGCGACGAGGCCGGACCCAAAGCCGAGGGCCGTCGGTTTGCCGCGGTGGAACCATTCGGCGAACATCCAGCTGAGCGCGGCGGCCGCGGCGGCGACTTGCGACGCCGCCAGCGCGGAGCCCGCCAGCCCGTTGCTGCCGAGCGCGCTGCCGCCATTGAAGCCAAACCAGCCGAACCAAAGAATGCCCGCGCCGAGCAGTGTCAACACCATGCTGTTCGGATGAATCGCGTGTTCGGGATAGCCGAGGCGCTTGCGCAAGACGAGAATCGCGGCGAGACCCGAAAGACCCGCCGCGATGTGAACCACGGTGCCGCCCGCGAAGTCCAGCGCGCCCAACTGCCCAAGCCAGCCGGCAGGCGCTCCCTTCGCTTCCACAGGCCACTGCACCGCCCAGACCCAGTGGGCCAACGGATTGTAAACGAGTATCGCCCAAAGGAGGATGAACAGGCAATAGGGGCCGAACCGGACGCGTTCCGCCAGCGCGCCGCTGATCAGCGCGGGCGTGATGATCGCGAACATGCCCTGATACATGCAGTGGACAAAAATCGGAATGTGGGTGTTCGGAAAGGGCACATCCGACAGCACGCCGTTCAAGCCAAGCAATTCCGGCGACCACCCAATCCAGCCACCGTGCGAAGTGCCGAACGCCATGGAGTAACCGAACAACACCCACGCGATGCCGATGATCGCCAGGGCGACCATGCTGTGCATCATGGTGCCGAGCACGTTCTTGCGACGCACCATGCCACAGTAGAAGAGGGCGAGTCCGGGAACCATCAACAAGACGAGGCCGGTGGACGTGAGCATCCACGCCGTGTCGCCGCTGTCGATCTTGGCCTCGGTAGCCGGCGCGGGAGTATCCGCTGCCACGCACAAGGTGGGGACCGCGAACGAAAGAGCAAGCGCCACAAGGAGCGTTTTCACGGCAGGAACCTCCCTGGAGGGACGCGGCGTGGCTACAACGGCGCGCACCCTGAGTTGCGGAGAGGGACGGGCAGGAGTTTGGCGTAGCGGTTAGCAACTAGAGTGCCGTGGAGAATTGCCGATTGAGAAGGCGACGTAACCTGCTATCCAGAAAAGGATAACGTACATGAAGCCACGAAAGCGATTGACCGCCGCGGCCACGGGTCTTGCACCGATCAGCGGCAGATATGCATGAAGTTTATGCAGCCAAACGACGTGCCTGTCTGCGAGAGCGTCTTGTTGAATACGTTGGAAACGCATTTTCAGCTTCGGTCATCGGACGCCGCCTCGATAAGCGACGCGGCTGGCGGAGGCTGTTCCATGCTCATGAGCGTGTGCGCTGAGATTTTGGACTCAAGTTGCACAAGAATCTCCTTAAGCTCGACGTTTGCCTCGCCCTGAAGGCCCAAGCACTTTGCGATCCCCGCGCTGTCCGTGCTTAACCTTTCATCGAGTTGGAGGCGCAACTCGCTGCCTTCGTTCTCTTCCAGCGAGTACGAATGGAAGTGCATCGGGTCGCCAAGGCGAGCCTGCTCCAAGTGGCCGAAGGAGAACTGATTCTTCATGTAGACGAAGAGGTAGTTTTGGGCGACGAGCACGAGATGCTTGCTCACGTGTTCGAAGGTCTGAATCTTATGATGCAGCTGGACGAGAATCGTTTTCACCGTCATCTTCCAATTCAGTCCGAAGGGCCTCACGGAGGTTCGATCTGCCTTCTTTACCCGAATTCCATGTTGGTACAAAAAGCGCTGACGTTCGGGCCAGACAGTTCCCGTTGTATCGAGCGTCTGCAATTCGATCCCCACGAAGTCGATGGGCTTGCCGCCCCGCACCGAAACGAGGCAGTAGTCAATGCTTCCACCCGGCACGTTTACCTCCGGAATGATGTGCAACTCATTCCCTGGCTGGTGGAGAGTGAGGAGGTGGGTGCAGTCCGTAAAGATCTGTCGCCGTTCGAGGAAGCGGAACGGACAAATCATGATTTTCGCTCGCTGCTTGCCCGCCGCGACCGTGCAGGAGCCGATGCTGATCTCAGGCGCGCTCTTCCTGTTCTTCAGGCACTTCCTCAGCAAAAACGGGCACTGCTGAGCCGTGACGATGCCGGGCCAATCGGCGTCCGAGTCGGTGGAGATGCCGTACAGTTCGGCGATCTTGCTCATAGGAGGAACCTGCACCGCTCGGATGCCAACTTGATGTATTCCTCGGACACGTCGATGCCGACCGACTTTCTGCCAAGATGGAAGGCAACGTAGTTCGTCGTCCCAGTCCCGCAAAAGGGATCGAGGACGATCCCATCTTCGGGACAGGTCGTCAGAATCGGTGTCTTGCAGAGGTCCTCGGGGTAGGCCGCAAAGTGTCCCTTCCGCTTCTGGGTGTCTTCGGGCAGGATGTCCCACACGTCGCTCAGCTTGCTGCCGTTCGGGTGGTACTTCAAAAAGTAATAGCCCCTTTCCTGAAGTTCCCGCGCCCGCCCGGAGACCCTCTCCGAGTCCGAATGCGTCGTCCGTTGCTGGCCCCGAATAATCATGCGAAAGTCCGCAAGTCGTCCTTCCTGAACGTCGAGCAGAACCGCGTCCAGTGCCGCCTGAGCACTGCGCTTCTCGCCTTCGTCAAGCACGGTCGATAGCTCAATCTGACGCCGGTAACGGACTCCACTTACTCCCGTCGCGGAGATCACCGCGCCATTGACAATTCTCGCCGAGCGAGGCGTCTTGCGCGCGGCGTCCACGTCGTAGCAATACCCCTTTGGGGTCGTAACGAAGTGAAAGAGCATCTCGTGTACGTTACGGAGCTTATCGATCGCGTTGTCAGGCCCGCCCTTGACCTTGTTCCAGACGATGCTGTTCCTGAGAATCCAGCCCTGCTTGTCGGTCAGGGCCAGCGCCACGCGCCAAGGAAGGCCGAGCAGGTTCTTCTTGAAGTACGCATCCCCGATGTTCAACCAGAACGAGCCCGTCCGCTTCAAAGTCCGTTTCACCTTGCCGAAGATGGTCATCAGGTGGGCGATGTAATCCTCGTAACGCTCTTCGAGGCCGATCCCGCCTCCCGCGTAGCTCCGCTGGCCCCAATACGGCGGGCTCGTCATGCAACAGTCAATGGACTCCGCGGGTAGCTCGTCGAGCACGGCAGACGCGTCGCCATGAAGGAAAAGCGGGTGGTACCCCGGCGCTATTCTGAACTCGCCAAACGCTGCGCGGTGACTTGGCGGCCCATCACCCACGACAGTACACATCGCCTTATTCCCGTGGTCCATTTGGCCTTCTTGGTCTCTTCCGCGGGACGCGCGCCAGTGCGTCTTGTCCCGCGATGTAAACATGGAAGCTCTTTTCGGAAGCTGACTCGATAAAACTGCAGGGTGGCCAGAATCTGTGACGAAAACGGCGCTTACCCAATAACCAGTCCAGAAACCCCGGCTGTTGGGCACAGTCCTTTCCACTCAAATATCAAAATACAGCGCAAACTCATACGGATGCGGCCGCAGCCGAATGGCGTCCACTTCCTTTTCGCGCTTGTACCAGATCCACGTGCTGATCACGTCGCGCGTGAACACGTCGCCTTGCAGCAGGAACTCATGATCGCGTTCCAGGGCGATGAGCGATTCTTCCAGCGAGCCCGGCGTCTTTGGCACCTTTGCCAATTCCTCCGGCTCCAGGTCGTAGATGTCCTTATCGAGCGGTTCGCCCGGCTTCGTCTTGTTCTTGATCCCGTCGAGCATCGCCATCAACATGGCGGCGAAGGCGAGGTAAGGGTTGCTGGAGCAGTCGGGGCAGCGGAATTCGATGCGCTTGGCTTTCGGGCTCGGCGAATAGACGGGAATGCGAATGGATGCCGAACGGTTGCGACGGCTGTAGGCGAGGTTGACCGGCGCTTCGTAGCCGGGGACGAGGCGCTTGTAGCTGTTCGTCGTCGGATTCGTGATGGCGCACAACGCCGGCGCGTGCCGTAGCAGACCGCCGATGGCGTACATGGCCATATCGGAAAGGCCGGCGTAGCCGCTGCCGGCGTACAGGTTCTTGCCGTCCTTCCAGAGTGAGCTGTGGACGTGCATGCCGGTGCCATTGTCCATGAAGAGCGGCTTGGGCATGAAGGTCGCCGTCTTACCGTACCGGCGGGCGACGTTCTTGACGATGTACTTGTACTTCAGCACGTTGTCGGCCATCTCGACGAGCGGAGCGAAACGCATGTCGATCTCGCCCTGGCCGCCGGTCGCGACTTCGTGGTGCTGGGCTTCCACTTTCAGGCCGCATTGGATCATCGTCAACATCATCTCGCTGCGAATGTCGTGCAGGGCATCGGACGGCGGCACGGGAAAATAGCCTTCTTTGTAACGGAGCTTGTAACCGAGGTTCGGGCGCACGTGGCCGGTGTGATCGGGCTCGTGCTCGCGGCCGGTGTTCCAGGCGCCTTCGATGCTGTCGAGATAGTAGTACCCGCAATGCTGCGTTTGGTCGTAGCGAACGCTGTCGAAGATGAAGAACTCCAGTTCCGGGCCGAAGTAGGCCGTGTCGGCGATGCCCGTGGACTTCATGTAGTTCGTGGCCTTGCGGGCGACGTTGCGCGGGTCGCGCGAGTAGTCTTCCTTCGTCAGCGGGTCCTGGATGTTGCAGATCATCGTCAGCGTGATCTCTTTGCAGAACGGGTCGATGAACGCGGTGTCGGGGACCGGCATGACCAGCATGTCGGATTCGTTGATCGCCTGCCAGCCGCGGATGCTGGAGCCGTCGAAGCCGAGCCCTTCCTCGAAGACTGCTTCGTCGAGTGCCTCGGCCGGGATGGTAAAGTGCTGCCACAGGCCGGGGAAGTCCATGAAACGCAGATCGACGGCGCGAACTTCTTTTTCACGGATAAGCGCGAGAACTTCTTTCGGAGACACGGTGAACCCTCCCGATTGAAATGCGGCGGCTTGTGGCCGCGAAACGGCGGTCTCATCATCGCAGGCACGGCCTGCGAGTCAACGGAAAACAGCGGGAGAGGAGGATTGCTTCGTGCGACTGCTTGAGCCCAAGCGGTGACACGAAACGCGAGAGTCGTTTCGACGACGCAAATCTGCTACTGCGCATCTTGCAAGCCGAGCGCACAACCGGCCATCCCGAACGGCTGGGCGAGTTCGTCCCAAGCGCCCACTGTTTTGATCGTGCCGCTGTCGCGACGGACGTTGTGCCGGGCCAGGCCTTCACGCGCCAACAAATGAGCGAGACTCGGCTTCTCCACCGCGTCCGCCAACGCGTCGTCGGCCTTGTCCTTGGTCTGAGCAAGCTTCGCGCGAAAGACTTCGAGCTGCATCATGCCGCGCAGCTTGGGATCCGCGACCTTGCTCGCCACTTGCTGGACCAGATCGGACAGGCCCGCTTTTGCCGCGATTTGCGCCCATTGATAGAGAAGCGACGGTGCAAGCTTGGTCGCCGGCTTGATTTCATCGATGAGGCGGGCTGCTTGTTCCAGGTCGGCCTTGGCGGCATCGGGCGCTTGGT
This sequence comes from Gemmataceae bacterium, assembly GCA_041499805.1. Classification (GTDB taxonomy): domain Bacteria; phylum Planctomycetota; class Planctomycetia; order Gemmatales; family Gemmataceae; genus JBGQKZ01. The sequence goes on from JBGQKZ010000014.1 coordinate 26,431, forward strand.
TGGCGGCGAGCAAAACGTAACCGTGAAAGCGCAATTCAGGAGGCAGCCCCGCGTTGCTCAGACGTGTGCGGTCCGGGTTGCCTTTCACGACATTGCCGAGCAAAATGCCCACAATGACGGCGGGATGGTCAGCGTTCTGCTTCAAGAAATCCGCGAGATCGGCTTGCTTATTCGTCGCGATACACAGCGCGATGGCCGACGGCGTCAAACTCTCGTCCTGGCCGCCTTGAAGCGCCTGCACGAATTCATCGGCGAGCGTCTCGGCAGCTGCTTTATCGGCGCCGAGCAAGTCGAAGCCGATCTGCGCCAGTCCTTCCCTGGTCGTCGCGTCACTGAGCGCGACGCGCGCCAGGCCCAGCGCTTCCTTCGTGCGTCCCTTCGCCGTCCACTGCTGCAGGATCACGCGGAGGACGAGCACGCGCGGACCCGCGGGTCTGGGCAGGTCCGGATTGGGTGTCCCATCCTCCGCGGGCAGATTGGCGAGCGTCTGTTGAATCTCTTTGGTGGCGTCGTTGTCATTGAGAAGCAGACCGTGATCGACGGACTCTTTGTCGCCGAGCAGTTCGCTCTGCGTGAGGGCCAAGTCCATGAGGGCGAGGTCGCGGTCGCGCGAGGGGGCGGCTTGGGCCAGCAGTCCGCGCGCCGCGCGAAATTCCTTCACCGCCTCGTCCTTGTCCTCGCGTGTTTTCAATCGCAAGTGGAACGCGCCCGCGGCGCGATGCAACTCGGCGGCGGCCTCGGGATTGAGCTTCGGCGCTTGTTCCAGCGCGCGAGCGACGAGCTGCGCCTGCTCGTTTTCCGAGCGGCGATTGAGCCACCAGAATACGCCGCCGGCAACCACGAGGGCAAATACGGAAAGGCTGACGTAGCGCTTCACCTTCTGACCCGTGGTCAGAACCACTTTCCGCTGCGGCAGCACATCGGCATCGAGAAGCGCTTGCCGGCTGACGTTCGCGGCGGACGCAGCCGAGCCCCACGCGCCCTCCGGCGCGGGCTCCAAATCACGGCGGGCGCCCGCGGGCAAACGCGTGTCAATCTTGCGCCAGTCCTTCGCTTCTTCCTTCTTGAGCTGCGGCACCTGGATAATGCGCTTGCACTCCGGGCAGGGCGTCCGCTTGCCGGCGAGATCGGCGGACAGGTGCAACAGGGCGTCGCACTGCGGGCAGGTGAAATCGACGGTCTTCGTCGATGCAACTGGCTCCGGCTTCGGCTCGTCGGCGAACAATTCCGCGGCGAGCGCGTCCGCATCGTGGATGGGCGGCGGCGGCGCAACAGGGCCGTTGCTCGGCGGGTTCTTCGGCGGCGCAGGGTTCGATTTGGCTGCCGGCGGCGGACTCGGTCTTGTCGGCGGAGGCGGCGTCGAACGCGTCGGCGGCGGTGGGGTGGACCCCGACGGCGTACCGGGGATCGTGACCGGCTTCTTGCACACCGGGCACGCCGCATTTTTGCCCGCGAGATGATCCTTCACGCTGAGCGGTTTTTGACAGTGCGGACAGGTGAAGCGGATTGACATGGCGGTCAGGAATCGGGAATCAGGAACCGGGAATCAGGGCAATGTCGATGGTAGACGATCGAAGGCAGGTTGTCCCCGTAATTCCCTGTCGCGAAACGCGTCCCGTTCCCGTAATTCCTGATTCCCGCTTCCTAGCCTTGCCAAACGGGATGCTTTCCGCCTAGCGAGTCCTCGGCCTGCCCAACGAGTGCGAGTAGCGTGCGTGCATCGGATTTGGCTAGGTCAGCTTACTGGCGGTTGCCTCGGGGCCTGCCATCGGATAAACTCTTCGATCTGCCGTCTAGCCGCGGTCGTAGTAATACAGAACCCCTTCGTGAACGATTTCTTTTGGGTCGAGTAAGCCAGAAGCGCCGATGGAATTGTCGGGATTCAGGTAGTAATGAACTTCTGCGACTTTCTTGCCGTCTTGATCGTAGTAGGCTCGGCGTTTGCTTCGTGTGCAGAAATCATGACCCGAAGGTGGTGGCGCTAGGTGTTTGTTGTAAACGTTGTCGTCGATAGTCAATTCGCCGTTGTCGTGCCGTTTTTCAATTGCGTCGTCAATAAACGTTCGACGCAACTCCACATCGGTCGCTGGCCGCCCGGTTCTGCGAAGCGCTTGTGTTCCAGGTTTAAGTTGCCTCGGTCGTCGTCTGGGAGAATCTGGCATGAAACCAAACCCTGAAAGAGTCATCCGAAAGAAGCTGCTTCGCTTTGTGTCAGGCAAAATGTCGTTGCGAGAATTCAACCGATGGTTCATTCCTGCCACATGGGACATCGAGCATGCACCCATAGCGCTGCGAGAATTCGTGTATGGCGTGAAGGCAGGATTGGACGAATACGACAACAATTATCTGACCCAAGACGAATTGCGTCAGGACCTGTCTGGGCTTTTGAGTTCATATTGGATTGGGCCGAAGAAGAAGTTGCCCAATTCATCCGCAAGAAACTTTACTCAAGAGATTGCTTCTTCTCTTCGGCCGGCTTACCGCCCTCTTCGGTCGGGGACGCAAGCGGTTCCAGAACGACCGTTAGCGGCATGCGTGTAGCGGGCCAGTTGTCAACGTACACCTCCAGCCAATGAACGCCCGGAGTTCTGACGCCGAACCCCATGTTCAGTCTCACGTTCACGCCGGTGTCCCCTCCCATAAACACAACGGCAAGTTCTTGTACTTTCTTTCTTTTTCCTTTCGGCGAGATGCCAAAGATTCGTATTTTGCGCTCCCCTTTCACGTCCCCTGATTTGAAACCGAGCAACCCGTGAATAATCATCGTGAGAGGCGTTTTCTTGTCCCAGTCTGCCGGGTGCTGAATCGTGAAACGATCAACAATGCGTATCGCACTCAGAACATTGTCTTTTTCCTCTAAGGTCGTCTGACAAAACATCGCCGCCATGACCCAGGGGTGGTTCGGCATCTTTTTCTTGCGTGATTTGACCATTCTCAAGACCCCATTCCGTCGAACCGCCTAGCGTTTCTCATGTCGATTTTTTGCGTTGAGGGCTCGCTACCCTAAACTTGTTCGTCCTGGCCGCACTTATTCGCTCCGCGTCCAATAAGATACGCCCGCCCATGCAGCCATTCCTTCGGCCTGCACCGCGCAAGGGGTGAAGCGTGTTGAGCAATGGTGCGCCGATTCACGATTAATGTTACACGACGGGCAATTTCATCCGCCCGCCATTCACCGCTGCGCCGTTCGGCACGTGCCCTTTCTCCGCTTCTTCCTTTTCCCAGATTTCGACCTCTTCAACCAGCGCATCGACCATATCCTTTTCAAGCACGTTGCGAATGATCTCGCCGCGTTTGAAGATGACGCCTTTGCCCTTGCCGGCGGCGATGCCGAGGTCGGCTTCGCGCGCTTCGCCGGGGCCATTGACGATACAGCCGAGGACGCTGATTTTGACCGCGGTTTTGCGGCCGCCGAGGCGCTTGTTCAACTCGTCCATCAGATCTTCGAGCTTGATTTCGATGCGGCCGCAGGTCGGGCAGGCGATCAACTCCGGCTTGCGCACGCGCCGCTGGGTCGCTTGCAGGATGTCGAACGCGGCGCCGATTTCGACTTCCTTCGGCGCGAGCAGGCTGACACGGATGGTGTCGCCAATGCCGTCTAGAAGGATCGGAGATAGTCCGGCGGCTGACTTGGTGACGGCATACGGCGGCTGGCCGGCTTCGGTGATGCCGATGTGCGTCGGATAGTTCGCCTGCTTGGCGTACAGGCGGTACGACTCGATGGCCGTAACAATGTCGCTCGATTTCAGCGAGACGATCAGCTCGTGGTAGCCTTCCGACTCCGCGATTTCGATGTAACGGAGAGCGCTTTCGACCATCGCGGGCGGACAGGGGAAGCCGTGCTTCTCGACCAACTCGCGCTCCAGGCTGCCGGCGTTGACGCCGATCCGCATGGGGATGCCTTTGGCCTTCGCCTTGCGGATAACCTGCCGATAGCGATCGTAGCCGCCGATGTTGCCGGGGTTGATGCGGATTTTGTCCACCGGGTGGTCGAGGGCCATCAGGGCCATCTTGTAATCGAAGTGGATGTCGCAGATAAGCGGCACGTGCATCCGCTTCTTGATTTCGCTGAGGACGTTGGCGTCTTCCTTCTTCGGCACCGTGACGCGGATGATCTCGCAGCCGGCTTCCTCCATGCGGAGAATCTCGGCAACGGTTGCGTCCACGTCGCGCGTGTAGGTCGTGGTCATCGACTGTACCCAAATCGGGTTGTCGCCGCCGACCACCTTGTCGCCGACGCGCACCTCGCGAGTCTTGTGGCGCTGGAATGTGTGCTGGTAGGTCATGCCGTCCTCGGGGAATGCGTGGGAATGCAGTTATCCTAGTTTTTTTCGCGGGAACGCGTCAAGGCGGAGGCGAACGGGCAGTTCCTCTCCACTTCCGCTGCGGATACAACCGCGGGTATGATGATGCAGTAACAGGTGCTCGAACGTGCGAATTTGCGCCTCGGTTGGAGCCGTGGCGTCTAGCACGGGTAACGATTTGTAACCTGCTAAGTCCCGGAGCTCCCTGGCGTAAATCGCGGTAGCGTTCGCTTTGCGTCGACCAATATGCCTCCTCTCCCCGCCAAACCGAACACATTCCTCTTGACGCCAATACGATATTTTTGTACACTATTCGATTGGTGAAGCCGTTTCGTCTTTCGATCACGCATCGGCGGGAGTACAAGCTTGAAAAGCCCAATAAACATCATTGCCGATAGATTATTGCCTGTCCCGATGCAACTCACGGTCGGAGAACGACAAACGGCAAATTGCCGGTCGAAAAACCGGCAGAAACCGGCAATGGAAAAACGCGTAGGCGACTTGAAAAGTTCAATAAACATCATGTCCGGTAGGTTATTGCTTGTCTCGGCGCAACTCATGGTTGGAAAAGAACAAAGGGCAAATGTCCGGTTGAAAAACCGGACAAAACCGGACATGCAAAACTACGGACGAGAACGTGAACAAGCAGGCTGAGTTGGGTTCTCAGGCAGCATTTTCCTTCACGAAGCTCATTCGTGCATCGTCGAGAGAAGTCGCAAGGCGCGTGAACTTTTTGATGTGCGTCACCGACGAGGAAGCGATATATTGCTGCACACGGCATCCATAGCTCTTCGCGAGGTTGCAAAATGCACCGCCATCTGCTCTTCCTTGGCGTCGTCGTCGCTGGGTTCACCGGCGCTGTGAGCGTTTCCCGAACCTGCAGCGCGGACAACGCCGCCGCCGAAGAAATCACCATCTGCCGCGACGATTTCGGCATCCCCAACATCTTCGCCAAGACTGAGGAAGGAGCCGTCTTCGGCATGGGTTACGCCCAGGCGGAAGATCGGCTGGAAGAGCTGTTCAAGCAATACCGCCGGGCCGAGGGGACGATGGCCGAGGTCTTCGGCCCGCAATTCCTTCGCGATGACTATCGGCAGCGACTTTGGCGTCACCGAGCGGTCGCGGAAGAGAACTACCCGAAGCTGCCGGCGAAGATTCGCGCGATCTGCGAGGCGTACCAGGCCGGCATCAAACACTACATGAAGGAGCACCCCGCGGAAGTCCCCGCGTGGGCGACGGAGCTGCACCCGTGGCAAATCATTGCGCTCGGCCGGTACATCATCTGGGGCTGGCCGGAAGGGGACGCAGGCGGCGATTTGCGGCGGGGCGGCATCGAGCCCGACCCGATTGCGGAACGAGGCTCCAATCAATGGGTCATCACGGCCAGTCGCACGGCGGACGGTTATCCGCTCGCGTGCATTGATCCACATCTGAGCTGGTACGGCCAGTTCCGGTTCTACGAAGCCCGGCTCTACGGCGGCGAGTTGCAAATGTCCGGCATGGCGATTCCCGGTCTGCCGATCTCGTCGCTGGGACACAACCGCTACTGTTCCATCGCGATGACGACCGGCGGCCCCGACGCCGCGGATGTTTATGAGGAGGAATTGAATCCGGCGAACCCCCGGCAGTACAAGTACGACGGCCAGTGGCGCGACATGACGGTCCGCACCGAGATCATCAAGGTGAAGGAAGGCGAGAAGACGCGGGAACAGAAATTCGAGATCGAATACACCCATCATGGGCCCGTCGTCGCACACAAAAACGGCAAGGGCTATGCGATGAAGCTGCCGTACTTCGACCAGTATCGGCTCATTGAGCAGGGCTACCGCACCGCGACCGCACGCAATTTGACGGAGATCAAGAACGCCCTGTCGATGCTCCAGCTCATGGAGCAAAACGTCATGGTCGCGACGGTGGACGGCGACATTTTCTATGTCCGTAACGGACGGGTGCCGATCCGGCCGGCCGGATTCGACTGGAAACGGCCCGTGCCCGGCAACACGTCGAAGAGCGAATGGCTCGGTTTTCACAAGCTGGAGGACCTCGTTCACGCTGAAAACCCGTGGCAGGGTTACATGCAGAACTGCAACGTCTCGCCCGAGCACATGACGAAGTTCTGCCCCATGACGCCGGAGCGCTACAAGGAGCGGCCGTATCTTTACAACGCCGACAATCCCTTGCACCAGCGGGCGGCGATGTGCCTCGAAGAGCTGCACGCGAACACGCGGGTGACCGTGCGGGACGCAAAGGACATCGCCCTCTCCACCGGGGTCTACAACGCGGATGTGTGGCAAGCGAGGTTGGCCGCCGCGTTCGCCAAAGCGGGTCCTAAGCTCGATGATCTCTGGCAGAGAACGCACGCGCTGGAACAAAAAAACGGTGCCTTGGTTCATGTTTTTGACGAGAAAACCAAGGCGGAGTTGAACCTGGCGAAGTTCGCGGACTTGATTCTCCGATGGAATCGCCGGGCGGATGCGGATTCCACTGGGGCGGTCGCTTATCTCTATTGGAAGCGGCAACTCGGCCCGCAGGTGTTGCAGGCCGATCGCGCGGGCGTCAAACCTCCGGAGAATATCACGGACGAGCAGATGGTCAGCGCGGTGAAGGCAGGCATGGACCAACTCTACAAGGACTTCAGCCGCTTCGAGGTGAAGTACGGCGACGTTTTTCGTGTGGGCCGCGAAGGGACGGGACGCACCTGGCCTGTCGGCGGCGGCTCGGTTCCCGGCCTTGCCACGCCGCGCGCCATCAGCTTCGATGCGGTCGGCGGCGGCAAGAACATGATTGGCCACGGCGGGCAGACCTCCACACAGGTGGTTCAGCTCAGCAAGCCGCCGAAATCGTGGACGCTGTTGCCGCTCGGTGAGAGCGATCATCGCGACTCGAAGCATTTCGACGATCAGGCGGAGCAGCTTTTCAGCCCGGGCAAGTTGAAGCCGACGTATTTCATGGACAAGGATGAATTGATGAAGCACGTCGAATCGAAAAAGGTCCTGCAACGACCGCTACAATGACGGGACGCGAAGCGCGCGCCAGGGCGAGCATGGCCGCGCTCGCATGTTGTTTCGCGCTCTCCGAGAGGTGCCGCTTCATGTCCGCAAACGCCGACGCACTGGCTGTCGCTTGGCGACACCACCAGGCCGGCAATCGGGCGGCGGCGGAAGAGTTGGGCCGCCAGGTCCTTGACGAGAATCCGGCCAACGGCGCTGCACTGACTTTGCTGGGCGTCGTTTGTCTTGCTCAAAATCGCTGCGCGGAAGCCGTGGAGCATCTGCAACGCGCCGTCGCCGTCCTGCCGGATGACTGGGTCGTGTACGCCAACCTCGGCGTCGCCATCGCCGGGCTCGGTCGGCCGGCGGACGCCGAGGCAAGTTTTCGTCGCGCCTTGCAACTGGAACCGAATCACGCCGACACGCACTTCAACCTCGCTCTCGCGTCGGAACAGCAGGAACGGTTTGGCGAGGCCGTCGCCGCTCTGCGCGAAGCGCTGCGTTTGAACCCGCAACACGCGCTCGGCTGGAATCGGCTTGGAGCGCTAGTGCTCCGCCTTGGAGATGCAAACGAGGCCGTAAGTGCCTGTGCATACGCTTTGATGTTGCAGCCTGATTTCGTCCCGGCCCACGATAACCGCGGCGCCGCCTTGTTTCGGCTCGGTCGTTGGGACGAAAGCGCGGCCCATTTCCGCGAGGTAGTGCGGCTCCAGCCGAAGAGCGCCGCGGCCCTTAACAACCTCGGTCAGGCGCTTACGGAACAAGGTCAGCTCGATGAGGCGGTCGCCTGTCTGCAACGAGCGCTGGATTTGGCCCCGCGCCGAGTGGAGATACCGCACAATCTCGGCGTCGCCTTGATGCGACTGAACCGGCTAAACGACGCGGACACTTGTTTCGCACGGGCCATTCAACTTCAGCCCGAGCATGCGGAAGCTCACTTCTATCGCGGCATCGTTGCGCTCACGCAGGGAGCTTACGAACGCGGCTGGCACGAGTATGCGTGGCGCTGGAAATGCAAGGAATTCCAACCGCGCTCCTTCCCGCAGCCGCGGTGGGACGGTTCCGCACTCAGCGGCAGGACGATTCTGCTGTACGCGGAACAAGGTCTGGGCGACACGTTGCAATTCATTCGCTATGCACGGTTGCTGAAGGATCGCGGCGCCACGGTGTTGTTTGAATGCCCCGGTCCTCTGCTCCGTCTGCTCGGAAACAATCGAGATATTGACCGGCTCGTGGCCACGGGCGACGTACACCCGGAGTTCGACGTGCATGCCGCCCTGCTCGATCTACCGGGCATTTTGGGAACGAGCTTGAAGAACATTCCCGCCACGACGCCGTACCTCACCGCGGATCCGTCCTTGGTGGCGGCATGGACGCAAGAGTTGGCGAACTTGCCGGGCCGTAAGGTCGGTATCATTTGGCGCGGCAAGCCGCGGCGGCACTACGATCCGTTGCGATCGGTGGCGCTGCGACAATTTGAGCCGCTGGCCCGCGTGCCGGGCGTTCATCTGGTGAGCATGCAGAAGGGAGCCGGAGCCGGCGAAGTCGCCGCGCTCGCGGACGTGTTCCCGGTGCTGGATATCGACGCCCGTCTCGATGAGCAGCACGGGCCGTTCATGGATACGGCGGCGATCATGAAGTGCGTCGATTTGGTAATCAGCGTGGACACGGCCGCCGCACATGTCGCCGGCGCACTCAGTGTGCCTGTCTGGATTCTGCTGCCCTACGCCGCGGATTGGCGTTGGCTCCGCGACCGCGACGACAGTCCGTGGTATCCGTCGGCACGACTCTTTCGACAAACGCGACCGGGGGACTGGTCAGAGCTTTTCGAGCGCGTCTGCGGCGCATTGACACAGGTCCGCGGGTCGCGATGATTGGTTGATGGAAAGCGATACGCGCATGGCCGTAACCGCCGAAGCCCTGGCCCTCGCCTGGCGACACCACCAGGCCGGGAACTTGGCGGCCGCGGAGCAACTCTATCGGCAGGTTCTTGAGGCGGAACCTGCTCACGGCGATGCGCTCGCTCTCCTCGGCGCATTGTACCTCGCACAAAATCGTTGGGCGGAAGCGGAGGCGCAACTGCAATACGCCGCGGAAGCTTTGCCCGACAGCGCGCCGGTGTTCGACAATCGGGGCATCGCACTCGCCCGCCTGGGACGGCCCGCGGATGCCGAAGCCAGCTTCCGCCGCGCTCTTGAATTGGAGCCGAATCACGCGGAGACGCATATCAACCTGGCGCTCGCGTTGGAACAGCAGAGCCGAATTGAAGAAGCCGTCGCGTCAATGCGCGAGGCGCTGCGTTTGAGCCCGCGACATGCCATTGGGTGGAACCGACTTGGTACGCTGCTCCTTCGTCTGGGCAATGCCGAGGAGGCGGTTGCCGCGTACGACCAAGCCCTCGTGCTGAAGCCCGATTTTGCGATGGCGCTGGATAATCGCGGCGTCGCCGTGTCCCGCCTCGGTCGGTGGCACGACGCCGTCGCCCAATTTCGGGAAGCACTGCGACTTCAGGCGAACAATGCCACGGCCCTAAACAATCTCGGTCATGCACTCACCGAACTGACGGAGCTCGACGAAGCCGTCGTTTGCCTGCGACGCGCGCTGGAGCTCGATCCGCAGCGCGCCGAGATTCACAACAATCTCGGCGTCGCCTTCACGCAGCTCAATCGTTTGAACGACGCGGCCGCCTGCTTCGAACGCTCCCTCCAACTACGCCCGGACTACGCCGAGCCGCATCGCAATCGCGGCATCATTTCTCTTGCGCAAGGCGACTACGAACGTGGTTGGCCGGAGTACGCTTGGCGTTGGAAGTGCAAGGACCTACGGCCGCGTCCCTTCACGCAGCCGCTGTGGGACGGAACGCCGCTCGCGGGACGGACGATCCTGCTGCATGCGGAACAGGGTTTAGGGGATACGCTGCAATTCATCCGCTACGCCCGGCTGGTGAAAGAACAGGGCGGCGCGGTGGTGTTCGAGTGTCCCAAGCCGTTGGTCAAATTGCTGGCGAATGTCTCGGGCATCGACCGCCTCTTTCCGGCGGGTGAATGTTTGCCGGACTTTGATGTTCATGCCCCGCTGCTCGATTTGCCCGGCATTTTCGGGACGACGCTTGCGACGGCGCCCGCAAGCGTACCGTACCTAACGGCCGATCCCGGTCTCGTCGAATCTTGGCGGCGCGAATTGGCGTCATTACCGGGATTGAAGGTCGGCATCGTCTGGCGCGGCAATGCCCGGATGCAGTACGACCGCTACCGCAGTGTCCCGCTGCGTGCCCTAGAACCGTTGGGACGTCTGCCGGGCGTCCATCTTATCAGTTTGCAGAAGGGGCCCGCCGCCGAGGAAATCGCCGATGTGTCGGATGCATTCCCGGTGATCGACTTCGGCAACCGCCTGGATAAGGAGCATGGCCCGTTCGCCGACACGGCGGCGGTGATGAAATGTCTCGACCTCGTAATCAGCGTGGATACCGCCGCCGCGCATCTCGCCGGCGCCTTGGGCGTGCCCGTCTTGGTTCTGCTCCCGTGCGCGGCGGAATGGCGCTGGCTACGCGATCGGGAGGACAGTCCGTGGTATCCGACGGCTCGGCTGTTTCGGCAGACGAGGATGAAAGAGTGGGGCGACGTGGTAGCACGAATTGCGCAGCTCGTGGTACGGACGCGCGATCGAGCCGGATTCGGCCCCGTATAATTGCAAAGGCGTTTTGTCCGCGGTCAAATTCTCCAGCTGCGTTTGTGCAATGGCCGATACCTTTTCCGAACCGAGCGGAGTAATACCCGCTGAAGTCAAGAATTACCAGCGCCAAAAGCTTCTCGTGTCGATCTTGTCGATCATTCTCAGCCTCGGCGGTCTGGCGGTTTTCGCCCTGGTCCTCGGACCACGACTGGACGTCTTGCTGCGCGGGGTTCTTGGTGAAAACATCTGGCTCCGGCTCATCGCGGTCGCGTTCATCCTTGGCGCGGCGCTGCAAGCGCTGACGTTTCCGCTCGACTTCTGGTCGGGATACGTCATCGAACATCGCTACGGCCTGAGCAACCAAACCCTCGCCGGTTGGATCCGGAAGCAGCTCAAAAGTTGGGGGCTCGGCGGTGTCCTTGGACTTGGACTGCTGCTTGGCTTCTACGCCTTGATGTGGTTCGCGGGCGACTGGTGGTGGGTGTGGACGGCGCTGGGCTGGCTCGGCGTGACGCTGCTTCTCGGACAATTGCTGCCGGTGGTAGTATTGCCGCTCTTCTACAAGGTGACTCGGCTGGAGGACTCGCCGCTCTTGAGCCGGCTGCAAAGTCTCGCGGCCGGCGCCGGGTTGAACGTCGAAGGCATCTACCGCATGGAGCTGAGCGCCGACACCAAGAAAGCCAACGCCGCCCTCGCCGGCCTTGGTCGTACCCGGCGGGTGCTACTCGGCGATACGTTGCTGGACAAATTCACACCCGAAGAGATTGAGGTGGTATTCGCCCACGAGGTCGGCCACCACGTGTATCGGCATTTGTTGAAGATGGTGGTTTACAACGTCTTTCTGGCGGCCCTTGGCCTATGGCTTGTTGATTTGGTGCTACGAAATTCGGCGGCGGCGCTCGGTTATGCGGCCGCCGGCTCGTTGCCTGCTTATCAAAACCCCGCTGCCTTGCCGCTCGTCCTTCTGGTGCTGTCTTTTTTCGGGCTCGCTCTGTCGCCGCTGCAAAACGCGGTGAGCCGTTTTTTCGAGCGTCAGTGCGACCGGTACGCCTTGCAGCGAACGCGGCTCACCGAGGCTTACCGTTCTGCGTTCGCGAAGCTTGCACGCATGAACAAGGCCGATCCCGACCCGCATCCGCTGGTCGTGTGGTTGTTCGACGACCATCCGCCGATTCGCCAACGATTGGCGCTGGCGGACGCCGTCGCGCCGCCCGAGCCCGAGGCGGCTCGCTAACGTCGCAGACGTCTTGGCTTGGGCGTCCGTTTTGATTCTCATTTTTGTGCGCGGCACTCTCATCATCTCTTAATCGCACCCCTGCTACGGTTATTCGTGCTTGGAGCGCCGGCGCGGAGGTTACGCGCCGGTCGCCGAAGCCGCGATCAAGGGAGCTAGCGAGAGTCGTGGCTCGTGATATTTCGGTACCCCTTCACGGCCGCGGCTCTCGCCCCTTTTCGCCCTTTGAAGAAGGTGGCACGAGCCCTTGCATTCCTGGACTCCCGTGCCCTTTTTCAACAGTGTTACAATGAAGTGCCCACGAAACTCTCCCACCCATTCTTCATAGGCTGGCTGAAAGCGTGCGTGTTTTGCTCATTGAAGATCACCGGCCTCTCGCGCGAGCCCTGAAGCAGGGGCTCGAAGAGGAAGGCTTTGCCGTGGACGCGGCGTACGACGGCGAGGAAGGCGGCTACAAGGCCGAAACCGCTGAGTACGACGTCATTATCCTCGACCTCATGCTCCCCAAAGTGGACGGCCTGACGCTGCTCCAGCGCTGGCGTCGGGCCGGCGTCCAAACCCATGTCCTCCTCCTGACCGCCAAGGGAAGTATCGAGGACAAGGTGCGCGGCCTTGACCTCGGCGCCGACGACTACCTCACCAAGCCGTTCGAGCTGGGCGAATTGTTGGCCCGGCTGCGCGCGCTGATCCGCCGCGGCCACCAGATGAAGGACCCGGTCGTTCGCGTACACGATCTGGAAATCGACACGGCGACGCGGAGCGTCAAACGAGCCGGCCAGGCTGTTCACCTTACGCCGCGCGAATACGCTCTGCTCGAATTCCTCGCCTTCCACCGTGGCCGCGTCGTCACCCGCTCCATGATTTGGGAACACCTCTACGACGAGCAGGACGAGAACACGTCGAACGTCGTCGATGTCTACATTCGCTATCTCCGCAATAAAATAGACAAGGGCCACGAGCCGCCACTGATCCTCACGAAGTGGGGCGAGGGCTATCTGCTGCGGGGGGAAGACGGATGAAGTCGATTCGGCTATCGCTGATCGTGTACTTTCTTCTCCTCCTCGGCCTGGCGCTTGGGGCGGTGATGGCGGTCGCTTATCAGACGAGCCAAAAGACTCTGTTGGCGAAGGATGGCAAGCTAAAAGAATTCGTCATCGATCGGCACCAAGCGAACTGCAACTCCGAGCGAACAAAACTCGACGAAATGCTTCTCCGGCGAGCGCGCAATCTCTCCTCGTTCGCGCACCGGGGGCTGCCGCGTTACCGCGGCCTCTTGGGAGCGCTATCGGCGGGCTTGAGCCCAAACGGCTATGTATTGATGCATGCTTGGCTCGCGGAGAATAACGCAAGCCTTTTTCGCAGCGTCCATGTGTTTCGTGAGAACGAGGCGATCCCCGCGGCGTGGGGCTTGGGAGCACTTTCGGCGGGTCTCGCGCCAAACGGTTATTTGCTGCTTCCGTTATGGGATGCAGAGAGTGCGGAATACGTGGAAAGCGTGGACGGACGTTCCGCACGCGGCCCCGGCTGGAACAGTCCGGGTAAAATCCTGTTCGCCGAGGAAATCTTGTCGCCGAGCGGTGAGGGTCATGAGTTAGAGTACGTGCAGGTTTTCAGCGGCGCGGGTGTCCTTTGGCAACGATCGCGTTCGTTCGAGGAGACCGGCGCGTCTGTTAGCTTCGATGCGGACGAGGCGGCCAAGCTGACGCCAGGGCGCTTTCGCTATGACGACGTGGCGCTGGCATCCGGCCAAACGCTGCGCCGCATTACGTATAAATCGCCGTTGCCGTTCTTGCTCTTGCCAGCGCCGCCACGAGTGTCTCGTCGCGGTGGAGCTGGTCGCGGCTTTTGGGGAGTTCCAGATGAACGGGCTGGGTTCTACATCCAATGCGCGGTGGATACGGGCCGTCGCGATGCGGCCATCGCCGCGCTCGACGAAACATTGCAAGAGGAGTTGGCGACCGCGGAAACGGAATCGAGCATTACTCAACTTTCATTGCGAAACCGCTTGATTTGGATCAGCATCATTGCTTTCGGCGCCACTCTTATCGGCGGGTTGCTGATCGTTCGCCTTGGCCTCTCACCATTGCAGCGCCTGTCGGAAGCCGTAAGTCGCGTGTCCGCGAAAGACCTGCAATTGTCATTCGATGAGCCGCATTTGCCGATCGAGTTGCGGCCCATTACCGACCGACTCGACGAAACCTTTGATCTCCTCCGCCGTGCGTTCGCCCGCGAAAAACACGCCGCCGCGGACATCTCGCACGAGCTGCGCACGCCGCTGGCCGCGCTGCTCACCACCATAGACCTGGCCCTCCGCAAACCGCGTAAGCCGGAAGAGTACCGTGAGCTGCTCGAAGATTGTCGAGCCAGCGGCCAGCACATGAATCAGCTTGTGGAGCGGTTGTTGACGCTGGCCCGTCTCGACGCCGGCGTGGACCTCGTGAAGCCGCAGCAGGTCGATGTCACCGAGCTGGCCGGGCAGTGTGCCGACCTCGTGCGGCCGTTGGCGGAAGCTCAACACCTGAGCCTAAGTGTTCACACGGATGGTCCGATTCGTCTCACGACTGACCCGCACAAGTTGCGCGAGGTGATGACGAACTTGCTGCACAACGCGATCCAGTACAACCGCCCGCAGGGCAGCGTCGACTTGACGGTCGGCCGAACGAACGGACATGTGGCTGTCGAGGTGCGCGACACCGGCATCGGCATCGCGCCGAAAGCCCGCGAGCGCATCTTTGAACGCTTCTATCGCGTCGATCCGTCGCGCGAGGCGGACGGCCTGCACGCGGGCCTCGGCTTGGCGATCGTCAAGGGATACGTCGATCTTATCGGCGGCACGATCGCCGTGGAGAGCGCCGAGGGCAAAGGAAGCACGTTTCGTCTCTCGCTGCCGGTGAACGGAAATGGGTGACGGCGAACGAGGAGAGAGTGGTCCACTCGCTCCGCGAGTGGCGACCCAGCCGCGGAGCGGCTGGACTACTCTCCAACACGGGGAGCCTTTCATGTCGGCGACCAGCGCCGTCTGTAGGCGAAAACGCCATTGGCTGGACGACCCGGAAGTGGGGCTCATGCTCCGCGTCCAGCACGATGACGCGGGGGCGTTCGCCGTCCTGGTTCGCAGTTATTGGACGCAAGTCTTCGGTCGGTTTTACCGGCAGCTCGGTCATCGACAGGAAGCGGAAGACCTGGCCCAGGACGTGTTCTTGCGTCTCTTCCGTTATCGCAAACGCTATCAGCCGCGCGCGAAGTTCGCCACCTGGCTCTATCATGTCGCGGAGAACGTCGCACGCAACGCGGTCCGTTCCCGGCGGCGCAAAGCCCGGCTGCACGTGGGCGGCCTCACCGAGAATGACGAATCGTGCGCGGAGCGCAATGGACTCGCCAACGAGGAGTGCCCGTCGCAACGGATGGAGCGCGCGGAATTGGCGTTCGTCGTTCGTAGCGCGGTCGCGGGGCTTGCGCGCCGGCAGCGCACCGCTCTCGAACTGCAGCAGTTTCACGACCGCACCTATCTCGAAGTTGCCGCCGCGATGGACATGACGCCGAAGGCGGCGAAGAGTCTCCTCTACCGCGCCCGCAACCAGCTCCGCGCCAACTTGTTGCCGTTTGTGGAAGAGTGCCTCTGAAGATCAAGAATGAGTTCGCCTGACAAACGCGCCGCGTTCCGGGTCTTCGACGTACTGCCCGCGCTCCACCGCCGTCACGAACCTTTCTAACCATTCAACGATGCTGGCGGCTACGGTTACGGGTTGCTTCCCCAGCCAAAACTCGCGAACCGGCGCGGGCGCGGCGGAAGTGTCGAGAAAAACATAGTCGCCCGCATCGTCGTCCAGGAATGGAATCCAGCTTTGCCGCCAAGCGCCGCCGGCGGTCAAATCCGTCAACGCCGCGGCGATCTGCTCGGTTCCCATCAGTTGCCAGTTATTCTCGAAGCAGCCGACGAAGTCCGCGGTTTGGCCATCGTGCCAGGCCAGCAACGTCTGCAAATCCGGCGGCACTTCTTGGCCGAGCGCGCCGTGGAGAGCACGCAGCTGGTCCGGCGAAGCTCCCGGCCGCAGTCCTTGTGCGTAGTTCGGCCGCTGCCCCCGCAGCCACCGGTCCAACCGCGGGAGCAAATCGGGCAACGCAGCGCCGGCTGCCAATGTCGCTTTCATGCGAAACATCGTACCGGCCGGCGCCATGCGTGGACAGCCTGCGCCGGCGACGGTACAACGGACGGGACACGCTTTGCCCGAGCTTTTCACGGAGACGATGATGCGCACCTATCTTGCCGGACTAACGGCTCTGTTATTTGCTTTCCTTGGCGCGGGACTCGCCCGAGCCGGCGACCGTGAAAACGCCCTTGCTCTGATTGAGCGCGCGATCCAGGCGCACGGCGGCGCCGACGCCCTGAAGCGCTCGCAAACCTACGTCCGCACCGGCAGCGGCTCCATGTACCTTCCTGACAAGACCACGCCGTTCAAGGACGAATGGGCGGTGCAACTTCCCGACAAGGTGCGGGCCAACATCGAGTTGGGCGCCGCGCAGGAGCGCATCGCCGTCACGATTGTCATCAATGGCGACAAGGGTTGGCAGAACACCGGCGGCGCCACGTCGGACCTGCCGAAGGAACGAATCGACGAGCTCAAGGAGGAGGCGTTTGTCTCGTGGCTGACAACGCTCGTCCCGTTGAAAAAAGAGAATGTTGACCTCGGCGTCGTTCCGGACGCGAACGTGAATGGGCTGCCGGCGAACGGCATCAAGGCGAGTGTTCGTGGACATGGCGATGTGCAGTTCTACTTCGACAAGCGCAGCGGTCTGTTGACAAAGGTCGAGCGCAAGGCACGCGATTTAGGCCTGACGATCACCAAGGAATCGCTGCTCGGCGACCACCGCGAGTTTCAAGGGGCCAAATTGCCGACGAAGCTGACGGAGTTGATAAACGGCAAGAAATTCACCGAAGTGACGGTAAGTAGCTACAAACTGCCGGGGAAAATCGAAGATAGCTTCTTCGCCAGGCCGTGATGGAGGCGTGAGCCCAACGCGGCAGCGAGGCAATACACATCCTCGCGGGCGCGTCGGGCTTCCATTGTCAGCGCCCGGCGGGATTGGACCAAGCGCTGGGGCCTTCTTTGAGGCCGGCGCTCGGACGGACGGCGCCGCCGATGCCCAGCGACTCGGGGTGCCGCGCGATCTTATCTGCGAACACCTCCACGTCCTTTAGCACCCGGTCGACGCGCGGCATGATGCGGACCAGCATGCACGCCGCGTCGTTCAGGTTGTTGTAAATCGCCGGGTCGTTCAGGAATTTGCGTAAGGCCCCGTCCTGCTGGTTGAGGCCGCGAAGCACGTCTTGCAAATCGCTCATCGTGTGGTTGAATTTGGCGGTGCTTTCATCGAGGTTCTTCATCACGCTGGCGCTGCGCTCGGCCATCGGTTTGGTCGCTTGCTGTAAGTTGCCGAGCACGTCGTTCGCCTGAGTGATGCCGGTATTGACGCGCTTGATCGTCTCCTGGCTCTCGCGCAGCAATTGGTCGGTGTTCTTGGCGATGCTGTCGAAGTGTTCCGAGCCGGCTTTCACGTTTTTCAGGGTCGTGGTCAGGTTCTTCTGATTTTCGTCGTTGAAGACGTTGCTGACGCGGAGCAGCGTCTCGTTGAGGTTGTCGATCACTTTTACGAGCTTGTCCTGATTCGTTTGCAAGAGGACGTTGATCTGCTCGGCGACGCGGTTCCAGCTCCGCGCGGCGACTTGCACCTCTTCGTTGGTTCGGCGCAACTCGGGCACGACATCGCGCGAAACCTTGGCGAGGTCGCGATACTCTTTCAGCGTCTCTTCCATGATTGGCGACATTTTCTCGAGGCGCTGGAGCGACTTGCGGATCTCGTTGAGCGCTTCCTGCGTGGACGGAACCACCTCGGCCGCCTGGCCGACGAGCGTGCTGACGTTCGCCTGGCGGATGCCAACCAGCTCCTCACCCGGCTCGACCGCCGAGCTGTCAAGCGGCGGCTCGTTTTCCGGCTGGCGTTTCGGGAGAAAGTCGATGGTCGTGTCGCCGCCGAGCAGCCCTTGCACTAACGTCGCTTGCTCGTTGTGCCGGACATTGAATTGCTTGCGGACGAGAACTTCGACGCGAACTTCCCCGCTGGCGTCGTCCAATTGAAGCGTGCCAACTTCGCCGATGCGTACGCCGGAGCGCCGCACGGGCGTGCCGGCGCCCACTCCGGTCGCGTCGCGGAAGCGGACTGTGAACGCGCTATGGCGTTGGAACAACGTCGGCAGGCTGCCGAACAGCGTGATGAGGACCGCCAGCAGCACCAGGGCGACGAGAACTAAGGCGCCTAGGCGAAAACGCAGTTTTTGCTCGTTCATGGTTGGAATCTCGAATAAATCGTTGCGCGTGCGCTGGCGCGTCGGGCTCACGCCTCGTTGCGGCTCATTTCCGACAATCGTTCCTGCGCTTTCCCTTCGACGAACTGACGAACGCGCGCGTCGGCGCACGTGGTCAATTCGTCGGGCGTGCCGTCGAAGAGTATCTGATGCTCGCCCGGCGGCAGACGGCTCAGGGGGTGGAGCATGACCACGCGGTCGGCGACTTTCAGCACCGTCTTCATGTCGTGCGTCACCACGACGCTGGTGACCGGATGACGGCGGCGCGTTTGCAGAATCAATTCGTTGATGACGTCGCTCATGATCGGGTCGAGCCCCGTCGTCGGCTCGTCGTAGAGCATTACTTCCGGATCAAGCGCGAGGGCTCGAGCGAGGCCGACACGTTTCTTCATGCCGCCCGAAAGCTCCGCCGGCTTCTTCTGTTCCACCGCTGCCGACAAGCCCACTTCTTGCAAACGCTGCTGCACGCGCAGGCGAATCTCCATTTCCGGGAGCTTGCCAAGAGCACGCAAACCGAATGCGACGTTGTCGTATACCGTCAGACTGTCGAACAACGCGGCTCCTTGAAAAAGGAAACCGAACCGCAAGCGCTGCCTTGTCAACTCACGCTCACGCAGGTCCGCGAGCACTCTTCCATCGAACGTCACGCGCCCGGCGGTGGGACGCAGCAGCCCGATGATTAGCTTCAGCAGCACGGTCTTGCCGCAGCCGCTTTCGCCGATCACGGCCAATGTCTGCCCACGGTCGATTCCCAGGTCGACCTCCTGCAGCACACGCTGGGCGCCGAATTGCATGGCGACGTGATCCAGAGCGATCAACGGTGGGTGGTGAGTGGTGAGTGGTGAGTGGTGAGTGGTGAGTGGTGAGTGTTCAGCCATCGCCGGGCTCCGCCGTTTTTTAAAGTCCTAACCGAACGTATGCTATCACCCCTGACGACTGACGACGGACCCCTCACCCCCTCACCCCTCACCACTCACCAAGTCATATCATTCGCGCGCCTCCCGCAGGCCAAAGGGAGTCGTAGAGGTTGTTCAAAAACAGCGCCAGGAAGAAATCAAGCAGAAGGATTGCGATGAACGAACGAACGAACGCTTGCGTCGCGGCTTTGCCGACGCCTTCCGCGCCCGGCTCGCTGTTCAGGCCTTGATAACAACTAATGAGAGCGATCGCGCCGCCGAAGAACATCGGTTTGACAAGCCCCGTGAACACGTCCCAGAGGCCGATGAAGCCCTGGGTGTTTTGCCAGTAGTGGTAGGAGTCAATGTGATAGACCTGCGTACAAATCAGCGCGCCGCCCATGACCCCCATGAAGTTCGCCACGATCGTGAGCATCGGGATCAAGGTGACACAGGCAAGGAAGCGCGGGACGACCAGGTAGTGCAGCGGATGGACGCCGAGACACGCGAGCGCATCGACCTGCTCGGTAACGCGCATGGTGCCCAATTCGGCGGCCATGGCGCTGCCGACGCGGCCGGCCAGCATCGTCGCTGCCAGCACCGGTCCCAACTCGCGGACCACCGAGATGTTGATGATGGAGCCCAGGTGTGTGGCTAACCCGAACATATGGAACTGGCTGTACGACTGCACCGCGAGGACCATGCCGATAAAGAGGCCCGTGACGGCGACAACGGGAACGCTGCGCACGCCGACGGCGTGGAAGATCGGCAGCACGGTGCCGGCGTAGGGGCGGCCACCCACGAGCCACGCGAGCGTGCGGCCGGCAAAGAGGCTCCAATCGCCCAGCGCGATCAGCGCTTGGTAGACGAGGTTCCCCAGCGTGGCGACGAGCGCGGTTCGTGTGGCTGCGACAGCGGGCATTCCGTGTCCTCGCATTTTGGCCGGCGGTGAATCGGCCTCATCCCGACATATCGACAAGGCAGCCGGCGCACCGGGAAACAAAAGAAGAGCATGGGACTCTGCCCCACGCTCTTTGCGTGCGTCGGCTACCCGGCACAGCGGTTACTCCGGGTGTGCCCAGAATGTCGCCACGGGCCGGCCCTGCTGCCAAAGGACCCACACGCGGCGTTGGGCATCCCAGGTAAATCCGGACCAAGCGGCAGGTCCGGAAGCGGCCGACGGGTTGGTCGCTTCGGCCGAGATCACTTCGGTCGGTTCAGCGTGCGACGCCCAATTACGCCGCCGCAGGGCCGCTAATTCTTGCTGTCCCGCGAAATAGGTGAACGCCGCAATGACGAGCAGCAGCACGCTGTTCAAGAAATAGAGCCCCGCAAGTCCCATCAGGACCGCGACCACGATGCCGGCACGAGCGGCGATTTCCGTGGCGCGCAGGCGGTTCAAACGGGTTGCCAGCAGCGCACGCAGCACGCGACCGCCGTCCATCGGAAACGCGGGGAGCAGATTGAACGCGACAAGCATCACGTTCGTAAGCAGGAGGTCCCCGAGAAAGGTTTCACTGAACCTCATCGCGTGGCGGTGCAGCAGCAAGCCGCTGAACGAGAACGCGCCCAAAGCCAACGCCAGCAGGCCGGCGATCGCCACGTTCACCGCGGGACCGGCGAGGGCGATCCAGAATTCTTCCCATGGCCGTTCGCTCATCCGCTCCAACCGCGCGACGCCGCCGATGGGATACAAGGTAATGTCGCGGGTGCCGATGCCGAAGTAGCGGGCCATGAGCGCGTGCCCAAGCTCGTGCAGCACGACGCAGCCGAATACGGTCACCAATAAAGCGACAACGTAGAGCGCCAACGGCAAACCACCGACGCCGAGGTTGCTCAAAAATGCCCAAGCGGGCAGCAGCAAAAACGACCAGTGGACGTAAATGCCGATGCCAAAAGCGGTGCCCAGCTTCCAAGAACGAAACATGGCGTGCCTGTCTTTCTCCAATAAATGCGGCCTATGCCGCTGCTTCCTCACGGGGGCGAATTCGTTCCGTACCTTAGATGCTGCAACTGGCACGGAAGATGCGAGAGCGATGCTCAGGCAGAGCGGCGAGGAACACCGGCGTTTCCGAACCTCTTGCCCGCCTCTCGCCCTCTAAATGGTAGCGGAGCGGACAAGTCTGGACCTCCCGAGGCTTGAACGGGCCGCTACCTCAGGAGAAACAAACATGAGTCGCAACGATCAGAAGCGATCGAAGAAGCGGCGGAAGATACTGCGGCTGTGGAGCCACGCGGAGGCGATGGCCGCTTTGCCGTACATCTCCTCCATTGTACGCTCGCTGCGGGAAGACCGGCTGGAAGCCGTACAGCTCCATCAAACGGCTCAGCGCCTCGCGGACAAACCCGGGCGTCCCAACCGGCACGAAATCGTGGCCCATCAGGAAACGGTCGCCGCCGCGGCACAGGCCGACCAGCGTTTTGAGGATGATCTGGAAGAATTGCAGACTCTCGACATCTACTGCCTCGACCCGCTCCGCGGCGAGGTCGTGATTCCGTTCGCCTACGAGAACCAGCTTTCCTGGTACGTCTACGACTTATTCGATGAGCATCCCTTGCAGTACTGGCGGTTCCACAGCGACCCGTTTGAGACGCGCCGGCCGCTGGCGGAGATGCAGACGACGGACCACAACGTGATCGTTTGAACGTGCGAGATGGACGCGGCAGCACGAAGCCCACGGGGGTTCGCTTCCGTGGGCTTCGTCGTTTGAAGACCCGTTGTTCACGTTGGCGCTTTGTGCTGTCGCAGTAAGAAATGTAAACCAACGAGTACAGCCCTCTTCCTATACGGACACGTCGCCGGTGCGACAGGGCGCCATATCCACGGCCACGTTATCGATGAGCCGAGTCGTTCCTATTCGCGCCGCCAATACAAGAAGCACCCTTCCCTTCAGATGCGGAACCTCCTGAAACGAATTGGCGTCGAGTACCGCGACGTAGTCGAGAACCGCCCCTGGCGTTTCTCGAATCCGGGTTGCTAAGTGCTCGCGAATTGTGCCGGCGTCGCGCGCTCCTTCAGCAATCATCGCCTTTGCCTCGAACAAGGCCTGCGACAACACCCGCGCCTGCTCGCGCTCTTCCGCGGACAAATAGCGGTTGCGCGAGCTGAGCGCCAATCCGTCCGGTTCACGCACCGTCGGACAGACGCGTACACGAACCGGCAGGTTCAGATCCCGCACCATCTGCTCAATGATCCTGACTTGTTGGGCGTCTTTTTGGCCGAAGTACGCCGTATCCGGCTGCACGATGTTGTACAGCTTCAGGACGACGGTCGTCACGCCGCGGAAATGGCCCGGCCGCGCTGCACCTTCCCATAAGTCTTGAAGACCAGCGACCTCGACATAGGTGCGGAACCCGTGCGGGTACACCGTGCTCGGCTCGGGCGTGAAAACCACATCGGCGCCTTCCCGGCGACAGAGATCGAGATCGGCATCGAGAGTTCGTGGATAACGCTTGAAGTCTTCGTTCGGTCCGAACTGGGTCGGATTCACGAAGATCGACGCGATGACGAAACCGCACTCCTGTCGCGCGGCGCGCAGCAAGCTCGCGTGGCCTTCGTGCAGGGCCCCCATTGTGGGCACGAATCCAAGGGAGAGGCTGCGACTTCTCGCCGCGGCGACCGCTCGGCGGACTTCGTCGATCGTCGCGACGACAAGCGGTGTCACGTTCATTTCTTGCCTTGGGCCGTGAGCACCATTTCGAGGTAAGAGCGCCGCTCGGTCTCGGTCAAACCCAGCGTCGCCGCGGCTTCCAGCAACACTTTCTTGGCGGCGTCGAACTGGCTTTCGTTCGCCTGAATCTCCAACTCGGCGAAGCGACCGAGTCCTTCGACTTCATCCAGGCACACCTCCAGTGCGAACCCGCCGCGGTTCAGGCGATAGACCCGCCGTGTCTTTCGCACGACGGCAGTGGGGCGATAGCCGAGATGCTTGAGAATCTCCATGAAATCGTTCGCCGGCTTGTCCCCTTCCGCGAGCGGCGTTTCGATTTCCGTGCGCGTCTTCGTTTCCTTGTCGCGCTTCGGCCCTTTGTACGTAACGAAGTTGGCCGAGCCGATGCGGCGAATACGGAACGCCTCGTCGGTCGCGGCGAAGTCGCGGTCCGGTGCGTTGAAGTAATGGTCCTCGTCCTCCCGCGGCGGTTCGGCGTGGGCGTGCCAGCGCACGAGTTTGTCTTCTAGGGCCGTAAAATCCGCGTCGCGAAACTTGGCTTCGACTTCCAGCATGATGCTCGCCGGCTCAGTGGTTTAGCCGCCCGTCTCGGACGGGCGCGCCAAAGGCGCCCGTCCGAGACGGGCGGCTAAACAGTGTAGCGTTGTGTACAATGCGGTAACACTCAGAATCATGGGGCACGATGGCTCCCCGGTCCAGAGCGGTTCCGCCACGAGGAGCGGCATGGCAGAGTTTCAAACGGTGTGCCGGGTGGGCGACGTACGCGAAGGCGACGGCAAGACGGTGGTCGTGGGCAGGAAAATCATCGCGCTATTCCGTGTCGGTGAGGAACTGTTCGCGCTTGACGACGTCTGCCCGCACATGGGCGCTTCGCTGAGCACGGGGCACATCGAGAACGGCATCGTCACCTGCCCGTGGCACGCGTGGCGCTTTCGATTGAGCGACGGGGCCTGGGCGGACAATCCGCGTTTGAAAACCGGCTGCTATCCGGTGCGCGTGGTCGGTGACGACGTGCAGATTCAGATTGAGGAGGCGCAGCGATGAAGGGTCGTGCTTTGACCGTTCGGCGCTTGGTGTTTTGTGCTCTTGCCGGTCTGCTCGTCGTCGCTTCGCAAGACAATGCGCCAGCCGCGCCGAAAGACAAAGCCACTCCTCGGCCCGAACCCGTCGCCGAGACTCGGCTTCTCATGGAGGGCTTGAATCAAGCGAACTTCCGTGGTCTCGAACGGTTGCTAAGACAACGCCCGACGGACGCCGAAGCCTGGACGTTCGGCCGCGGTCAAGCGTTGCTCATCGCGGAGACCGGCAATCTCCTGTTGCTCCGTCCGCCGCAGAAGCGCGGCCAGGCCGAATGGCTCGATGGCGCCGCTGAATTGCGGGACGCCGCCGCCGCGCTCGCTCGCAGCGTCGCCAATCGCGATTTTGAGCGCAGTCGAACGGCCCTTGGCGACTTAGCCAACAGATGTAATCGCTGCCATCAAGCCTTTCGCGTCACTCAGCGGATTGTGCCGTTTGCGGAAACTGCGGACCGTAACACGTCTTTTCCAGCCGACTGACGCGCCGCGCCGGGATAGCTGCTTGACAAGCGCCGGACGCACCCATAGCTTGGGGCAAACCTGTCTCGCGCCGAAAGCCGGTCCGTGTCTGGAACGGGCAAGATTCGTCGGCGCGGGACGAATGAGACGATAGATCGCCCGCAATCCGGTGCTGTTTCCGGTACACTTGGTAAGCGAGAAACCTCGATGTCCACGCCAGCTTCTCCGGCTCCGCCGGCTCCTCCCGCGGGCCGTCCCGCGCCTTCGCCGAACGATGCCGAGATCCGCATCATCAGCCATTCCAACCTGTTCTACTGGTGGCCGGTGTGGGCGGTGGGTTTGATCATGGCCCTCCTTACGTGGATCGACGGCCACCGCATGATGCTCGTGCCCGAAGATGCCAACGTCAGCCGGACGCACCGCGTCGAAATTGCCAAGGACCAATTTGAAACGCGCGAGGGCATCATCCTTCCCAAGGACAAGCACTTGTTGCCGGAACCCAAAGGGAACGATATCCCGCCCCCCGCCGACCCGAAACTGCACATGTCCAAGAGCAAGAGCTACGGCGTCATTTTCGAGATCATCCTGCTGCTCGTTATCGTGATTACGAACGTACCGTTGCGGGGCCTTTGGTCGGTCGTGGTGATCGTCATCGTCGTGATGCTCACGATTATTTTTGCCCTGGCCGGATGGTGGGAGGACATTTTCACCTACCTCGACCGGCTCCACATTCAGATCAACATGGCCGGATACCTGTTCATCTCGCTTGTTTTGCTCGCTATCTGGTTGGTCACTCTTTTCTTCTTCGACCAACAGATTTACATGGTCTTCACGCCGGGCCAGCTCAAAGTTCGCACCGAGATCGGCGGCGGCGAAAAGGCGTACGACACGAGCGGCATGACGATCGAGAAACAGCGCAGCGACCTGTTCCGGCACTGGATTTTGGGCTTGGGGTCGGGCGACCTGATCGTGAACACCTCCGGCGCCGCGGTGCATCATTTCGATTTGCCGAACGTCTTGTTCCTGAACAAGAAGGTCACGTTGATCGAAGATATGCTGCGTGAAAAAGCCGTGGTCCGCGGTCGATCGTGAGAATAGGAGTCAGGGGTTAGGGATCGGCGATGTAGGTTCGCGTTCCGAACCCCCAGCCCGTAACCCCTGATCCCTGACCCCTAACCCCTACTCTTTTTCCTTCTTCTCCTCGATCGGCTCCTTCACCGGCTGCACGAAGTGGGTGCTCTTCTTGTCCGTGGTGAGTCGGGCCGCGTGCTCGTCGGCGTCTTTTCGCTTCGGGTACTCATAGACCGCAACGCGCTGATTCGAGTTATTGAATACGCCCCAGACGACCTTCATGCGGACGACCTTGGGCGTGCGGGTGCGCGGCTTGGCTTTTGGCTTCGGCGCCGCTTTGGGCTTCTTCGCTTTCTTGGGGGGCGCTTCTTCGTCCTCCTCGTCCGCTTCGCCCTCCGGTTCTTCCCCGGACGCTTCCTCATCCGTTTCGGCTTCTTCCTCGTCGGCTTCTTCCTCGTCGCCTTCTTCTTCGTCGGTTTCCTCTTCGTCGCCCTTTCGGCGTTCGGCGGCATCGAAGTCGGAGCGCAGGTCCTTGCGGTTTAGAATGCGTCGTCCCATGCAGAATCTCCCGTTCTCCGGTGATCGTCGGATTCAGGCCCTTCGGACTGGGTCTAAGCTAGTAGCCCCGTGGACAACTTGCAAGGTCGCCGCGTCCCGCGAAGAATGAAACGTAACGCATCGCGCACGACGCTGGCGAGGCGTCGTGGCGCACGGTAGCATAACGTGTACAAATGCGCGCTCTGCGCCTTCGAAGGGAGTGCCGTTCGTGAGTGACCTACGCCGTTTCAGCGTGCTCGATCTCGGTCTACTTACGCTGACGCTTGCCGCTGCCGCGGGGAGCCGTGCGTGGTTCTTGAAAACGTACGCCGACGGACCAAACGGCGCTCCGCTGCCCGCGCAGGTTGAGCGCTCGCAAGGCGAGGGATCGCCCGACGAGCTTCACGAACTGATTCGCAACCTGACCGAAGGCCGCGGTTTTGTGGCGCGCGCACCGCTCGCCGCGGGTGTAGAGCCGACCGCCGATCAGGCGCCGGGTTACCCGTGGCTGCTGTCGCTGCTCGCACGACTTCATGCCGATCCCAATGGCCTCGATAATACGACACGTTGGTTGCAATGCCTCCTGGGAACGTTGACGGCGGGCCTCTATTTTTTGTTTGCGCGACGGGCGTTTCAGAGCCGGCTTGTCGCAACGCTTGCGGGCTTGTTCACGGCGGTCCACCCGTATTGGATCATCAACACGGGCGAGGTCGCCGACGGCGTGCTTTGCTCGTTTCTCTTGGCGACAGTCCTCTGCATCGGCGCGCGGGCAAGTTACGCGGGCGGTCCGCTCGCGAGCCTAGTCCTCGGCTTGGCGCTCGCGGCTCTCGCCTTGGTCAGGGCGGCGTTATTGCCTTTCGCCCTGGTTGGATTGCTCGGCTTCCTTTGGCGGTGCCGTGGGATGGCACGCGGCTGGATGTGCGCGTTCCTCGCGTGCCTTGGTTTCGTGAACGGGCTGGCCCCGTGGACGCTGCGAAACTTTCGCGAGCTGGGCGCGTTCGTCCCGGTCGCGGATTCGACGTACTTGCACCTGTGGATGGGCAATAACGCCGCGTCCACGGGCGGGTCCGAGTCGGACAGCGCCGTAGTGAATTCGCTCGCTGAATTGCGAAGTGAGGAACGCGATGCCTTGGCGGAGCGACTCGCGCAAATGCCACAGGTGGAGCGTTACGGTCAATTCGCTCCTGCCCTCGCGAAGATGATCCGCACTGACCCCGGCGGGACCGCCCGGCGGCGCATCGATGCTGCCGTCGCGTTTTTCATCGGCGAAGGATGGAACAAGCAGCAAAGAGCGCTGCGCACCGGCGCGGCGCAGAATCTGCCGTCACCGCAAGGCGAAGGATGGAGCTTCGCGTTGCCCCTCGCTCTGCTCCTCATGCTCGTCCTCGCCGCGCTGGGCTGGCGTTGGTCCTACGGCTGGCGCGACGGCGCCTGGCTGGCGTCGTTGGCCGCGGTTTGGATTCCGTTGCCGTACATTCTGTCGCACGCGGAATGGCTGCACGGCCCGCGGCTGCCTTTGGATGGCGTGTTGCTTTGTTATGCGGCGTTCGCCGTCGCGTGCATGGCGCCCAACGTCGCGGGCCGATTGCTCTCGGGTTCCGCTCCCAACCCGTAGGGTAGCGGCTGGTGAAACGCAGGCCGTTTGTTTCGTGCGCGGCTCCGAGGGCTCACTTGTTCCCGCGCGGAGTACAATTCGTCCAGCTCTCAGGCGACCAGCAAGGCGCTGGCCGCAATGCGGCGCAAGCTCTGGTCCAGCGAAGCGTCAAGGTACTCATCGACATGGGCGGGTTCCTTGATAGGTTGGTCATTTTTGCGGAGCACCAGCACTTCCCTAGCTACCAAGTCCTTTAGAATCGCCCGCAGGGCAGGCCGGTCGCGCGTCCCGTCAAGTTGCCCTAACACGAAGCGGTCCACGTCGCTGATTTCCAACGGGCGGTGCAAGAGGCTACTGATGCGCGTCGCGCCGTGCGTGACCTGGAACCGGGCCAACGGGCTGGCCAACGGGCGCTCGCTCACCGTCACGACGAACTCCGGCGGGCGGACGTGCAGCTCCACCACATTAGACAGGAAGCAGCGAAGCAGCGCCTCCGCCAGCGTTCCAGGGTCGCCCGCGCCCTCCGGAAGAGAGGACACGGGTACGTCGGCCAGACGCGAACGCACGCTCTCCCACAGGTGGCCAAAGGAAGCCGCCCGTGGCCACAGCTCGAACAGTGTCACGAGCGCCGCCTTGACGATGGGGTTGTTAGTAGCAATCGACGCCCCGTCCGGCGCCTCGAATTTCTCCACCGCAGCGGTATGAATATCGGGCTTTTCAGAGAGGGGCCGAGCCAGAGTCGCGGCGTGCATCTTCTTGACGACGTCGGGCGAAGGCGCCCGGTTCACGGTGTGATGCGTATGGCAGAGCAACGTGCGGCGAAACGTGCGGTTGCGCAGGAAGTCCAAGTATTGCTCCCACTCCACCACGTTCTCCGCCCATTGCCCAAACCCATCGCGGACTTCGGCGGGCGGGTCGGCGTCGAGGGGGCTGAACTCTGCTTCCGCCAAGAATTGCAGGCTGTGCCCCGCGGCACGCTCCACGAATTGGTGGAAGTAGACGGGATGGTTGTGGTCCTCCAGCTGCTCATGGACCAGATACGAATCGGTAACCTTGTTCCACAGGTCTGCTTCTTGATTGAGAAGGGTACCGTAGCTTGTGGTCTGCCCGGTCATGCGGGCCAGGAAGGCGAGCAGGCTGCGTGCGGCGCGCGCGCGGGCCAGCGGCTCGGTGATGTTACGCGTGTGATAGCACATCATTTCCCGGATCATGCCGCGCGCGTGCCAGCCGGGATAGCAGTTGTAGCTGATGTAGACGATGCCATTGCGGTTGAGGTTCTTGGAGCAGATGTCGAGAATCTTGTCTTGAACCGCGGGCGGCACCCAGGAGTAAACACCGTGGCAGATAATGTAATCGAACTGCCCGAAATCCGAGCCGACGTCGAGGATGCTGCCCGCTTTCAACTCCACGTTCGCTAGGCCGAGGGCGTCGACTGCCTGCTGTCCCTCCCGAATCTGGCTCGGCGAGAGGTCGATGCCGACGAAGCGGCTGTCGGGGAGGCCGAGGGCCATTGACAGTAAATTGCCGCCGCCGGCGCAGCCCAATTCCAGCACACGGCAACGGCGAATGGGCGGCGGCTCGATGCCGAAAACCGTCGCGACTGCGGCCATGCCGTCGGGGTGCGTGCGATAGATCGGCTTGCTTTCGTATGGGACTTCTTCGTAGCTGGTCAGTTCCGCGGACATAGCTCGTTCCTTTGCAAGTGGCCACGATTACGAGTCGGGAGCCGGTCTCGAAGTTGCTGACAAGCCCGCCGCCTCCGCCGGTTCCAGGAAGCCGAGCTCCACGAGGCGGCGCACGGTCTTCAGGAAGCCGGGGGCGAAGTGGTTGATCTCCCTCCCCGAGTCCGCGGCTGACTCGGCCAGCAACTCGCCGAGCGTGCGCTCGCCTTGGCAGCGACCCACAAACGCGGCCACGTCCCGGTCGGCGGGGCCGTTGAAGGCGAGGCCGTCGCTTTGGCGCAGGGCCGACCGCGTCGCCGTCCAGCCCACGGCCGCGCCCTCGTGTTGGACGTCCCAGATCAAGCCGGGTACCGGCCGCAGGCGGGCTTCGAGCAGCGACCGATCGTCGCGGTGATCGTTCAAGAAGTCGTGCAACGCGAAGCCGCGCTCCAGTGCGGCGCCACCCGCGCCACGCACATCCGGCAACGGATCGCAGCGGAACCAGGCCGGTGTGCGCGACGAGCGCCGGAGCGTCACCACGCCGAAGCCGATCGCCTCGATGCGCTCACGCTCGTACGAGGCGAGCCACTCGGAGAAGCGGACCCCTACTTTCCCCGCGTCTTCCTCCGACTCTTGAATGCGCCGCAGGGCATAATCGGCGGCGTCCTCGGTGTGTGAGTGCAGCACCCACGCGTCGCAGCCCGTCCCCTCGAACCACCCGGCGAGTCGAGCGCGCCAATCCTGTCCGGCGATGCACGCCCAATTGCACACCAGCTGGCAGAAGCCGCCCGGCCGCAGGAAGGCCGGAGCGGCGCGGACCAGGTCGCGGCACAACCCGTCGGCTGGCCGGCCGACTTGCGTGTGCATCGGACCGTCGCCCGGACCGATCACGAACGGCGGGTTGCAGACGATCCGTTCAAATGCCTGGCCGCGGACCGGCTCGAACCAATCGCCCGCGTGCCAGGCCACGTTGCTTACACCGTTGAGGATTGCGTTGAACCGGGCGAAGGCGACGGCCCGCGGGTTGAGGTCCACGGCCGCGACGGCATCGCTGTGCCGCGCCGCCAGGAGTGCCAGCACGCCGCACCCGGTTCCCAGGTCGAGCGCCCGATCCACGCGCCCCCGGATGGTCAGCCGAGCCAGCGCCTGCGTCGAGGCGGCGACGCCCATCACCGGTTCCGGAGTCGCTGTGTCCGGCCAATCCGCGGCCGTCAGCAAGTCCTTGTGCGGGCGCAGCTCCACCGCCGCTTGCGCTTCGGCCCCGGCGAGGCGCAGGAGGCCGGCCGCCGCCCAGTCCTCGAGCGGCGTCGGCGCAACGGCTTGGCGGGTCTCGGCAGTTCTTACTGACTGTTGCAGCAAGAACAGCCGCACCAACGTATTCAGTGGCCCCCCGCCCCGGGTCCGCCAAAGCAACAGCGGCAGCGTTCGCCGGCTCTGCCGGGCCGTCGGCAACTCGGTGGACCGGAACAACGACAGAATGGTTACCTCGGTGTATCCGGCCCGATCGAGGACGGCGCGCATGCGATGCAGGCGGCCGTCATCCGCCGCGTAAAGCGTGTGGTTGTCTTGCAGCCCGGACATAACGGAGGCCTTGTGGCGTCCAGACGCGGCGCGCCGCCGCGCAACGCAGCGGACGGAATTACTTATCCACCGCGGCGCCGAGCGACGGCGCTTGCGGCTCGGTTTTGGCGCGTTCTCGGTCGGCCAACAGATCGAACAGCTCGCGGAGCAGCTCAGGTCCCGGCCGCGGTATGGAAGCATCCGGGTGGGCGTCCGCCCAGTCAGGGGCAAGCGCGAGCGGCACCCAACGAACGTAGCGGGCCGTCGCCGGAACCGGATCGAAGCGCGTGAGCGCGTGTTGCACCTTCAAAGGCAGTTGCACGCAACGGATCGTCTCTAGGGTCGGCTTAGCGCAATGCTCGGCGGGCGAGGTCACCAGGTACTCACGGCAGGTGACGGGTCGATCCATGTAGATCGAACACGATTCTTCTTCCAGAAACGGGCAGGCGACTTTTTGCAGGAAGTACTCCAGGCCGACCGCCTGAAAGTCTTCCTTCTTCCACCCCTCACGCTGCTCCAGCTTCGCGAGCAACCCGGCTTCGGCAAAGCGGCGCCGCGCTTCGGCGAAGCGGGCACGAACCTGCGTGCGTCGCGGCTCGGGCATCTCATTGACGACGTCGCGAACGCGGCGCGCTTCGGCTTCGGAGATGGGCACTAATTGCCGGCAACACGCCCCGCAGCCCTTCTTGCAGGAGATCGCTTCGCCACGTTCCTTGACGGCGTTGACCGCGACGTCGACCACGGCGTTGGCCAGCGAGTTTGCGAGCGGCAGAAGCTCGATGAGTCGCGTCAGACCGGCCGGCACCGTCATCTTGGTCTTGAGGGTCCAACCCGGGCCGGCAAGTTCCATGTCGGCGGTGACCATCGGCAACGGAACAGGGTCCATGGAACGCATTGGCTATTTCCGCGGCGAACGGTACGCGATCCGGGGTTAAGTCATCGACGCTGACGGCGCCAGCCTTTGCTTTCGCGCTTCACGGCGTGACCACGAGCGGCTTGAACAACATCGTCGGGTAGTAAAGCACGTCAGATTTATAGCCAGCCCCGTCGCTCGAGTCCTCAACGCAGGCCGCGTTGGTGAAGAGCTGTTTATCGGCCAGATTGCGTGGGTGAACGCCCGGGTTGCCCGTTTCGCTGATGCGGCAATTGTCCGCAGCCGCTTCCCAATCATCCGCCAAACAGGCTGCCTTAAACTTGGGCCATGCCGCCGGAAAGCCAGGCCCCAGCGCCCACGCCATGCTCAGAACGCCCAACTCGGCGTCGGCCGGCCACTTGTCGAAATCGGGGAAATACTTCTTGAGCGTCTTTTCGAAGCTGGTCAGCGTAGCAGACACCAACTCGTCCAACGTCGCCTGGCTGATCTCCAGCGTCGTGATGTCCACGAACGACCCTTTGCGGAGACAAAAGGTGTTCTTCAAGTCTTGCCGGGACTTCACCAGTTTCCATTCCGCGATCACTTCGTCGCGCGTGGCCGGTATGCCGGTCTTTTTGTGTTGCCAGGTGATACCGAGGGCCCCGTCCATGGGGTCGATGAGGTTGCCCTTGCCGGTTGTCACCAGCCCCTTGACGTCGAGATACATGAAACGGATGTCGCCTTCAAATTGTTTCGTGAAACTGGGGAAGGCTTGGCGAACGGAGGGATACATGAGGAATCCTCCTGTCGGGCGTTTGAAAATGGGCTCGCGACGGCGCTGCGACCGTCCCACGCCCTCGGGCGCGGCACGATGACAAAGGGAACCCATCTTGGTTTTGGCAATGCCGAGAAAGGCCGGCTCAGGCCAGCTCCAATTGGCGCCAATCGAGCAAACTGACGGCATCGTCGCCGACGAGATACGTGCGTAATCCAAAGCCCTGCACAAGGCCTCCCGGCCACTCCTTCCAGTCGGTGGCGCGGCCGAGCTTGACTTGATCGTCGCCGTGCTCATGTGACCCGGCGTAAAGCGCCGGCAGAAAGACGTTGCCCCCGCTGCCGTCGCGCAACTCCAGCCGGGCCGCGCGCCAAAGCAAATCGCGCGGGAAGCGCGGCGCCGCGAGCGCGATGCTCTCGACCTGTTCCAACGGCACCCAGTAGTAGCCGCCCGCTCCCATAACTTCCAGCACCGAGCCAAACAGGTCATCGCAATCGCGGAGCGAGTCAAACGCCTTGTCGTTGAGCTTTCCAGAGAGTGGCGGGGCAGCGGCGTTCGCCTGGGCAACGAGTTCGGCCGCCTCCGTCGTGCGGTTCTCGCGCAGCCGGTTGACTGCTTCGAACCGCAGGCGCACGTGATCGGGCTGCTCGCCGAAGAACTTCGGCAGCAGGCTATCGCGAAACAACCGGCGGCGGGCTTCTTCGGCATCGAGAACGCGGTTATAGCTCTGAACGGCGGCGTCGCGCTCCAACTCGTTATAGGTGACGGCCTCGATCTGCTTCCGGGCTCGCTCGAGGTCGCCCGCGAAGGCCAACAACTCGAACAAGAACAGGCGCTTGCCCTGATCCGCGGGCGCGGACTTCACTTCCTTGAGTTGAGCGGCGATGGCTTCTTGCAGCTTACCGGCCTTGAAAAGGTCTGTCGCGGTCATGGGCCTGGCCCTTCAGATGGGACAACAACGCGCCTTGTGCGGTAGGCGAAAACCGGGGCGCTGCGGCCAGCGCCCCGGCGGGTGAGGCAATGCGGGCGGGCGGCTTAGACCGCCTTCATAGACTTGAGGTCGTAGCCGGCCACGGCGCCAGGCACCAGCTGGCCCTTCTCGTTCTGCACCTTGTAGTCCCACTCGATCTTGCTGAAATTCAGGCTGATCGAGTCGATCGGCAGGTGGTTTGACTGCCCGTCGCCGTTGAGCTGGTAGGACGAGACGAGCA
The DNA here is from genome assembly GCA_041499805.1 of Gemmataceae bacterium. Lineage (GTDB taxonomy): Bacteria > Planctomycetota > Planctomycetia > Gemmatales > Gemmataceae > JBGQKZ01. The sequence continues at coordinate 60,359 of JBGQKZ010000014.1, forward strand.
GGTCGCTGAATTTGACCTTCAGGTACTCCTGCTGGTCCTTACCTGCCTTGCGGCAGGTGAGGAGGGCGCTTTTGATGTGTTCCCCCGTGGCACAGGCGAGGAACAGCTTGGGCGAGGCCTTGTTCACGTTCATCATGAAGTGGAAGTCCTGCATCTGCACCTTGCCGGCGCCGCCGCCGCCGCCGAACGCCATGGTGCCCGCCTGGCTGGCGCCGAAACTGAAGGACAGAACCTGGATGTCGTCCTTGTGGGTGGCATCGGGCGATTCGCCAGGAACGCCATCGATCTTCAAGAAATAGTCAACTGCCGCCATGAGAAACCTCCTAGGTCGAGCAAGCCACGGTGTCCGTGGAAGCGAGCGGGGAGAAGGCAGCCAGGGACAGCCGGTCCGAGCTTTCCAGCCGGACCACCGCCATCGTTGCCGGTCAGAACTGGGCGAACACCGCCCAAACCGCCCTGACCGTCTCACCCGTCATTACCCCTCTGCTGACTTATCTCGAACCGTTGCGAAACGCGGACACGAATTCCAAACTTTCTTGCCTGTCGCCCGCGACGCAACGAATGAGGCGAGGCGTTTGTCGCCCGTTGCCACAACTCAGGAAGACCTCACTTCTTTTTCGGCACCTCCGCCACGAGCCGCATCGACGTGGTCAACGTCTCCAGCTGGAAGTGCGGCCTTAGCCAGGCGACCGCCTCATACCAGCCCGGCTTCCCTTTGACCGCGCGGACTTCGACGCGGGCGTCAGACAGCGGTTTGCGTGCTTTCATTTCATCGCCGGCATCCTCGGGGTTGGCGATGACGTAGTTGTTAATCCAGGTATTCAACCAGTTTTCGCATTCCTGGACCTCCATGTGCGACCCGATCTTGTCGCGGGCCATTACTTTCAGGTAGTGAGCGAAACGCGACACGTTGAGCATGTAGTTGAACTTCGTGGACAACTCCGCATTGGAGTTGGCCGCCGGGTCGAAGTACTGTTTCGGGTTCTGGCACGACTGGGCGCCCATGAAGACCGCGAAGTCGCGGTTCTTGCTGTGCAACAGCGGTAGGAAGCCGAGGTTGGACAGCTCAAACTCGCGGCGGTCGGAAATCGCGATCTCGGTCGGGCACTTCATGGCGACGTCGCCGTCGTCCGTCGGGAAGGTATGCACCGGCAGTCCTTCGACCTTGCCGCCGCCCTCCACGCCGCGCGTGCGCGCCAACCAGCCGTACTTGGCGAATGCATCCGTGATGCGCGCGGCGTAGGCCCACGAAGCATTCGTCCAGCAGTACTTGTCGTGGTCCTTGCCGTCCACGAACTCCTCGAAGTTAAAGGCGTCCACGCGCTTGAAGGCCTCGCCGTAGGGCAGCCGCGCCAGAACGTGCGGCAGGGTGAGGGCTACGTAGCGGGCGTCCTCCGACTCGCGGAACGACTTCCAGGACGCATACTCGACGCTGCTGAAAATCTTGGCCAGATCGCGCGGCGCCGACAATTCGGTGAAGCGATCAAAACTGAACATCTTCGGCGAAGCGGCCGAAACCAGCGGCGCATGCGCGGCCGCGGCGACGTTCGACACCTTTTTTAGCATGTCAATGTCTTCGGGATTGCGCCCAAACTCGTAGTCCGCGAGCAGCATCCCGTACGGCTCGCCGCCGAGTTGTCCGTACTCTTCCTCGTAGACCTTTTTGAACATCGTGCTCTGGTCAAACTCAACCGCCTTTTCCAGGTCCTTGAACAGTTCACGCTTGGTAACGTTGAGCACGCGCAGCTTCAGATGATCGCCCGTCTCCGACTGATGGACGAGGTAATGGAGACCACGCCACGTTCCTTCCAACTTTTGGAACTCCGTGCTGTGCATGATCTCGTTTAGCTGTGACGACAGCTTCTTGTCGAGTTCCTTGATCCAGAATTTGATGTTGGTCTCGACGTCGTTGGAGATGACCTGCCCGGGCTTCACCGCCTGGTCGATGAACTGGCGGAAGTAGTCCTTGGCGCGTTCCGCTTCCTTGTCGCTTTGCGGGCGCGTGGCGGTGATGACCTGATCGAGCAGACTCGGCGCCTCGGTGGTCGTCGTAGCGGCGGCGGCTTGCGTTTGTTGAGCGGTACTCATTTCGATTCCTCCGGGTTGGGCGTGCTGGACGCCGAGGACTCAATCCCCATTTCCTTGGCCAGACTCATCGCTTTTTCCGTATTGCCGAGCACGTCGGTCAGCAACTTCTCGAGCTTGTCGTTGCCTTCCATCTTACTGAGGAGCTGGGTCAGCCGTTGCCGCATCTCCAGCAATTCACGGAGCGCGGGCACTTGACCGGCGACATTCTGCGGCTCGAAATCATCGAATGTTTTGAAATTCAGCTCGACGCTCAGTTTCTGGTCCTTGCCCGTGAGCCGGTCGTCCACTTTCATGGCCAAACGCGGCGCGGCGCGGTCCAGAACGTCGTTGAAGTTGTCGCGGTCGACCGGCACGAACTTCCGATCCTTGAGGCCGGGCAGCGCTTCCTTGCGCTGGGCGGAGAGATCGGCCATGATGCCGATCACAAACGGCAATTCCGTCTTCACCATGGCGCCATTCGTTTCCACGTCGTAGGTAATTTGCACGCGCGGACGGCGCACTCGATCCAGTTTGTGTTGCATACTTTCTGCCATGGCAGTTCTCCCACAGAGGACAGGGCCGAGAGCGGAACGGCAAGCGACGCGACTGGCAGGCCCCGCGAGGCGGGTGGACCCGGCCGGCGGAGCGAAGATTCGTGCTGCGCTCTCGTGAAGCACAGAGTATCGCGCACGGCACGTCGGAAGGGAAGTAAAAAAATCCGAAAAAAATGGTTGTGCCTAGGGCGTCGGCGGCGCGGGCGGTTCCAGGCCGAATTCCCGGTTCAGCTCCGACAGCACGTTGGCGTCGCGCACGAGCGCCTTGATCAGTTGCGGGAACGGCAGGCCGCCCAGCTCGACGGCCCGTCGGATCAAGTACGGGATCGGACTGTGCGGTTCAAGCGATTGCAGGCGCGCGGCGGTCTGCGCCAGTTGCCGATACAACTCCGAGCGCGTGGCGCCGCGGGCGCCGTCCGTTCCTGCGGGGGCTGCACCGTCGGTTGCCGTGGTCCCTTCACCGTCGCCGGCCGGAGCGCCGTCCGAGCGTTTACCGAGGATTTGTTCGGCCAGCCGTTGGCAGTCGTCGACCGCCTGCTTGACCTCGTGTAGGCTCGGCGCCGATGAGCCGAGCGCCTTAAGACGCTGGTCCAGAACTTGAATCAGGCTGGTCAACTCCTGCTGCGCTTGCGCGATCTGGTCTACCGCCCCTTGCACCTTCTCGCGCGGCAACTCCATCATCGCCTTTTCAAAATCCTCGCGGCTGACGCGGCCCAGCCCGGCCTGCGATTGCCGCCAGTCCAACCAGCCGTAGCCGTCGCGTTGGCCGTCAAACGGGAGTCGCCGCACGAGGCTTGGAAACCGTGCGCCAAGGGCGGGATCGTCAAGCCAGAAGAACGGGCCGGCACGCACCTCGAGGTCGCCGTCCTCGATGGCCGGATAGAGCCGGTCCCAGCATTGAGCGATCAATTCCCGGAGCAACTTCAAGCCCTGCGTCAGTCCCGCGAAGCCGTGGAGATGGCACAGGGCTTCCAACATGCGGGCGGCAACGAGGAGATCCTTGGACTTTTTCGTAAGGGTTTCCTGGCCGAGACGCAAGATCCCCGACCAGTCGGCCTTCTTCGGCTTATCGGGCCGCATCGGGTCGCCTACGGGATAGTCGTTCGGGTCTTCTTCCTTGCGATCCTCTTCCAGCTTTGCACGCACGTCGTAACTCACCGGAGCGCCGGCGGGGTCATCGCCGGGAATCGGCGCCAACAGCGGTTCAATTTCGAGGAGAGAGGGCGAACTCATGGCTGATTCTCGGGTTGCAAGGTGGTCCCGTTTGCGCCGGCCGCCGAAAGCAGCAGGTACGCAAGAGCGTGTCGGGCTGGAATTGCTCGGAGTGCAACCAAGTGTACTGGACGTGAGTTGTGCCTGCAACTGCATTCACGCGACGGAATCGATCCATCGGCGACTACCAAAAATGAATAACAAACATAACACCCCAATAGGGCAAAAACGGGCAATCCTCAATCTCGATGTTAGGAATCCTGTCAAAATGGCAGCCGACTCGGTGGAAATTGGGCGTCGTTTGAATCGGGCTCGGTTGGGTGACAATTTGGCAGTGACCGCGCCCGTTTCTTTGCACAAAGAGATGTTTCTTTGCATGCGCCGTGCAAAGAAACGGCCGGTCGTAAGTCCTTACGCGATACCGTTCTCTGGTGCTAGTGTGCGTTTCTTTGCATTCTTTGTACGCACACACATGTCTTCGGAACATTGCATTGCAACCGCCAGAATGGGGCAGCCAACACGCTGAAGTGCGGCGCCTCTTCGTTTTGCGAAGGGCGCAACGGCAAACCCGGCGGGCATCGCGGTTTCAACAACCGCGCGACCCGCCGGGTTTGTCGCAAAAACCTTCGCCGACTACTGGCTCATTGCCCACTGAGCGTCGTGACGCCGGGCGTCTGCACCGCGTTGCTCGTGTGTGCCGGCATCATGTTCATGGTCCGCATGGCTTCTTCCCGAACGAGCGGATCGTAGTCCGATTTCAAGGATTCGAGCGTCCGTCGCACCAGTGCTGAGTTGACTTGCAGCCTGCTGAGCGAACGGATCGCCTCGACGCGCACAGACGTGTCCCGGTCGTTCAGTGCCGCCGTCAGCAGGCCCGGGACAACCAGGGTGTTCGACTTACACTCTTCACGTCCGAGGTACGCGGCGGCGCTGGCGCGCTGTTTCGGGCTTTCGAGTTCTCGCAGCGCGAACAAGGCCCTGTCCGCCATCGTCGGCTCGGCGGCGGTCGGCGTGCGCACGGGTTCCGCGGAGATCGCCAGACGCGCGGGCTCAACGGGGGCCGCGGTACGTGGCGGCTGGACTCCGCTCGCGGTATGGATTGGGGCGGCCGGTGTCGTCGCGCGCGGCGGCTGCACCAAAACAGCCGGTCGCGAAGGCGCCTGCGGCGCCTGCGTCTCGATCACCGTTCCGCTCTTCGCGGACCGGCGCTGCTCGATGACGCGCATCAACGTTTTCCGTTGTGGTTCTTCCTGCACGACCGGCGCTGCTTCCACCGGACGTGACACCGTTTTTGCCGGCGGCGTCACGGCTTCCTCCTGGGCGGGATGTGACACGGTGCGGACGGGAATCGGCGAAGGATGCTCGACCGCGGCAGGCTCGGTCGTAGCCAGCATCGGTTCCGGCGACGCGACGGTCATTTCACGGCGGCCGCCGGTCATCGCCTTGGCGACGATATTCAATAGTCCAGGCCCTTCCTTCTTGGTCAGCGGCGCGCCTTGCTCCTCATAGGAAGTCCGCGCGAGGGCTTGGCGGGCATAGAAGGCCGCGTCGGCCACGGAGAGCTTGCGCGCCCGCTGGTAGTAGGCGGCGGTAGCGATCGCCGGCGTGCTGTCTGCACTCGCCGCCGCGGCCGCGGCGGCGCCGTTCGGCGTGCGCTCCGGCAGAGGCCTTGCCGGCGGCTCCGGCGTCGGGATGGGCGGCGGCGCTTTCGGCGCGACCGGCACGCACGACAAGCAGTGTTCCAACGAGAAGTACGCCGCCGCCTTCACGCGTTCCGAGCGTTCCTCGGGATTGCCGTCTTCCTTGCTTCCCGACACGGTCAAGGTCAAGGCGATGATCGTCTCGGGCGTGCAACAGCAACCGCTGCCGAGCGCCATCGCGGCTTCCCAACGCACACACTCATTCGTATCGGCGCGCAGAGCGTTCTTGAGCGCATCCTGAGCTTCGGGCCAGCGTTTGCAGTCCACCGTCCCGAGGTAACGGACCGCGGCCCGGCGCGCCTTGGCGTCGGCCTCGCTGGCCTTGATGCGGGCCGCAGCGCCTTCGGCGCTGGTGGCCGGCTTGGCCAGGTCGGCGGGGTCCACCGGCGGGCAGAACGGCCCAAACATGCCGCCGGAGAACGCGCCCATCGGCCCCATGCCGTTGTTGAGAAGTTTTCCGAGCGGCGAATTACACAGCTTTAATTTGCACGCCAACTTCTGGTCGGGCGTCATGCAAAGGAACGACCAGATATTGGCCGGCGACACGGGCGCGGCTGGCACGGCAACGCCCGGCACACCCGGAACGGCCGGGGCGGGCACGCCAGGAATCTGGGCCCACAACGCAGGCGTCATGCCGGCGGTCAGGGCCAGTCCGGCGCCAAACTTTTTCCACATGGTCATGGCTCCGTATCCTTACATCCTCCGAGGCAAGGGGGACGCTTTCCAAAAAACTCAAGGAAAGTGTCCCCCTTGCCTCGGACTGGCTCCAAGGGGGTGGCGGCTCGGAGGCACGGGGGATACTTTCCGCAAACTCCTCGGAAAGTGTCCCCACTGCCTCCCGTCGCGCCTGTGTGGTGACGCAATTCTTTGACCCTGACTCGCTATGGCAACTTCTTTCGGCGCGCAGGACTACCGCTCTTGAGGAAGAGACGGATTTTGCCGGCTTGTAGGGCCTTGCCCAATGTGCCGGCTGTGAGAGTGCGGTGCCAAGAGTGGATCGGGCGAAGTGGGTAAGCCCATTTCGCGCGCCGAGCGCCCGCGAAGGCTTCCTATCCCATGGGCTCCGCCGTATCCATGTCAAATACGGTAGTTCCAGTTTGTCCGCTAGACGCGGTGAAATGCTCAAAGTTCGCGCCGACCGCCAACCGATAGCGGAATAAGACCCTGACGAGTGGATTTTTTACGCACCTCCGCAGCGACAAGCCGGCGCCGGCATCAGAAAAAATGCCGGACGACCCACGGCGTGGCCCGTTGCGGACAAGCAAATTTGGTTGCCGTGCTCCTCCTCGCCGTTCCCTCTCTCCCGCCGCGGGGGAGAACGTGCGGCTCGGAGGCGAAGCCCAGCAATCCGTACCCAAAAAGGAGTCCAGGCATGCGCCGTAGGACGATGACCAGGATAAAGACACATTTCGCGAGCCGCGCCGCCGGGGCGCTGGTGCTCGCGCTCGTCGGGTGGACAGGAATCACGCACGCACAAACCGGTTCGGCCAAAGGCATGGAGCCGGCGGACAAAGTTGTCGTCGCCGATAAACGGGTACCTACGGCCGACTCCGTGATGCCGACCGGAGACATCCAACAAGTCGGGTGCAGCACGTGCGGCAGCGGGCTGATGGGCGGCTCAGGCGGCGCGGCCTACGGCGGCGGCGGCTGCGGCTCCGGCGATTGTGCCGCCGGCTGCTATCCGGGCCGTAAGCCCTGCGATTGCAGCGGCATCTTCGGCGACACGGCGTTCGGTCGCGCGGTCGGCGGATTATATGAGTGCATTTGCTGTCCCGACCCGTGCTACGAACCGCAGTACGTCCCCGCGGCCGACGCCGCCTTCTTCGTGGACGGCGCCAGGCCGGTGACGCAGATGCGCCTGCGCGTCGACGCCGCTTGGGAGCTGAAGAACCCCGACCGCGCGGAATTCTTCTGGCCGCGGGACCGGACCAATCCGCAACAGGTCGGCCCCGCGGGCCCGTGTGCGCGCACCGGCAGCATCGGCAAGGGCCCAGGCTTCATCGCGAGCAGCGTCAACTATCAGGACATCAGCCTCTACAGTGAAGCGGCGGCGGGTAACTTCGGCATGTTTGTCGAAATGCCGTATCGCCACATCGATCCGGAGACCGGGGCTATCTCGAGCCAGGCCGCGTGCCCGGCTTCCGGCTTCGCGGACATGAATCTCGGCACCAAAGCACTCTTGCTGGACTGCGACCTGTTGCAGCTCACCTTCCAGTTCAAGACCTTCCTGCCGACCGGCGACTTCCTTAAAGGCCTGGGCACGGCCCACGTCTCACTGGAGCCGTCGTTCCTCTGGGCGGTGAAGCTGACGCCGGACTCCTACGTGCAGGGTCAGCTCTCGTACTGGATTCCAATCGCTGGCGACGACCTCTATCAGGCCGACATTTTCCACACGCACATGAGCTACAACCATGTGCTGTGGCGGCCGTGCTGCGGCATTCAGCTCGTCGGCACGCTGGAAGTGAACGAGTGGTCGGTGATGGGCGGCGCTTACACGGTGCCCGACTTCCTGATTGCCGGCAAGCCCGTTGCCGCCAGCGGCACTGCCACGATGTTGAGCGCGGGCCCTGGCGCACGGCTCTACATCTGCGACAAGATCGACATCGGCGTCGGCTCGGCGTTCTCGATTACCGGGCCGCGCTGGGCCGAAGATTTGGTGCGGGCGGAATTCCGGTGGCGGTTCTAGGCGGGGTGAGTGGTGAGTGGTAGACAATGACACTAACGAAGCCCACGGATCGCCATCCGTGGGCTTTTTTCGTTTCGCCTTCCGTCCCGTGGCGACCGCGAAGACGATGCGGGTCGCTTGAATGGCCATGACCTGTTTCACCCGGCAACGTCCCAATTTGTCCGCGCGGCGAGCGAAAATCGGATAGAAGTATGACAGTGTGCCGCTGTCGCTTGGTCGAAAGCCAGAATGAGGATCATCATGGCGCCGCCGCAACAGACAATCTTCGGCCACGGAAATCGCCCGCCGCAAGGCCGCCCGATTACCGGCTTGAATGCCCCGAATCCCACTCGATTCAAGGAGTTGTTGAAACTCGACTTCAAGAATCCCAAAGCCGTCACCATCAAGGTGACGATGTTTTGGACCAAGAGCGCCGGAACGCCGAGTCACATTCCCAATTACCGAACGACGGCGAAGTCGGCGCTGGGCGCCCACAATTTAACGCTCGATATCTTGGAGCCCGAGAAGAAGATCCTCGACTACAACGGCGCCGCCCGGACGGATGAGGAGATCAACGAAATTCGAGGTCTGGCGGAGATAGCCTTTCCGACGTCCAAAGGCGCCGGGCGGTTGCCGGTCATCGTGTGCCCCTTTGTGCAGATATTTCCCAATCAAGGCGTTTCGACCTTCGGCGACTTCGGCATGACGAAAGTCAGTCAGACCGGCGGCTCGGTCGTCATCGACGGCGTTACCTGGCTCCCGTTCGTCATGATAAATTCTCTCGCCAACTCCGCCGACAACATCACGCTGGTTCATGAAATCGGCCACGCGGCCGGCTTGAAACACTTACCGGCCAATTTGCTCTTGGAAGTCCAGCCCGGAGCGATGGAATTCCTGACGGCGCAGAAGATTGATGTCACGAAGAACTTCATGAACGACGGTAAGGACCGGCAGGAGCAGTTGTTCGCGTATCAGATTCAGAAGCTGGCTGGGGCTTACTTCGCGGCGTAATTGGGACAAATTCGACGCCGCGAACCGCAACATCGTCGCCGAGTTCGTTTCTCAAAGACGGACCGATTGGCCAGTCGCTCCCGCCGGGAACGAGAAACGTTTGTGACGAGCTAATCAAGGGCATCCAGGCCGGAGCGAGAAGGAGGCGCGGCGCCCAACGAGAGTCAACCGAACCGGTCCCACTCGGCGCCGGACCTGCCATGACTTGTCTACGTCATTCGCTCTTCTTCTTTGGTTTTAGCTCGCCATGTAGCCACTTCATCAAAAGAGCCCGTAGGTCGTCGTCCAATTCCAGGCCGGCGAGGACGCGGCCAAGGTCGTCACCCTCCTTAGGCGCGGGAAGCACCTGTTCGACTCCGAGGAGGGGCTCGTCGGCCTCGTCGAAGAGGGTGTTGCGGAGGTCCGTCTGTAGGATTCGCTCATGGAGCGCCGCCGCAGTCTTGGCCGGTTCCTTGAGCGCGGCCAGCATGCCGCGGGCGAGGCGGATACGCCGGTCTATCGGCGCTTCCTCGTGAAGGCCCAGATCCTCGACAAGGAGCCGGAGTAGTTCGGCGCGGCACAGCGGCGGCGTGTCCGCGGCCTCCAAGATCCCAGAAAGCAGTGGGTCGAGGCGCGGGGACTTCAGTTCGGCACTGGCGTCGAACAGAAAGCGGGCCATGATGGGCCCCATGCGGCCGTGCTGCTGCATTACTTCCTGCTGAACCTTGCCGTCTTGAAGAATCGAAGGGAATTGGGGCCTGCGCTTCAAGCTCACCGCGAGCGTCACGTCCTCCAATGCGAAGGGGAACGCGTTCGCCGGTAGGTTTATCACGAGGCGCGTAAAGGTCTCTAGGGTCGGTTCGAGGCGGTCGCCCGCCGCGGCACGTTCGCAGAAGGCAAGGAGACGTTGTCCGGAATCCAGTTTCGCCCCGGACCAAGGGCCGTAGTCATCCGCGATACGCCCGCTGATCGGCGCGCGCTGGATCACGTGAATGCGGAATGCCTGGTCGGACTTCGCCGCGACGGTACCTTGGAGGACTTGTTTGACGCGGCCGATTACCGTGGTGGTGCGCCGCCGATTGAGGCGATTCTCCGGATCTTGGGCCCACTCGCCGGGTCGGGAGCTGTCGACTTCCAACAGCGTGATCACACCATACAGGTTGACTTCGCAAACAGGCGTATGTGCTTCCATCCCAGGCTCCTTCTTCGGAAGTTCGGCAGCCGCGCACCACAGGAGCAGCGCCAGGGCGGACACAAGCTGCATCGGCATGATGCGGGTCTCCTCGCTTAGGTCACCTCGTCGTTGGTCAGCAAGGATAGGCCGGTGGGCGCACGCACTTCGCAGCCTGCATCATGGGCCTCGGGAAGGGTCAACTTGTGAGTGGTTCGACCCGACCGGCGTACACGGATCGGCGTAACGGCGGTGACGTTGTTCGCAGCGTCGATGTTCCAGTCGCCCAGCATATCCCAATTGTACGAGCGTAACACGGAGTAGACGCGGTCCGCCGGATCACCTGTCGCGCCCGAAGTTCCGCCGCGGTTCGTCCAGAAGCTGAGGAACGCCTGGAAGTGCAACTCGAAATGGAAATTCGTAATGTGCGTTCCGTGGGCGGCATGGGTCAACGGGGCGCCGTCGCCAGGGCTGTCGATCGACTCAACGATCCAGCGCTGCCCCAGCGGGCGATTGGTTTTGGTTTTTATCCGGCTGCGCGTAAGCGTGGCGGTGTCCCCGCCGGTGCCGGGGCTGCCGCGTCCGGTATCCAGCAAGGGCGGACTCACGATGGCGGGCGCGGCATCGCCAGGACGAAACTCGCCGTTTGGCCCCGAACCCTTCGTCGTTGAGAAGATCGTAAAGCGCAAATGCCCGCCCGCGTAAGTGGCACGAATGTTCTCGTTCGCGGATTCGTTGTTGATCCAGCCTGCAAACACGCGGTCAAGGAGGCGTCGGCCGTCGGGACCGCCGCTCAGCACGTCCGCCGTGCAATTCATATGAATCGCTTCGGTGTTTGGGCTGCCGATGTTGAACGAACCCGTGCTCAACCCAAGGCTGCCGCCGCCGACCGTGGGGTTGCCAATATGCGCCGTATGCGTGGCGCTGTTGTCGCGAACAAGGCTCGCCTCGACCAGCACCAGCGGCAGCAGGATGAAATCGTCATCCTTGTGAAACGTCCCGGCGCCGCTGCAATCGGCGAAGGCGCGGACGAAAAAGGAACCTGTCGCGTTCGGATGCAGCGTGGCCTTGCTATGGTCAAGCGGTTTCATCGCGACCGTGGGGCGCCGTCGCTTCTTCAAGGCGGCGGCGTCGTCGGGGGCGCGCTTGACGTCCCAGGCGATGGGGATTCCGGGCGGGGCAAACTCCATCTCCAAAGCCACGTCCTGAATCGCGGCACGCATCAGAATTAAGGAATTGGCAGGCGGGAAGCTCTCCGCCTTCAGCGTGCTTTCCAAAGTGTGGTCGGCGGGGGCAGTCTGGGCGGCGTTGCCGGGCGGAATGCCGGGCGTGCCCTTGATCGTCACTTTGATTTTCTTAATCTCGACCACCGTGAGTTTGATCGTGTCTTCCGCTTTCTTTCCCTTAAACGTGTAGGTGACTTTTAGCTCGCTGTCCTTGAAGGCCGCGCTTGTCGAGTCGCCTTTCACGTTGACGGTCGCCGCGTTGGCGGCGCCGACGATGGAGACGTGACCCGTGGCAGTCCAGCTGTACGTGCCGCCCGAAGGGGTCCCGTGCGCGCGGAACGTGCGGGTCGCCCCCTTAGGAATCAACCGGCAGGGGCGCGCCTGAATGCTGACGGTGACCGGGCATTTGACCACGGCGCTCTTGGGCTTCTTTTTCCCAAGCCCGCCTTTCGCTCCGCCCTTGGCTGCCTTCGCCTTTGCGGCCTTCGTCGCGACGCCGCTCACCATGATCACGCCCCCCCTGCTTGCGCCGCGCCCGCTTCGGCCTGCTCCAGCTTCTCGATCCCCACGTCATACAGGTGATTCACCTTGGCCGAAACGTCTTCCCACGAACCGTCTTGAAGAATTGCGCGAGCCCACGGCAACCCGGGGTCGCGGTCGAAGTCTTGGCCGAAGAGCATCATCAAGTCGATGTACAGGCAGACGTCGTCCTCCGCCTCGATGCCGTATGTCGCCGCGCGATCGATCCCGAGGTGAATGAGTTTGATGAGCGCGGGCTCATCGAGAGTTGCGCACTCTTCCGAAAACGTTTCGCGAAGATGCGCGAGCATTGTGTCTTCAAATTGCTCCAACGCCGCCTGTTCAAACGCAGCCAGGTGCTGTTTGCGAACGGTGAACACCGCATTCCTCCGGGAGAGGTTCCCAAGCGCTTAGACGCTCGCGATTGTTAGCTCCACGCCGGTATGCACGGGCGTGAAGCGCAACAGATTCGCGCCCCGGCGTGCTTCAACGAGAAAGCTGCGCACCGGGCCGAAGAACTCGCGCACCTCCGCGGGCGTGCAGGCAGGGAGGAACGCGCGGAGCACGCGCGGATCATAGAACCGGAAGTACATTTCCGGACCGTCCTCAGCCTTTACCATCAAAAAACGCCGAAAGTGCTTCCGAACGTCGGCAAGCGGTTGGTCCGCTACGAGAAACACTCCCCAACTCATGCCCCACCCCTCGCGGATCAAGGTGTCCAAGAGCGGCGACTGCTGCGGAAGTCGAACGAGGTACGGTGCGTACATCGCCAGCTTGTCGCCTTCCGCTCCTTCATAAAGCGATTTCGACTCCGTTCCAGATCCATTCAGGAGGGCGAAAATTCTGGGATCGCGTGCGGCGTCGAACAGCGCGAACAAGCTCTCGGTTTGCTGCCGCAGGGCCTTCAGGATGCGTTCGTGATCGGGATCGACCGGCGGCGCGGCGCTCGGTTGCGCCGGTTCCGCGCGAGCGCTGGCGGACACGGCGGGGCTGGTTGTCGTCTCTTGTGGCGACGTCGAGGCCTTCTGGCTCCTGACGCGGAACGTTGTCTGGCCGGCGACGATCTGGTCTCCGTTGCGAACAACGGCCTCACGGACGGCAGCGCCGTTGATCTTGGTGCCGAAGCGGCTATCGAGATCACGGAGCAGCCATTGCTCGCCTCTCCTTTCGAGTGAAAAGTGGCAGTTGGAAAGGAATCCATCCTGGACGGCGATCGCGCTCGGCGGGGCGAAGCGGCCGACGGTTACGCCTTGGTCGCGGTCGATCTCCAAGACGCGGCCCGATTCCGCGCCGTCCACGATTTCCAAAAGGAGTCCCATATGCGGTTGTCTTCGCCTCGAACCGAGGCAATGGCGTCAGTCCCCTCAGGTCTCGCACAAGGCCGCTCCCGACGCGGCCGCTGCTTGCAAAGTGGCGCCCTGACCCGGAATGCCGATCATCACCGTGGGCAGGCCAAGGACGATAACGCCGCCGTGCGCCGTTGGGTCGCCGAGTCGTGCCGCCATCATGTTGCCGATGAGAACGGTCGGCGAACCCATGGCGATGACGTCGGGCGGGCCGACGCACGTCGCCATGTCGCCGACGCGCGCCGCCGGTTGGCCGCCAATCAACACCGTCGGACAGCCAGGCGGCAAAATCGGCCCACCGACGTGCGGCACGATCCCTGTCACCAACGCGCATGTGTGCATGTCGCCCACGCGGGCTGCCGGAGGCATTTCCGTTCTCCTTGGTTTATCGCGAAGCTCAGACGCCCTTGAGCACCGACCCCGGCGAGGGGACCGAGTCCGGGACCGATCGGAAGCCGCTCTTCGAGTCGTCCGCAACGACCGGCTCCGCCGGATCGGCCTCTTTGGCGTCTATAGGCTCCTTGGCCTCCAGGGGAGCGTCTGGCGGCTTGGGCGATTTCGGGCTGGAGCCGCTGCCGGAGCCTGCGGCGCCGCCGCTATTGATCAGGACCATCGTGCCTTGGATCGTGACGCCCGCGGGTCCAATGTCGATGAAGCCGCCGGGCCCCTTCAAACTGAGCTGCGCGCCGGCCTCGATAATCACCTTCATGCCGGCCTTGAGGTGAATTTCCTGGCCGGCTTCCAGCGCGTGGGCGGACCCGACCTTCTCCTGTTGCTTTCCGGCAATCGTCAGGGATTGGTCGCCGCCGACCTTTTCCGTGCGGTCGCCGTTGACGTCGTTGTGCTGGTCCCCCGACACCTTTAGCTTTTTGTCACCGCCAACGGCGAGCGAATGCGCGCCGACTTGTTGATTGTTCGCACCTTTCACCGTCAGGTGATCGTCCCCTTTGATTAACTCCGTGCGAATGCCGCCGACGATCAGCGATTGATTCTTGTCAATTTGCTCGGTTTGGCTCTGCTTCACGTGCAAATGGTCGTCGCGTTCGATCAACTCCTTCTTGTCTTTTTTGATCACAATGTCCTGGTTGCCGCCGTCGGTAGTGTCGCCGATGAGCAACTCCATGTTGCCTTCGATCTGTTCGATGTGGTTGCGATGAATGTGGAGATGCTTGTCCTGGTAGACCATCTCCTGTTGGTTGCCCGCCTTCTTGCCGTCTTTCTCCGCGCCCACAATCAAGTGCCGGTCGTTAATTACGCGTTCCATGGAGTCGTTCTTGACGCGCGTGTCCATGTTGCGTTCGGCGTGGAAGAAAAACTCCTCCTTGCCCTTGGTGTCATCCATCCGCCATTCGTTGAATCCGACGCCGCCCGGCGTCGTATTGCTTTTGACACCCATCAGCTTGGGGTCTTGGGGGTGTTTCGGATCAAGCCCTGTACCCAGATACGGCGGCATCTGGTCGGCGTTGTACACCGACCCGACGATGATCGGTTGATCGGGATCGCCTTCGAGGAAATCGACGATCACTTCGTGGCCGATGCGCGGCACGGCGAACGCGCCCCAGCGCTTGCCGGCCCACGGCTGGCCAACGCGAATCCAGCAAGAGCTGTCGGCGTCAAACTTGCCTTCCCGGTCCCAATGGAACTGCACTTTGACCCGGCCATACTTGTCGGTGAAGATTTCCTCACCCGCAGGCCCGACCACCGTGGCGGTCTGTGAGCCCTGGACGAACGGCTTCGGCGTGCTCCGTTGCGGGCGGAACGGCTGGGCAAACGGCAGGGCGGTGAAGCTATTCTGGTAACGATATTCCGTGTTGCCGTCGGAGCGATAATCCATGCTGACGTTCGCCGTGTGCTGCACGCTGACAAGCAGATAGGGGCCGTTCGCATTGAAATGGCGCGTCAACGAGAACTTGTGGCCGCATACGAACTGGCGGCAGGTGCTGCCGCCCTGGATGAGGATGCCCGGCGCGGCTTCCTGCTGCATACGGATGGCAACGGTACGTTTGTTGTCCTCGAAAATCTTCTGAAGGTCGGCTGGCTGATCGCCGCCGCCCTTGCTCACGCCGTCAAAGCGCTGCGCGTACTCGCCGGGAAAATCGTAGAGCTCCAGTTTGTCGTTCTTGACCTTTTGTTTGTGCGTGACGGCGCCCACCGGCACGCTGGCAAGGATTTCCTTGTCGGCTTCGAGGTGCTTGTACGGCATTTCGAAGCAGTGGTCCCAAAGCGTGCATTTGCCGCTGCGCAGCTCCTGCGTCTTCTCCCACAAGAAAACCCGGTCTTCGTCGCGGTTGCCGCCGGTCACGCCTTCGTAAATCAACGCGCTGGGTTGGAGATCGGGATGCGCCACGGGCGTGTCGGCGACAACCATTTCATGCTTACCGTCGGTGTGCTTGAAGAAATAGAAGATCCCCTCTTCTTCCATCAAGCGGCTCGCGAAGTTGAAATCGGTCTCACGGTATTGCACGCAGTAGTCGCGCGGCTCGTATTTCCCTTGGAGCTGGTAAGACACGTTGAGGCCGTGCAAGACCTTCTTGAGAATGTCCGGCACCGGGACGTGCTGGAAAATCCGGCTCTGAGCGCGGCGCGTCAGCAGCCAGAACTGCGGCACTACCTCGACGCGGTAGGACGTGAAGATCTTGTCGCGGGCGCCTTGACTGACGCGACTGCATATGCCCGTAAAGTAGCGGCGCTTGCCGCCCGGCAGCACCAAATCTGTCAAGATTGGCTCGCCGAGCAATTTGTCGAACGCCACTTCTTTCTCGTTCTCCGCCAGGAGATCGAGGAAGGCGTGGGATAGCTGGGAAATCGCCTCCTGGGCGGTGAACCCGACCAGGAGCAAATAGTCCTTCCCCAGCGGGGTCATCACCCTCATCGGCCTTTCGGCCTGAAGGTAAGCAGTCGCCATGCAATACTCCCCTCAACGCATCGCCGTCCGTCGGCGGCAGCGTAGCAGTCGCGCGGAGAATTTGTACCGAAAGTGGCCTAATTCTGCCGCGCGCGTTCGGGCAATGCAAGACTCTCACTTCATATATCCGCCCTGGCATCCGAGACCGGACGGAAAAACGGAAGGGAGTTGGAATAAGGAATTGGGAATCGGGGATCAGGAATCAGGAAACGAATCTCTCGGTCGCGTAAGCACGCTTGCCCGATTCCTGATTCCCGATTCCTGATCCCCGATTACTCCGATTGCTTGCGTCCCATTCCGCGCCTCGCTATAAATGGACACCACCGAAGGTCCCATCCCGCGATTGCCTCCGTGGAGACGCCCCATGCCAAACGAGCATACCGGCCCCGGCATCCCCGCCTGGAAAAAGGCCGCGGGCGTGAGCCAGCGTGCGGATAGCGCGCAGCCCGCCTGGCGCAAGGGGCCCGCACAGCCAGACAACGTCAAGGGCCGCTGGGCACGCCGCACTAAACTTAGTCTGGCGGCTCTCGGCTTTATCATCGCCAGCATTGGGCTCGTCGTTGTCGTTCTACTGTTCCTTCCGGGCAAGGTGGCGTACGTCGTCTTGGTCGGCGAAGATTACGCCGACAATTTGACCATTCCGCACAACGCCTACGGCTGGAACGGGTTGCAAGGTTTAAAGGAATTGGACGGCGAGGGTCCGACGCCGACATTCCTATCGCGCTTCTTCCCGCAATCGATGCGCTTTAAGAGCGAGCCAGTCCCCTATCCGGGGAAGCCGCTCAATGAAGTCATCGGCGCGTCGTTCAAGAATTCGAAGGAAAAGACCGTCATTGTTTTTCTCGCGCTGCACGGCGGCGGCTCTCCCGACCAAGGGGCCTATCTTTTTCTCGATGATCGGAACGGGCAGAGGCGCGTGCCCGTCAAGGATTTGATCCTGCAATTGAACCACGAGGACTTGAAGGATAAATACAAGCTGCTCATCCTCGATGCCACGCAAGTCACGTCATCCTGGCCGCTCGGCATGCTGCACAACGATTTCGCGCACGAGCTCGCGAAGCTCGAGGATGACATTAAGGGAGTGCCACATCTCTGCGTGTTAAGCGCCAGTGGGCCCGATCAGCGTTCGTGGGTTTCGGAGCAATGGGGCCAAAGCGCGTTCGCGCATTTCGTCATTGAGGGCCTCCGCGGGCAGGGGGAAGCGAACGACGGCAACCGTGTTCATGCCCTGAGCCTTTACAACTTTGTGCGTAAGCAGGTAAGCGATTGGGCGTCGAAAAGTCGCGGCAAGCTGCAAGAGCCCGTGCTGCTGCCGAAGCCGGACACGGCGGAGAACAAGAGTCGGGCCGCGGAGATCAAGCTGGCCGTGGTGGATAGCAATGCTCGCGCCGAGAAGCCGCAAGAGGAAGGCGCCAGCCCGCCGCCCCCGTCCAAGCTACCGGAGGACGTCGCCCGGCCGGCGTGGCAAGCATGCGCTGAATTGCAAAAGCAGACGCCGACGCCCGCGGTCTACAATCCCGACCACTGGCGGTTGTACATCGATACCCTCGTGCGTTACGAGGAATTGCTGCGCGCGCAAGCTCGGCCGGAACGGATCGACGCGGTACGCGGACGCTTGGAAACTCTGCATCGGGAATTGAAGCAAGCACGCGTGCCGCCGCTCAATTCCCTGGTGAACGCCTTGCCTTTTCCGGTCGCCCTGGGACTGGCGCCGGCGGGAACCGAACGCCAACTGACGTTCGACGTATTCAAGGGGAAGACGCTTCAGCCGGAGCTTTGGAAGAAACTGCAAGACCAGGCGGAAGCCGACGGCGATAGCGACGCCCACATGTTGCGCATGCGTTACGGCGGGGCGCTTCTCACTCAGGTCCGCGACGACGCTTCGTTTGAGACGGCGTGCGCTCGCGCCGACGCGCTGTTTCCGGCCGGCATGCCCAAGCCCGCCGAGGTTCGCTACCTGTCCGACCTGAACCGCATTCACGCTTTTCTGCGGCCGCAGGCCGCCAAGCTCGCCGCGTCGCCCGAACTCTTGCAATTGGCCCTTGAGGTGCGCCGTCTGGCCGAAGCGGTAGCTCTGGCTGCCACGGACCTACCGCCGGGCGTGTACGCGTCGGCGGACCGGGTCTCGCCCTGGATTCGCAAGAAGGTCGAGGACGCCGATCGCGAACGCCGACTTGGCGAGGACCTTTTTTTCGCCAGCGAGCAAGCGCTTTTGGATAAATCGCAAGGCCATTTCAAGGACGCACGAAGGCTGTACCTGGACGCCGCCGCCGACGGCGACGCGGTGCGTTTGGCATTGCAAGCGCGCGATCAAGCCTTCGCGTCGTTGCCGTATTACGCACGCTGGCTCGCCGCTCAACCGCCCGCCGATGTCAAACGCCCGGAAGACTTCCACATTCAGATCGGAATGACGGACATCGATCTGAAAGCCGCCTGGCGAAACGCCCATGATCTCGCCGCTCGCCTTGCACTGACACCCGATCCGAAATGGATCGCCGAGCCCGCGCCGGAGCTAGTACGTTCCGGGACACGGCTCACACTACGCCAAGAGGCGACGGCGTTGCAGAAGGAGCTCGACGCCCTTCAACGCGAATTTGAGCGGCAGAGTCGTGACTTGCTCAATAAGGGCAAATCCCAAAGCGTGTGGCACGAGGTTGAACACGCGCTGCTTGTGCCGACGCCGTTCATGAGCCCGGACCTTCGGACTGAACTCGTTAAAAAGAGCCGCATCCTCTCCGGCTATGTGGAGAAAAGCGATCAAGCGGCAACGGCCAATCCGGCGGAGGCGAAGCTGGCGGCGCTCCGGCAAGGACACATGCTGCTGGAAATGCTCGGTGAGCGCCGCCTGGACACGAAGAAACGCGACGCGGGCTTCGTCGGGTTTGACCAACTCAACGACCGTCTGCTGCACGTCGGCCCCGACACGTGGCAGAAGGACCTTGCCAACGTGAGCGAGCAGCTTGCCCGCCATTGGCAGGAACTGCCCGCCGACGCCGACAAGGCGGCCGCTAGCGCCCACCGGCAGACCGACCCCGTGCAGGGCTTGCGCCTGTTCGAGGACGCCGAGGGCCTCTGTCGTCAGCTCGACGGCGCTGCCGCGCAACGGCTCACCTCGCCCGTCATGGCCGACAGTCGTCGGCTGCACTTCGCCGATCTACTGATGTGGGAGTCCGAACGCACCTACTTCGACCACTGGCACGACTATTACGCGAAAGCGGGCGATATGTATCTCGCCGATGCCCGCGAGCTTCTGAAAGGCGTGGAGCAGAAGGATTCGGACAGCAAGCTCGTCCCCGCGTGGGAAGGGGTGCTGAAAAGTAAGGAGGCACGCCTCCGGCAACCAGCCGGCGTCCATCTGCAGGCCGATCCGCCGCGGATTGCGGTCACGAGCGAGCGGGATTTTGAAGCACGACAGAAACTTGAAGTGGATCCTGCCGCACCACCGGCCATCTGTGTCTTCGTGACGCCGGATGACAAGCCCGAATTCCTGAGGATTAAAGGCTCGCTCCAGGCGGGTGGGGACATTATTTGCCCCGTTGGCCTCGGCTCGCCAAACACAGACACGCTCCGGTTCCGCATGGGGAGCCCGTATGTGACGACCGCGGAGCAATCCGGCGCAGACGCCGCGCCCCACCGTGAATCGCTGGCGGTGCGTGGCGTCTACCGCGGCCAAACGCTTACGGGGACGAATACGATCGACCTGTTGCCGGCGGCAAACGTGACAATGCACAAATACCCGGAGCCGGACGTCAGCACCATCGCGGTACGCACGGACAAGAAAGCGACCGATGCGAACGACTCGGCGATCGTCATCATCCTGGACTGCTCCGGCAGCATGGATAACAAGAAGACGCCGACGCGCTTCCAACAAGCGTGCGACGCACTGGAAGAGGTGCTCCGCAAGTCCATCAAAGCTAATACAAGAGTGAGCCTATGGGTGTTTGGCCAACTAGAAGAAGACATCGGCAAAGAACTTCCGAAGCCGACGGGAAACTATCGAGCAGAATCGGAGAGCCGCATACGTCCGCTATTCCCGCCCGAGATCTGGCAGCCCGCCAATCCAGCTCAAGTGAATGCCTGGATGAAAGAAGTCCGATCGCTGAAGCCGTGGGGCTTTACACCGCTCGTCCGCAGCATGCTCAAGGCGCGGAAAGACCTCGAAGGCGTCGTCGGCCATAAAACCATGCTCGTTCTGACCGACGGCATGGACACGCTCTTCGAGCCACAATCTGTGATCGTCAATGATGGCGGAAAAGATGGCGGAAAAGACATGGAGCACGATCGCACCAAAGGCGATTGGGAGTACAACCCCGACGGCAAGTTGAGCATTCGAGACTGCCTGAACCAGAAATTCAAGAATTCGGACATCGACATTCAAATGATCTGTTTCCAGCAAGAGCAGGAAGCCGACCGGTCGCGCGCGCAGTTTGAGCAGGCAATCAATGAAGACCTGGGAGGGAAATACTACAAGTCCGTTGACGAACTCGACGCGCTCATCCGCAACCTCCGGGACGCGTTGCGTCAGCGCCTTTTCTTTCGCCTGGTCGAGGACAACGGCAAGCCGGTGCATCGCAAGGATTCGGCGGAGGATCAGATCGAGGCGTACGATGTTTCCGACCTCGGCTCGGCGCCGGTTTGGTTTCGCCGCCCCGACGGCATCCGTCCGGAGTTCTACGACGTGATCGTGAATCCGAGAAAGTTGAAGAGGGTGCAGCTCGGTCGCGCTGATCGTCTACTGCTGACACTGACGAGAAGCGGGTACGAGCGCATGGTTTATGCGGACGAACCGGAATTCAAAGATCGCCCGCACAAAGACGTCGGGGAATGGCGGTTGGCACTCTTGCAAAATCAGCGCTCTCCAAGTCGCGGTCTTGCCGATTGGTTGGTGACGGTAGAGGACTTCACAAACACACGCGTCCCGGACGCCGGGATTCTGAAGCAAATCAAGCCGCGTTTTGTCTGGCTCGAAGCTAAGTCCGCAAAGGGGGATGTTCGCCCGCAGGGCCGGCACTGGGGCAACTGCACCGGCTATCCCGCCCCTGCTTTCCGCATGATGGCGCCCAACTGGCCGGATGACGCGGCGGCGGTCTTGCACGCTTGGATCGGTGACGTTCCGGTAGCGTTTTCTTCGCCGGCACGCGATAAGGACCGACTGTTGGAGACGGATTTCCATGTCACCACGCAGCACAAGGGGAGCGCCGTCGCCGTCGAAGAAGTGCGCCTGGAAAAACGTTGGGTGGAAGACGAGCCGGGCGTTCGCCGAGAGAAGGACTGTCTCGTGGTCCGCGTGAGTTACACGAGCGAGCCGCGCGACGCCGCGGCCGCCAATGATCGCCGCGTGTTCGTGCGACTGATCGGTCCATCCCTTCAAGGCGAGGAGCACCGCTTCTACGACGACGTCAACAAATACGCCGGAATTTTCTGGCCCGTGCCGGAAGACCGCTGGAAGACCGAGCCGTTTCGCTTGGACTTGATCTCCGTCGGCGACTTCAAGGGCTCCGCGCAGGCCGCCGAGCTTCAGGCCCGAGAACCGCCGAACGTGAATGGACTGGCCCCCAATCCCGTGCGGTTAAATGCCGCACAACCCGGCGACCGTTAAGGACCCCGCCCCGCGAACCTTGCGGGCACAGAGTACACACCATGGCCGACGCCCCCGCGCCGCAGCCTGACTCGCGACCGCGCAAGTGGCGCGCCACATCCGCGCCGGCGGGGGGGCCGCCGTCCTCCAAGCGCGGCCAGCTTTTCGGCCTTCTCGTGCTGGCGATGATCGTTATCGGCGCGGTGGTCGCGGTGGCGATGCTTCTAAGCCCCACCAAACCGCCGGTCTTCGTCACGCTGCCGGTCACGCAGTACGACGATTATCGCTTCCCCGCCAACCCGTTCGCCGAGCAAGACGGCGAAGCGCTGAAGAGCGCGTTCGCGCGCGGCGGAACTCCGTCCGGTGTCGCGCGCGCCAGCCAGGAGCGCGAGTATCTCCTCAACGAACTGGCGAGTTTGAAGCAGCGCGCTCGCGACCAGGCTTTGGTATTGCACCTGAGCGCCCTCGCGATGAGCGACGGCGCCGAGGTTTTCTTCTTCCCGAAGGAAGCGTCGCCCGACAATATGGACGTGCGCATCCCGCTCAAAGCAGTCTTCGATAGCTTGCAGGAGTGCCCTGCCAAGCATCAAATGCTGGCGCTCGATCTCGCGCAACCCACCGCCGATGCCCGGCTCGGCATGCTGTTCAATGACGTCGCCGAGCGCCTCGAAGTACAGGCGAAAGAAGCGGTGGAACAGAACACAAAGCTCCTCGTGCTTGCCGCCTGCTCTTCCGGGCAAGTGTCGCGGGCAGCCCCGGAGTTGGGGCATACGCCGTTTGGCTACTATCTGGAGGACGGGCTGCGCGGTTTCGCCGCCGTTTACGGCAACCGCGACAACCGCGTTACGGCGCTCGGCTTGGCGCAATTCGTCGAGGCGCGAGTTGACCGCTGGGCGCAGTCGGCGCGTAATAAAGCGCGGCAGACTCCCCTCGTCGCGCATTCGTCCGCTTGGCAAGACTTCGAGCTCGCGGCACTGCGGCCTGGCGATGTTCCCGATCCGGCGGAGTCGGCGTCTCCCGGCGACCCGCCCGCGCCGCTGACGGGCGGCTGGGCTCAGCGCCAAAGATATCTCGACAGCCAGGCGTATCGCGCCGCCCCCCTAGCGCTGCGTCGCATGGAGGGACTGCTCCTTTGGGGCGAGCAGCATTGGTATGGCGACCCGGCCCCAACGCTGGCGGACAATCTGCGAGCGCTCCCAAGTCGTCTGCGCGAGATCGAAGCTCCGCTCGCCGCCGCCACGGACGAGGGACGAACGCGCCGACCACCGACGCTCGCCGCGGTAAGCCCCGACAGAAAGCGGCTCGATCCTGCCCTCGCAAAGCGGCTCGACGCCTACGTCAATGGTCTTGGTAAGCCGGCCGACGACAAGAAGCCGGCCGACGACAAGAAGCCGGCGGACAAGGAGGCGCCCGCGGAACTGTTCATGGATCTCGGCAAGGCGCCCCCGGAAGCGCTCGCGGCGGCCGTCTTCGACACGGTCGCCCGCGATCCGAGTCCGACGCGACAGAAGCTGTTTGCGCTTCTCAAGCTCCTGCCCGCGGAGGACGCCTTCGCCGAGACGAAGTTCTTGCGCGGCCTGAATCCGACGGATACGGAGCCCGAAGCGCGCCTCCATGAGGACCGCAAGTGGCGGCTGCTGCCGCTTGCGGTACGTTCCTTGCAAGAGGGCGAACGTGCGACTCTTATTGAGCCACGTGTCTTTCCTTGGATCCGCGACCAATTGGAAAAGGCGTGTACTTTTCGCGCCGTGGCCGAACGCCGTTACCTCGCGGGGGAGTTTGACAACGAAGACAACTTCAAACGCCTGGAAGAGGATTTTCAGGTGGCGGCGGATGGCTTTCAGAAAGTAGCGCGAAACGCCGAGACGGTTCGACAAGCCTATCAAATGTACGACCTCGCACTGATCCGGCTGCCGGGCTACGAACGTTTTCTCGCCCACCTCGACGCGCCCGACGAACAGCCTTGGCTACGCGCCGTTCAGCACGCGGGCGAGATGTTCGACCTGCTCGCTCCCGCGTCGGCGGTGTCGCCGGTGTACCCAGAGAGTCTGCAAATCCGTCGCGAACAACTCTTGGGAAAATCGGATGAGCTGCGTGGCGACCTGGAACGTCTTTCGCGGCCATTTGCCAAAGCGCTCGCGGACAAATCCGAAGATGTAACCGTATACGACGCCTTGCTCGCCAGCAGTTGGCCCAGCGTGGACGAGCGTGCCAAGCTCTGGGCGGCGCGGCAGGCCGCGGCGCAGAAGCTGGCGGAGAAGACGCGAAACGACGATGAGGGGGACCGGGCGAAGAGAACGCCGTTGAGCTGGGACCCCAAGTCCGCTCTCCAAGAGGAGCAACAGCGCGCGGTCCAACGCGCGTGGCTGGCGGTGACGCTGCTCAAGCTGGGCGGGTTCAGCGGCACGGGACAACTCGAAGCGGCGTTGAAAAAAGCGACTGGGGACCCCGCCGCATTGCGCGCGTTCGGCGCCAAGCTGCGGAACGCGTTCACCAAGGACGCGCCGAAGGAAATAGACGCCAAGCTCGCGGCTCAGGATTACCTCGCCGCCGACCGACTTGGCCGGGTTCTGGACCCGCTTGGACCGGGGCTCGACAAGAACCCCGCCGCGCTGCTCGCAGCGCGCGACAAGGGCGCTTACGGGGGTTGGCTGGGCAAGTTCTACCGCGCCGAGAGCCAGCGGAGCGACGCGCCGCCGGAATATCGTTCCTACCGCCTCCTTTACAACGACGTAGCCGAGGACTTAATCCGCTTCCAGCATTGAGCAAGTCATCGTATAGTGGTGCGCGCCCAATGCGGGCTCGTCATCTGAAGTTCAAGAAAGGGTGGTTCCTATGAGTGACCGACTCGTCAGGCAATGGCCCGCGCGCGCGGCGCTTCTCGGTTTGATCGCCGCGGTCGCCGCCACTCCTTCCGCGCGCGCCCAGGCCGACAAGTTGGGCGTGGTCTTCAGCGACAGCAAGACGGCCCTCGGCGGCTCCGGCGAATTGGTGCTGCGTCCGAATGTCGCCGGTCAAGCGGTTTATGCGTGGATCAAGAACCCAACCGCCAACGACCAGGAGCTAACGATTCAGTTGAAGGCCGCGTCCGACGGCGAGGCGCTGACGACAGCGGACGTGATCGTCCCCGCCGGGAAAAACGCGGTCATTCCCTTTCGGTTCAAGAAAGGCGCGGCGCCCGCGGCGGCGGGCGCGCCGGCCGCGCCGATGCCGGAATGGCCGGAACTTGCCGGCGGCAAGTTTCAAATAACCGTTACGAAAAAGGGGGCAAAGAACGCGCCGCCGCTGGAACTGCCCGTCACCGTTCGCGTGCTCCAGCCGTCGTCGTATCTCCAGGCCGACGCGGTCTACACCGGCGGTGCGAACAACATGCTCGAGGTCAACGTCAGCGCGCGTCCTGACTTCACGGGGCCGCCGTGCGTTGTGAAACTGGCTCTGACGCAAGAGCGGCTGCCCGGCCTGGAACCCGACTCCGCGCCGGATGCGACCTTGCAGCAAAAGCTGACCAAAGCTGGCGATACCGTTAAGCTAACCGCCCGCAACCTTCGCTTCGGCAAGGACGCGCCGGCGCGCGGGTACATCAGCGTCACGGCCGACGGCTACACCGACGCGTTTGTCTTCGAAGCCGACTTCACTCGCGCCGGCGGCATCGGCAACGCCTTGCCGCCACGGGCGTGGGAGGTGCAGCAGTTCGCGTCCCGCTACACCCGGCCGACTGAGAAGTTTTCGGCGCCCTTCGCCGTCTTTCCCAGGTTCGGCGATACCTTGCACGGCGCCGACGTTATTGTGCAAGCAAGTCTAGCCGATGCGACCCTCCGGCACACCGGCGTGAAGAACCAGCAGGTCCGCCTCAGTCCGGAAAGCCCCGACGGCGGTTTGGTGTTCCGCACGGAGGTGCGCGACTGGACTCCGACCTTTGATCTGACCGGGGTGCGCGGTAAGCGCATCTTGAAAATACAGTTGCTGGCAAACGGACGCGAGCTCGCCGCGGCTGCGGACACCGAGATCGCGGTGGACGATACGCCGCCGCTGAATGTTCGCTTCGTCGATCCGCCGCGGCAGTTGGAGCGCGGCGCCAAGCTCAAGTTGCAGGCGTCCGGAGACGATCCGGAGTCTGGCATCAAGGAAGTCGTCTTTTTCGTCGGCAAAGCAGTCGACGGCAAGGAGGGAAAAGAGCGGCCCAAGGACGTGACCACGGTCGCCGCGAAGCCTGACATGGCCGGAAGAATCTGGGCCGGCGAGCTCGCCATCGCGGGGGACGAAAAGTCCCCGGTATCGATCAGCGTGCAGTTCGTCAACAACGTGAACATGAGCACGTTCGCGACGATCCCCGTGGAGCTGATCGCGCAGGCTCCCGGTGGCGCCGCCGCGAAGACCGGCAAGGTAAAGGCCAAGGTCGTCGAGGCCGGGATTGAACAGAAGATGGCCGACGTTTACCTGGTGGACGACAAGGGCAAAGTCGTCAGCAAGAAAGACAAATCCGACGACAACGGGTTCTTCGTGTTCTCCGACGTGGCGCCGGGCGCCTACAAAGTCGTCGCGAACAAGAACTCCACGGGTCGAACGGGCACGGAATCCGTGACGGTGGAAGCGGGCAAGGAAGCGACGCCGACGGTGAAACTCTTGAAGCCGTAAGACGCATATTCTCTGCGGAGCTGGAATCCGAAGCGCGAGCGCGTTTCCCGGAAGCACGCCGGCGCCCCGTAACTCGGGTCACCGGCGTCGTTCTTCGCCGGACTACTGCGGGAAGATCTTGTCTTTGAGGAATATCCCCGCCGTTACCAAAGCGGCGGTACAGACCGCGATACCGACGTAGCCGTACTTCGTCCATTGCCGGTATTGCTGTTCTTGTTGATGTGCGTTCGGCGTCCAGGCGACGGCGTTCTGTTCGTCCATCAGCCGGCGAAACACTCCGGCGACAAAAGCCTGTTCGCGCACCGCTTCGCGCCCGGTGCCGGCGACGTAGCAGCCGCCGAACAACCAGCGGTCGCTCTCGCCTTCGGCTTCGAGGCAGCGCGTCAATGCCTGTCCGAAGCGCTTCCGCCGATCGCGGAATTGGCTCATCAGGTTGAATAAACGCGTGTTCGCCTTCACCACCGCGGCCGTCTCTTCGCGGCCCGGCGTCTCGACGCGGAACAGCTTGTACACCCAACTGGGAAAGACGTTGTTGCAAATGGCGAGCGCCACTTGCTCCAGTTCGTGGGCCAAGGCTTCCTGATTGGCCACGTCGGGGACCAGCGGAAACCGCTGCCCGATGCGCCGCGCGCGCTGCTCGGCGGCGAAGCGCTGTGCGAACTCCGGGAAGCCGGGCGTCGTCTCCAGGTCGCAGACGAGCGTGAACACGGGACAATGAATCTGCAGCACGCGCCGGGCGGTCTCCAAATCCTGGTGGCAGATGTTCCCGGTCTGGTTCGCGTCGTTATCGCTATCCGTGCCCGCGAAGGGGACGAGGACGAGCATGCCGTTGACCGGGCAAAACGGATAGCGATCGCGGACAATGAGCCGACACAGGTAGCCCAGCCGCGCCGACAAACGGCCCGCCGTCAACGTGTCCTTGAGCAGGTTGGGACGCGCTTTGAACACCTGCTCCACCTCCTCGGCCTTGTGCTCGGCGAGGAGCACGCGAATTTCCTGCTTTTCCTGCTCCGTCAACTGACTCGGATCGCGGCCCGACTCCCTGGCGCGCGTGAGGACGCTCTGCACGTCCAACATACGGCCCTCCGGCTTCAGCGTGGCGCCGGGGTCCGCCTGGCCGATGCCCGGAATGCCGACCGATCCATTCAGCCCCGGCGTTGCTTCGCCGGCCAGGATGTCCGCCTGTTTGCCCAAGAGCGACGCGCCGGCACACGTGACGAAGATCGCGTCGCGGCTGCCGAACACATGCAACGGGGCGTCGTCCCGGGGCGGGGCGTACTTCACGGGGAACGTCATCTGCGTCCCCTCAAACAACGCCAGCTCTCCCCCTTGCGCTTTGCCAAGGACCAGGAAAAGCGGCGCTTCGCTCACGTCGATCCCTGCCTGGTGCAGGGCGCGCGTCGCCTCGTCCCACGCCTGGTCGATGTCGGGAAACTCGGCCGTCTCCGCTTCCGGCCGCAGCAGCTTCCAGATCCAGTACGTCAGCCACGAAAGGACGTAGAGCAGTAAAAAGATGAGGGGCGCCCACAGGTGATTGTCCCGGATCCACCTCGGCCCGCGCAGATACTTGGGCAGGTCCAGATACCAGTCAAGGAACCAAAGGCCGACCAACGTTCCAACCAGCAGCCCAATGTGCAACAGCCAGCGCAACACGAAGCCGAAGCGGCGCAGCTCCCGCGTGCTCGACAGAAAGGGGAACACCAGCCCCACGATGCGGCGAATAATGTCCCAAAAGCCGAACGCGATTTTCTCGAGGAAGCCGAGCATGGACGCCCACTTTCATGACGCGAAATACGTAATGAGCGCGAAGGTCAAAATAAGAGCCACTGCCAGCGTGTACGCCCCGGCGACCAGCACCATGCGCTGAAACCGCCCGCGGGCACTGCGCGGCGGCACGTCCGTCGTGACCGGCAGCTCATTCGGCAGCCGCAGCTCTTGACCCTGGCCGCGCGAGATCCGTGCGATCGTCGCCGAGATCCAGGCTTGCAACCGATCGGGATCGTGCCGGTGATCGCCGCGGAACCCCAGCATCACGCACAAATAGAAGACTTCAAGAGCGTCGGTCCCTGTTCGAGCTTCGGCACGCCTGGCCTGTTCCCAGAACGCCCAGGCACGTTCGTTCGTGCCGTAGAGCGCCGTCTCCAGTTTGTGCTCTTTCCATTCGGCGGCCCACGGCGAGTCGTCTATGAAAATCTCGTCCAGCCAGCAGACGAGCGCGTAGCGGAGGCCGAGAAACGACTCCGCGACCCGTTTCGTCGGATCGAGACGGGTCGTCCCGGTCAGCGACTGCTCGCCGCGCCGGTCGCCGCCGAAGTCGGCGAAGCGCGTCGATTCCAGCTCGCTGAGCAGGCGGTTCTTCAACGTCGCCTGCTCGTCGAACAGGTGCAGCTCGTCCCCGCGCTCAAGCCGCTCCTTGAGCCGCAGGCCGTATTGCAGGACCGGGTAAACCAAGTCAGCGATTTCTTCCTTCATTGTTTGTCCGTTGTCCGTTGTCCGTGATAGACAGTCCCATCGCAACGCATACGCGCAACTGACCACTGACGACCGCTACTTCTTCTCCCCCGGCACGAGGTACAGAGTGAATTGCATGGTGGTTGTTTGACCGCGGTTCTTGATGGTCAGGATTCGTTGACCCTGGATGTTACCCACGATCAGATTCTCGTTCAACCGTACGCCCAGCGTCAGCGAGCGCTGCACGCGCTGCCATTCCTGCTGCTGCGAGTCGCGATTGACCTGGAAATAGACCAGGCCCGGCACTTGCGGCAGCGCCCGCGGGGGACGCGGGCTGTGCGCAAAAATGAGCCCTTTCTCGCCGAGCCGGAAGATTTCGTCCACGCGGTCCGAGCTGCCCATTTTCATGTCCAGCTCGCCCGCGCGCGTCAACAGGCGGATGGTTTCCTCCGTGCTGAGCGGACTTTGGACGCCGACGAACATCTGCCAGATCGGTTCGAGCCATGCCGGCTCCAGCGACACCTGCATGCGGAGGCCGGCGCCGATGAAAGGCCGTTCCTTGTATTCCGGCTCGACGAGGATGTTCAGCAGCATGTCGATGTACTGCTTGACGCGGTAAAAGCAACCGGCGAGATCGTCATGGTCGTAGCGCGGCAATTCCGGCGGCCGCCGCGTCTCACCGAAGATCGCGAGCTGGCCGACGAACCGGCACAGTTCCAAATACGACGGCAGCGGATGCACCCCCTGCGCGAACGACTGGATGCCGAACAGGGCGTACGCCTCGTTCAAGACGCGGAGTTGGTTGAAAATGAGGGGATCGCCCTGGGCCTGGCTGTCAAAGGTAATCTTGCGCGACACGACCTGGTCGGCGACGAGTTTCAGTTTCTGGCCGACGCGGTCGTAAATCTGCTGCAAAATGCCGTCGGCCAGCGGCTTCCAGGCGTCGCACGCCAACAGCGGCGGAATGTAGGTGATGTCGAGCTGGGGCGTTGCTTCCGCCTTCGGCGACTTCTCGATGCGGGCGATGGGCAACACCTCGTAGCCGCTCAGGTCTTGCGACGACAGCATCAACTTCAGGTTGAACAGCCGCACTTCCACGGGCTGTGGATTGACGCCGGTGTTTTCATCTTCGAGGTTGAGCGTTTCGAGCGCGTAGCGCAGCCCATCGGCGCTGTTGTTCGTGACGACGTTCGGCCGGCCCGGGCGAAACATCGGCACGGCCAGGTAGACCGTAAGCGTATTCTCGTGCTCGAACGGGCCTTGCAGATCGAGGTGCGACAGCGTGCCGTCTTCCGGAACGCGGAGCAACGTGCCGTCGCGGAGCCGGGCCTTGAGCGAACGAACAACGAGTCGCGAGTTGGCCAGCGCGTCGAGGTCAAGATCGATCGACCGCAGCCCCCAGTTGTAGTGCAGGTCCCATTTCGCTCCCAAGCTCACCAGGTCGGCCGAGTGCCGCTGGGCCGCCTGTAAGTGATGGGGCCGTAAGAACATTCCCTCGTGCCAGTGGACGGCTCGGGAGGCCATGCGATCTGCTCCTGCCCAAACAGTGCGGATTGGGCCGTGCGATTCGATAGGAGGAACGGTTTGTCTAAGGATAACAGGCTATTTACGTTCCTCAATGCTTTTCCGCGGAACCGTTGCTGCGGGACCGGCAAGTATTTCATCTACGGAGCCGTTCGCTAAGACGATCTCCAGGCCGCCAGCCTTTGCACCTCGCATAACTGATCCGACCGTTAAAGTCCGCTGGCCGCCCACGCCGATGAAATCGGATAGGGGACCGATTCGGCCTCCGGCGAAGGAGATGCCATGGTTTTTTCCAACCGCTCCGGATTGGGCCGCCGCCGTCCGGAGGTCGAAAGGCTCGAAGACCGCTGCGTGCCCACCGGCGGACCGCCGCCGTTGTCTTTCTTGCAGACGTCCGCCCCAATGACGGCGTCGCTTGCAATGCACATCCACCCGCATTTGCTCATCGCCGTCGACGGCGTGCCGGTGACAATCCCGGCGAACATCGGCTTCCGGCCGACGGGGTGGTTGCCGCTGCACACGCATGACGCCACGGGGACGCTGCACGTCGAGTCGCCCGTCGCCTACGATTTTAACCTCAGCGACTTCTTTCGTGTCTGGAACGTGCCGTTCACCGCCCAAAACTTCATGGGCCTGCCGTTGGACGCCGGGCACACGTTGACGATGACCGTCAACGGCGCGCCAAACGCCGCATTCGGCAATTACGTGTTGCACGACGGCGACCAGATCGCGCTCAGCTACAACACGGCTCCGGCCACGATCAACGTCCACTTCGTCGATCAAGTCTTCCACGACTTGCTGCACCGCGCTCCCGACGCGGCAAGCCTTTACACTTTGAGTTACAACTTGACGCTCGGCCGCTTGAACCCGCCACAGCTCGTGCGAAGCCTCGAGAGTTCAGCGGAGTATCAAACCATCGCCGTGCAGAGTCTATTCTTGCAATATCTCCATCGCCCGGCGGACGCCGCGACGGTGGGAAGTTTCGTAGCGTATCTCCGCGCCGGCGGCACGTCAGAACAAGAGGCTGCGATCATTATCGGCGCCGACGAGTATTGGAAAGCTCACGGCAGCACCGTGGACGGGTTCCTTGCCGGCTTGTATCAGGACGCGCTCGGCCGAGCGGTGGACAACGGCGGCAAGGCGTATTTCACCAAGTTCCTGCTAACCGGCGTCACGCGCACTCAAGTCGCAGCGACTCTTCTCGCCGGAGATGAGTTCGGCCGCCGTTCGATTCAGGCGATCTACCACCAGTACCTGAATCGCGACGCCGACGCGGTCGGTCTGGCGATCTGGCTCCAGGCC
This sequence comes from Gemmataceae bacterium, assembly GCA_041499805.1. GTDB lineage: Bacteria > Planctomycetota > Planctomycetia > Gemmatales > Gemmataceae > JBGQKZ01. The sequence goes on from JBGQKZ010000014.1 coordinate 92,204, forward strand.
CGCCAGCACGGCTTGCGAACCGAGCAAATCGTCGCCGCGATCGTGTCGTCGACGGAATATGAGTCGAAGGCGGCTTGAGTGTCGTCGCTCAGTGCCGTTTGAAGAATTGGACTGCGCGTTCGTGTTGCTCCGCCTTCTCCCGCGTCGAAAACGTCCCGAGGTTCCGGTGTTTCCCCGTCTTGGGGTTCACTTTCCTTCTGCACTTTCTGTGAAATCCTCAGAGCCGACTGCGGCGTCGAACTGAGCTAGGCAAGAGAACGGCTCTCCAGCACGATAGCGGTGCATTACCCCCGCATCGCACCGGAGAGCCAAGGATGGCGACTCAATGTCTGACC
>JBGQKZ010000015.1:0-92120 GCA_041499805.1 Gemmataceae bacterium
AGCCTTGGCTTCGAGTTCTGGGCTGAGCGGTTGTTGATAAGACATGGTGCATTCCTTTGGCGAAGGCGAGTGATTTCGGACCCGAAGGCGAGACTTGCCTCTTGTGTACAAAAGCTCTACCAACTTTTCAGCTGCTCACACCGTTGAGTCGGACACTCCACTTCTTGATTGCGATGCCCACGCGGATCACGGACAATTCTCGCGGCGGACATTCACTGCTTGTCTTGCTCGACCGGAGAAACGGTCACGACCAACATGAACGCCCCTAACGTGCTACGAACTACGACCGCCAAGCTCGCCGGCGATGTTGTGTTCCGCTACCGCATCTGGGCGGCGCCTTTGGTGCCGATTGCGCTCACACTGACGCTCGGCATCGTCTTGGATCGTTACCTCGCGATTCCGCTTCTCTTTTCGTTGCTTACGGTCGTCGCCGGCCTCGTCGCGTGGGCGGCCGCGCGGCGTGGAAGGTCAATAGGTTTGCCGCTTCTATATCTGGCTCTTGCCGGCGCCGCGCTCGGTGCGGCTTACCATCGCTGGTACATCGCCGTTTATGCCGAGAACGACATTGGCAACTACACGGTGGCGGAGCCGCGACCCGTACTTCTTCGTGGAGTGCTTGAGGATGAACCCTTCACCGTCCATACGCCGCCGACCCCGCTGCAATCGAGCCCGCGCGCCGATCTCACGCGAAGTATCGTTGAGGTTACGCGCATCCGGGGCGCCGGCGATTGGCTGTCGGTGTCCGGGCTGGCACGCCTCAACGTCGCCGGTGTGATGTCGGATCTCCATGCGGGCGACGAGGTGGAGGTGGTCGGTAAGCTGACTGCCCCGTTCTTGCCGAGCAACCCTGGCGAATTTGATTACGCGGCCCATTTACGCGATCAGCGGATTCGAGCGATCGTCACCGTGCAAAAAACACCGGACGGCGTGACGCGACTGGCACGGAGCTGGCCGCGATCCCTGCAAGGTTGGCTCGGCGTGATCCGCGGATGGGGCGTGCGTACGTTGCGTGACGCACTGCCGCAGGATGAGAGCGATGTCGCAGCTGCCCTTTTGCTCGGCGAGGACACGAGCATGAGCGTGGACGGATGGGAGAAATACATCCGCACCGGAGTGATTCACGTCCTCGCTATCTCGGGACAACATCTTGTTGTGCTGGCGGGCTTTTTCTGGTGGGCGATGCGGTTATTGGCGCTTCGCAAGCGGAATGGCGCGTGGCTCATCGCCCTCTTTCTGCTGCTCTATTCACTCCTCGCCGGCGGCCGGCCGCCGGTGTTGCGCTCCGCGGTAATGCTGTGCGCTTTCTGCGGCGCCTATTACCTGCGCCGGCCCGTGCTGCTCGCGAACGCGTTCGCCCTCGGCTGGCTTGTGGTTCTCGTGCTGAATCCGACCGATGTTTTCGGGTCCGGCTGCCAGCTTTCCTTCCTCGCGGTGGCGATTTTGTATTGGGGCAGCGGCCGCTGGTTTCAACGCGACGGTGACCCTCTTGATCGGTTGGTCGAGGAAACTCGCCCGGCATGGCAGCGATGGCTGCGAGGGGTTGGCCGTACACTGGCGCTCAGTTATGCGGTGACGCTCGCGATCTGGCTGGCGGCGGCCCCACTCGTTGCTGCGCGCTATCATCTCGTGTCGCCGATTGGCCTCGTATTGGGTCCGCCACTTGTTTTGCTTACCGCCGTGGCTCTCCTCGCCGGCTTTCTCTTGTTGCTTTCCGCCGTTGTCTGCTGGCCGCTTGTGCCGGTCTTCGCGTGGGTGACGCGCTGGAGCCTCGCCGCCTGCGAGGGACTCGTCACCTGGGGCGACAGCTTGCCCGGCAGCCATTGGTATGTTGGCGATGTGCCGGAATGGTGGTTGTGGGCTGTTTATCTCGTCTTTTTCGCACTGCTGTGGGTGGATAGCGTGTACCAGCGCTGGCGGCTATTGCTGCCCGCCGGGTTGGGTTGGCTCTGTCTCGGCCTGCTGGGCGGCGCCGCGCGAATGCCCGCCGATGAATTGCGCTGCACTTTCTTGGCGGTTGGACACGGCGGCTGTAGCGTGATCGAAACGCCGGACGGCAGGACACTGCTTTACGATGCCGGCGCCATCGCCGGGCCCGATGTTACGCGCCGGCAGATCGCTCCGTTTCTCTGGTCGCGCGGCATTCGACGGATCGACGAGATTCTCCTTTCACACGCCGATCTGGACCACTTCAACGGCTTGCCGTTGCTCCTGGAGCGTTTCGCCGTTGGTCAGGTCACATGCACGCCAAGCTTCGCGGACAAATCGACGGGCGCTGTTCGTGTCACTCTGGCTGCTATTGAGAATCATGGCGTCCCCGTGCGCATCGTGCGGTCGGGCGATCACTTGACATGCGGAGAGCTGGAGATGGATGTTCTACATCCGCCGGCTACGGGCCCGGAAGGGAACGAGAACGCACGCAGCCTTGTGCTTCTGCTACGACACGCGGGGCACAGCTTGCTGTTGACGGGTGATCTGGAAGGCGCCGGCCTCGATCGCGTCCTCGGTTTGCCGCGCGTACCGATTGACATCTTCATGGCGCCGCACCACGGCAGCCGCACGTCGAACAAGCCGGAGTTGGCCGCGTGGGCGCAAGCGCGCGTGGTCATCGCCTGTGAAGGAGCGCCGCGCAGTGCCATTGCCCGGCCGAACCCGTACCGGGATCGAGGCGCCACGTATCTCGATACGTTCCATCATGGCGCCGTGACGATCCGGAGTCACTTGACGGGGCTCGTTGTAGAATCCTTCCTCACGCAGGAGAGGATGGCGGTGCGTTCGCGAACCGCGGTCACTCTTTCCGGCAACGGATCAAATACGCCTGGCCGGCGTAACTGAGGCGGTGTTCGATGTGGGTGAAGCCTAGGGCCGTTAGTTTCGCCGCGATGGTCTCGATGGGGAGGTAATGAAAGCGGCCGATGTCAGCCTGTTTCTTCAACCAAGAGCCATAATTCCACATCCGCCACGCGTTCTTGAGATACTTGACGGGGTGAAGCGTGGTGAAGAAGCCGTAAATCGACCAGAACGCGACGCGACCCCACGAAGGGTTGGGCACGTTGAGCGACACGACAAAACGACCGCCGGGCGCCAGTACGCGATAGACCTCGGCGAGTGCGTGATCATACGCGTCGCATGTCCAGCGGCCCTCCTCCTCGGAGTACGATTCCGCATATTGAAGCGCCATACCAGACACGACGCCATCGAAGTAATCGGAGTCACAAACGCCCAGGCCACGGCTGAAATCGTTCTCGACGAAGTGGAGGCAGCCGTGTGGCGGGCGTGGTTCGAGCCGATCGCATAGCTTGCGTATCGCTTTCTCGTTGGCGGCAGCACAGTCCATGGCCATGACTTCGGCGACAGCCCCGCGGCTCCGTTCCCAAACGGCTTCCGTCAATCTGCCGCCGCCACAACCGAGGTCGAGCCAACGCTCCCCGGGATGCGGATCGAGCCATTCCTGCGTTGCCGTCAGCAACGCCTGGTAAGCCGGTAGGTGCTGCTGTCCCCAGAACGCCTTCGCGCAACGTGACTGGGGCCAGTAATTGGCGACGGGGGTAAGCGTTGCGGGCATCGGGTTCCCCTCCTTGGGAACGAGGACAGGAGCGGTCGCGGACCGGAGTGTAGCGAGCCGCCATCGCGAAACATAGGCCAATTTAAGCTCGGAAGCCTGGAAGGGCGGCGCTCGCGGAAAGCCTAGGGGCACGCGCCTACTGATTCGCGGCGAAAAAATGAGGTTCCGCGTGTGCGACCTGGCTCGCCCTACTTTTTGTCGACCGGCTTGTTCACCAGCTTTTCGGCCGGTTTCTCGGGCGGCTTCTCGGCAGGCTTTTCCGCGGCGGCGTATGTAACAATCGACTTCACCGTCTGATCCTGATCCAGCGCCGCCTCCACGTCGCTGCCGCCTACTTTGAACGACATCTTCCCCACCAGCTTCATGTTCATGTCGGATTGGACCATGCGGCCCGCGGCCGAGTCGAACCAGATCGTGCCTTTGAATTCCTGCGACTTCAGATCGCTTTTCGTGATCTGGAAGGGGAGATCTCCTGGGTTCTGAGCCGCCGCCTGGTACGTCGCGGTGGCCGTGAACGTGATCTTGTCAAACTCCTTGTCATTCAGCTTGTCCTTGCCTTCGTAGGTATAGTCGGCCTGCACCTTCATCGTTCCGAGCGGCCCGAGTGCGACATTCATGTCGTGTTTCCACTTCGCGCCTTTGTCAACCGGCTTCTCCGGCAGAAAGGAAAACATCTCACTGGCCGTTCTCTTAACGGCATTTTCCTGGAAGATCGCACGCACCATCTTTTGGCTCGCCGGGTCTTCGCCGGCGAGCTTTTTAACCACGTCGTCAATCCCCTCGACCTTGCTGACTTCTCCCTTCGGACCGACGGTGATCTTAAACGACGTCCCGGCCAGTTTATCGCCGAATTTGTCGTCGGGGCCAATGGCGCCGTCGGCCGTCTCGAACTTGAGCGACTCCACCTTCTCCTCAAGAATCATGCTTCCATCCGGATTCTTCTTTTGAACGGTGAAGTCCCGCTTCGCGACTTGTTTGAGCTTCTGCTCGAGCTTCTGTGCGGACACGTCCATCTTCTGGTTCAATTCGCTGGTCGAGTCCACCGTGAACTTGTCCCCTTCCTTGAGCTTCCATTCAAGCTTCACCTGGCCGAACGAGGGGGCCGCGCCAACAAGGAGAGCAACCACCACCAAGCAACCGAGAGACTTCCGCACGATGAACCCCTTCCTCGAACGTGACACGCCGTCGTCGTGGCCCGAATTCGTCAAGCTGTTATAGCCGGAAGCAAAGGGCGCGTCAGTACGCTTTCAGTACGCTCGCGTCGCATCGGCGGACCGGGCGAATTGGCGACTGCCAAAAATGGATAACGAACAGAACACCCCAATAGGGTAAAAAACACGATCTTCTCAACTCGATGTTGGCTATCCATGGAAGGTATTCTGACAGAATTTGGAAAAAGATGATAAATAATGCTTGCAATCACAATCCTTCTTGCTCTATCATTCAATACGTCTGCACAAGCTGTGCATTCTGGGTTTACTTTCCTTGCAGGATTCTCCCGTGCTGGTTGAGGAACGCCGTCAGCGGGTGCTAGATCTTGTAACCCAGAAAGGGTTTACGGTTCTGGCAGATCTTGCGAGAGAGATCCAGGTCTCGGAATCAACCATTCGCCGCGATCTCGACTTTTGGCATCAGCAGGGTTTGCTGCGGCGGACGCACGGCGGCGCCATCTTCACGGGCGAGGGCGCTGGTCTGCCGGCCCTGGAGGACCGGACGGGCAAACAGCTGGACGAGAAGCGCCTTATCGCTCAGGCCGCCGCCGCCCGTATTCACGACGGCGATGCGGTGCTTCTCGACGGCGGCACCACGACGCTTGAAGTCGCCCGGCTCCTCGTCGGGCGGCCCGTGCAGATTGTCACGAACAGTTTGCCCATCGCGAACCTGTGCGCCAGCAGCCGTGAAACGGATCTCGTCATGCTCGGCGGCTACGTCTATCCGAAAACCGGCGTGGCCCTTGGACCGTCGACCGTGCGCATGATGGAGGACGTTCACGTCCAGCAAACGATCCTTAGCGTCGGCGGCGTCACGGCGAAGGGGTTGTTCAACAGCAATCTATTGCTGGTGGAAACGGAACGCCAAATGATGCGCTGCGGGGACGAAGTCGTGGTGGTGGCGGACCACACCAAGATCGGTCGGCCGGCGCTGGCGTTTCTTTGTGAGTTGGCCGAGATTGACACGTTGATTGTCGACCCCGCCCTGGAGCCTGAACAGCGCGAACTGCTTGACCGGCCGGACGTGCGCGTCATCCTCGCCGGGGCAGGCGCCGATGGCGTGACCGCTCAAGGATTTCATTCATGAGCATGGCAACCCTGGATCGCTCGGTGGTCGAACGGCTCGTGCGCGCCGCGCTCACGAAGCAGCTTGGCAACGGGCAGGCGCCGACGAACGGCAAGCCGGCGGCGCCGCGTCTTGTGGTCAACATTTCCGCCCGCCATTGCCATGTGACGCAAGCGGATCTGGAGCGCCTGTTCGGAAAGGGCCATCAGCTTCACGTTCACAAAAACCTCTACCAGGACGGCTTCTTCGCGGCGGAGGAAGCGGTGACGATTATCGGTCCGCGGCATCGCACGATTCCAAATCTGCGCATCCTCGGTCCGTGCCGCGATCACAGCCAGGTGGAATTGGCGTTCACGGATGCGATCTCGCTCGGCCTCGATGTGCCGGTGCGCAAGAGCGGCGACCACCGCGGCGCGCCCGGCTGCTATCTGCTCGGTCCCGCGGGCATGATTGAATTAAAGACGGGCGTGATCCGGCATGAGCGTCATGTCCACATCGGCCCGTCCGACGCGGCATGGTACGGCGTCAACGACGGCGACCGCCTGAGTCTGCGCGTGAAGAGCACCTGCTCGATGGTGTTGGAAGATCTGCTCGTCCGCCTGTCGCCGACCGCCAAGCTGGAAGTCCACATCGACACGGACGAAGGCAACGCGTGCGATTTGACGCATGCGACGAAGGTGGAGTTATTCAAATGACCGAAGGCAGAACATAGAAGACAGAAGTCAGAAGTCAGAGTAGAGACGCATGGCCTGACGGCGTCCCCATTCTCTCCCCCTACTTCTAATGTCTGACTTCTGACTTCTGTCTTCTGACTTCTTTGTTGAGGTACTAACAATGGCAAACGGTCTCGAAGCCCTCGGCATGATTGAAACCAAGGGGTTGGTGGCGCTCGTCGAGGCGAGCGACGCGATGTTGAAGGCGGCGAACGTGACGCTGCTTGGCTGGAACAAAATCGGCAGCGGCCTCGTGACGGCCTTCGTGGTCGGCGACGTGGCCGCGGTCAAGGCGGCGGTGGAGGCCGGCGCGACGGCGGCCGGCCGCGTCGGCGAAGTCGTCGGCGTCCAGGTCATCCCGCGGCCGCATGACGATACGGATAGCGCGTTGCCCAGGGGGGGCAAGAAACCGGTCGCGGCCGGCGTCGGTTAATGACGAACGGCGAACGCCGAATGTCGAATATCGAATGACGAACGTCGAATCAATGCCGAATTCCAACTGACGAAAAGCCGGGGAAATCGGCGTGCGAATTCGGTGAATGCGCAATGCCGTGATTCTGTTCGTCATTCGAGCTTCGTCATTGATTCGACATTCGACATTCGACATTCGGTATTCGGTATTGGGTATTCGGCCTTACTCCCACGATTGAAATTTTCCCAACGAGAACTGAGGTCTACTCATGGCAAACAACAATTCCCGCAACGGTTCGACGAATGGCGATGCGCTCGGGCTCATCGAAACCAAGGGTTTAATCGCGACCATCGCAGCGACGGACGCGATGTGCAAGGCAGCCAACGTTTCTTTACTCGGCCAGGTGCAAATCGGCGGCGCGTACGTCACGACCTTTGTGAAAGGCGACGTCGGCTCCGTGCGCGCGGCTGTCGATGCAGGTTCGCAAGCGGCGACGGCGAATGGTGAGCTGGTCAGCGCCCACGTGATTCCGCGTCCGGAAAGCGCGGTCGTGGAAGCGTTCCTTGGCCGCTAAGGGATTGCAGATTGCAGATTTGAGATTTCCCAATCTGCAATCTGCAATCTGCAATCTGAAATCATGAAGATTCTCGTCGCGAATCTCGGCAGCACGAGCTTTAAGTACCGCCTCTTCAATATGGCGGACGAGGGCGTGCTTGCGCGCGGCGGGGTGGAGCGTATTGGTTCGCCGCTGTCGCGCTGCTTCGTCGAGGCGGGCGGGCGACGGGAGGAGACGGACTTGCCGGCGCCGGATCACGCCGTGGCCGTGCAGGTGTGCTTGAAGCAATTGGCCGCTTTCGGCGCGCTGCGCGATCCCTCGGAGCTGGCGGCGATTGGCTTCAAGGCGGTACACGCCGAGAAGATGACTGGCGTGCAGCGCGTCGATGAACGGGTGCTGGCAGCAATGGAAGCGTACAACGATGTCGCCCCGGCACACAATCCGCCGTACGTGCGCGCGATGCGGCAATTGGCGGAGAAGCTGCCGCGCATCCCGCTGGTGGCGGCGTTTGAAAGCGGCTTTCACGAAACGATCGCACCCGCGCAGCGCTTGTATGCCGTGCCTTCGGAATGGGCGGAGAAATACGGCGTCCAGCGCTGGGGCTTTCATGGGGCGAGTCATCGGTATATCGCGCAGCGCACGGCGACGTTGCTCGGCAAACCGGCGGCGAAGATCGTCTCGTGTCATTTGGGCGGCAGCAGCTCGCTCTGTGCGATTGAAAACGGGAAGTCCCGAGCCAATAGTCTGGGCATGAGTCCGCAAACCGGGGTGCCGCACAACAACCGCGTCGGTGACTTCGATCCGTTCGCGTTGCCGGCGCTCATGCGTGCGACCGGCAAGACGATGGCGCAACTGCTGGACGACCTGGCCAACCGCTCCGGGCTATTCGGCTTGAGCGGCTGCGGGAACGACCTGCGCGACATTGAAGCCGCGGCCCAAAAAGGCGACGGGCAAGCACGGCAAGCTCTCGAAGTCTTTGTGGCATCGGTTCGGCATTACCTGGGCGCGTATTTGTTGCTGCTCGGCGGCGCCGACGCCCTCGTCTTCACGGGCGGCATCGGCGAAAACTCTTTGTGGATCCGTGCCGCGGTCTGTGCCGATCTCGACTGGTTCGGCATTGTCCTCGACTCGGTCCGCAACCAAGACGCCCGCGGCGAAATGCCGATCCACGGCGTGAGCAGCCGCGTGCAGATTTGGACCATGCCGACCAACGAGGAATTAATCGTCGCCCGCCAGGCAAAAGAATTGTTGGAGGCGCGGTCATGAGCCGACGGGCGCTTGATTTTCGCACCTTGGACGAAGCCGTTGCCGAACTCGATCGGCTGCACAAAGCGGGTTACGAAAAAGGCGGCAACTGGGACCTGGCACAAATCTGCAACCATGCGGCGATCTTCGTTCGCGGCTCGATGGACGGGTTTACGGGTCCACCGCCGCCGTGGTACTTGCGACTGATCGCGCCCTTTTTCGTCCGCCGCATGATCAAGACGCGGCGGATGCCCGGAGGCGTGAAGCTGCCGCCGCATTTGCTGCCGGCGCCGGCGCTCGAGGAGTCCCATGAGGTGGAAGAACTGAAGGCATTGTTGCGTCGTTTCGAGACCTGGAAGCAGCCGTTGCACAAGGCGCCGTTCGGCGGGCATTCCGACTACGAAACGTGGAAGCAATTGCACCTCGTTCACTGTGCGCATCATTTGAGTTTCTTGCACCCGCGCATGGGCGCGTGAGGAGGCGGCCGTGTTTCTTGCGAAGGTCACGGGCAGCGTGGTCGCCACGCAAAAGGTCGCGTCGATGATCGGGCGCAAGCTGCTCACCGTGGAGCCGCTCCGCGTTGAACCGGCGAAACGCGACCGCTTGGTTGGCACCGGCAGAACGTTTGTGTGCGTGGACACGGTCGGCGCCGGGCTGGACGAGATGGTTTTGATCGTTCAGGGGTCGAGCGCCCGCTTGACGCCGGAGACGGAAAAACTGCCGGTGGACGCGACGATCATCGGGATTGTGGACACGGTGAACGTCGAGAACAAAACGATTTTCTCGGCTCGCGGCGAGAAGTAGGAGAGTTTCTCGCAAAGGCGCCAAGAAGCGCAAAGCTCGCCAAGCGTCGTGGCGGCTGCGAGCTTTGCGCTTCTTGGCGCCTTTGCGAGAGAACTCTTGAGGACGCAACCCATGCAAGTCACCGACGAAGTCATCCGCAACGTGGTTACGGAAGTTCTTGCCGTAATGCGGAACGGAAAAAGCGTCACTCCCACGGTCGCGACGAACGGCAAAACGCGTTCCTGGGGCGTCTTCGAGGATGTCAACGACGCCGTTGCTGCTGCCGTCGCTGCTCAGCGCGAATTTGAACGACGCGGCCTCGAAGATCGCCGTAAGGCGGTGCAGTGCATCCGCCACATCTGTACGCAGCGCGCCGAGGAACTTGGCCGCGAGGAATTGGAAGAGACGAAAATCGGCAGGCTGGCCCATAAGATCGAGAAGCTGAAAGTCGTCGCCGACCGCATTCCCGGCGTGGAATTCCTCAAGACCGAAGCCTTCAGCGGCGAGAATGGCATTTCTCTTCAGGAGTACGCTCCCTTCGGCGTCATCGGCGCGGTTACGCCGGTCACGCACTCGCTGCCGACGCTGGCCTGCAACGCCATCAACATGCTCGCCGCCGGCAACGCGGTGGTCTGCAATCCCCATCCTTCCGGGGCTCGCATCGCCGTCAAAGGAACACAGCTCTTTAATCAGGCGATCCACGCCGCCATCGGCATCGATAACCTGATGACGATCATCGCGACGCCGACACTGGAATCGGCGCAGGCGATCTTCGACCACCGTGACGTGAAGGTGTTGTGCGTCACCGGGGGGCCGGCCGTCGGACGTGCAGCGCTGCGCAGTCCCAAGCGAGCCATTGTCGCCGGGCCCGGCAATCCGCCTGTGGTCGTGGATGAGACGGCCGATTTGGACAACGCTGCCCGCTCGATCATCGAAGGCGGCGCCTATGACAACAACTTGCTCTGCATCGGCGAGAAGGAAGTCTTCGCCGTGACGTCGATCTTCGACGAGTTGCTGGACGCGATGAAGCGCTACAAGGCCGTCCGTCTGGACAAGAACCAGATCGCCGTGCTTATGAAGGCCGCATTTGCGGACGACGGCAAAGGGAACTTAACGGTTGGCAAGGAGTTGATTGGCCAGGACGCAGCAGTCCTGGCGGAGAAGGCCGGCATGAAAGTGCCGGCCGACACCGAACTCCTCTTTGGTGAAACGGAAGAATCCAATCCGTTTGTCGATCACGAACAGATGATGCCGTTCATCCCGTTCGTCCGCGTGCCCGACGTGGATGCCGCGATTGCGCTCGCGAAGAAATACGAGCACGGCTTCAAACACACGGCGATCATTCACTCCCGCAACGTCGAAACCATCACGCGGATGGGACGCGAGATGGATACGACGTTGTTCGTGCAGAACGGGCCGAGCACGGCGGGTCTTGGCAGTGGCGGCGAGGGGTATTTGAGCTTCAGCATCGCCACGCCGACGGGCGAAGGGGTGACGACGCCGTTGACGTTCACGCGCCAACGGCGGTCGACGACGGTCAAGGCGATGCGGGTTTTGTGAGAGAAACGGGCTATGCAAATTGCGCGCGTCGTCGGTCACGCCGTCGCAACGGTAAAGCATGCCACGCTGCAAGGATGGCGTCTGCTCGTCGTACAACCGCTAAATCCCGACGGCGCCGCGGACGGCGAGCCGCTGCTCGCGATTGACAACCTCGGCGCCGGCGCGGGCGACGACGTAATCGTGTGCAACGATGGGGCCGAAGTCCGGAACATGGTTGGCGCAAAGAATTCGCCGGTGCGGTGGTTCGTGATGGGCCTACGGGACGGTTGAAAGGAACGAACGGTCATGCGAATCGCGGAAGTCATCGGCACCGTGACGCTGTCGCGCGCGCATCCGTCGCTCGTCGGCTTCCGTTGGATCGTCGGCGTGCCGTTCAGTCTGAAGGCGCTGCAAGAAGACCAAGGCCCCGACGGCGAGGACCTGGTGATTTTCGACAACCTCGGCGCCGGCCACGGCAGCCGCGTGGGTTTCAGCGAAGGCGGCGAGGCAGCGGCTCCGTTCCATCCGGAGAAGAAGCCGGTGGACGCGTACTGTGCGTGTATCTTGGATCATGTGGAGATCACCGCGCCACTGGAAGGAGGTTCGCGATGAGACTATCGCAACTTTACGAAGCAGATGAAACGGCCTGGCTCGAAAGCATGTCTGAACTAATCAAGCAACGGCGCTTGGACAAGCTTGATCTGAGACATTTGAGCGAGTACCTCGACGACATGGCCAGACGTGATCGAAAGGAAGTGACGAGCCGGCTCCGCATTCTGGTGGCCCACCTCTTAAAGTGGGACTGCCAGCCCAGAAAACGGTCGCGCAGTTGGAGCGGCACGATCACGTCGCAGCGGCACGACTTGCAATTTGATCTTGAGAGTAAGACTTTACGCAATCATGCGGAAGCCGTTTTACCCGCCGTGTACGCCAAGGCGGTTCAACTGGCCGTGGACGAGACCGGGTTGCCCAAAGACCAATTCCCGTCCGAATGCCCTTATACGCTGCAACAAATCCTTGGCGAGTAGGACCGGTTCAAGGGTGCAAGGAACCATGCCATGATCAGCGAATACCAAATCAAACAGCAAATCTGTGAAATCGGGCGCAAAGTCTACGCCAAGGGCTTTGCCGCGGCGAATGACGGCAACATCTCGTATCGTCTCAACGATCGCGAGGTCATCTGCTCACCGACGATGATGTCCAAGGGCTCGCTGAAGTGCGAGGACATCTGCAAGGTGGACTACGAGGGCAAGCAGCTCGCCGGTACGCGGAAGCGGTCGAGCGAGATTCTGTTGCACCTCGCGGTCTACAAGCACCGGCCGGACGTGAAGGCCGTGGTGCATTGTCATCCGCCGCATGCAACCGCCTTCGCCGTCGCCGGCGTGCCGGTGCCGAAGTGCGTGTTGCCGGAAGTCGAAGTCTTCCTCGGTGAAGTGCCGACGGCGATCTACGAGACGCCGGGCACGCAGAAATTCGCCGAAACCATCGTGCCGCATTTGAAATCGAGCAACACCATCATTCTCGCCAACCACGGCACGGTCACGTTCGGTCCGGACCTGGAAAAGGCATACTGGAACAGCGAGATCATTGACGCGTACTGCAAAATCCTGATCCTCGCGCAGCAGCTCGGCAACGTCAACTACTTTACGAACCAGCAGACAAAAGAACTGTTAGACCTGAAGAAGAAGCTCGGCTACGACGACGTGCGCTTCCAAAAGGGCGAGAACTGCGACCTGTGCGGCAACAATACGTTTGGCCGCGGGTACAGCGAGAACGCCGAACACGCGTGCGAATGCAAGACCGCGAACACAAATGGCCACGCGGCGCAGGCGAAAGACATGGAGGAGATCGTGCGGCTGGTGACTGACCAGGTGATGGCGGCGCTCAGCGGCACGCGCTGATGCGGCGAGCAGGAGAACAACTATGGAATCGGTCGGCTTCTTCGCGTTTCTGGGCGTCGTATGCGGGTTTGGTTTGTTGTTTGCCGGCGTGGCGGTCGTGCTCGACTTTCGCAAAAAGACCCGCGACCGGGAGCTGACGCACGCCGAGCGGATCAAAGCGCTCGAATCGGGACACCCGCTCCCCGACGCCGAACTTGCCTGGGCGAAGGTCGAAGGCGCACGGACGGCGGTGCGGGCTCTCGTTGGCGTCTTCGTGCCGTTGTTCATGGTCGCGGGCGCCGCGGGCGGCACCGCGCTTGTCCTGATCGAAGGGAAGCCGCCGGCCGAAGCGATGCTCAACCCGTTCTTCGCATCCGGCCACACGCCCATCCTCTGCACCATCTGGGGCGTCGCGGGTCTCGTGTCGTTGCTGGCGGTTATCTTGAGCATCGCGGGCTCCAGTCGCCGGCGGCCTGCCGACGGCGCCCGCGCGCAAGCCGCGAGCGAACCGGAGTTGCTGCGCGAGCGCGCATCGCAAGCCATTCAGCCGCCCGCGTTGAAAGTGTGAGGCATTCTCCATGAAAGTTGCGATCATCGGCGGCGGCGGTTTGGTCGGCAGCAGCGCGGCGTATGCTCTGCAATGCGGCGGCGTTGTCAGCAGCATTTGCCTGATCGACGCGAACAAGGACGCCGCGCTCGGTCACGCCACGGAGCTGCTGCACGGCGCCAGCCTCACCTCGGACATCCGCATCAGCGCCGGGGAGATGAGCGAAGTCGCGACGAGCAATATCGTCGTCATCACCGCGGGCCTGCGCCGCAAACCGGAGGAAAGTCGCCTCGATCTGATCAATCGCAACGTTGATCTCTTTCTGTCGCTGCTGGATCAGGTGAAGTCGGCAGGTTTGAAGGAGAACGCCTATCTCCTCGTGGTCAGCAATCCGGTGGATGTGCTGACGTACCTGGCGGTGCAGCGCTCGGGCTTGCCGTGGCAGCGCGTCATCGGGCTCGGCACGCAGCTCGACACGGTTCGCTTCCGAAGTTACCTCGGCCGGCGTTTGCAGGCGCCGGCGCGTCAGGTACACGCAATCATCCTTGGCGAGCATGGGGACAGCATGGTGCCGATCTGGTCGAGCGCCACAATCGCGGGACTGCCGCTCGAAAACTGGCCCGGGTTTACGCCGCAGGTACAGAAAGAAGTGTTTGAGGCGACGAAGACGGCCGGCGCGACGATCATCAAACTGAAAGGCGGTTCGAGCTTCGCGGTTGGCCTCTCGATTCGCGAGGTGGTCGAAACGCTGGCCCTGGACAGCAGACGTGTCTTGCCGGTCAGCACGTTGCAGCAGGGGCTTTATGGAATTCGCGATGTGTGCTTGTCGGTGCCGACGGTGATTGGCTGCGGCGGAGTGCGGCAGCAGGTTGAGCTGCCGTTGACACAGAAGGAGCGGCTGGGGTTGCAGCAGTCGGCGCGCGTGTTGCGCGAGACGATTGAACAGGTAGAACGCAGAGTCGGAACGGTCCAGATACCCGCGAGCACGCACACGCCAAGCGCCGCCGGCGGCCGAGCCATCCCGCGGGCAGCCTGGCAAAGGCGCGGCGCGATGAAAGCGTAAATCCACAAGAACCGACGGCCTCCTGTACAATCATGTTTGCGATTGATTTCACGACGCGAGCATGGACGGACCTTGAATATCACCGCAAATACGATCAAAGGATCATCCAAGACGCCATCAACAAGCATTTGTCGGATCAACCGGCGTCGGAAAGTCGTCAGCGCAAACGTCTCCGGCCAAATCTGCTCGCCCGAGTGGGAATTGCGCGTTGGGAGTTTTCAGGTGTTCTACGACGTACTAACAGAGGATAAATGGGTGAAGGTCATCTCCATTGGCTGGAAGCCAGGAAATCGGGTGTATATTCGTGGGGAGGAATATGAGTTGTGAAAACCATCGATATCCCGAGAAAGGTCAAGTCCGTCAATGAACGGCTGGATCAAGCACGGGACGAAGACGTTGTGATCCGAGCCGCCGATGGCACGGAATTCCTCGTGACCCAACTTGACGATTTCGAGGAAGAGATCGCTCCGACACGACGGAACAAAAAGCTCATGGCGTTTCTGGAGGCGCGGGCCAAGGAAACCGAAACGATCTCCTTTGAGGAAGTACAGCGCCGTCTAGGACTGGCTTCCTCGAAACGAAGGGCGGTGCCCGCCGAGAGCAGCAGCCGGGGCAAACGCTGAGGCTTCCGATGGTCCAGAGGTCGCTCGACCAAAAACTGGCTCGCATCCACGCCGACCCGCGCGGTAGTAAGGATTTCATCCTTGCCGACGCGAAAGATGCGGACATGGCCCTCGCCATCGGCGCGCCGGGCAAATCGCCGGAAGCGCACAGCGGCGAATTGCGCTACCGGAGTTTGGCCGAGTTCCGCGAGATTATCGAGCAGATCACCGAGCAGGCGCTCGTGGACATCATGCTTATGTCCGCGAGCACGAATGAACTGCTCACGATTCAGAAGCGCATCTTTGACCATAGCTCTGTGACGCCGGCCGCACGCGCCAACGACACGACGGACATCCATATCGTTCGCGGCAGCCGGTATCCGACGGAAGCCTCGCTGCCGTTTCGCACCGCGACGCTCGATCACATTCAGTGCGGTCATCTCGATTGCAAACCGGAAGAACGGCGCCTCGGCGCGAACCTTGGGCTCTACAGCATCACGTTCAGCAACGATTCGGTGCTCGATCGCGAGGCGTTGCAACAATACAAGGACTTCCGCGCGGAGGCGGAGCGAAAAGGCTTCCGGCATTTTCTGGAAGTCTTTGATCCTAATCGGCTGGAGGCAGTCGCTTCGGATAAACTCCCCGGTTTCATCAACGACGCCATCGTCCGCACTTTGGGCGGCGTGACGGCGGCGGGCCGGCCGCTGTTTCTCAAGATGGTTTACCACGGACCGAAAGCGATGGAGGAGTTGGTCCATTACGATCCGCACCTCGTCGTCGGCGTCCTCGGCGGCTCCGCCGGCACGACCTATGACGCTTTCAAGCTCTTGAGCGAAGCGAAAAAATACGGCGCCCGCGTCGCCCTTTTCGGCCGGAAGATCAACAACGCGGAGAATCAACTCGCTTTCATTCGCTTCCTTCGCTGGATCGCCGACGGGGAAATTAGCGCCGAGGAGGCCGTACCGGCCTATCACGGCGTGTTGCAACAACTCGGCGTCACGCCGCGGCGGTCGCTGGCAGACGACATGCGGTTGCAAACGAACGTCATGAGCTACGGCGGGAATGGGACGGTAATAAGTGTGCCGCCAACCGATCGGAGCCGACGCGACGCGCCCGCCGCGAAGCCGCAAGCGGCGAACGGCCACGCCGAGCCCGACTTCGCCAAAATGACCGGAGCGGAGAAGATCGCGTATCATCGCGCCCGTTGGAACCGCATCCTCGGCTGATGCTTGCACGCTGAAATTCTTCCGGGCACAATACGCCCATGTCGCTTACCGTTGAAATCGTCTGCCAACTCTTGGTCCGCAGCCGGCTGCTTTCCGCGGATGACGTTAAAGCATTGCACCAGAAGTGGCGCGGCGAATCGAAAGAGCCGGCCGACACCGAGCGATTCGCCAAGTGGCTGATCACGAACCGCTATACGACCGACTACCAGGCCGGGTTGCTCCTCCGCGGGCACGCCGATCACTTCTTTCTCGGCCAATACAAGCTGCTCGACCGAATCGGCAAGGGTCGCATGGCCGGCGTCTACAAGGGGGTACACAACCTTGGTCAGACCGTCGCCATCAAGGTGCTGCCGCCGTCGAAGGCGAAGGACGCGATCCTGTTCGGCCGATTTCAGCGCGAAGCACGGCTGGCGCTGCAACTCAAACATCCGAACATCGTCCGTACTTTTCAGCTCGGCGAACAGGACGGCTTGAACTACATCGTGATGGAGTACCTCGAAGGCGAGACGCTCGACGAGGTCCTGAAGGAACGCGGCAAGCTATCGCCCCAAGAGACGCAGCACGTCATCCATCAGGCCCTCCTCGGTTTGCAACACCTGCACGAGAAGGGGATGGTGCATCGCGACATCAAGCCGGGGAATCTGATGCTGGTCGCCGGCAAAAATCGGTCTTCCGATAAACTTATTGACAAAGCGGTCAAGCTCCTCGACATCGGTCTGGGCCGGGCGTTGTTTGACGAAATCATTCCGCAGTCGGAAGGCGAGTTCACGCTGACGAACGACGGCGCGCTGCTGGGCACGCCGGATTATCTGGCGCCGGAACAAGCGCGCGACGCCCACACGTCGGATATTCGGGCCGACATCTACAGTCTCGGCTGCATCTTCTATCACTGTCTTTCCGGGTCGCCGCCGTTCAACGATCCGAATCTGCTCCGCCAGCTTGTGCGGCATGCGAGCGAAGCGCCGCGGCCGTTACGGGAGATCAACGCGGCGGTGTCCGAGCCGTTGCAATTGATCGTTGAAAAGATGTTGGCGAAGGACCCGGCCCACCGCTTTCAGACACCGGCGGACGCGGTGACCGCCCTGCAAATCGTCCGCGGCGGCAAGAAAGAAGGGCTGAAGGGGCCGGAGAGCGATGCGGACATGACGGCGTACCTGCTGTGGCTCGATGCGGAGAATAGCAAGGACGGGGCCTCACCGCCCGCGCCCCCGGTACGATCCGCGCCGCGGACGATGCCCCAGTTTGCCGCTGCCGCCACGAGACCTGCGCTGGACGATCTCAACCAGCCAATGGCGCCGACGCCCGTGCGCATTCCCAGACCGGCAACGAAGGCGGCGGGGACGAAAACGCGGACAACGATCTATCCGATCGCGGCGCCGGCGTCGCCCGAGCCAGCGATAGACGTGGAACTCGTTCCCCTGGCGGCATCGAGCCCCACCAGGACGGCGAATCGTCTCGGCCGGCGCGAGTTCTTCATCCTCGGCATCGGGGCCAGTCTCGGCGCTCTGGGCGTCCTTGTGGCCGAAGGGCTCGGCTTTTTGCTTGCGCGGTTGTTGCGTCGCACTCCACCGGAAGAAGAAAAACCGTCGTCGTCGTCGCCCGGCGAGAATCCTTAACCGACCTATCTCACCGCTGCGCCAAACGGAAGCTATTCTTTTCTCGTCTCATAGTGGGTGCTTCCGCCGCGCGCTTGGCATAGTTATTCGGCAGCGTTTCGCGATAGGATGGAACGAGCAATGAAAGGCCCCATCGACCGCACCATGGCCGAAGCCGACCACTTGGCGGCTTTTTTTTCCGCTCTGGAAACCACGCAATTGCTGGAACCGGAGCAAGTGGCGGAGCTGCGCAAACAGCCGACCGCCGGTGAACAAGACGCACGGCCGCTCGCGGAACTCTGCGTGGAAAAGGGTTGGCTGACAAACTTCCAAGTACACCGGTTGCTCAAGGGCCGCACAAAGCAGTTAATGCTAGGCCCTTATCGTTTGCTGGATCGGATTGGCGAAGGCGGTATGGGCCAAGTCTTCAAGGCGTATCACCGGAAGATGAACCGGGTCGTCGCCCTGAAGTTCATCAAGGCGGAGCGGTTGAAGAATCCGCAGAACCTTCGTCGGTTCAAGCAGGAAATCCAGATCGCCGCGCAGCTTCATCATCCGAACATCGTCGTTGCGTACGACGCCGGCCAAGAGGGTGACGTTCACTATCTGGCGATGGAATATGTGGACGGGGTTGACCTGAACGACTTAGTTCACGAGTCCGGACACCTGCCCGTCGGCGAGGCGTGCGATTACATTCGCCAAGCGGCTCTCGGCTTGCAGCACGCACACGAGAAGGGGTTGGTCCATCGCGACATCAAGCCCGGCAACTTGCTCGTGACACGGCAGGAGGCCCACACCGGTAAGGACAAGGGCGCCCTTGTAAAAATCCTCGACCTCGGTCTGGCCCGGCTCGGCGAACCGGACAACGATACGCGAATGACTCGGGATGGGGCGGCGATGGGTACGCCCGAGTACATGGCCCCGGAGCAGGCCGTCAACTCGCGCAATGTGGACGCCCGCTCCGACATCTACAGTCTCGGCTGCTCCTTCTACTACCTGCTCACGGGTCGCGCCCCGTTCTGGGGCAAATCGCTCGCCCAGCTTCTTCTAAAGCATCAACTCGAGCGTCCGAAGCCGCTGTCCGACTTCCGCAATGACGTGCCGCCGGCGGTGGAAGAACTGTTGCTCAGGCTCCTGGCGAAGAAGCCGGGCGATCGCCCGCAAACCGCCGCTGAGGTGGCGGCGGCGCTCGAACCGTTCTGCCAGGGCAAGACTCGTAGCGCGGAGACCGTTCTCGCCGGTCGGGCGCCGAAAACTGAGGAAAACCACGACTGGGACTTCCTCAATGAGATCGACGAGCCAACAACGAAGGCATCCGCGGTCGATCGCACTGCCGCCAACGATTCGCTGAATAATGGCGCAAAAAAGGCGCCGGCACGCGCGACGCAATCGCAGGCGAAAAAGCGAGCGCTCGTGTTCGCGTTGGCGAGCGGTGCGGTTTCCTTGTTTGTCATTGCGTTGCTCGTGTTTCTCTGGATGCGCGACAAAAGTGATCCGAGGGTAGACAGTACCGGCAGGGCGCCGAAAGCGAGCAACCCAACGCCGGAGCGGCCTGAGGATCCCGAGAAAATCAAGGAGCCGAGCGTTAAGCCGCCGCCGGAACCGGTGAAAACTCCTCCGGACAAGCCGCCCGTTCCGCCCGTGAAGGCCCCGGCGCCCGAAAAACCTCCGGGCGGCCCGGCGGTGCGACAATTCGAAGGCGGCAAAGGGCCTGTCTATGCTCTTGTCGTGACGCCGGATGGCCGCCAGGTCATTCACGCGGGACTGGTGCAGGCCATCGCGCAGCGCGAGTTGTCCACCGGACAGGTCACGCACTTCTTCAACGGACACGCGGCAGTCGTACACGGCCTCGCCCTGTCGCGCGACGGCAAGCGTCTCCTTTCCGGAAGTTGGGACGACTCGATGCGGCTGTGGGACGTGGACAGCGCTCAGAGCGTGAAGGAATTTCGCGGGCATGCCGGCTGGGTTCAGTCTGTCGCGTTCACGCCTGATGGCAAGCGCGCCGTATCGGGCAGTAACGACCACAGCCTGCGCCTGTGGGACCTCGATTCCGGCGTGCAACTGAAGATGGTCGCCGACGCTCACGGGGCAGGCAATAACGTGAACTGCATCGCGATCGCCGCCGATGGCCGGCACATTATCTCCAGCGGCGGTTCGACGGTGCGACTCTGGGACATCGATTCCCTTCAGGAAGTCGGCTGTTGGCATGGCGGCACGGGCAACATTCATTGCGTCGCTGCGTTGCCGGATGGGCAGGTCGCGGCCGGCGATGACGTGGGCCTCCACGTTGTCGATCCGATCAAGGACGAGAAAACACTCTCCTTTCTCGGCTTCCTGGGCCAGGTCTTCAGCATCGCCACGTCGCCGGATGGCGATCGGATCTTAACGGGATCGGGTGACAATACCGTGCGGCTTTGGGATCGAAAGACGGGAAAGGAAATTCGGCGCTTCGAAGGTCACGCGGGCTTTGTCTGTTCGATTGCATTCACACCGGGCGGACGGCAGGCCGTTTCCGGCGCGTCGGACATGACCGTACGCGTCTGGGACTTGCCGCCGTAAACCGCGCTCGCCATGCCCGCCCCTCAAACGCGATCGCCAACCCGCGTGAGTTGCGCGTCAACGAATCAATCGCTGACCTCGATGGATTCCACCGCTCCGGTCGCGACATCAAGAAGAACAAATGACTTTGGCCGGGCACGGTGCAGCGCGCCGGGATTAATCACGCGGGTGTTGTCGCGGCGATGTTCTTTCGCCTGGTGTGTGTGGCCGTAGAACACGAAATCGAAGCCGCTCCATTCCAACTCGTCGAGCCGCTTCTTGTCATCGCCGTGGGTGAAGGCGAGTTTGACGCCATCCAATTCCAGATGTCCGAACGGCTCGTGCAGCGTTTCGCCGATGCCGTGAATCGCCTGTCGAAGGCTCGCGCGCTCGGTATCGCAATTGCCAAACACAAAATGCACGGTGAAACCTTGGAACAGCCAGACGGTTTCCGCGTCCTCGATATCGCCGCAATGGATGATGAAGTTGATATTGCGAGCCTGCAGTGATTCCAGGACTCTTTCCACGGTTTGATAGCGGCTATGCGTGTCGCTCAGAACGGCAATTTGCATGGCATCGGTCCCAAGGGATTGAGGAGCCGAAGTGCGAAGCGAGGGGATACACCCGGCCTCGCCTCGCGCTTCGGCGCCCTACCATGCCGCGTCGGAGCGGCCGGCGAGTGCTTTCACAAGGGCTTCCACAAAGAAATGGTCGCCCCAGGCGACCGACTCATCGACGCCAAGGTTCTTGTGATAATGATAGACGCCGTGCAGCAGGATGCCTTCCCAATCGGGTCGCGAGCGTGCAAGAAAAGCTTCGGAGCAGAGCGTGTGCAACACGGTCAGCGCGGCGTCGCGGTATTTGTCGCGCTGCTCCACCCCTTCCACTTGATCGGACAAGTCCCAAAGGCCGCTTGCGGCTATCGCGCCCGCGGAACTGTCCCAAAGCTGAGGCGCGTCCGGCGGCAGGTCAAAATCCCACGGCGGTACGAGCCCCGGCGGCGAGCGGCGAAGGTAGAATTCGGCCACGCTGCTGGCGACGTCCAAAAACTCGCGCTCGCCACTTAAGCGATGGACCGCGGTGAATCCGTAAAGCGCCCACGCCACGCCGCGTGACCAGGCGCTCTTCGCTTGCCAACCTTGATGCGTGCTTTCGCGCAGAAATCGGCCGGTCTCCGCATCAAAGATTCCTTCGTGGGCCGTACCCCCGTCCGGCCGAACGAGGCAACGTGCCGTTGTGCGGCAATGTTCCAGCGCAACGTCGCGGAGCTTCTCGTCGCCGGTTGCGTTCGCTGCCCAGAGAATCATGCCGACGTTCATCATGATGTCGATGAACAACGATTCCGGCCCGATGAAGGAGGCCAGATAGCCGCCTTTCTGCCGCCGCAAGGCGAGCGTTCTTCCCGCTTCGATAAGAACGTCACGCAGTTTGGGGTCGCCGGTAAGGTTGTACCAACGTAGATAGGTCGAGAAAAACAGAAAGCCGAGATCATGCACCGCGCGGTCGTGCCGCCGTGGTTCCAATCGCCGGGTGTACGCTTCCGCGTGTCGTCGCCAAAAGTCTTCGCCGGTCTGCTTGTGCAGCAACCAGAAAATGCCGGGGTAGAAGCCTTCGCACCAGCGGGTCCAATGTTCGCCCTCAGAATGCCAGCGGCCGCCGACGGTGTACATTGGCGTATACCGTGGGTACTTCTCGATCACGCGGCGCGCTTGGCACGCGGCGAAATCCAGTGCGGCACGAAGCTCAGGGACACATACCGCGCGACCAATCACGGAATAACTCGTTCGAGAAGAATCGGGCGCCCGATATGCCGGCGTTGGACGGCACATGCCCTCGTTGGCGCATCGGGCGACCGCGAGCGTTGTTGCTCATTTAACGAGGTAGTGCCGCCGGCGTCTTTATAATTCGAGCCGCATGCCCCGGTCGTGCCGGCGAAAGCCAAGTCGTTCATAGAACGGCGCCCGTTCTTCGAAGCATTGCAACAGCGCCTTGTAACAGCCCGCTTCCCCGGCTTCGGCGATGGCATGGCGAAGAAGCTTGCTGCCGATGCCGTGCTGCTGGAAATCGCGATGCACGGCAACGTCCTCGATGTGGGCTACTTTGCCGGCTTGATGGATGAACTTTTGCTCAATGAACAGCGACAGCGTGCCGACGACCCGTTCGTGGTTCAGGGCGACAAATGTTCGCACGCCGGTGCGAAGCCGCCGCTGAAAGACCTTCATCGCTTCTTCAATGCTGAGGTTCACTTCGGCGAGGCCAGCCAACGTGTCCAAGAAGTCTTTCGAAAGATCGGGGCCCGTGAGTTCGCGGATGACAAGATCCATGACGGGGTCCTCCTAGCGCAACGACACCCGGCCGCGGTTCGGCACAGGCGGACTAATCCAATGGCGGGCGGAGAGGGTTATCTGAAGCACTCGTGCAGGCTTGAGGAGAAAGTATCATGCCGTTCGGCGGATATTCGCGCTGATGGTCGCCGGCACGCGATCCCAGTGACAAACGCAGATCATCGCTGGGGTTAACGCGCCAGATTCTGCTGTTTGCCGATCCTTCGGGCGAAGGTATACTTTTACGGACCGGCAGGGTCCGAGAACCATGGAGCCCGCACGGGCTTAAGGAACATCAGAAGGAGCGCGCATGTGCGGCATCGTCGGTTACGTGGGCTACCGCGAGGCGGAGCCGATCCTCATCGAAGGCTTGCGGCGGCTCGAGTATCGCGGCTACGATAGCGCGGGTCTCGCCACCATGACCGGCCCGCAGCTCCACGTCCGCAAGCGCAAGGGTCGGATCGCCGACTTGGTCAGCCACCTGGAGGAGCGGCCGTCGCCGGGGTGTATCGGCGTCAGCCACACGCGCTGGGCCACTCACGGGCCCGCCACGGACGTGAACGCGCATCCGCACGTCGGCGGTGACGACGTGGTCGCGGTCGTACACAACGGCGTCATCGAGAACTACGCGCTTCTCAAACGACAACTGCGCAACGACGGCGTCGTCTTCAAAAGCGAAACTGACACCGAAGTAATTGCCCAGTTGATCGCCTGGCACCTCAACGGCGACCTCGTCGAGGCGGTGCGCAAGACGGTTGCGCAGCTCAAAGGCACCTATGGTCTTGCCGTCGTCAGCTCGCGGCAGCCCGATCTCATTGTCGGCGCCCGGCTCGGCAGCCCGCTCGTGCTCGGCATCGGCGAGGGTGAGAACTTCCTCGCCAGCGACCCAAGCGCCCTCATCGGCAACACGGGCAAGGTTGTCTACTTGCAGGACCATCAACTCTGCGTGCTCAGCGCCGACTCCTGGCATATTCTCGATCATCAGCAAAGCCGCGTCGATGCGCCGGTGCATCACATTAATTGGGAGACGTCCGATTCGGATAAGGGCAGCTTTGAGCATTACATGCTCAAGGAGATTTACGAGCAGCCTGAAGTGCTGGAGAACGCAATGCGCGGCCGGCTCGATGAAGCCGACTGCACGGCGCACTTCGGCGGCCTCAATCTCGATACGCAACAGCTTCGGCGCGCCGAGCGGATCATCCTGACGGCGTGTGGCACCAGTTATCACGCGGCTCTCGTCGCGGAGTATCTGTTTGAGGAACTCGCCCGCATCCCGGTCGAGGTCGAATACGCCAGCGAGTTTCGCTATCGCAACCCGCCCATCGACCGCAACACCATTGTGCTCGCGATCACTCAGTCGGGCGAAACGGCGGACACGCTGGCGGCGGTGCGCGAATCCAAGCGGAAAGGCCATCCGACGCTGGCGATTTGCAACGTCGTTGGCAGCTCGATCGCGCGCGAAGCCGATGGCGGCGTCTATCTGCACGCCGGACCGGAGATCGGCGTCGCCAGCACGAAAGCGTTTACCGCGCAAGTGACCGTGCTGACAATGCTGGCGCTCTACTTTGGTCGCTTGCGGCATCTGTCGAGCGTGCAGGGTACGCAGATGATCCAAGAACTGCATGCCATGCCCGACGCCGTCCGCCGCGTGCTGACTTGCCACGATGAGGTGCGCCGCATTGCGGAGCGCTATTTTTCGGTCAATAACTTTCTGTACATGGGCCGGCAGTATCTCTACCCGGTCGCGCTCGAAGGCGCGTTGAAGTTGAAGGAAATAAGTTACATCCACGCGGAAGGCTATCCGGCAGCGGAGATGAAGCACGGACCGATCGCGCTCGTGGACGAAGAGACGCCGTCGGTCTTCCTCATTCCGCGCAACGTCGTGTTCGACAAGGTGATGAGCAATCTAGAGGAGGTGAAGGCGCGCGGCGGACCGGTGATCGCCATTGCCTGCGAAGGCGACGAGGAAGTCGCCGAGCGCGCGGATGAAGTGATTTACATTCCCGAGGTGCCGGAGTATTTGCAACCGCTCGTCGCCGCCGTGCCGCTGCAGCTCCTCGCGTACCACATCGCCCTGCTCCGCGGCTGCGACGTGGACAAGCCTCGGAACCTCGCGAAGAGCGTCACGGTCGAGTAACTTTCACCACAGAGGCATCAAGCGAAAAAACGCGGAAGACACGAATTCGATTTTCGTGGTTCCGGTGGTTTCTTCCCTGTTGCTTCTCTGTGCTTCTGCACCGCTTCGGTTAGTTCCGCTTCTCAACCGGCGGGAACTCCAGGCTGCCGACGAGAGACAAGTCACGGGTGCCGAGACGGTCGGCTTGTTTGGGCGCTAGCGTAAAGGCGAGCACGGCCTGTTCGCCGCTCGGCCCGGCGACAAGGTAGAAATTCTGCATCACATCGAGGCCGTCCATCGTGCCAAGCGCGGAAATGCGATAGATCCAGCGGCCACTTTCCGCGGGAACCTCGCCGGCTTGCAGTTCTTTGGTTGCTTCCCAACTCGGCGTGCCGTTCATCGCGTCGCGAAACTCTTCGGGCGAGAGATGTTTGCCTTTTTCAGCCGGCGTCCAGGGCGTGATCGTCACTTGCGCGACGAATTCGCCGCGTTCCATGAGCCGCATAATAAGGTGTGCATCGGTTTGGCCGACGACCTGCCATACGCGGGCGTACATCAGATCGTAACGGCTCTTGGGATCGCGGTGGACAAGTTGCGTCATCGCCATCGGCGGCTCGAAGCTGTCGGGAATAGACACGAGTTTCACGTCGCTGAGCGTCTCGGGCGTGTCGGCGGGCGTCCGTGACAAAGTTGTGGTGCTCTCGGTGGTTGATGCTGGGCTCGCCGGGCCCTGGTCGCGTTCGTCTTTCTGTTTCCATGTCAGGCCGGCGAGTCGGTGCGCTTGGAGGTCGAAACGGGCCGTCGCCGTGATCGTGGTTTTCACCAAGGCGCCGAGTTCGATGCCGTTGGCCGTCCCGGCGACGGCAATCCGCGCGGTATTCTCGCTGACCGCTTCCAATTTGCACGCCAGCGTCTGCTCGGTCAGACCCTCGTACCCGCAGAGCGCCTGAGCGACGGAATTGGGGACTGTCCACGTGTCGCCGACGGCGACGGGTTTGACCGGAAGCAGGCCGGTCAACGCAAGTGTATCGAAGTGCTCGCTTGTCAGCTCCATCTCTTCGCGGCTGAGCGGCCCGGCAGGCGAGTAGGTGAGCGGTTGGTCTTTCGCGCGCTGAGCGACGAACAGTCGGCGTTCGGCCCGCAGCGAGCGTTCGGAGCGGTCGTTGCCGGCAAGGATGTCGGCCTTGGCGATTTCGTAGAAGCGGGCCGATTTCTCAGGCAGACCGGTCGCGGCGACTTTGAGAATCCGCTCCGGAAACACGTGCGAGGCGGTAGCGGTGAGCTTGATCGGAACCACTTTTCCCTCTCTGGCGACGCGCATCTCGCCCGCCAGAGCCATGTCGATGTGGATGCGGAAACAATCTCGCGCCTGGACGGTTTCGGTCAGCACGTACGGTTGCGCCCGGCCAGCGCCGGCCAGAAACATTGCGATGAGTAGGCTTCCCAGGGTTCGCCACGCAGCCATCTTTGTCCCCTCTTCCAGGTCCACGAGGTTCGCGCGGGCACGCGAGCGGGGCGGAAGAATAGCCGGAGCGTGGAGGGGCGTCAACGGCGGAAGCAGCCTGAACATAAGGGGAAATCGACAGGACCCACGAACGCAATGCATTCGTGGGTCCAGGAGGTGAACGCGAGCAACTTGATTAGTTGGGCGTATCCGCCGGCGGCGCGTGCTCAGCAGGCGTTTCGGTCACCTTCGGAGCGATCGGCGCCGGGGCGGCGCCGCGGGCGCGCACCTTGGTTTCGCCTTCCTTCAAAAACTCGATAAACGCGGTGCGGCCGCCGTCGCCGAGCCGGCGTTCGTGCCGCTTGATGACGCGGGTGTAGCCGCCGGGCCGTTCTTTGAAGCGCGGCGCGATCTCTTTGAAGAGTTTCGTCGTTGCGTCCTTGTCGCGAAGGCGGGCCAACACAAGTCGCCGCGCGTGCAGCGTCCCTTTGCGCGCGATCGTCACGAGCTTCTCGATAAAGCGACGGCACTCCTTCGCCTTTTCCAGCGTCGTGATGATCCGCTCGTGCTCGATAAGAGCGCGCGAGAGATTCCGCATCAACGCGATGCGGTGCGTCGCGTTGCGCCCCAGCTTTCGTCCGGCTCGTAAATGTCGCATGGCTATCGCGGGGTCAGGGGTCAGGGGATTCGCAACTCTCGACGGACAACGGACGACGGGCAACGTTCAACGCCGTAACGAGGCCGGCAATTTCATGCCCAGATGGAGACCGCGTTCTTCGAGTTTTTGTTGCACTTCCTTGAGCGTCGTTTCGCCGAAGTTGCGGACTTCGAGCAGTTCATCTTCCGAGCGGATCACAAGGTCGCGGACGGTCGTGATCCCCTCTGATTCGAGGCAATTCGTCGCCCGCACGGAGAGCTCCAGCTCGGCGAGGCTCATGTTCAGTTTGCGTTCCAGCTCGTGGTCCACCGCCTCGGAAGCGGCGCCGGTTTCGATCCGGTCCTCGATGGCGATCTCGTGGCCGGGCTCGGAGTATTGGACGAACGGGTTCAGGTGTTTGCGCAGGATCTTCGCGCCTTCGACGACCGCGAGTTGCGGCGTAATCGTGCCGTTCGTCCAGATCTCCATGAGGAGTTTGTCGTAGTTCGTCCGCTGGCCGACGCGGGTGTCCTCGATCTCATATTTCACGCGGAGGACCGGCGAGAAGCTCGAATCCACCGGAATGACGCCGATCTCGCGTTCGGCGCCGGCGTTTTCTTCCGCCGTGCGGTAACCGCGGCCGTTTTCCACCGTCATCTCGACCACGAACGGCACGTCGTCCGTAAGCGTGGCGATAATGTGTTCGGGGTTGATGATTTGCACGGCTTCGTCGGTGATGATGTTGGCCGCCGTCACGACGCCGCGCTCGTGGCGATCGATGCGCAAGGTCCGCGGCTGCTCGCTGGCATTCTTCACCACGAGGCTTTTCACGTTGAGGATGATATCGGTCACGTCCTCGACGACGCCGGGGATCGTGCTGATCTCGTGGCGGACGCCCTGTATCTTGACGCGCGTCACCGCGCTGCCTTCGAGGCTCGAAAGCAAGATGCGGCGGAGGCTGTTGCCGACCGTCACGCCGAAGCCGCGCTCAAACGGCTCCGCGACAAACTTGCCGTACGTGTCGGTGAGTGTGCCGTGATCGCTGCCCACGCGGTTCGGCAACTCCAGGCCACGCCATCGGATACGCATATTCTTGTTCTCCGCAGGTTCGCTTCGTGAGGGGCTCGGCGTCGCGAGTGACGGGTCAAAAAAACCAGCGCCGCGCGGTTTTCATTGACCCCTGATCCCTGACCTCTGACCCCTGCTTAACGTGCGCTGACTTCGATAATCAACTGCTCGCGAATGTCCGCGATGCGGGGATCGACTTCGGACCGTGTCGGCAGGCGCAGCACGCGGCCTTCCGGAGGTTCGGTTCCGCTGCGTTCCAAGTAGTCGGGGACCGGCGGAGGGCTCTCTTGCAGTTGGAGTTTGACGAGTTGCAGGCTCCGCGGCCGGCTCTTGACGGTCACGGTGTCGCCGGCTTTCACCAGTAAGCTCGGCACGTTGGTCGCCTTGCCGTTGTGTTGCACGTGGCCGTGCGTCACCAGCTGGCGGGCGGCGGCGCGCGACGGCGCGAAACCGAGACGGTGGACGACATTGTCCAAACGGCGTTCCATAATGCTCAGCAGAACTTCGCCGGTGTTTTCCGGCGAGCGCGACGCCAACGCGAAGTAGCGGCGGAACTGGCGCTCGAACACGCCGTAGAACCGTTTCAACTTCTGCTTCTCGCGCAAGCGAATGCCGTATTCGCTCGTCTTGCCGCGGCGGGCCATATGCATGCCCGGCGGCTGGTTGCGACGTTCGATCGCGCACTTCGGGCTCTCGCAGCGGCTGCCCTTCAAGAACAGCTTGATGCCTTCGCGGCGGCACAGTTGGCAAACAGAGTCGGTATAGCGTCCCATGTCTCTTTCGTCGATTGTCAGTGGTCCGTGGTCAGTAGTCAGTAGTCAGTAGTCAGTAGTCCGCGGCCAGTCGTCCTTGAAAAACGAAAGCTGTCAGCGGCCGGCGCGTGCTCGCCAACCACGGACAACTGACTGCGGACAACTGACAAACCGTCAAACGCGCCGTTTCTTTGGCGGCCGGCAGCCGTTGTGCGGCAGCGGCGTGACGTCCTCAATCGCTTTAATGGACATCCCCGCGGCCTGTAAGGCGGTGATCGCGGATTCACGCCCCGAGCCGGGTCCCTTCACGCGTACCTCGATCTCTTTCACACCGAACTTGCTCGCCTTGTCGGCGCACGTCTCGGCGGCGCGCTGGGCGGCGAACGGCGTACTCTTGCGCGAGCCTTTGAACCCGACAGTCCCGGCCGACGCGAAACAGAGCGTGTCGCCGTTCGTGTCGGTGATCGTCACGATCGTGTTGTTGAAGGTCGCCTTGATGTGGGCGACGCCTCGGCTGACGTTGCGGCGTTGCTTCTTTTTCTTGCTCTTAGCCATGTCAGTGGTCGGTAGTCCGTTGTTCGAAGTCAGATCTCAGCAGCCAGCGGTCTCTCGCGACGGACGACGGACCACTGACAACCGGCATTAGCCGCGCATTTCCTTGACGCCCTTCTTGCCGGCGACAGTCTTGCGCGGGCCTTTGCGGGTGCGGGCATTGGTCCGAGTGCGTTGGCCGCGGACGGGCAAGCTGCGGCGATGGCGTAAACCGCGATAGCAGCCGATGTCCTTGAGCCGGGCGACGTTTTGTTGGATCTGGCGGCGGAGCGGGCCCTCGACCGTGTAGTCTTTGTCTAGAATGGTCGCGAGGCGGCTGACCTCGTCGTCCGTAAGCTCCTTCGCGCGCCGCTGTGGATCAACCCGGGCTTCTTCGCAGATGCGATATGCCAGCGTCGGTCCGATGCCGTAGATGTAACGCAGCGAAATGTGCGTTGGCTTGTCGTTCGGGAGGTCCACACCCAGAATACGCGGCATTCCTGTCTCCCCTTACCCCTGGCGCTGCTTGTGACGCGGGTTGGTGCAAATGACGATCAGCCGGCCGTGGCGGCGTACGATCTTGCAGTTTTCACAGATTCGCTTGACGCTGGCCCGCACCTTCATCGCCCGCCTCCGGCGCACTTAAGTCGCACGTCTGGGGTAAACCATCTTTGTAGCAAGGGCAAAAAAAACTGGCAAGGGTGAAATAATTGGCACGCCGCGAGCATGCGCCTCAGGCCGTGCGCGGCAACAGCGACTTTTCTTCCTCATCCGCCGTGATGACGCGGACGCCCTCGCGAGTGAGCGCGAAAGTGTGCTCCACATGAACGCTTGGAAGCCCGTCGCGCGTCACGACCGTCCAGTGATCGCGGAGCATATCGACATCCGGGCGGCCCATGTTGACCATCGGCTCGATGGCCAGCACGAGGCCTTCCTCTAAGCGAAAGTCGTGCTTTTTCACCTCGCGGTTGTAGTAGTTGGGCACCTGCGGATTTTCGTGCATGATGCGGCCGATGCCGTGGCCGACGTACTGGGTGACGACGCTGAAGCCCGACTGTTCCACGAAGCGCTGCATGATGGCCGCGACCTCGGACCACCAGCGCTTGCGCACCATTTCCACCGCGGCGATCTGTAAGGTTTGCTCCGCGACTTGCAGGAGCCGTCGCCACTCCGGCCGCACATTGCCAATGGGGATGGTGATGGCGCGGTCGGCGCACCAGCCGTTCAGCTTGCAGGCGGTGTCAATCTTTACCAGGTCGCCTTCGCGCAAGGTGCGCGGACCGGGGATGCCGTGAACGACCTGATCGTTGATCGAAATGCAAGTCGACGCGGGAAACGGGACCTTCGTACCCGGGGGACCGGGATAGTTCTTGAATAGCGGCAGCGCGCCGTGACGGGCAAACAGGTCGTCCACGGCTCGGTCGATGTCGGCGGTGCGCGCGCCGGGCTTCGCCATGGCACGACAGATCTGCAACGCCTGAGCGACGAGGCGGCCGGCGACCCGCATCAGTTCAATTTCCTGCGGCGATTTCAGCTCCGGCGGGTGGTTGAAGAACGCTCTCAGCATGACGGGCCTGCCTGATGATGAAGTTCCTTGGTGATTCGTTCGTAGACCTGTTCGATACCCCCGTCGCCGGACACTTCGTGCAGCAGGCCCTGGGCGCGGTAATGCGGAATCAGGTCTACGGTATTCGCATGGTACAAGCGCAGACGTTCGCGGACGGTTTCTTCGCGATCGTCCTGTCGCTGAATCAGCTTGTTCCCGCAAACGTCGCACACGCCGACAACCTTCGGCGGATTATTGACCATGTGGTACGTCGACTTGCAATTCGGGCAACTCCACCGGCCGCTCAACCGGCGGACGATTTGTTCGTCGTCCACGCGGATGAACAAAACCGCCTCCAGGTTCAAAAATGCTTGGCGCAGAACCTGGTCGAACGCGTTGCCTTGTGCCAATGTCCGCGGATAGCCGTCGAGCACGAATTTGTCCGGCCGGTCTTCGCGGTGGAAGCGCTCGGCAATGAGATCATTGACCATTGTGTCTGGGACGAGATGACCCTTGCGCACGAAGGGCTCGGCTTTCTTGCCGGTCGGCGTTTGCAGGCGGATCGCTTCGCGGAGGATGTCTCCGGTGCCGATGTGTTCGAGCCCCAGCCGTTCGCTGAGCAAGCGAGCCTGGGTGCCCTTGCCGCTGCCGGGAGGGCCGAGGAGTATCAGGCGCATAAACGGGACCGTTCTGCTAGAGCGAGTCGGAGAGAAGAAGCCGCCGTCCCCGTGTCAAACTTCTCCTCTATTGTCAGAAACGTTCACCCCGGCAGCAAGAGGGAGATGCCGACGGCGGGCCGTCCGTCGGCTTCTTGGCTTCGTTTAGTCTTCAGTGAGCCCCGGATAGTTGCGCATGACCAGGTGACTGTTGATCTTCTGCACGAGGTCCAGCGCGACGCTAATCACGATCAGCAGACCCGTGCCGCCGTAGAAACTGGCAACACGGTAATCAACTTCCATCGAACTATTGATGAGGCTCGGGATGATCGCGATCACTGCCAGGAACGCAGCGCCTAGATACGTAATGCGCAGCATGACCCGTTCAAGGTATTCAGCGGTACGCTTTCCAGGCCGGTAGCCGGGGATGAAACTGCCGTAGTCCTTCAGGTTGTTGGCCATGTCCTTCGGATTGAAGATGATGGCCGTCCAGAAATAGCAGAAGAAGTAAATGAGGACGATATACAGTACGTCGTAAATGTAGCCTTGCTGCCGTTGAAACACGTCTCGTAGGGCGAAGGCCCAGCCCCAACTGCTGAAATTCGCAAGCTGGGCTAACAAGAAGTACGGGATCATGAGCAAACTGCTGGCGAAGATAACGGGCATCACGCCGGACTGATTGACGCGCAACGGCAGGAACTGCCGCGTGCCGCCCCAAACGCGCCGCCCGCGGACGTGCTTGGCCGATTGCGTCGGGATCCGCCGCTGCCCCTTTGTGATCGCGATGACGGCGACCACCACGGCGACGAACAGGAAGATAAGCACGAGCAACTTCTCAAAGCTGATATCGCTACCCTGCCCGCCCAGCGTGAAAAGCGATTCGCGCAGATGGCCGCGCTCGAAGAGCAAGGTATTCGTCGCGTCCGGGATGCGGGCGACGATGCCGGCCATGATGATGAGGCTGATGCCGTTGCCGATGCCGTATTCGTCGATCTGCTCACCGATCCACATCAGGAACACGGTGCCGCAGGTCATCGTGATGACCGCGACTAGGCCATAATAGAACGTGTCGTAGCCCGGCAACGCCATTTGCATCCCGCCAGCGCTCTCCGGCTTCATCACGTACTGGACCCACATGAACGACTGGAAGAGACAGATCACGACCGTCGCATAGCGGGTGTACTCGTTGATCTTCTTGCGGCCGCTCTCGCCTTCTTTTTGCAGTTTTTCGAGCGGAGGATACACGCTGCCGAGAAGCTGGAAGATAATCGACGCCGAGATATAAGGCATGATGCCCCAGCCGAAGATCGTGCTCTGGCTGATGGCCGCTCCGCTGAACATCGACACGAAGCCGAGAATCTGCCCGAACGCCGAGGTCGTCCGCATGGACGCCAGCAGCTTCTCCTGATCGAGAAACGGCAGCGGAATGTGGTAGCCGATGCGGTAGATGATGAGGAACATCAGCGTGATGAAGATCTTCTGCCGCAGCTCGGGAATGATGAAGATGGCCTTGATCTTGTTCATGATCGGCTCCCTGGCGGCCGGGGGCGGCACGGGGCATTAGCTCGAACTAGAAACCACTGATTTCCATTGCCGGTTCTTGCCGGTTTTTCAACCGGCAATCTGCCCTATGTCGTGTTCTGGACGCGCGTTGCGTTTGGAAACGCATTAAACCACCGGCAATGATGTTTATTGGACTTTTCATGCCTAGCCTGGCCATCGATTCCGTGATCGAACGAGAGTACCGCCTGCCGCGGCAAAGTGTACCGCCGTATAGTATAAGTGTCAAGTGCAAGTTAGCCGCGAATTCGTCCATGATCCGGCGAGCAAAATAGAAACGAGAAGCACGAGGGCGGGAAGCGCCTGCGTGCCGACAAATCAGGCCGTTACTTCCTTGGGCGGGCGCGGCTTCATCTTGTTGCGCTTCGGCTTCTTGGGCGGCGGGACGATCTCGGTGACGCCGCCCTTGGCCGCGATCTTCTCGGCTGCCGACTTCGTGAAGTGGTGCGCCCGGATGGTCAACTTCTTCGTCAGGTCGCCATCGCCGAGGACGCGCAGGCCGTCGCTCTCGCCCTTCAGCAGGCCCGTTTGCTTCAGCACCGCTTCGTCAACCATGTCGCCGTCCTTGAAGAGAGCGTCGAGGGCGCCGACATTCACGATGTGGTAGACCTTGTCCCAGCTGCCGTGGCTGAAGCCGCGCTTCGGGATGCGGCGGAAAAGCTGCATCTGGCCGCCTTCGAAGAGCGGCGTCGGCTTCTTGGCCCCGGCGCTGGCCCATTGGCCCTTGGCGCCGCGGGTCGAGGTCTTGCCGTGGCCGCTTCCGGGACCGCGACCGACGCGCTTCTTGCGCTTCAGTTTTTTGACGCCGACGTGAACAGCGGAAAGGTCCATTAGAGAGTCACTCCTCGCAAGCGCGCCACTTCGTCGCGCGTCCGCAGCTCGAGCAGTCCCTGAATCGTGGCCTTCACCAGATTGATGGGGTTGGTGCTGCCGTGTGTTTTGGTCAGGATGTTGCGGATGCCCGCCAATTCCAGCACGTCGCGGACGCCCGGTCCCGCCTTCACGCCCGTGCCCGGACCTGCGGGCACCAGAATCACCTTGCTGCTGCCGAAGCGGCCGATGACGCGGTGCGGAATCGTTTCGCCTTTCAACTGGACGCGCAGTTGGCGTTTCATCGCTTCTTGCGCGTCTTTCGTCGCTTTCTCGACGGCGGGGGGCACTTCGTTGGCCTTGCCGTAGCCGCAAGCGACCCGGCCGCGCTTATCGCCGACAACGACGAGGGCGTTAAAGCTGAAACGGCGGCCGCCCTTGACGACGGCGGCACAGCGGCGAATCTTCACGACACGATCTTCCAGGCCGTCCTGGCGGCTTTCACGTTCTCGCGCCATAGTCTCTCCCAGCGGCTCTGCGCGCCGCCGCTAAACCTACCCCGTTAGAATTGCAAGCCGCCTTTGCGGGCGGCGTCGGCCAACGCCTTGACGCGGCCGTGATAACGGTAGTGACCGCGATCGAACGCCGCTTTGCTGATTCCCTTGCTCATGGCGACTTCGGCGAGCTTCTGCCCTACCGCCGCCGCGGCCTTTACGTTGCCGCCGTACTTCAGGCCTTCGCGCAGCTCCTCCACGTTGCTGCTCGCCGCCGCCAGCGTGACGCCGGACAGGTCGTCGATCAACTGCGCGTAGATGTGTTTCGAGCTGCGGAAGACAGTCAAGCGCGGACGATCGGTCGTCCCCTTGATGCCGCGACGCACGTGATGCCGCCGGCGAAGTTGGCGCTTCCGTTTGGCCTTTTGATGATCCATGAGTCGATTTCAGATTGCAGATTTCAGATTGCAGATTTCAAATCTGAATCTGAAATCTTAAATCGAATTACCCGCCGCTGGTGAAGGACTTGCCTTCCTTGCGACGGACCTGTTCGTTTTCGTAGCGGATGCCCTTGCCCTTGTAGGGTTCCGGTTTGCGGACCTTGCGAATCTCGGCGGCGAACTGGCCGACCTTCTGCTTGTCCGCGCCGCGCACGACGATCGTCGTCGGATCGGTCAGCTCAACAACCACGCCGTCGGGCGGCGTCATCGTGACGGCATTCGCGTAGCCGACGGTGAGAACGACGGCTTTCTTGTCCATCCGCGCCTGGTAGCCGATGCCCTCGATCTTGAGGCGCTTCTGAAAACCTTGCGTGACGCCTTCGACCATGTTCGCGATGAGGCTGCGCGTCAATCCGTGCAGAGCGCGGTTTTGCCGCTCATCGTCCGGCCGAGTGACGCGAAGGACCTTGGCGCCGTCGTCAAGCTCTACCTTCATGTTCGTGTGGTAGAACTGTTCGAGCTTGCCCTTTGGGCCTTCGACCCAAACCTTTCCGTCCGCGACCTTGATCTTCACGCCGGCCGGGATCGAAACAGGTTGTTTGCCGATACGAGACATATGCAAAACCTCGCAAGTCCACGGAACGTCTCCGTGGGCTTCATGTGCCTACCAAACCGTGCAAAGCACTTCACCGCCCAGCCGCTGCGTGCGTGCCTGGCGGTCGCTCATCACGCCCTTGCTGGTGCTGAGAATGGCAATGCCCATGCCGTCGAGCACCGGTTTCAGGTCGCGCGCGCCGCGGTAGGTTCGCAGGCCGGGCTTGCTGATCCGCTTGATATTGCGAATCACCTTCTCGCCCTCCGGACCGTATTTCAGGAAGACGCGCAGGACCGTCTTTGGCTTGCTCACGTCCGCGACGGGCTGCCAACTCTTTTGCCCCTGCTCGTCCTTGGCTTCGAGAACGAGTTGGTGGTCGATGATAAAGCCTTCGTCTTTCAGAACGCGAGCGATATTACGCTTCACGTCGGTCGCCGGCATATCGACAAAGGGACGCTCGATCCGGTTGCCGTTACGGATGCGCGTCAGCATGTCTGCGATCGTGTCGGTCATCATGGGTGCAGTCCTACCAACTCGCCTTTTTAACGCCAGGGATCAAACCATTGCTGGCCATGTTACGGAAGCAAATGCGGCAGATGCCGAACTTCCGATACACCGCCCGCGGCCGGCCGCACAACTTGCAACGCAGCCGAATGCGAATCTTCTCGCGCGGCAGCATCTTGACCTTGTCAGGGGTGCGCTTGCTGGCGTCGAGCTTGGCAAGCTGCTTGCGGAAGCGAACGTTTTTTGCTTCGGTGGCCATGTTGCCTCGGATTTCACGCTTCACGGAACGGCATGCCGAACTGCCGGAGCAGCTCGCGTGCTTCGTCGTCATTGTCGGTGCTGGTGACGAAGGTCACGTCCATGCCTTGCGTGAACGTTACCTTATCGGGGTCGATTTCGGGAAACACCATCTGTTCGGACAGGCCCATACTGTAGTTGCCATGGCCGTCGAAGCTTTTCGGATTGACGCCGCGGAAGTCGCGGATACGGGGGAGGGCGATGCTGACCAAGCGGTCGAGGAACTCATACATCCGCCGGCCGCGAAGGGTGACCCGGCAGCCGATCTCGTTGCCTTCACGCAGCCGAAACCCGCTGACCGCAACGCGTGCTTTCGTGATCTGCGCCTTCTGGCCGGTGATCTGCGTGAGTTGTTCGGCGGCCTGTTCCATGCGCGTCTTTTCTTGAAGCGCCTTGCCGACGCCCATGTTGACGACGATCTTTTGCAAGCGTGGCAGACTCAGCTTGTTCTTGCGGCCGAGCTTCTCGGACAGCCGCTGAACGATTTCCTTCGCGTAACGTTCCATCAACCGTGCCATGACCGACCTCGGTGTTGCAAACGCGTGACCCAAGGGCCACGGCCAAGTAACTAGCTCTTTTTCGCATACGCCGGGCGCGGCTTGCTCAGCACGCCCAACCCGGTGCCGCACTTCTTGCAGAAACGCTCTTTCCGACCCTCTGCCGAGTAGCGCCGGCCGACGCGGCGTCCGCGGCGGCACGTTTGACAGTAAAGCAGCACGTTCGACACGTCGATCGGCATCTCTTTGGAGAGCCTGCCGCCCTGGGCATTGCGGCGATTGGGCTTCAAGTGCCGGTAAACGCGGTTAACGCCTTCGACCACCACTTTCCCTTCGGACGGAATCGCCCGCAGGACTCGGCGGCCCTGTCCGCTGGCGGCGTCGTCGCCCGCAATGACTTCGACGATGTCGTCCTTCTTAATGTGCATGAGTTCCACCATCCTCCATTTAGCCGTGGACGAGGCGCGGTCCGCGGCGCAAGCTCGCCGGCTAAATGTGTGTCAAACTACCTCCGCGGCCAGGCTCACGATCTTCACGAAGCCGCGTTCCCGCAGTTCGCGGGCAACGGCCCCGAAGATGCGCGTGCCGCGCGGGTTCTGTTCGGCGTCGATCAGGACGAGGGCATTGCGGTCGAAACGGACATAGCTGCCGTCGTTGCGCCGCGTCGACTTCTTAAGGCGAACGACTACGCCCTTGACGACCTCGCCCGGTTTGACGTCGCCGCCGGGGATCGCTTTCTTGACGCTGGCGACGATCACGTCACCGAGCCCCGCATAACGGCGGCGCGACCCGCCGAGCACTTTGATGCACATGCATTCTTTGGCGCCGGTGTTATCGGCCACATCCAGATACGTGTATTCCTGAATCATCTCCGACCTTCCCTTCCCGACCCGACTGATTCCCGAGTTGGCCTCTCGCTTCACGAAAGGCTTAACACGTCTCGCGGAGCGAGACCACTACTCTACGACTGCGGCGCCGCGGCCGGCTGCGTTTCCGGCGCGACCGCGTGCTGCACTTGCTCGGGCGCCTTCGTGACCACGCGGATGAGCCGCCAATGTTTCGTTTTGGACAAGGGCCGGGTTTCCATGATTTCGACCTGGTCGCCCGTGCGCGATTCGTTTTTCTCGTCGTGAACGTGGCAGATCGTCCGCCGCTTAATGTACTTGCCGTAGCGGGCGTGTCGCACCAGCCGAGGAAGCTCCACGCGGCGCGTCTTGTTCATTTTGTCGCTGGTGACGACGCCCACCGCCACCCGGCGCTTGCCGCGAGATTCTTGCTCGGCCATCTCGTTACTTCTCCTTCACGCCGGCGCCCTGCTTCTCGGCGGCCAGGCTGCGTTCGCGCTGAATCGTCTTGATGCGGGCGATCTCTTTTTTCGCCTTGGTGATTTCGCTGGGCGTTTCCAGCCGTTCGGTCGACGACTGAAAACGTAGATGGAAAAGGTTTTTTTCCACCTCCTTGAGCGTCAGAGCGAGCTGCTCATCGCCCATGCCACGGTATTCCAGGGGTTTCATTACATCATTCCTCAATCAGCAGCGCGGCGACGGCGTCGCCGCGAGTCGCGATGCCGCGAGCCTTCCCTACACACCCGGCTTCCGGCTGACGAATCGGCAGCGGAACGGCATTTTGTAGGCGATGCGTGCCATCACTTCGCGAGCGGTGGCCTCGGGCAAACCGGCGCATTCGTAAAGCACCATGCCCGGCTTCACCACCGCGGCCCAGTACTCCGGCTCGCCTTTCCCTTTCCCCATACGGGTCTCGGCGGGGATCGCGGTCACCGACTTGTGCGGAAACACGCGAATGTACAGCCGGCCTTCGCCACGGACCGCGTGCGTCGCCGTGATGCGCCCCGCCTCGATCGCCTCCGCGCTCAGCCAGCCGCCTTCGAGAGACTGCAAACCGAAGTCGCCGTACGACACGCGATTGCCGCGCTGCGCGTTACCTTTTACCTTGCCGCGTTGGCTTTTTCGAAACTTTACTC
The DNA here is from genome assembly GCA_041499805.1 of Gemmataceae bacterium. GTDB lineage: Bacteria > Planctomycetota > Planctomycetia > Gemmatales > Gemmataceae > JBGQKZ01. The sequence goes on from JBGQKZ010000015.1 coordinate 38,791, forward strand.
GCTTGGGCATTAGAGGCATCGGAATTCTCCTCGGCGTCCAGGTAGTCGCCGTTATTGATCCAGCACTTGATGCCGATATGGCCCTGGGCGGTCTTCGCCTCGGCGAAGCCGAACTCGACCTTGGCCCGCAGCGTCGAAAGCGGAATACTGCCGAGCATCGCACTTTCGGTCCGCGCCATTTCCGAGCCGCCGAGCCGGCCGGCTAACTGAATACGAACGCCCTTGGCGCCCGCTTCCATCGTCTGATCGAGAGCCCGCTTCATGGTGCGGCGAAAACTCGCCCGCTTCTGCAACTGTTCGCCGATGTCCTCGGCGACAAGCTGCGGATCGACTTCAGGCCGGGCCACTTCCATCGTCTTGACTTCGATGTGCCGGTGGCACAGGTCTTCAAGTTCCTTGGTCAGTTTGTCGATCTCCTGGCCTTTCTTGCCGATGATCATGCCGACCTTGGCTGCGAAGATGTAGACGACGACCTTCTCGCGCGTCCGTTCGATCCGCATGCGCGAAATGCCCGAACCGCCGTAGCGCCGCTTGATGTACTTGCGAATCTTGTGGTCTTCCACCAACAACTCGGAAAAGTCCTGCTTGTTGGCGTACCAGGTGCTCTGCCAGTCCATCATGATGCCGGTGCGGAAACCGGTCGGCCGTACTTTCTGACCCATATATGGCTCGTTTGAATTCGCGGCACAAGCGGGCAGCTTGTGCTACTGCGTTAGTCGTCCACGGTTGTTGTCTTCTTCACGCGCGCTGACCATTTGTGTCGCGCGGCGCTACTCATCTCCATCGGACAGAGTGACACGAATATGTGCATACCGCCGCTTGATCGGATACGCGGTGCCGCGGGCGCGCGGCATGATCCGTTTCATTATCGGGCCGCCGTCCACGCGCGACTCGGTGACGACGAGGTCGTCGATGTTGCGGGCGCCGCGATCTTCCGCATTGCCGATGGCGCTCTTGACCACGGCCTCGAACAGGCGGGCGCCTTTGTTCGGCAGGAAGCGCAGCAACTCCAGCGCCTCGTCGGCGTGGCGATTGCGAATCAGCGTGGCAAACTGCCGCAGCTTCCGTTGCGACATGTCCGCGTAGCGGTGTGCAGCTCGGTACTCCATGTCTCCCTCAACCCTTGTCAGTTCCGGGGGCAGGATTTGAACCTGCGACCTCCAGGTTATGAGCCTGGCGAGCTACCACTGCTCCACCCCGGGATTAGTCGGGGGATTGCAGATTTCAGATTGCGGATTTTAGATTGAGGACCGGCTTTCAATCTGCAATCTGCAATCTGCAATCTCAAATTTACTTTGCCGGTCCCGCTGCCGCGGACGCCTTCTTGCCGCCGCTATGGCCGCGGAACGTGCGCGTCGGCGCGAACTCGCCGAGCTTGTGGCCGATCATGTCTTCGGTGACGAAACACTTCATGAACTGCCGGCCGTTGTGGACAAGGAACGTGAAGCCGATGAACTCCGGCACAATGGTGCAATCGCGCGACCAGGTCTTGATCGGGTCGCGGTGGCCCGTGTTCTGGCGCTCGACCTTGGCGAGCAACCGCGCATCGACATACGGGCCTTTTTTGAGTGATCGACTCATCGCGTTTCCCTATCGAAATCCTCGTTCGTGCGGGCAAAAGCGTAACTATCTTCCTATGTGGCTCGATCGAAATCGGCCAGCGTCGTTGCGTCATTTGCCGGCGTAGTGCGGGCCCGGCCGACGCCGCCGCAGGATCGCGGCGTTGGACGGTTTTCGCTTATTGCGCGTCTTGCCGCCCTTGGCGAGCACACCGGTTGGGCTGCACGGATGCCGGCCGCCCGCGGTACGGCCTTCGCCTCCGCCCATCGGGTGCGACACGGGGTTCATCGAGGTGCCGCGGTTGTGCGGCTTCTTACCCATCCAGCGCTTGCGGCCGGCCTTCCCAAGGCTGATGTTCATGTGATCCGAATTGCCGATGGAACCGATCGTCCCCCGGCATTCGGAGCTGATGCGACGAACCTCGCCGGACGGCAGCGTGATCTGAGCCCACTTGCCTTCACGGGCGGTCAGCGTTGCGCTTGTCCCCGCCGAACGGCAGAGCTGGCCCCCGTGGCCCGGCTGCATTTCGAGGTTATGGACCGACATGCCGAGCGGGATTTTTCGCAGCGGCATGCAATTGCCCGGCCGCGGCTCGCAGTTTTCGCCGCTCATCAGCTTGTCGCCGGCCTTGAGGCCCTCGCACGCCAGGATGTACGCTTTTTCGCCGTCGTCGTATTGCACCAGCGCGATGCGCGCGGAACGGTTTGGATCGTACTCGACCGCGACGACCGTGGCCCAGACGTCGTCCTTGGTCCGTTTGAAGTCGATCAGGCGGTACATCCGCTTGTGACCGCCACCACGGAACCGGACCGTGATGATGCCCTGATTGTTGCGGCCGCCCTTCTTCTGGATCGGCTCGAGCAGCGATTTCTCCGGCTTCTTCTTTCGGTCGGTGATGTCGGCGAAATCACTGACGCTGCCCTGACGGCGGCCGGGAGTCACCGGTTTGTAGTAGCGGATGCCCATGATGACCCTCATCATGGATTGCAGACTGCAGATTGCAGATTGCAGATTGAAATCTCAAATCTGCAATCTGCAATCTGCAACCTGCAATCCTAGAAGAACTCAATCTTGTCCTCGGGGTGGAGCGACACGATCGCCTTTTTCCAGTTCGGCAATTTGCCGACCTTGAAGCGATAGCGCCGCTTCTTGCCCTGGCGCGTTTGCGTGCGAACTTTCTCGACGCGGACGCCGAACAACTCCTGCACAGCGGCTTTGATCTCCGTCTTGGTCGCCCAGGGGTTGACCTCGAACGGGTAGGCGTTGTGGTGCGTGAACTGGTGCGTGCCTTTTTCTGTGACCAGCGGCCGCAGGATCACCTGGTGGGCGTCGAGCTTCGGGCCGCGGGTCCGTTGTTTGGTCGGGGGTGCCATCGTGCGCGTCCTTCAATCGGGGCTTCCCTATTTCGCCTCGGCGGGTTTCGTTTTCCGCAACTCCGCCAGCGCCGCCCGCGTCAGCAGCAAGCGCTTCGGCTTCAGCACCGCATAGGCGTTGAACTGGGCCGCCGGCATGATTTCGACGCCCCGGATATTGCGCGCCGCCCGATACAAATTCGGATCGTGCGTCGCGGTGCCGATCAAGCAGCTTTTCCCGTCAAGCTTCAGCGCCTTGAGCATCGTGGCGATCGGTTTCGTCTTGATCTCGGAGATCGTCAGGTCGTCGATCACGACCGTTTCGTTGTCCTGGAACTTGCTCAGCAGGGCCATTCGGGTCGCCGCCCGGACCGCCTTCTTCGGCAAGTGATATTCGTAGTCGCGCGGCTTAGGACCCTTGGCCGTGCCGCCGCCCCGCCGCTTATTCGTGCGGCGCGTGCCGACGCGGGCGTTGCCGGTGCCCTTTTGGCGGAAGAGCTTCTTGGTGCTGCCCGCGACCTCGCCGCGCCGGAGCGTCGAGTGCGTGCCGGCCCGCTGGTTGGCGAGGTACATGATGACGACGTCGTGCAGCAACTGCTTGTTGATCTTGCCGCCGAATTCGGCGGGATCAACGTCGACGGTTCCGACCGATTCGCCGGTGCGGTTGTAGACGTTCAAGGTCAGCATGACTCTTTCCTTCGCGTCTCGTTCGTCGTGTCCCGATTCATCGGGGCCGCAAAAAATGCGTCGTCTCCGAACCGACTTACCGTCAACAAAGGCGAATGACGCACCACGGTCGCGAGTCGTCGCGACCTCTTTGCACTTCGCTTGCGACAGCCTGGAAATGCAACGCTCCCGACGGGCTGGCCGGGAGTTATGCGGCGAGACGTTCTGTTGCTGTCGGTTGAAAAAGGTGTCTGAAACTACCCAGAGTTCCAGGCACCTTTCTCAACGGCGGACGCCGTCGTGTTCTCACGCCCCCGCTGCGGAGAGCACGCGGATTTTGATATCAACGCCGGGGGGCAGACTCAAGCCCTTGTTCAAGGCCTCGATCGTCTTGCCCGTCGGCTGCATGATATCGATCAGACGCTTGTGCGTGCGAATCTCGAACTGTTCGCGCGACTTTCGGTCAATATGGGGACTCCGCAACACCGTGTACCGCTCGATGCGGGTCGGCAGCGGAATCGGACCATGCACCAATGCACCGGTCCGCTGGGCCGTGTCCACGATCTCGTGGGCCGTTCGGTCCAGCACCTCGTGATCGTACGCCTCCATCCGAATCCGGATGCGCTCGTTCGAGAAGCCCCCCAACGATCTCTCCTCGCGCTGCGACGCTAAATAGTTCCCAAGACGAAAGTGCTAAGATAGATACGCTCTGGAATAGTGTCAAGAGGGGACCGGAACGGTTTTTGCGTAAGACGGCCACCGCGAGTTAAACGAACCCCTCCGGATTCAGCAAATTCTGCAGAACCTCATCCGGCGCCGGTGCGTAAGAGTGCGGCTCCATCGTTGAGCTGGCCCGCCCCTGGCTCAAGCTCCGCACTTTATCCGCGTAGTCGAACATCTTAGCGAGCGGCACCAGAGCCTCGATCACCCGCAGCTTTCCGCGCGTGAGCAACTCCTTGATCTCCGCGCGGCGGGCGTTGAGATCGGCCGTAACCGGACCGAGATACTCTTCGGGGACCGTCACCTCCAGGTGCATGACGGGTTCGAGTAGGATGATGTTGTCTTTCATCGCCTTGTGGACCGCGTCCGCGCCGGCGGCCTGGAATGCGGTCTCGTTCGACATTTGCAAATCCATCTCGCCGTCGACAATCGTCGCCTTCACGTCCATGACAGGATAGCCCAGTTCACCCGATTGCAACGCCATGCGCACACCTTGTTCCGCGGACGCGAGGAACAACGGCGTCAGTCTGTCCGGCGGCACGCGATTCTGGACAGTGATTGGCGGCTGATTCCCCACGATGCGTTCGAATTCGACGATCAACTTGCCGAACAGACCGGAACTTCCCGTCTGCCGAACGCACTCTCCGGCAACGCGCGTGGGCCGGCGAAGCGTTTCGCGGAAGCTCACCTTCGGCTTGCTGACACGCACTCTTAGACGGAAATCACGTTCCATCCGGTGCCGCTTCACTTCGAGATGGAGTACGCCCATGCCGTTCATCAACGTCTGGCCGGTATCCGGATCGGCCCGCCAGGTAAAGGTTGGGTCCTCGCGCGCCAGAGCGTTGAGTGTGTCGGCCAGCTTTTGTTTGTCGGCGGACGACTCCGGCTCGATTGATTGGCTGACGACCGCCTCGGCAAACCGAATCGGCTCCAACAAGATCGGATGCTGCGTTTCGCAGAGCGTGTCGCCAGTGATCGATTCGCGCAAACCGACCACGGCGACGATGTCGCCCGCGTACGCCTCCGGCAGCTCCTCGCGATCGGACGGATTCGCGTGAACGTGGTAAAGCTTGGCGATCAACTCCTTGCAATCCCTGCCGGGATTCCACACGCGACTATTCGCCTTGAACGTGCCGGAATAGATGCGGACGTAGGCCAAGTCGCCGTGCTTGTCGGACACGATTTTGAATACGAGACCGCAGAACGGCTCCTTCGGGTCGGGTTTGCGCCGCTCTTCTTTATCCGCCTTCCGCGGGTTTGTGCCGCCGACCGGCGGCCGGTCGAGCGGACTCGGGAGGTACCAGCAGGCCGCATCAAGCAGCGGCTGGATGCCGATGTGTTCCCGCCCGGAGCCGCAGAGCACCGGATGAATGAACTGATTCAGCGTTTGCTCGCGCAGCACCTGCCGAATCGTCTCCGGAGGAATCTCGCGGCCTTCCAAGTAGGCGCTGGTCAACCGATCTTGATCGTCATGCTCCGTCAGAACGTTGAACAACTGCTCGCGCCGGCTCTGGGCTTCGGCGAGCAGATCGTCGGGAATCGCTTCACGATGCATCGTCTTCCCGTCGCTTGCGAGGTCGAAATAGATCGCCTGCATCGCGAGGAGGTCGATAATGCCCTTAAACGGCGTCGGACTGTCTTTCGGCGAGCCGCTGCCGATCGGCATGTTGATCGCGATCGGCCGCCCCTCCAAACGCTCACGAATCTCAGCGAGCACATTGGCGAAGTTGGCGCCGACGACGTCCATCTTGTTGACGAAGACGAGACGCGGAACGTGATATTTGTCGGCCTGGCGCCAGACCGTCTCGGATTGGGCTTCCACGCCTTTTTGCGCGTCGAAGACGACCACACAGCCGTCCAGCACCCGCAGCGAGCGTTCGACCTCGGCGGTGAAATCGACGTGTCCCGGCGTGTCGATCAAGTTGATGGTGCAATCCTGCCAGGAAAACGGGATGCAGGCACTGTAAATCGTGATGCCGCGATCCTGTTCTTCGGGATCGTAATCAGTCTCGGTCGTGCCGGCGTCCACCTCGCCCAGGCGGTGCTTGGCGCCGGCGTAGAAGAGCAGGTGCTCGGTCGTGGTCGTCTTGCCGGCGTCGATGTGCGCAATGATGCCAAGGTTGCGAATCTTGTTCAGCTTTGGACCGTCTTTGGCAGCCATTGTTCGACTTTCGGCCATCGGCAAGTCGGCTTTCGGCGTGACGCGGCTGCGTCGCTTCCTTAGGAATCATATCAAACGAAATCGGCTATCGACCATCGGGAGTCCCGATGGCCGATAGCCGATTGCCGAAAGCGGGCTGCCGTCCTACCAGGCAAAGTGCGCGAATGCCTTGTTCGACTCCGCCATCTTGATCGTGTTCTCACGTTTGGTCATGGCTTCGCCCTCGCGGCGGTACGCGGCCATGAACTCGTCGGCCAGGCGCAGAAACATCGGACGGCCCGCCTTGCTGCGGGCGGCGCCGATGAGCCAGCGGATCGCCAGGCTCTGTTGCCGGGTGCGATTGACCTGCATCGGCACCTGGTACGTAGCCCCGCCGACGCGCTTGGAGCGAACCTCGACGGTGGGTTTGACGTGCTCCACCGCGTCGTTGAAGACCTCGATGGGGTTAGCGTCGGGCATGCGCTTTTTGATCTGATCGAGCGCATTGTAGAAGATGCGCTCGGCAGTCGCCTTTTTGCCTTGCCACATGAGGCAGTTGATGAACTTGCTCGCCAACTTCGAGTTGAAGCGGGCATCCGGCTTCAAAGTCATTTCACTCGCGGTGCGTTTACGTGCCATTTCTCGTCCTACTTGTGTCCCACAGTGAGCGGCCGGCTTAGGCCGACTGCTCACCAAAGTTGTGTTCAATTCAGCGACGGTTCGGGCAACGTCCGCGGGGCAGTGTACGGCTTCACGCCGTGGACCTTGCCACTTGGCTCAAAAACCAGGTGACTCACACTTCCGCAGGTGGGGCACGGCACGTTTACCGCCGCCACCGCTCGGGGCCCGGCGGCCAACCCCTTTCCTTCGCATTTTACGGTCACATGGACCTTCTGTTCGCAGCCACAGCAATCGAAGTCGAGGCTCACTTTCAATTCGATCATCGTGAACTCCACTCCACGGGCTGGACGGGAGGGAAACCACAACACGGTGCCCCCGGAACGACGGCGCCGATCCGAGAAAACGGGGGGGACTGCTCGAATCACGGGTCCCATGCCGTTTTCCGGGATCGGCTTAACCGCCTTCGCGCTTGGCGCCGTACTTCGACCGAGCCTGCTTGCGATCCGCAACGCCTTGCGAATCCAGCACGCCGCGGATGATGTGGTAGCGCACTCCGGGCAGGTCGCGAACGCGGCCGCCGCGGACGAGCACGATCGAGTGCTCTTGCAGGTTGTGTCCCTCGCCCGGGATGTAGGCGGTCACCTCGATCCCGTTCGACAGCCGGACACGCGCCACCTTACGCAACGCCGAGTTGGGCTTCTTCGGCGTCATGATCTTCACTTGCAGGCACACGCCTTTCTTCTGCGGGCAGCCCTGCATGGCCGGGTGTTTCGGCCTCCGGTATTGCTGGGTCCGCGCCTTGCGGACCAATTGGTTAATCGTCGGCATTCAAATCTCCCTCGCGGCTCTCAATTGGTGAGTTGCCGCTTTGGGCCAAGCGGAAAAACATTACGGTAGTGTTGCCGGGCGCCAGGGTCAAGAGGGAAGGAGTCAGAGATCAGAAGTCAGCCGCTACTCGCCGCTTGCTGACTTCTGCTCCTGACCTCTGAATATCACTCCGCCACCGTCGCCGTCGCCAACTCGGCAGTCGGCTGCCCCTCGCCGTCGCCGGTGGCAACTGGCTCGCGGATCTCGTGACCGGGCGGTGCGTTCAAACGTACCTCCGCTTCCTGGTGGGTCCGAAATCCCGTGCCCGCCGGAACCAGGTGGCCGAGGATGACATTTTCTTTTAGCCCAACCAGGTAGTCGACCTTGCCGGCGAGCGCCGCTTCGGTCAGCACCTTTGTTGTTTCCTGGAACGACGCGGCGGAAATGAAACTGTCCGACTGCACCGCAGCCTTGGTGATGCCAAGGAGTTGCGTGCTGCACGTCGCTGGCGTCGGCGGAACGAAGCTTGGCGGCTCCTTGCCGTCGACTTCGAGCCGGGCGCGCTCTTCCTCGAAGGCTTCCTTACTGACAATCTTGCCGGGTTCGAACTTGGAGTCGCCCGGGTCTTTGATCTTCACGCATTCCTTCAAGCGGTCGTTGACCGAGCGGAAGGCGAATTTGTCGATGACGATGCCGGGCAGCAGGCCGGTGTCGCCGGTGGTTTCCACTTTCACTTTGCGGAGCATCTGCGACACGATGTTTTCGATGTGCTTGTCATCGATGTCCACGCGCTGGCTGCGGTAGACCGACTGCACCTCGCGAACGAGGTAATTCTGCACCGCTTCGATGCCGCTGATGCGGAGGATGTCGTGCGGGACCAGCGGCCCGACCACCAGCGGGTCGCCTTCTTTGACGTAGTCGCCGGTGTGGACGCGCAGGTGCTTGCCGTGCGGCACCTGGTGTTCGCGTTCCTCGCCAACCGGTTTGCCGGCATCGTCCACGGGCTGCACCCAAATGACGCGCTTACCGCGTTTCTTATCGCCCAGACGGATTAGGCCGGCGACTTCGGCCATCACCGACGGGTCGCGCGGCCGGCGGGCCTCGAAGATTTCCGTGACCCGGGGGAGACCGCCGGTGATGTCCTGCGTACCGGAAACCTCACGCGGCGTCTTGGCGAGCAGCGAGCCGGCGGAGACCGTGTCGCTTTCACGCACTTCCAAGTGGGCCTTTTCCGGCATGTAATAGAACGCGAGGCTCTGGCCGCGGTCGTCCTCGATAATGACCTGCGGGTGCAGGTCGCCCTTGTGCTCGGCGATGACCCAGCGCTCGGCGCCGCCGACGTCGCGTTCCTTGCGGAGCGTTTCTCCTTCGACGATTTCATCGAAGCGAATGCGGCCGCCGACCTCGGCGAGGATCGGGATCATGTGCGGATCCCAGTGGCAAAGCCGCTGGCCGACCTGAACCGTCTGGTCCTTGTCCACGTCGAGAATGGCGCCGTTGGGCACGGCGTACGATTCGAGCACGCGCTCCTTTTGGCCGATGATGAGGATTTCACCGTTGCGCGTAAGGGCCACCCGCTCGCCTTTGTCGTTGACGACGGCGTTAATGCGTTCGAAGCGAACCGCGCCGGTCTTCTTCGCCTTGACCTCGCTCTCTTCCACCACGCGGCGGGCGGTGCCGCCGATGTGGAAGGTACGCATCGTGAGCTGCGTGCCCGGCTCGCCGATCGATTGAGCGGCGATAATGCCCACCGCCATGCCTTCTTCGACGAGGGCTCCGGTGGCGAGATCCATGCCGTAGCACAGCCGGCACACGCCAAGCGACGCCTGGCAGGTCATCGGGCTGCGGACGAGAATCTTGTCCACGCCGAGCGACTCGATCTTGCGCGCCATCTCCCATGTGATCATCTCGTTCTCGCGGACGACGACATCGCCGGTGATGGTCACGATCGGGTTGCGGCTGACCCGGCCGCGAATCGAATCGGACAGTGCCCGTTCAATTTCCTCGCCCTTGTAGACGACGCCTTTGGTGATTCCTTGTGTCGTGCCGCAGTCGTGCAACGTGATGACGACGTTTTGTGCTACGTCGGCAAGCTTGCGGGTCAAGTAACCGGAGTCCGCCGTCTTGAGAGCGGTGTCGGCCAAGCCTTTACGGGCGCCGTGTGTGGAGCTGAAGTACTCCAACACGCTCAGTCCTTCGCGGAAATTCGCTTTGATCGGCGTCTCGATGATCTGGCCGGACGGCTTGGCCATCAAACCGCGCATGCCGGCGAGCTGCCGAATCTGCTCGATGCCGCCGCGGGCGCCGGAGTGCGCCATCAGGAAGATCGGGTTCAAATATGGCGTGCCGTCGCGGCGATCATTCGCAAGATCGTGCATCATCTGCTTGGTGATCTCGTCGCGGGCGTGCGTCCACAAGTCAATCACGCGGTTGTAGCGTTCGACGTCGGTGATGACGCCCTTCTGGTATTGTTTCTGAACCTTCTCAACTTCCTTCTCCGCGTCCTTGATGACGTTTTCCTTATTGACGGGAGTCTTCAGGTCGGACGACGAGAAGCTGAGGCCGCTGCGTGTCGATTCGCGGAAGCCGAGGTCCTTCATGCGGTCAAGTAGCTCAATGGTTTCGCGCCGGCCAAGGACCTGGTAGCAATCCGCGATGATGCGCGCGAGGTGCTTCCCGGAAAGCGAGAGGTCGTAATACGCCATCTCCGGCCTCAGGATGTCGTTAAACAGAACCCTGCCGACGGTAGTCTGAACGAGAGCATTGGGCTTGCGCGACACTTCCTCGACGCGCGTCTTGTCCTTCTCAAAGCGGATTTCGCTGATGACCTTCTTTTCGATGGGTAACCGGATGGCGATGCGCGCGTGGACGCCGAGCTTGCCCTGCGCGTACGCCAGGAACACTTCGGCCGGGCTGGCGAACACCTTGCCGTCGCCGGCCTCTACCGATTCGCCGGGCTCGCCGCGTGTCGCCGTCAGATAGTAGCACCCCATGACGATGTCCTGCGACGGGCTAATGATCGGGCTGCCGTTGGCGGGGCTAAAGATGTTGTTCGTGGACATCATTAGCACCGTCGCCTCAACCTGGGCCTCGATCGACAACGGTAGGTGTACGGCCATCTGGTCGCCGTCGAAGTCGGCGTTGAAGCCCTTGCAGACAAGCGGGTGAATGCGGATGGCGTTCCCTTCGATCAGTGTCGGCTCGAACGCTTGGATGCCCATGCGGTGCAGTGTCGGCGCCCGGTTCAGCAAGACCGGGTGGTTCTTGATGACCTCTTCCAGGATGTCCCAAACGGTGTCGTCTTTCCGTTCGAGCATTTTCTTCGCCGACTTGATCGTGTCCGCGTGGCCGAGTTCCTTGAGCCGGCGAATGATGAACGGCTGGAACAACTCAAGCGCGATCTTCTTGGGCAGACCGCACTGGTGGAGCCGCAATTCGGGGCCGACGACGATTACCGATCGGGCCGAATAATCGACGCGCTTGCCGAGCAGGTTTTCACGGAAGCGGCCCTGCTTACCTTTGATCATGTCGGTCAGTGACTTGAGCGGCCGATTCGACGAGCCGAGCACCGGCCGCTTGCAGCGGTTGTTGTCGAAGAGCGCATCGACCGATTGCTGCAACATGCGCTTCTCGTTGCGAATGATGACCTCGGGGGCGTTCAGGTCCACCAGCTTCTTGAGGCGGTTGTTGCGGTTAATGATGCGGCGGTAGAGGTCGTTCAAATCGCTAGTGGCGAAATTGCCGCTATCGAGGAGCACGAGCGGCCGCAAGTCCGGCGGGATGACCGGAATGCACTCCAGGACCATCCACTCCGGCTTGTTTTGCGGACCGCCAAGGCCGGAGTCGCGGAGCGCTTCCACTACTTTCAAGCGTTTGACGAGATCGCGCTGCTTCTGGCGCGACGGTTTTTCCTTGGCGCTGACGGCAGCCAACTCGGCGCGCAGGTCGCGCGATAGATCCACGAGGTTCAGGCGTTCAAGCAGCTTCTTGACGGCCTCGGCGCCCATTTCGGCGCTGAAACCGTCGCCGTAGCTCTCGCGCGCCTTGCGGAAATCTTCTTCCGTTAGGAGTTGGCGTTCCTTGAGCGGCGTGTCGCCGGCCTCCACGACGACGTAGTCCTGGAAGTAGATGATCTTCTCCAGGCTCGTCGTCTTCATGTCGAGCAGCGTGCCGAGGCGCGACGGCATCGCTTTGAAGAACCAGATGTGGACGACCGGCGCGGCCAGCTCGATGTGGCCCATGCGCTTGCGGCGGACGCGGCTATGCGTGACTTTGACGCCGCAGCGGTCGCAGATCATTCCCTTATACTTCATGCCGCGGTACTTGCCGCAGGCGCACTCCCAGTCTTTCTCCGGACCGAAGATGCGCTCGCAAAACAGCCCGTCTTTCTCGGGGCGGTACGTGCGGTAATTGATCGTCTCCGGTTTCTTCACCTCGCCGAAGGACCAGGAGCGGATGTCGTGGGGGCTGGCCAGGCTGATGCGCACCGCCCCGTAGTCGTTGATGCGGTCGTAGTTAACTTCAGCAGCAGACCCATTACTCATGGCACGCACTCCTTAGTAAGCGGCAAAGTGGTGCGCGAGACCCGGCGGCGACGCCGGGCGGCAGAATTCGCGACGAACCGTATGCACTAGTTGATCAAGATAGACAGCGGGGGCCTGGTCGGTCCGGGAACAGGAGAGGCACGAGTCAAGCGGTGAATTGGACGCCGACCAGGGAGATTGTGGTTCATATAGTTTCATTCAATCAATTACTTGCGGCGAATGCAACTGAATTATTGGCGATTGGCACAAGATTTTCTCACGCCGCGCCGCTCGCCGCCTTCCGCGCTTGGGAGGCCTGAAACTTCTTCTCCCAGTACTCTTCGCTCTCCTCGTACCTTTTCATTCCGGTCTCGCGCATTTCCTTGGCCATCGGCGCCAACGCGGGATCGCGGCGTTCGGACAAAAATCCCGGCCAATTCGGAAAGCAGCGCAGCGCCTCTTCCCACGCGGCTCTGAATTTCTCTTTCGGATTACCTTCGATTAAGGATGTCCGATAGTGCCAGACGCCACGCAACTTCGAACCGACAAGTTCGCCGTTGCCGACCTCCATGAGAGGAGGCGTCTCATCCGACCAGACGAGCGCATCGGCGAACACATCATAAAAAACTCGGGCCTGGGGGTCAGGCTGCAGGTTTTGCAATTGCGGGCGCGAGTTTACGGTAATCGTGCATGGTCGTCTCACTCGGTGATGGTCAAAAGTACGTCGAAGTCGATACGGAATCGAGGGCCGTCCGGCGTGCCCTCCATCCGCGTCAACTTGCCGCCGAGCCATGTGGTCCCCTTGGCTGCGCGACGCATGTGCTTTGCCGCGACGCCGTCGTTGACCACCTCCGTCGTAATCATGGCGCCGCGCGTCGCTCCCGCGGCGATCGCACGGTTCAATGCCCGCATTACGACGCCTACATCGAAGAGCGATCCACCTCAAAGGTCACAAAGTCACCTTGGATGCGTACCCGCACCAATCCGTCATTGTGAATCACGTCGAAAGCGATCGGTCCAGGGGCGAGGACTCGCTCATTCTTTACCTCTTGGATCAAATTCGCTTCTTCTCCAGTTGCATGTTAAGACCCAAACCGCGAATCTCATTGGTCAACACGTCAAAGCTCGCCGGCGTGCCGGCTTCGAGCGTGTTCTCGCCCTTGACCATTGACTCGTAGATCTTGGTCCGGCCCTCGACGTCATCCGACTTGACGGTGAGCAGCTCTTGAAGGATGTAAGCGGCGCCGTAGGCTTCGAGCGCCCACACTTCCATTTCGCCGAAGCGCTGACCGCCGAAGCGGGCCTTGCCGCCCAGCGGTTGCTGCGTGATGAGCGAGTACGGCCCCGTCGCGCGAGCGTGTACCTTGTCATCCACGAGGTGGTGCAGCTTCAGCATGTAGATGTAGCCGACCGTGACCGGCTGCTCGAAGCGGTCGCCGGTGCGGCCGTCGTAGAGAAACGTCTTCCCGCTCTCCGGTATGCCGGCTTCTTTCAACGACTTCAGGAGCTCCTCTTCGTTAGCGCCGTCAAACACCGGGGTAATCGCCTTGAAGCCGAGCTTCGCCGCCGCCCAGCCCAGGTGCGTCTCCAGAATTTGACCCACGTTCATACGGCTGGGAACGCCCAGCGGGTTGAGCAGGATATCGACGGGCGTGCCGTCCGCAAGGAACGGCATATCTTCCTCATTGAGGATCTTCGAGATCACGCCCTTGTTGCCGTGCCGGCCGGCCATCTTGTCGCCGACGGAAATCTGTCGTTTGGTCGCGACATAGACCTTCACCATTTGCTGGACGCCGCTCGGCAACTCGTCGCCGCGTTTGAGCGAGTTTAGCCGGCGTTCCTTCTCGTCGAGCAGCGTCGTGATCCGCTCGCGATGCTTGGTGAACACTTCGGCGGCGTGCTTCTGCCGCTCCGGGCTGCGGATGTCGAGCTGATCGAGCTTGAACTGGATCGCCTGCTCGACGGTCGCGCGGTCGTCCTTGTCCGTGCCGAGCGTTTTGTTTGTCGGGTCTTTCAACTCCTTCTTGTCAAGCACCTGACACAGCTCGGCGATCATCGACCGGAACTGCTCGGCGATTTGCTTGTTGAAATCGCTCTCGACGCGTTTCGTCTCTTTGTCGAACTCCTTGCGTTCGTCCTCGCTCATCGACGCCCGCCGGCTGAAGCGCTGCGTGTCGATGACGATGCCCTCCACGCCCGAGGGCACTTCGAGGCTGTCGTTCTTCACGTCCTCGCCAGCCCTCCCGAAGATGGCGTGCAGCAGCTTTTCTTCCGGCGTCAGCTCGCTCTTCGACTTCGGAGAGACCTTGCCGACGAGAATGTCGCCCGGCACGACGAACGTGCCGATCTGCACCACGCCGTGTTCGTCGAGATTGTTCAGCGCCTTCGGCGACACGTTCGGAATGTCGCGGGTGAACTCTTCCTTGCCGAGCTTCGTCTCGCGGATTTCGATCTCGAACTCCTCGATGTGGATCGAGGTGTAGGTGTCCTCCTTCACCAGTTTTTCGCTGATGATGATCGCGTCCTCGAAGTTGTAGCCGTCCCACGCCATGAACGCGACGAGCACGTTGCGTCCGAGCGACAATTCGCCGTTCTGCGTGGCGGGGCCGTCCGCCATGATCTGCCCCTTCTTGACCTTCTGGCCGACCTTGACGATCGGCTTCTGGTTGAGGCACGTGTGTTCGTTCAGGCCCTGGAATTTCCGCAACGCGTATTCGCGTTCATCGACGCGGATGCGCGTGGCATCCACGAAGGTGACGGTGCCGGCTTTCTCCGCGCGTACGACCATGCCGCTGTTCTGGGCCACGTCTTTCTCTAGACCCGTGGACACGAGCGGCGGTTCGGTAACGAGCAGCGGCACCGCTTGCCGCTGCATGTTGGAGCCCATGAGCGCGCGGTTGGCGTCGTCGTGTTCGAGGAACGGAATCAGGCCCGCCGACACGCCGACCATCTGCTTGGGTGAGATGTCGATAAATTGCACCTGCTCGGCGCTTACGTAGCCAAAGTCGCCGCCGAATCGGGCGATGACGCGATCGGTCGTCAGCTTGTGGCCGTCACTCGGAGCATCGGCGGGAGCGAGGTGGGCCAGCGACTCCTCGTCGGCCCGGAGCCACTTCACATCTTCCTTGGCGGTGCCGAGCTTCCTTTTGTGAATCGCGCGGTAAGGCGTGATCAAAAACCCATATTCATCCACGCCGGCGTAGATTGACAGGTGCGAGATCAAACCGATGTTCGTGCCTTCGGGCGTCTCAATGGGGCAGATGCGGCCGTAATGCGAGATGTGTACGTCGCGCACATCGAAGCCGGCACGCTTCCGATTCAGGCCGCCGGGGCCGAGGGCCGACAGCCGGCGTTCGTGCGTCAACTGTGCCAGCGGGTTCGTCTGGTCCACGACTTGACTCAATTCGCCGCGGCCGAAGAAGTACTCGATGGCGGCAGAAATGCTCTTCGGATTGATGAGCGTCCGCGGCGTCATGTCCTGCTGATCGCGGATCGACATGCGCTCTTGCACCGTCCGCCGCAGCTTGAGAAAGCCTTTGCGCAACTCGTCCGTCGCCAACTCGTCGATGGTTCGGACACGACGATTGCCCAAATGGTCGATGTCGTCGAGGTGGCCCTGACCGTCGCGCAGCCTGAGGATGTAGCGAATCGCATTCAGGTAATCGATGGCCCGAAGCGTCATCTCGCTCTCAGGCACATCCTGGTCGAATTTCCGATTGATCCGAAAGCGGCCGACCTTGCCGAGCCGGTAGCGGTTTGGATCTTGAAACTTCTCTTTGAACAGCTCCTTCGCCTTTTCGAGCTGCGGCGGATTGCCGGGACGGAGACGCTGATAAATCTTGAGGAGCGACTCTTCATGCGTCGAGGTCGGATCGTCATTCAGCGAAGCGATGATTAACGGGTCCTTGACCTTACCGAGGACCGTGACTTCCTTCATCGTGCAGGCGTACACCTTGTCGAGATGCTCCTTGGTCAGAGCCTCGCCGCTATCGACATAGACTTCGCCGGTCTCCGGGTCGATAACGTCGCCGACGACTTGGGCGCCTTCGAGGCGCGTGCGGTTCGCGGGCGTCACCTTTACGTCTTCGGTCGGGTAGAAGGCGCGGAGAATGTCGGCGTCGGTCGAATAAGTCGGGTCCATGGCGCGCAGGAGCGTCATGGCCGAGAACTTGCCCGACTGGTCGATGCGGACGCCAAGCGCGTCTTTTTTCGTGACGTTGATCTCGATCCAACTGCCGCGTTCCGGAATGATGCGGCAGGAGTGCAGCTTGCGTTCGCTGGCTTCGGTCTCGACGACGAAATCGACGCCGGGCGAGCGGTGGAGTTGGCTGACGACAACGCGTTCGGCGCCGTTGATGATGAACTCGCCGCCGCCGATCATGATCGGCATGTCGCCCAGATAAACTTCTTCCTCCACCGGCTGCTCTTTGTTCAGCCGCAGCCAGACGCGAAACGGCCGGCCGTAGGTGAGGCGAAGCTGCCGGCACTCGTCGGGGCTGTAGCGCGGTTTGCCTAGCTCATAGCGGAGGTATTGCAGGTTTATCGTCTTGTCGTAGCTCTCGATCGGGAAAATCTCGCGGAGCACGCCTTCAAGGCCGGTCGCGGTGCGCTTTTCCGGCTGCGTTTCGAGCTGAAGAAAGCGGTCGTACGACTTTGTCTGGATGTCCGTGAGTGCGGGAACCTCAACGGCGTCGCCGAAGCGGCCGAAGTTGCGAACTTGTTGCGGAAGTATCGTGCGTTGTGCCGGGATGGGCATAACTCGTGCTCCTCCCATGCGATGACAAAAGGGAACCGCCGGCGCTGAACGACCCTATTCAGCCCGTAGGTTCTCCGTCATCGGTCGGTTGCGGTCAATGGAGTGTGTCGCGTGTCTCGCGGGGCGCAGCAGTAAACGGCCTTCGCGACGGGAACGGGGGACCGGAACCTTTGCATAGAGTTCCCGTCCCGATTTCCCGACGTGAAGGCCGCTTTGGTAACGAGTGTCTCGCTGGCGAACAATTCGGTACGTTCCGGGCCGCGCGGCGACCGAGGCCGCCGTCGCGTGCAAAGGGGTTGAGTAACGAGCAGCACGCTGTGTCCCACCGATGAACAACGTGTCCGCCTGAAATTCGGGTTGGGAATCCTGGAGTCCACGGACTCCCGACCCCAGATTTCAGGTTGCTATTCGGCGGTCCTACGCGGGGGACGTCCCAGAGCACCCCGCCGGCCGCCGCCGTGCCTGAACTCCGTTTTGAGGATGGGTGAACCAAAAGGCAATCGGCGAGCGCGGGCGTTAGGCCTCGGTTCAAACAATCGCCGCGTTTGAACCGGGGAGTCACACCCCCACTCGCCCTCGTCTTGCCTGATAGTTCCAAGCGCCTCCGAGCGATTAATTATTGTAGGGGACCACTTAAGGTAGCACAAGCTGCCGGCTTGTGCAACGGTCGCATCCCTACTTGAGCGATACTTTCGCGCCCCCGTCTTCGAGCTTCTTTTTGATCGCCTCGGCTTCTTCCTTGGCGATGTTCTCCTTGACCGCCTTGGGGGCGCCTTCGACCAGGTCCTTCGCTTCCTTGAGTCCAAGCCCGGTGATCTCGCGGACCACCTTGATGACGTTGATCTTCTTGGCGGGGTCGAAGCCGTCGAGGGAGACCGTGAACTCGGTCTTCTCGGCCGGCTTTTCCGCGGGGCCGCCCCCGCCGCCGCCCGGCATGACCGCGACTCCCGCGGCGGCCGGCTTGATGCCGTGTTTCTTTTCAAGATAGTCGCCCAACTCGACGGCCTTGGCGACCGTCAGCGCGACAATTTTGTCACCCAACTCCGTGATGTCGGGTGCCCAGGTGCCTTCTGCCATTGCCATCTCGTCCTTTCTCGTGCAGTGCTGCTGAAGCGTGCAGCGACTTGCGTAATAGCTTGCTCGTGAGTCGATGCGTCCCACGGAACGCAGTCCGTGGGCGTTTGCGTGTTTCGTCTATGACGCATTGGCGGGGGCGGCGGGTTCGCCCGGCTTTTCGCTGATGCTCTTGATTTGGCTCGCCAGCGACGATGCCGGTCCGGTGATCTGGCCGAGCAACCGGGCTGCCGGCGCCAGGGCGAGCCCAATGATGTTGGCGATCGCCTCCGCCCGCGTCGGCATCTTGACGGCAAGTTCGAAGGCGACGGGAGCGCCGTCGGAAATCGCGCCCTTGACCGTCAACTTGTCTTTAAGCCCGGCCGCTTGTTTACCCTTGAACTCGGCGTCGATGGCCTTGCTCAACTCGCCAAGGCTGCCGGCGCCCCACGCGATCACCGTGGTGCCGACCCAGAACGGCGAGTCGTCCTTGATGCTGAAGCCCATGTCGCCGAACACACGCCGCGTCAGGCTGTTTTTCACCACCTTCATGCGGATGTTTCTCTTGCGCAGCGAATGGCGCACGGTGTTGTCGACGATCGCGTTCACTCCCTTCACCGACAGCACGACCATGTCGCGCACGCCTTTGAACGTGTCCTTCAAGACATCCATTTCCATCTGCTTCATTTGCTTGCTCATAGCGGCGCTCAATTTCAAGAAACCGAGACGAACGACGTTACATCGATACCGGAATTCCCGGCGTCATCGTCGCGGATAGCGTGATCGACTTAATGTAGTGCCCCTTGACGCTTGCGGGCTTGGCGGCTTTCACTTGATCCACAAAGGCGGTGATGTTGTCGGCCAGCTTTTGCTCGTCGAAGCTCATTTTGCCGACGCCGGCGTGGACGTTGCCGCCCTTGTCGGCGCGGTACTCGACCTTGCCGGCCTTGAACTCGCGGACGGACGCGCCGACGTCTCCTCCGGCAGTAATGACGGTCCCGGCCTTCGGCGTCGGCATCAAGCCGCGCGGACCGAGAGTGCGGCCCAAGCGGCTGACCTGGCCCATCATGTCTTGCATCGCCAGGGCGACGTCGAAGTCGAGCCAGCCGCCTTGGACCTTTTTGACCAGATCGTCGGCGCCCGCTTCGTCGGCGCCGGCTTCCTTCGCCTTACCGATGTTGTCGCCTTGGCAGAAGACGATCACGCGGACCGACTTGCCGATGCCGTGCGGCAAGGCGACGCTGCCGCGGACCATTTGGTCATTTTGCGTGGTGTCCACGCCGAGCCACATATGGATCTCGACGGTTTCGTCGAATTTGGCTCGCTTGATCTGCTTCAGGAGGTTGATTGCCAACTTGAGCGGCCGCGAGCCCTCCTTGCCGATCTTCTGCTGAATGTTTTTCAGGTGCGACTTGAGCTTCTTGCCGAGGCGCGGCGCCACACCGGGCTTCTTACCCTTCTTCTTGACGCCACCCTCGGTCGGTGCGGCGACCGGCGCGGGCACGGCGGGGGCAGCAGGCCCATCGCCCTTGGCAGCGGGCGAAGCGGCGGCCGGCGCGTCCGGCTTCGTCTTTGGTTCCTTGGGAGCTTTCGGCGCCTTCGCCTTCTTCGGCTCCGCGCCAACGGCCGGCGCCTCAGCGGCGTTAGCCGCCGCTGCTTCAGGCGCAGCGTCCGGAGCGGCTTCGGTTTTCTTCTTCGCCATGATCGTTCTGTTCTCAGAAGTCAAAAAAAAGAACGTCGCACGCGATCCCAACGATTTCAGGACCGCGGCGTGTTCCAATGTTCTATGAGGGTTAGCCTTCGACAGCGATCCCAAGACTACGCGCCGTGCCGGCAATAATCCGCGTCGCGTGCTCCAGGTCGCTGGCGTTGAGGTCCTGCAGCTTCCTCTGCGCGATGTCTTTGATCTGTGCCGGCGTCACCTTGAAGCCTTTGTACTTCCCCGAGCCCTTTGTCTTCTCCCCGGCCGGGATGAACTCGCCGCCCTTTTTCTTTTCAAGCGGAATGCCGGCCGCCTGTTTGATCAAGATCGCCGCAGGCGGGCTCTTGACGATGAACTCAAAGCTGCGGTCGCTGTATACGGTGATGACCACCGGGATCATGATGCCACGCATGTCCTTCGTGCGGTCGTTGAACTGCGACACAAACGCGCCGATGTTCACGCCGTGCTGCCCAAGCGCCGGCCCCACCGGCGGCGCCGGCGTCGCGATGCCGCCGACACATTGCAATTTGATCTGTCCGGTTACGTGCTTCGCCATCGTTTGCCCTGGTGAGTAGTGAATGGTGCGTGGTGAGTGGTGAGTGGTTGCTGCACCACTCACTACTCACCACGCACCACTCACCAATTACACTTGCTCCACCTGCCAGTATTCCAATTCCACCGGCACCGGCCGGCCGAAAATCGTCAACTCGACCTTGACCAGGCCCTTGGCCTCAATGATTTCCTTGATCTCGCCTTCCATGCCTGCGAAGGTGCCATCCTTGACTTTGACCCGGTCGCCGCGGTCGAACTTCGGTTTGCCGTGCTTGACGCCCGGCACTTCTTCCCCTTGCCGGCCAAGCATGCGCTCAACTTCGCGCTCGGGCATCGGTTGCGGCGCGCGGTTGACCGAGGCGCCGACAAAATCGCCGACGCCCGAAGTCTCGCGGAAGAGGTACAAGATGCGGTCGTTGTACTCCACTTCCACCATCAGATAGCCGGGGTACAGCTTGCGCTCTTTCGTGACGCGCTTGCCGTTCCGCATCTCGACGACCTTCTCGACCGGGATGATGATCTGGCCGAAGAATTCTTCCAAGCCCTCGATCTTCACGCGGCGTTCGATGGCGTCTTTGATCGACTCTTCGCGGCCGCTTTGGACCTTGACGACATACCAATGTTTGTTGCTCGGCGCCGTCGCGGCGCCGTTGGGACTCGGCGCCTGGGCTGCCGGCTCACTCGGCGGCTCGGGCGCGTTGTCCGGCGGCGTATCCACTTCGTCTTCCGGCGGGACGTAGTCCACCGTTGGCGGCTCCTCACGGCGCGGCTTCTCCGCTGGCGGTTCCGCATCCGGTTCTTTCGAACTTGGCAAATCGTCGGTCATGTTGCACTTACCGCTTCCACGCCGGCCGGCGGGCGAGGTCGGAAGCTACCACGGTTGTTCCTGGTCGGCTTTCTCTTCTTGTTTCGCCTTCGTGTTGTCCAACCGCAGCACCTTCAACACCTTGTCGCCCAACACGAAGCTCCACAGGGTATCGACTACGAGCAGGAACACCGTCAGGAGCACCACCGTCACGAGCACGACGATTGTGTCCTGCACGAGTCGCCGGCGAGTCGTCCACGACACTTTATTCAGTTCCGCTTCCGTGGCGATGAGAAAATCCGCAAAAGTGGGATAATTCACTATGCGCCAGGACAACCAAAGCGCCAAGGCGCCCAGGATGAGAGGGAGCGTGAATTGGATATCGGGCAAAAGGGTAAACGTCTGATACTTGGTCGTGCCGGTGGCGGGGATTGGCAGCGCGGTGTCCGCCGGAATCGACCCTTCGTCACGCAACTTCTTGACCTCGGCGTCGTACTTGTCGCGCGGGACCACGCTGTTCACGGCGAGTTCGGAATCGTTTTGCTTGGCGATCTTCACAAACTGCTTCAAATCCGCGTTCGCGGCCTGGAACTCGCGCGCGTCGAGCTCCGAACCTTTTGCGAGACTGGTATCGCCCGGATCCTTTACGACCTCGCGGCCCGTAAACGGTATCGACATTTCCCAACTGGCGCCCGGCTCCACCAACCCGCGGTGCAGCATTGTGTAGATGCCGCAGCCGACGATGATGAGCAGGCCGAGCATGGTGCCGCGGCGGACCCTTTGGCCTTGGCTCCGCTTGTAGAACGTCGCGCTGAACCATCCCTGCTCTTCCAAGCCGACAAGCCGGCGCTCGAACGTGGGCTTGAGGAAGAGGCGAACAAGATAGATCAGGAGCGCCAAACCCACTACGCCCGTGAGGGCAGCGGCGGCCATGACACTCGACGCGCCGAACCAATTGTTTGCGACGATTAAGCTCTGAAAGATAAAGCCAATCCAACGAACGACGACCACGATCAGGAAGAGGCCGACGAGGCCTACGGCAACGCCTCCCCGCAGTCCCGGAAGTTGCCGCGGGCCAAGCAACCGCGCGCCGAGATAAATCAAACCAACCGCCGCCGCAACCATCAGCAGCGCTAACAGCGCTTGCATGCCCGGCACGTCGGGAGCATGCAGCACTTCACGCCACAGAGTCGGCAGCAGCTTGAACACAATCGCCAGGCTGCCGACGACGTACACCAACCCCGCCAAACACGCCACGGGCAGGCGGTCCAGCATGCTGGCGGCGCTCGTCTCAGGGCTCTGCTTCGTTGCCACGGCCATGTCAAATCCTTCAGTTTTGGATTTTCGATTCCCGTTGTCCGCCGCACGGGCTTTCCCTAGCCCGTTTCCGCGAACACCGATCCCAAATCGAAAATGCCAGCAGGGGCGGAGCGACTCGAACGCTCAACCTGCGGTTTTGGAGACCGCTGCTCTGCCAATTGAGCTACACCCCTTCGTCGCATTGCAGATTGCAGATTTCAGATTGCAGATTTCAGCAAGAACGGACACTTTCGCAGCGACATCTCGCCGCGTTTCGCTTGCAATCTGTAATCGCAAATCTGTAATCTGCAATCATTTCTTCCGCGATTCCTTATGCGGCGTGTGCTTCCGTTCCTTGCGGCAGAACTTTTTGAGTTCGAGCCGCTCGGCGCCGCGAGTTTCTTTATTGGTGCGGTAGTTGCGCGCGCCGCACACGGTGCATTCCAGCCAGACGAATTCACGCATCGAAGCACCCCAGGACAAAAGCACAAACAAGAAACTAGAAACCGCGGGCACAACCCTGGTTTCTAGTTTCTTGTTTCTGTGAGCCTACGCGGCTTATTCCAAAATCTTCGTTACGACGCCGGAGCCGACGGTACGGCCGCCTTCGCGGATAGCGAAGCGGAGGTTTTCCTCCATGGCAATCGGCGAATCGGGCAACAACTGGACCGTCATCTTGACGTTGTCACCCGGCATGCACATTTCAATGCCCTCCGGCAGCGTGGCCGTGCCGGTCACGTCCGTGGTTCGGAAGTAGAACTGCGGGCGGTAGCCGCTGAAAAAGGGCGTGTGCCGGCCGCCTTCTTCCTTTGCCAGGACGTACACCTGGGCCTCGAACTTCGTGTGCGGCGTGATGGAACCGGGTTTGGCCAACACCTGGCCGCGCTCCAGGTCCGTGCGCTCAAGACCGCGAAGCAGTACGCCCACATTGTCGCCGGCGAGGCCGAAGTCCAACGTCTTGTTGAACATCTCGACGCCGGTGACCACGGTCTTGCGCGGCGCTTTCATCAGGCCGACGATCTCGGCTTCGTCGCCGACCTTGATCTTGCCGCGCTCGATACGGCCCGTGCCCACGGTGCCGCGGCCCTTAATGGAGAACACGTCTTCGATGCTCATCAGGAACGGCTTGTCCTCTTCGCGCTGCGGCGTGGGGATATAGGTGTCGAGCGCGTTCATCAAGTCATCGATGCACTTGCACGCCGCGTCATCCTTGCCGTTGGAGTCGAGTGCCGGCTTCGAGCTGCCGCGAATAATCGGAATCTCGTCGCCCGGGAACTCGTACTTGTTGAGCAGTTCGCGCAGCTCCAACTCGACGAGCTCGAGCAGCTCCGGGTCGTCTACCGTGTCGATCTTGTTGAGAAAGACGACAATACGCGGCACACCGACTTGACGCGCGAGCAGGATGTGCTCGCGCGTTTGTGGCATGGGGCCGTCATTCGCCGCCACAACCAGGATGGCGCCGTCCATTTGGGCCGCCCCGGTGATCATGTTCTTGATGTAGTCGGCGTGGCCCGGGCAGTCGATGTGGGCGTAGTGCCGATTCGGCGTCTCGTACTCCACGTGAGCGACGGCGATCGTGACGGTCTTGTTCTCGTCGCGGACGGTACCGCCCTTGGCGATTTCCGCGTAGCTCTTGACCTTCGCCACTTTGTTCTTTTGCGCCTGACGAGCCACGATCGCAGCCGTCAGCGTTGTCTTGCCGTGGTCGATGTGACCAATCGTGCCAACGTTGACGTGCGGCTTGGTGCGCGTGAAAACGTCCTTTGCCATCGTACCTCCGCAATTTCAAAGAGTCGTGTGTCCCGCCTGGTCGATGAGCGGGACAGATCGCAATGAAGACCTTCCTTCGTATCCCAAAAGCTGCTTCTGGGGGTTGAACCCAGGACCTCGTCCTTACCAAGGACGCGCTCTACCACTGAGCTAAAGCAGCGACCTCTCACCGCGCTGCCTGCGGCTGAGCGGCCGCGCCAATCCGCGAGCTGTTCGAAGCGGGTGAAGGGAATCGTACCCTCGTAGCCTGCTTGGAAGGCAGGTGCTCTGCCATTGAGCTACACCCGCGGGTGTAGTGAGCAGTGTGCAGTAGGCAGTGAAGAACTCGTGCGGTATTGTCCCACGCTGTGCTGCCCACTGCCCACTGCCTACTTTTTCAGTGGGCAGAGCAGGATTCGAACCTGCGTAGGGATAACCCGCCAGATTTACAGTCTGGTGCCATTGGCCGCTCGGCCATCTGCCCGTGTCCCCGTTGAAAAAGGCGGCCCGTACCGCAAGGTTCCAGGCACCCTTTTCACGTCTGGAAGCTAGCGGTGGGACTTGAACCCACAACCACCGGTTTACAAAACCGGTGCTCTGCCGTTGAGCTACGCTAGCGCCGCGCAAGTGGAAAGTGTCACTATAGTTTGGCGCAGGCCCACCGCCCTGCCGGCCGAGGGAATCGCGTGAAAAAGCTCAGTATAGAAGGGCGGTATAACTGTTGCAAGGCGAAAAGCCGCCGTGTCCCTACCTTCCGCAGGCTGCTCTTTGCGATCACACGCGCACACCTCTCCCGGCCGTTCGATGCCACACCTTGTGTGATTACCCGCCTTGTCCCCCACCCATTGCAACGCTGCATTTCGTGGCGCGGGGCTGGGTGGTCCTGCAAACCGTCAATTCCTCCACACAGCCTCGCCTGTGTTATGGACACGCGGTGTCGCGGAAAGTTCGTTCCGAGCGCCGCCGTCAAATGTCCGGTGGCGCCGAACGTACTGCTTAGTAGCGGGCGCGAACGCGGTCAACGGCAGCATGCTCTTCTTATTGAATGGATTGCGACGGGAATAGGGAAGAGGGGCAGGGTGAACCCCATTGGCTCGCTTCCGGCCCCGTTTCCTCTACGTTGACACGACGGCCGCCCCGCTCCCGCGGATCGGAGATCTTCCCCATGACCGGCTTCCAGGCGATCACCGCGGTTTGCATCAGCGGCGCCTTTGTCGTCGGCATGGTGTTTGCGCTGCTGCCCAGCCTCCGCGGGCCGCTCTCCAAGCGCCAGGGTCTCGACGAAGCGCAGATCAACGGTTTGTTTACCGCACTGAGTCTCGCCCTGATTCCGATGATGTTCCTGAGCGGGGCGCTGTGCGACGTCTTGTCGCCGCGTATCGTCCTGATCGCGGGCGGCCTGTTGACCGCCGCGGCGTTGCTCTTCTTGCCAACGCGACCCAGTTATTTTGCCACGCTGTTCTCCGTGCTGGCGATCGGTTTGGGCGGCGCCTGCATCAGTGCGGCCACGATCGTCTTGATGCCGCTTGCGTTTTTCGGCAAGAACACCGATCTCGCCGCGTCGCTGAACTTGGGCAACGTGTTTTTCGGGTTGGGGGCGCTGGTAACGCCCGCCTTGATCGACCTCATGATGCGTGGGCTCGATTTACGGCGAACGCTTGGCATCGTAGCGGCGATTTTCTTCGTCCCCGTGGTCCTCGCAAGCGTGGCGCCTTCCGGACAATTCGGCGCGATCGAGCCTCAAAGCGCGCATCTGGAAAATGTATTCGGCAGCCCTTTACTCTGGTTGGCCGCACTCGTTTTCTTGCTCTACGGTCCGCTGGAGTGGTCGGTGAGCACATGGGCGATCAAGTACTTGACCGACCTGGGGTACCGAGAACGGCGCGCCGCGTTAGTTCTGGCCGGATTTTGGCTGGCGTTTCTTGGCGCTCGGCTCTTGACCGCCCTTTGGCAACACGGCGGCGGACTGAACGAGAGTTGGAACGCGATCCTGATTTGCGTGCTGGCGATTGTCGCCGCCATCGCCTTGGGCGATCTCGCGGGCGCCGGCAGCCGCGCCAATGCGGGCTTCGGACTGATCCTCCTGGGCGCGGCGCTTGGGCCGATTTTTCCAACGCTGGTTGCGCTGTTGTTCAAACAGTTCCCCTCGCACCGGGGCACGGCCTACGGAGCGATGTTTGGTCTCGGCTCCGTGGGTAGTCTGTTCTTGCCGCGATGGATGGATGCGTACGCGCGACGGAAGTCCGTGCAATACGCGCTGCGCGTGCCGAACGTGGTCTGCTGGCTGCTTTTCGTCGCGTCGCTGTTGCTCGCGCTTGCGTTGGCGCCTTGACCAGGAGAGAAGCGATTTACGGGCGCGGAATCGTCGCGAGTTGTGCGAGGGTTTGCGAATTCGCCGGATAGATGCGCGGCGACCCCGCGGGCCCGCTGTGGAATCCTGGCGACGGCGGCGTCGGCGCGACCTGATACGTGTCGCCAGTCCGTTGTAACGGCAAGATATAGAGCCCGGGGACGCGTTCTGCTCCCCGAACCTCGGCGGCGGCGAGATTCGTTACGACGATCTCGTTGCCCGTCAATTTGTCCGCTTCCTGTGGATCCCCCGGCGCATCCACGACCTTGACCGGACCATCGAATGAGTTGACCTGAGCCACGACAATTAAACTGGAAACGAGGATTTGCGGCCGCGAGATAACAACGGGCTTACCCGTCGTAAACGCCATATACCCAAGAACGGCGATCCACGCGAAAAACAGGATGCCGGCCGCGAGCAGCCGCACCTTGGCGAACGTCATGTTCTTAC
The DNA here is from genome assembly GCA_041499805.1 of Gemmataceae bacterium. GTDB lineage: Bacteria > Planctomycetota > Planctomycetia > Gemmatales > Gemmataceae > JBGQKZ01. The sequence continues at coordinate 65,896 of JBGQKZ010000015.1, forward strand.
TCCGCGTCGAGCTGGATTTCGTATCCCTCGACCAGCGCCTCATCCAGGTCGTAAAGATCGTGGAAATCGGCCCGGCAGTCGTCGTCCGTCTTGCTCATCAGGCCGGATTCGACAAGGTTGAAAACGATCTCGCCAAAATCATCGGTCCGCTGGATGCCCCAGAGCCTGAAGACGGTGCGGGCCATCAAGCCGAATTCGCGCAGGGCCAACTCACGAACCCCGGCCAGCAACTCCGGTCCAGATACGTGGTGCTGGGGCGGCGGCTCTCCCGCCACGGGCTCGTCGGGCACGCGCCCAAGCCGCTGTTGCGTGTGCGCCAGCGCGGCGAACATGAACTCGTACGCTTCGTAGGTATAGCGAGGGTCGCGCCGCACGATCTCGGCCAGGCCCGGGTGGAACATCGTCATGGCCATAGTCGTCAGTGGTCCGTTGTCCGTGGTGAGTGGTCCGACGCGACGGACCACGGACCACTACTTCAGGCGTGTCAGAATCTCGGCGGCCGCCACGAGGATGCGACGGCCGTCTTCAAATTCGGTGAGCACCTTGCGGGCGAGAATCTCCTGGGCAAGCACTCGCCCCTGGCCTTTCGCCGTCAGGATCCGTGTGCCAATCGGCGGCAGTTCCTTCTGGAATTCTTCGTATACTTCCATTTCGAACCGAAGGCAACACTTTAGTCGGCCGCAGCGTCCGGAAATCTTCGTCGGATCGAGTGTGGACTTTTGGAGCTTGGCCATCCGCATCGACACAGGCGGCATGACGGCCATGTGCGTGTTGCAGCAGACCGGCTTGCCGCAATCGCCGTAATCCGCCAGCAGCTTCGCTTCGTCGCGCACGCCGATTTGTCGCATCTCGATGCGCGTTTGGAACTCGCGCGCCAAGTCTTTGACCAACTCGCGGAAATCAACGCGCTTCTCTGCCAGAAAGTAGAAGACAATTCGTTCGCCCCCGAACAGATGCTCTACGTCCACCAGCTCCATCTGGAGTTTGCGTTGCTCGACCAAGCTTCGGCACGTCTCGAATTCACGGCGTTCAGCATCGCGGTGCTTTTCAAGGTGCTCTCGATCCGCGGTCGTAATGCTCCGCACGATTTTGCCGCCGGTGGGCTCCGACAGCAGCTCCAGCGCCTTCGGCGTCGCCTCACAGAGGACTTCGCCGATTTCCTGGCCGCGGTCCGTGCGAATGACAACCTCGACGCCGCGCGGAAATGCCGCGTCGCCTTCGGCGTCGTACTTGCCGAGAAACCGCGTGACGCCGTGCCGGACAATATAACTGAGGGGCATTCAAGCACGTATCGTTAGGGAACCCGAGGCGCGAGCGCGGGAGCAGGTCTTGCCGCGACAGCGCATCGGGCTCACGGGTCGCATAGGAACCGGCTGCTCATTCTAAGCTGGCCGGATGGGAAAGAAAGAGCATTCGGCAAAGTCCTTCCGTTCCACGACCGCAAAACGCCCGTGTGCTTGTCGCAACCGTTGCGTTCCCCAACGATTGGCTCAGCCCATCACGCCGTAGGCGTAGCCGGTTTTCACAAGCTCGACTGCTTCAAACCGCCCCAACCGCAACGCTGCGATATCAAGTGTCTTTGCCTGGCGATCCACAATCAGCTCCGACATGAGCTGGCCGACGATCGGCGACATCTTGAAGCCGTGGCCGCTGAAACCCACGGCACAGTACGCTCCTTCAATGTCGGGAAGTCGATCGAGAATCGGATGCCAGTCAGGCGTGATGCCGTAGAGGGCGCCGTAGCCGCCGCGTCCGTAACCACGGTGCATCGTCGGATAACGCCGGCTCAAGCGTTGCCGGACATGGGGCAGCCAATCGCCATCCGCGGCTTCGTTGTACTGGTCGGGATCGACGGGATTGTTGATCTCCTCGCCCGCGAGGCTGCCGGCGTGGATCATGTGCCCGTGTGTCGGTTTGAAATAAATGCCTTGCACGAAGTCGCCGTACACCACGCCGCGACGGCCTGAATCGACGGGGCGGCGGAACAAAGCAACCTGCGTGCGGCACGCTTGCACGCGCAGCGTCAGGCCGATGTCCTTCGCCAGACGCGCGGCCCAGGCGCCGGTGGCAAGGACGATGGTCCCGGCTTCGTAACGTCCCTCGTTGGTTTCGACGCCCACTGCTCGGCCGCCGTCGACAATGACGGATCGCACTTCCACCCCCTGGCGAATGTCAGCGCCGTTCCGCCGTGCAGCGTCCGCGAACGAGGCCACGACCTGCACCGCCTCGACGTAGCCGGCCTCGGCTTCGAAGGCCGCGATCTCCCCGTCGCCAAGACGGGCGTTCGGGTCGATCTCGGTCAATTCCTCGGCGGAAATCAGGCGCACGTCGATGCCCAGCTCACGCTGCATGGCAAGGTTGGCGTCGAGTCCGGCCCTGTCGCGTTCGTTGACGACGAGCACCATGCCGGTGTGTGTGAACACGGACGGGCCGCCAATCTGCTGATCGAAGGTCTCGAAAACACGCAGGCTCTTCTGGGCCATCGCGGCGGTGAGGCGGTTGGAATAGTGCTGACGGATGATCGCGCCGGACTTGCCGCTAGACCCGGCGCCGAGAAAACTCTTCTCCAGGAGGACGACTTTGCCGACCTTGCGCGACGCCAAATGGTACGCGATGCTCGTGCCGATGACGCCGCCGCCGACGATCAGAATGTCGCCCGCCGTGGGCATGGCTGCCTCCGTTCCGACCTGGATGCGTGCGACTCGCCTACTCCTCACGCGCCAAGGCTACTTGAGGAGCCAATCGATAACTCCGCGCTCGTCCACCAAGTCGTAACGAAGGACGAGCGTGCCGCCGAGACGCGCGAAGGTGACTATCAGCTCGGTCTGATTGGCCGCGTGCGCGTCGTTATGCACGTACAGTTTCCCAGGCGCGCACAACATGGCAAGTCCCTGAACGCCGGCATACTTGAGTGCGCCGGGCAACATCATAGACTCCGACGTGTTGCGCACATCGTCGAACGCGAACCCGTTCAGATCCACGGCCGTATTTGCCACTGCGTCGTCACACAGTGCGCGCGCTAGCAGCGCCCACGGTCCAGCCTCTTTCCAGCCGATGAGGTTAATCTTTTTCGGTTTCAGAACGGTTTTCACCGTCGCCACCGCAGTCAGGATGTCGCGGACACGCTCCGCGAGAAGTGGCCGATTGTAGCCGAACGTGAAGCCCGCGAACTTATCGTCCACCTTGTACGGCCGGTCGCCCATCTGCTCGCCGGTGCGTAGGCAGTCAATAGCCATAATCGCCGACTTCATTTCGAGAATCGCCTGCGCCGCCGGGACGATCTTGCCATTTTCGAGGAGGCTCGCTCGGCCCTTCGGGTGAATCCAAATCGTTACCGTGCCGTTGAAGCCAGGCGGGACCAAGCCGAGAGACGGCACTGCGTCCCCTTCACCGGGCCGCGTCAGGACGGAGCGATGGACGGTGACATCGCCGATCTTTTCTTCTTGCGGCGACCGTGCTTCCACCTTATCCGGCAAGCCGCCGCCGACCATGACGCGAAGCGCTGTGCCGACGACTTCGCGATACTTCGCCAAGCTCGCCGCGTTCTTCGGTTGGAGGTCCGCCATCTGCTTCGCGGCGGCCGCGGTCAGGTACTTTCGCAATCCGCCAGCATCCACCGTATCGCTCGGCCGCGGGTGCTGCTCGTCGTACACCGACAATTCCCTCGGCGGCACCGGCACGAATGGCTTCTCGACAACAGGCTCCGGCTGTCCGAGGTTGAAGTGCTTGTTGAACCACGTGTACATGAATTCGCGGCTGACCTGGTTGTAGTTATGTTGGAACTGCGGCCAGCACTTCGCCGCGACGCGGTCCTCAGCGTCGTACAACTTGTAAAGGGCCTTCAACTCCGGCAGACCTTTCTTTTCAATCTCTTTCGTCCAATCGTCGGCGCCACTCATGGCCAGCGGCTTCGGGGCGAACAGAGCGGCTAGCTCAATATTGCCGGTGTTCTGTCGCAGGTACGAACAGTTCTCGCAAACGCAGCCGCCTTGCATCGCTGTCGAGACCATCACCGCGGGGAAGGCGACGGTGGGGCGATCGTCGACCGCGCAGAGCATGAACGTCTGGGTGCCGCCGCCGCTGGCGCCGGTGACTCCGATGCGCGCCGGATCGACTTCGGGCAGACTGAGAAGGAAATCCAACGAGCGGATGCTGTTCCAGGTTTGCAGGCCCATGAAACTTTGCAGCCGCAGCTCGGCCTCCGCGTCCGCGAAGCCGAGGCGATGTCCGATCGGCTGGCTGTCGGCGACGCCGACCATGTCGTAATGGAAAACGACGCAGCCCATGCGTGCGAGCATGGCGCAGCGGGCTTGAAGGGGATAACGTGCGCCTTCGACCGTCTTTTCGGCGCCGATCTTGATTTGCTCTTCGGCTGCCTTCTCGCCGGCGTCGTAAAAGCGACCGTTCTGCCAGTGGCCGTGCGGGCAGAGCACACCGGGCAACTTATGCTGCCCGCTCGCCTTGGGACGATAGAGGCTGCCGCTCACGTAGTGACCGGGATAGCTGGCGAAGAAGACTTTTTCCACGGTGTAGTCATCGCGGTCAATCTTGCCGTGGATGACGGGATGAAGCGGCGTCTTCTCCGGCAGCGGCCAGAGGCCGGTGGCGACGAGGACCTGTTCCCGCAGTTCCTTACGCCGTTTCTCCCACGCTGCTTTGCTCTCGGGCACTTTCATCGGAAAGTAGCCGTTGAGCGTTTTCGGCTCGCCGAGCCGTTTGTCTTCCGACTTGGCTGCCGGCTCCTTGTCTGCCGCGGCGAGAGTGAGGTACGTGCCGCCGATCAGCACGAGGAGGAGAGAGAGAAAGCCCTTCATCGTAGTGTCCTCGGAAGGAGGGAAGTACGGACAGCGTAAGGCGGCGCCAAGGGGTCGTCAACAGTTAGCTGATCTCCGTTTCGCGGACCGGCCCAGAACGCGCTTGGCGAAGCACGAGCGCAATTCAAGACGTCGAAGCGACACCGAGCGTGCGTGTTGTCTGCGAACTAGTAAGCGAGCCGCCGTGTCCAAGCGATGTCCGGTTTTGTCCGGTTTTTCAACCGGACATTTTCCCCTTGTCGTTTGCTGCAAACGGCTTGCGTTGAAGGAGGCAGGGATCGACCGGACATCGGTCGTCGTAAGCTATTCATTTTCAATGACTTCCAGGTGTCCGCCCGCAGAAAAGCGTGCAATTTGTTGAGGTTCTCTTGAAAGCCGCGTCAAAAACACCACGAAAAGACACCATTATTCGTCGAGCCGTCAGCTGAAAGTGTACAGAAGTATCGTATGCGTGTCAACTGCCGTTGGTGCCGAATTCGGTGATTCTTCTTGCGAAATTCGGAGATATCTGTCGCGGCGTTCGGTGATAACAGGAACGCTGTGGTCCACTGAAGAATCAACGGATGCAGCAACCGGTGAAACAGCGCCGTTCGCGGACCGCAAGTCCTTACTCGAATTGACACAATGCGCGTCCCGACTAGAATCCAACTCTCACCGTTGGCGCATCTTCTTCGCCAGGTTTCCACACTTACGAAAGTTCTCCGCCGGTGACTGCACCTACCGATACCTTTGAAGCCAGCCGTTCGGACAAGTTGCGCCGCATTGAGGAGCTCGGCGTCGATCCGTGGGGTGGGCGCTTCGACGGTCACATGCCGATTGGCGACATCCTGAAGTTGCCTGGCGATGCACCCGACTCAGAAAGGCCTCGCGTTCGCGCCGCCGGGCGCATCGTGCGCCGCCGCGATCAGGGCAAAGCGTATTTCGTCGATCTTTGGGATTGGACGACGCCGATGCGCGACGGCGAGCGCGGACAGATTCAAGTGCTCATCGGTCAGAAGCAAGTTGGCGAAGAAGGCTGGAAGGTCGCGGAGCAGCTTGATCTCGGCGACCTGCTTGGCGTGGACGGCACGTTCGGCAAAACACGCCGCGGCGAGCCGACGATCTTCGCGGACAAAATCAATTTCCTGGGCAAGTCGTTGGCGCCGCACCCCGATAAGCACAGCGGCATGCAGGACATGGAATTTCGCCTGCGGCACCGCTATCTCGATTTGATCTACAACCCGGAAGTGCTCGACCGAGCGCGGAAGCGCGTCCTCATTCTGCGGACGATTCGGCGCTACCTTGATGATCAGGGTTTTTGCGAAGTGGAGACGCCGACGCTGCACGCCATCGCCGGCGGCGCTGCGGCCCGGCCGTTCGTCACGCACCACAATGCGCTCGACATTGATCTGTACTTGCGGATCGCGTTGGAGTTGCATTTGAAGCGGCTGTTGGTCGGCGGCATGGAGAAGGTGTACGAGATCGGCCGTGTCTTCCGCAACGAAGGCATCGATGCCCGCCACAACCCCGAATTCACCATGATGGAGCTGTACCAGTCGTATGCCGACTATCATTCGATGATGGATTTGACCGAAGGGATGATCCTCGCCAGCGTTGACGCTCTCGGCGGCGGACGGAAGCTGCCCTACGGCGACGCGGTGGTCGATTTCTCGCCGCCGTGGCAGCGGAAGACATACGGCGAACTCTTCCGCACGTACGTTGGCGTCGATATCGACGACGAAAGCGCCGTTCGCGGGCGCGCCGTCGAATCGAAGCTGCCGCTCGAACTGCGCGACGCGAAGACGGGAACCGCGACGCCGAAAGCGCACGACGTGCTCGTACACGAATTGTTCGAGCACCACGTCGAGGACCAGCTGACCGGCCCGATTTTCGTCTACGATTACCCCGCGTCGCTCTGCCCGCTCACGAAGCGGAAACGCGGCAACCCGGCGCTTGCGGAACGGTTCGAGTTGTATGTCCAGCGCATGGAGCTGGCGAACGCTTACACGGAGCTGAACGACCCGGTGATGCAGGAAGCGACGTTTCGTCAACAGCTCGCCGGTCTGCCGGAAGAAGAGTCGATGGCGAAGATGGATGAAGATTTCGTGCGCGCCTTGCGCCACGGCATGCCGCCCGCCGGCGGACTCGGCGTCGGCATTGACCGCCTGGCGATGGTGCTCACGAACACGCAGACGATCCGCGACGTGATCTTGTTCCCGCTATTGCGGCCGGAAATCGCTGACAAGGCGACAGGGTGACACGGTGACAAGGTGAGCGAGCGATTCACCTTGTCACCCCTGTCGCCTTGTCACCCTGTCACCTAAGGATGGGTGACGATGTACAAGCTTCTCCTTTGCTGGCGTTATCTGCGCACGCGCTATCTCGCTTTAGCGTGCATCATCAGCGTGATGCTCGGCGTCGCGACGCTCATTGTCGTCAACAGCGTGATGAGCGGGTTCAGCACGAAGCTGAAGGATCGCTTGCACGGATTCCTCTCCGACGTCGTCGTCGAAGCGAAATCGACCGAAGGCATGCCGTCCGCCAATCAGTGGATCGCCAAGGTTCAGAGCGACCCGTTCTTGGCCCAGAAGATCGCCGCGCTGGCGCCAACGCTGGAGACGTTCGCGCTGCTTCAATTCGACGTCAACGGCGAGCCTTTTACGAAATACGTTCGTGTCGTTGGCGTGGACGCCAAGGCGCGCGCCAAGCTCGGCGGTTTTGCGGAGAATCTGACGCGCCAAAAGGACAGTCCGAATCCGAGTTTCGACCTGACGCCCGACGCCAAGCACCGTCTCGAAGTGCTGCAACGGCCGCGCCTACAACTACGCGATCCGCCGCTCGAGTTCGGCGACAAGCCGCCGCCGGCGCCGCCGCCTGACATTGAGGTTGAATCGACGGGCATTATTCTCGGCCATGCCATCGCCCATTATCGCAGGCGCGACGCCCACGCCGACGAGGCGGAGAAAGACATCTGCGTTGTGCCGCCGGGCACGCCGGTAACGCTTTACATGGTCAGCGGCATGGCGGGCGGCGGCCAACCGCGACCGGTCCCGGCGACGTTTGTGGTCACGGACTACTTCAAATCCGAAATGAGCGACTACGACAGCTCGTATGTCTTCGTCCCGCTCGACGAACTGCAAAACCTGCGGACGATGCAGAACAAGGCGACGAGCATCGAGATCAAGCTGCACAACTACGACGATGCCAAGGCGGTCACGGAGCGGCTCAAAACGCTGTTCCCCGAAGACTTCTTCCTGGTTTCGACGTGGGAGCAGAAGCAAGGCGCGCTGCTCAGCGCGATCGACATTGAAAAGGGCATTCTCAATGTTCTGTTGTTTCTGATCATCTGCGTCGCCGGCTTCGGCATTCTGGCGATTTTCGCGATGATCGTCGTTGAAAAAACGCGCGATATCGGGATTCTCAAAGCGCTCGGGGCGTCGAACGGCGGCGTGATGAAAATCTTCCTGGGCTACGGCTTGCTGCTCGGGGTTGTCGGCGCGGGCTTCGGCACCGCCGTTGGGCTGCTGATTACCTCGAATATCAACGGCATCGAGAAGAAGCTGACGAAGTGGACGGGGCATGAAATTTTTGACCGCTCCGTCTACTACTTCAACGAGATTCCCATCGACATTCAGATGATGAGCGTGCTGCTCGTCAACGTCGGCGCTGTTTGCATCGCGGTGTTCTTCAGCGTGCTGCCGGCGTTGCGCGCCGCCATGCTGCATCCGGTTCGTGCGTTACGGTATGAATGACGACGACGATTGCTCAGTTGCGAAGCGCCAAAACGCGGCGATTACGCAGTTGCGAAACGCCAAAACGCGGCGATTGCGCAGTTGCGAAGCGCCAAAACGCGGCGATTGCGCAGTTGCGAAGCGCCAAAACGCCACAGCCCCGTTCACGGGGCTTGCCCGCGCAGCGGTTTAGGCCCGCCGTTGCACGGCGGGTAACCGACGGCGATTGGGATCGTTAGGAGGCCCGTTCACGGGCCTTCTCGCTGTGATCGCTTTGAGCGATGCGGCCTGAAGGCGGATACATCGAGAAGCCCCGTGAACGGGGCTCACGTGATGGCGCTCGCTGTCGTGCGACCCGCCGTCAACGGCGGGCCTATACCGCTCCGCGGGCAAGCCCCGTGAACGGGGCTCGGGCGATGGCGCCGGTCGTTGTGCGACCCGCCGTCAACGGCGGGCCTATACCGCTGCGCGGGCGAGCCCCGTAAACGGGGCTCGGGCCATGACGCATGCCCCGTGAACGGGGCTCGGGGACCATGAACACCAACAGCCCCCGGCGGGGAATACCGGGAGGAGGTCACGGATGACGGAAACACGTCCAGGTCACGGGATTCAACCCTTCGGCTTCGGAGGAGCGAACGCCATGCTCGAACCGGCGCCGTTGCTGAGCGCTCGGGACTTGCACAAGACCTATCACAAGGACGCCGTCGAAGTGCCGGTGCTTGCCGGCCTCGACATCGACGTTCAATCGGGCGAGTTTCTGAGCGTCGTCGGCGCATCCGGTTCGGGCAAGAGCACCCTCTTGCACCTGCTCGGCACGCTCGACCGGCCGGACCGCGGCGAAATCTACCTCGACGGGCAACGCATCGACAACCTGCCGAACGAAGGGCGCGACCGGCTGCGGAATCAGACGTTCGGCTACATTTTTCAGTTCTACCACTTGCTGCCGGAACTCAACACGCTCGAAAACGTCCTCATGCCGCAGATGATCGCCCACTCGGTCATGAGCTACCTTTTCAAAAAGGGATCATTGAAGCGGCAGGCGGGCGAGCTGTTGCAACGGGTCGGTCTCGGGCACCGATTCAAACACAAGCCGCGCGAGCTGTCGGGCGGCGAGATGCAACGCGCCGCCATCGCGCGAGCGCTGGTGAATCAGCCGCGGATTCTGCTTGCCGACAAGCCGACGGGCAACCTCAACGCGGGCACCGGCGCGGAAATCGTCCGCCTCTTGCGCGACTTGAACCGCCGCGACGGGCTGACTATCATCATGGTGACACACAACCTCGACATCGCCGCCGAGACGGACCGCACGGTGCGGCTCGTGAATGGGCGTGTCGAACTTTGATTGCAGATTGCAGATTGCAGATTGCAGATTTGCGGCCCCAGGCGGGCATCGAATCGGTGTCTTCAAATCTCAAATCTGCAATCTGAAATCTGCAATCATGCCTAAGGTCAACATCAACGGCAAGTTCTTCGACAAGAACGACGCCAAGATCAGCGTTTATGACCACGGCCTCCTGTACGGCGACGGGGTGTTCGAAGGCATCCGCGTCTACGACGGCAAGGTCTTTCGCATCCGCGAGCACGTCGATCGACTCTACGACAGCGCCCGCAGCATCAACCTTGAAATCCCCATGCCGCGCGAGGCGATGGCGCAGGCGATCGTGGATACGGTCCGGGCGAATGACAAGCGGAACGGCTATATCCGCCTGCTGATCACGCGCGGCGCCGGCACGCTGGGGCTCGACCCACGCAAGACGACCGATCCGCAAATCATCATTATCGTCGATGACATCGCGCTCTACCCGCAGGAGTTGTACGACAGCGGCCTGGAGATCGTCACCGCCGCTACGATCCGCAACCACCCGAACGCCGTCAATCCGCGGATCAAGTCGCTCAACTACCTGAATAACATTCTCGCCAAAATGGAAGGCATTCGCGCCGGCTGCGTGGAAGCGTTGATGCTCAACCACAAGGGCGAATTGGCGGAATGCACGGGCGATAACATTTTCCTCGTCAAGAACGGCGGGCTTTTGACGCCGCCGCCGGACGCCGGCATTCTGGAGGGCGTCACGCGCAACGCCGTCATGGAGCTTGCCGTCGATGCGGGCATCGGCGTGAAGGAAACGGCCCTCACGCGCCACGATCTCTATGTGGCGGACGAGTGCTTTCTCACCGGCACCGCCGCCGAAGTTATCCCGGTTGTGAAAGTGGACGGCCGGCCCGTCGGCAGCGGCAAGCCCGGACCGATCACGAAGCAGTTACGCGAGCGGTTTCATCAACTCGTTCGCCAGTAGTAGTTTGGTGAGTGGTGAGTGGTACGACTCACCACTCGCCACTCACTACTCACCACTCACCATGATCGACTTGCACCGCATTCTGATTCCCACCGATTTCAGCAAGCATTCGCACAACGCGCTGAATTACGCGCTGGCGTTTGCGGACAAGTTCGAAGCGGAACTGTATCTTTTGCACGTCGTTCAAGACCTGGCGCTCTTCCTTCCCGACGCCGTCACCGGCGCGCCGCCGATGTTGCCGCCGGTTGAACAGCTCACGGCGAATGCGCGGGCCGCACTGGAGCAGGCGATCGCCGACCTGCACCTGGACGGAGCCCGCATTCGCGCCGAGGTGCGTGAAGGCGCTCCGTTCTACGAGATCGTGCAATTCGCGAAAGAAACGGACATCGACCTCATCGTCATGGGCACACACGGACACAGCGGCTTGGCTCACGTGCTGCTCGGCAGCACGACGGAGAAAGTTGTCCGCAAAGCGCCGTGTCCCGTTCTGACGGTGCGACATCCGGAACATGAATTCGTTCATCCCTAAATTCGCCTATAATCAATTTTAGGTGGTCGCCTCGCGGAGCGAGGCGACCACTCTGCGTTCATTTGGTGAAAAGCAAATGAGAAGCGGTACTCCATTTGCACGTAACCCCTGAACCTGTCGCCGCATGGGCGTTGGCCTGACGAACTGGGCTCCCGGCCGCGGCGCAAGAGGCATTCGTGGCGGCGTTTACCTCCTGGACAGAGAACCGCCCCACAATCGTTTTCCGAGGCATTTCCATGAGAATCCGCAACATTTGCGCACCCGCCGCGTTGGTGGGACTCGTGCTTTTGCTGGCGTGGTCGCCCGTGGCCCAAACACAGGAAGCGACCGGTCAGGACAACGGCGTCGAAGTCCTCGCCCGCGGTCCGGTACACGAGGCCTACGCTGAACCGACGAGCCAGCGGCCGACCGCGTCGCCGGTCGTGCCGCGGCAACCGCCCGAGCCGATCGCGGAGCTGCCGCCGGACCAGAAGCCGGAAGGGGACAACGTGCAGTGGATGTCGGGCTACTGGTCGTGGGACGACGACCGCAGCGATTTCATCTGGATCAGCGGCTTCTGGCGTGTGCCGCCGCCGAACGAACAGTGGGTTCCCGGCCATTGGGGCGCGGCGAACGGCGGCTGGCAATGGACGCCGGGCTTTTGGACCGTCGCCGGTCAAAACGAAGTGCAATACCTGCCGCCGCCGCCCGAGCCGCTGGAAGCTGCCGCGTCAGTTCCCGCTCCGGAGCCGACGAGCGTGTTCGTGCCCGGCGTCTGGGTGTGGCGGGACCGTTACTTCTGGCGGCCGGGTTACTGGATCGGCTATCGCCTCGGCTGGGTCTGGATACCTGCCCATTACGCCTGGACGCCGTGCGGCTATGTTTTCGTGGACGGCCACTGGGATTACCCGCTGCGCGCGCGCGGCCTGCTTTTCGCGCCGATTTATGTGGCGCGGGGCGTATACTCCCAGCCGGATTGGTACTACACGCCGCGCTACGTGGTGCAAACCGATTTCCTGTTCGGCTCGCTGTTCGTGCGTGCGGACTTCGGGCATTACTATTTCGGCGATTACTTCGACCCGCGCTATGAACGGCGCGGCTTCGTGCCGTGGATCGACTATCGCATCGGCCGAGTCGGGTACGATCCGCTGTATGCCTATTATCGCCACCGTTTCGCCGAGGACCGGAACTGGGACCGCGACATGCGTTCGCTTTACGCCGCCCGGTTCCGCGGCGATGCGCCGCGGCCGCCGCAGACGCTCGTGCAGCAAACGCAGATCGTCAACAACATCACCAGGAACAACGTCACCAACGTGACGAATGTCAAGAACGTCACCGTACTGGCGCCGCTCACCCAGGCGAACCAGAACAACAGCGTCAAGCTGACGCGCATCAGCCAGGACGAACGCCTGCGGGAGCAGAAGGGCGCCCAGCAGCTTCACCAGGTCGCAATCCAACGCGGACAGGTCGAACGGCAGATGCTGTCGAAGGGCTTTGCCGTGACGAAGGCGACGGACAAGCCGCAGGCGGTGAAGCTCGATATGCCCAAGGTGGCTGTGCCGCACTCGGCGACGGGAGCGTCCGTGAAGACGCCTCCGCCGCCCCCACCGATGGCGCCGAAGGCGGAGACGCCGCACACCCCGATGCGCACCGATCCGCCGTTGCCGCCAGTGTCGCCGAAGAAAGAAACGACGCCCATGCCGCCGGCGCCGCTGCCCAAGCCTCCGGTCAAGGAACCACCGCCCATGCCGCCGGTGACAAAGCCGCCGGTCAAAGATGGGCCGCCCATGCCGCCGGTGACGCCGAAGAAGGACGTGATTCCTCCGACACCACCGCCGGTGACGCCGAAGAAGGACGTGATTCCGCCCACACCGCCGCCGATGCCGCCGGTGACGCCGAAGCGGGACGTTACGCCGCCAATGCCGCCGCCAATCCCGCCGCGGACGCCGCCACCCAGTCCGCCGCCACCGCCGCCGCGGAAGGAGAAGGACAAAGACACCCCGCCGATACCACCGAAGAAGGACGGAAAGGTGTTAAGGCGGATTACATAGCAGAACGAGGCCCGCGGATGGAACATCCGCGGGCCTCGTCTTTTGGGAGCGCACTGTTTGTAGTGGCCGGATTCATCCGGCCTGCCTAACAACGGCCCGATGAATCGGGCCACTACGAACCCACAAAGCACGTCACAAGAGCGGTGTCCGTTGTTCTTCCATCTTCGTCCGCAATTCGCGAAAGTGGGCCTCCAGCGCCTTGCTCTCCGCTGAGCCGCAGGTGGAGCATCCGCCGCCGCTGCCGCACGAGGAGCAGCCGCCTTCGCCCTTGCCGCAGTCGGGGCGGCCGCAGCCATGTTCCTCCTCGCCGGGTTCTTCCACGTCCGCCACCGGCGCGGCGCCGGTCAGCGTGATGAACAATTCGTATTTCGTGGACAGAGCGCTGACGAACGGTCGTTCGTCGCATTCTTGCCAACGCAGGTGATGCACCACCGCGTGCTTGCCGTCGAGCAGAACTTCCACGTCAAGCACTTCGAACGGCAGCGCAAGCTCCGACGCCAAACGCCGGCTGTCCGCGAAGATCTGCTGGCTGCGCTCTAGGCGGCTTTGGGCAGTCGACTCGTCTTCCGCCGTCGTGAGCCGGACGATCTGCCCGAGGGTGGTATTTGGAAGGAAATGAGCATGGCCCGGGGTCGCCTCGCACAGCACGACGCCGATCTCCTCGCCGCGATGCGTGCGCACCACGGCCCTATCGCCCCGGTGGCACTGAAGCGGCCGGACGGGACGAAAGCGACCGAAGTCGCCGGCGTTGCCGTAGCTGAGGAGATATTCGTGATCCACGGCTTACCTGCTATGCGCGTTCAAGAATGACGAATAACGAATGACGAATGACGAATCAATGATGAAGGCTCCAATGACAAATGCCGAATCGCCAAACGTACTTGTCATTCGTGCTTCGGCATTGGTCATTGATTCGGCATTCATCATTCGTCATTCCAATCCTAAGAACTCCTTCATGTACCGATCATACTCTTCCGCGCCGCGGTCGGTGCTCAGATCGAGCCGCAGCTCGTTAATAACCTTGATGCTGTAGTTCTTGAGCCACTCGGTCCAGCAGTCGGCACAGACGGTATCGTAGGTGCGCTGGCCAACGTCGCCCGCGAACGGCGGCTTGGGCAGTTGCCGCGCCCGGCCGCCCGACATGCAGCCCGGCCGTTGACAGCGAAAACCGTCCCCCGGTCCCGCGGCGGCGGCTTTCTTGGACGCCGGAATCTCGGCGTCGTTCTCACGCAGGAGCTTCGCGATCTCGTCGCGCGGGATGTTATCGCCGCGTTCGTCGGCGACCGCGAAGCCTTGCTGGAGCGTCTGGACGGCTTCCTCGCGACGCCCGAGCTTCAACAGGCACGTGCCAAGCAGCTGAAACACCTTCGAGAATTGCGGGCTCAATTCCAACGTGCGCCGAAAGGACTGTGCAGCGTCCTCGAATTGGCCCGCCTCCATCAGCAACTGGCCGAGGCGGAAGTGCCCCAGCTCGTTGTCAGGGTCATCGTTCGCCATCTTCCGAAACTGGGCAATGCGATCTTGCAGTTGACTCATGGCAACTCCGGCGAAGGGACGGTCACTTCTGTTCCAGCACCGTGACCGGGAAGGTCAGCTTCGCTGTCTTATTACTGATTTTATCGGTAGCCTTCAATTCAACGGTGAATTTGCCGGCGCGGTTGTTGCGCAACAAGAAAGACATCGGGATCGCCTGGACGTTTGCCGGCACGTCGGCGTTGACGCGGCCGGTGAACGGCTTGGACAACGTGGGTTTGTTGGCTTCATCGTAGACGCGCATTTCGACGTCAACGTCGGGCTGGTTCGTTTGCTTGCTGCGACTGAACCCGGTCGCGAAGAAGTTTACGGTTTGATCCTGTCCCGGCACGGCGAGAGGCGCCGTCGATGTCGCGGACTGCACGTCGGTAATTTGCAAGCGCACCAATCCGAAATCCTTCGGCAGCACCTCGAATTTCTGCGTGATGCTTTCTGACTTTTTTGTCTTCCCGTCAATGACGCTCACGACGACGGTGTATTCGCCCGGAGGAAGATCGGCCCCGACGTCTACGTGGGCGAAGAGCGGAATGCGATCGCCGCCCAGCGTATAAAACACATCCTGTTCGCGCGGGGCCTGCTTGTACATGCTTTTGCCTTTGCTGTCGGTGACCTCCATGCCCATGCTGTACGAGTATTTACCGTCAGCAGAAAACTGAACGCCCGTGGCATCCCAGGTCAACTGCAAGCGATCCGCGGGCAGGAATTTGTTGTCGCCCCGTGTTGGACCCAAGATGCCGTGCGTGATCCGAACGTTGGATAAGTTGATTGAACCGCCCTGAGCCGGCGTCGCGCTGGTCATGGCAAGCAGTGCAAGGGTCGCCCACATGATGGTCACATCCTCCGTTAGGTGCGGCAGACGGCCACTTCCCCCGTGTCCGCCGCGTGGCTGTCCTCGATTATTGTGTCGAATCGACGGCGCTGCCAGAGCAAACGCGGCCGCGAATTGATTCTGTTTTGCTTGACCGGGTCCGCGCCGTCGTTAAAATATGTATGTCGTGTCCTGACGAACGTGGCAGGACGGGCTAGAGCCTGGCGATGGCCGAGAAGGTTTACCCGGTCATCCCAGGGAGGATCTAGCGGAAGGAGGTGGTCCCAGTGTGTAGTGGTAACCAGAGGCGGCTGATCTGACGCAGCCGACGGGCTGCCCGTCGGGTGCAGCCGCATGTTTGATCGTAGGGCGTCCCGGCGTCTATCTCGCCGGGACGCCTCTTTGTTCTTCCGAAACGCTCGGCCACAACGCCATGCCTTTACGCAGCGCTAACTTTGGGTTCTGGTTTTTTGGCCCCAACACGTAAGGTTTCGGGGGAAGGCTCCGGTCGCATTCACGCAGACACCAGAAGCCCTGAAACCAGACGGTTTCAGGGCTTTTTTTGTTGGCCGGCTGCGGCTTGCCGGCTGTTACTCACGCGGAGTTTCCGCGGTTGCTGTGCCGGCAAAGCTCCACGCAACGCCGCACATCGTTTTGTGAGGTGACAAATGGTCGTCGTGATGAAGCCTGGCGCCAGCCAGCAACAAATTGACCACGTGATCGAACGCATCGAAGGTCTGGGGCTCCGCAGCCACGTCATCGTCGGCACCGAGCGAACCGTCGTCGCCGCGCTCGGCGAGAAACGTGACGGGGCCAAACAGGCGCTCGAGACCGGCGACGGCGTCGAGAAGGTCGTACCGATTCTCGCGCCGTTCAAGATGGCCAGCTACGAGGTCAAGAAGGAACGCACCGTCGTTCAAGCTCTCAACTTGAAGGTCGGCAACGGTCACGTCGGCGTGATTGCCGGGCCGTGCTCGGTCGAGAGCCGCGATCAAATCCTTGAAGTCGCGAACATCGTGAAGGAGTCCGGCGGCACGGGACTTCGCGGCGGCGCGTTCAAACCACGCACGAGCCCCTACAGTTTCCAGGGATTGAAGGAAAAAGGCCTGCAACTGCTGGCGGAAGCCCGCGCGAAGACCGGCTTGGCAGTCGTCACCGAAGTCATGGCGCCCGAGCAGGTGCAGATGGTCAGCGAATACGCCGACGTGCTGCAAGTCGGCGCGCGGAACATGCAGAACTACCCGTTGCTGGAAAAAGTCGGCGAGGCCGGCAAGCCCGTCATGCTGAAGCGCGGCCCGTCCGCGACGATGGATGAATTCCTTCTCGCGGCCGAGTACATCCTCAAAACGGGCAATACACAAGTGATGCTCTGCGAACGCGGCATTCGTACCTTTGAAGACCACACCCGCTTCACGCTGCCGCTGGCGACCGTGCCGTACTTGCAGCAGACAACCCACCTGCCCATCATCGTCGATCCGAGCCACGGCACCGGCAAGGCAAGCCTGGTCAGCACGATGGCCCGCGCCGCCGTCGCCGCCGGGGCGGATGGCTTGATCGTGGAAATTCATCCCGACCCGGAAAAGGCTCTCAGCGACGGCTACCAGGCGCTGACGCCGCCGGCGTTCAAACAGATGATGGCGGAATGCCGTAAGGTCGCCGACGCGATTGGGCGCGAGTTGTATTAGTCAGAGTTTCTCGCAAAGGCGCCAAGAGTTGCCAAGATCGCAAAGGGACCCTTGTTTCTTTGCGAGCTTTGGCCTCTCCGCGCCTTTGCGAGAAACCATTTCGTAAGATACCACCATTCAAAAGACGCATCCGCTCGGAGGCACCCAATGGCTGTTGCTGCGCGCAAGTCGTACCGTTTCACTTTCGGCCCCTGGAACATCAGCACCGGCGCCGATCCGTTCGGTCCCGCGGTTCGCAAGGAAGTCGCCTTCGCCGCGAAGATGCGGGAGTACAAGAAGCTCGGCTTCGACGGCGTGCAATTCCACGATGACGACGCCGTCGAGAACGACCTCGATCCCCAAGCCACCGAACGCGCGGCCGCGAAGGTAAAGAAGATGCTCGATGGCGAGGGCCTCTTTTGCGAGTTCGTCGCCCCGCGGCTGTGGGAGCACCCGCGCACCATCGATGGCGCGTTCACGTCGAACAGCGCCGCCGACCGCAAGTACGCCACCGAGCGGGCCAAGCGCAGCATCGACATCGCGCGTGCCCTCGGCTGCCAGGACCTCGTATTGTGGTTGGCGCGCGAGGGGACCTACATCCGCGAGGCGAAAGACCCGCTGACGGCGGTAGGCCGCATTGTGGACGCGATCAACGCGCTGCTCGAATACGACAGAAATGTCCGCATTCTCGGCGAGATGAAGCCCAACGAACCAATGGATCAAGCCTATTTGCCGACGCCTGGGCACTTCATGGGCTTGCTTTATCGGACTGCCGAGCCCTCGCGCGTCGGCGTCCTCATCGAGTCCGCGCACTCGATTCTCGCCGGCCTCGATCCGTCCGACGACATGGCTTACGCTCTCTGGCACGGCAAGCTGTGGAGCGTCCATCTCAACGACCAGAACGGCTTGAAGTACGATCAAGACAAGACTTTCGGCGCCGTCGATCTCCGGCGGGCGTTTAACCAGGTCTGGGTGCTCGAACGTGCCGGCTACGAAGGCTGCATCGGCCTCGACGTGAAACCAATGCGCACGACGAAACCGGCCGACCAGACGAAGCACCTGGCGAATAGTCGGGCGATGTTCTTGCGCCTGCTCGATGTCGTCCGCGGCGTGGATACGGCGAAGGTAGAGGCGTTCCGCGCCGAACGCGACTACGAAGGGCTGGAAATGTACATTCTAGGGCAGTTGATGGGACGTTAGGAGAAGACGGCGCCCGGTCTCAACCGCGCATCGGCCGTGGGTCCTCAAGCACGTTCTCGCGCGTCATCGGCACGCCTAGCGGCTCAAGCAACGGGTAAGCGGTGTAATAGGTCCGCAGGCCGTCCGCCGGTACGAGGAAACGAAGCTGCGGACGGAAGGGCGGCTCGCCGGGGCGGACGGTCCCCTGCTTGCGGTCTATCATTTCTCGGATCAACTTCACGAGCATATTGTTCGGTCCGCCGAGGCTGAAAGCGGCGAGCGGCAGCCGCTCGTGCGCGGGAAGCACCTCCACGCCGTCGGCTTTGCATTCCACGGTGATGAGCCAATCTCGATTGCCCACCAGACGCGCCGGCAAGCTCTGCGCACGCTTGGCTGGTTTGTTCTCCGAGGACGAGGACGCGAACGGCGACGGCGAGACGCCCGGTAAATCATCCCCGCCGGTTGAAGGCGAGTCTTCCACGCCGCCGCCGGCGTCGCCGCGTACGCCATGCGGCCGCACGGTTCCGGCCGCAGCGGGGTTGCTTCCTGGTGGGCCGCTGCTCGCCGTTCCGTGGGCGCTGTTCGGCACCCCGTCGTTGGGATTCGGTGGAATACCGCCTTGTGACGCGGGTGGCGGGCTTGCGAATCCGGTCGTCGCGGGGGATGGCGCGCCCGCCGCAAACAACCCCGGCGGCGCGGCTGTCGGCACACCGAGGGAAGGCGCGCCTGTGCCGGACGGGCCAGTTCCTTGCGGCACCGTTGGGCCAGGCGTTGCAAACAGTCCCGGCGGTGCGGCCGTCGGTGGGCCGATAGAAGGCGTACCGGCGCCGAACGAGCCGGTTCCTTGCGGCGTTGTTAATCCAGCCGCCGCAAACAGCCCCGGCGGCGCGGCCGTCGGTGGGCCGATCGAAGTCGCGCCCGTGCCGGTCGGACCTGCCCCCTGCGGAACGGTTAATCCAACCGGCGCGCCAGCGGCGAACGGCGAAGACCCGTCTGGGACCGACGGCCCCGACGGCACGTCGGGCCGCGATCCACCTGCGAAGCCGGAGCCTGTTGCAGCGCCGCTAATCGGCGACTGTCCCAGTCCGCCAACGCCGGGTCTCGCTCGCGGCGTTTCGCCTGGCAAGCCGCTGCCGCCAGCGGGCGACGCGGCTTCCACGGTAGTTCCGGAACCGCCGCCGCTCGACGCGCCACCGGCGACGGACGTTGGGCTGAGAACGCTTCCATTCCCAGCGTCCCGCGGCGGGTCCTTCTTTGCTTCCCCCTCGCCGAGGGCGCCGTTCCGGACGCCGCGCACCGTCTTGGTGGCGGTCGCGGGCTGATTTGCGGACGCAGGCGTTGGCGGCCGCGCGGCAAGCCACGGTTGGTCGCTGGGCCCGCTCTTCTCTTCAGAGAAATCGAGGACCCAATCGCGTTCCAGAAACTCGTACCCAAAGTCGATGTCTAGCGGCTGCAACGCGGCGAGGGTCCGATAGTAATGCGTGATGCCGTCCGGGCGGACGAGGAGCAGAACGTAAGGGCCTTTGTCCGATTGGTGATTGGCGGGAATCACCTCCGCCTGTTGCCGCGCAAGGCGGCGCTGAACGGCGGCGCGGATATCGGCAGGCTTACAGTTGCTCGCCTCCAGGCTTTCCCGGTCGGGATGAAAGATGATCCCGGCCGCGTTGCACTCGATGTACAGCGGCCGGCGGCTCTCGCCACGCTTACCCGTGAAGGGCACAAGCGAATACGTCTCTTGTTGCTGCTTGCGCAGCTTGCGAAGGTCGTCCAACGTCTGTTCGAGCTTTGTCAAATCGGCGGCGAGTCGCAGAATCTCCGCGCGCGACATCTCGGAATTCTGGACGGCGCGGCTTGCCTCGGTCTTCGCGCGCGCGAGCGCTTCTCCCGTTTGTGCGAGCTGCGCGCGCTCGTCGTTAAGTCGGCTGGCGAGCTGTTGAAGCTTGCTTTGCTCAGCTTTCGTCGCGGAAGCCGCCTGGGAAACATTCCGCTCAATGCCGTGTACGGCCGCTACGACCTCGTCTTCCTCCGCTTGCAGCGCGGCGTGCAATGCCTGGCGGCGACGCTCCAACTCGGCCGCATGTTGCGCCGCGTCGTGTTGCTTTTCCAACGAAGCTGCTGCCGCCGCCTGCCGTGCTTTCGCCAGAGCCACCACCCGCGCCCGCCGATCAATGACCAGCAAGAGCAAAATGAGCGAGCCCATGGCGCAAAGCAGCACGGCCAGGAACGGAAACGTCGAGACCTGCAGCACGTGCCGGCGGCGTTTCATGCGGCGTCCCTCGAACGCACCGAAAGACGGCTCGGGTTGCCGTTGGGCAGCACCGCCGTCCGCGCCGTCAGCATGTGGACCGCGGCGGTGAGGCTGTGCAGCGCTTCCTCGAACGCGCCGGCACCCGCGAGCGCCGTAAGGTTCTTGTTGAGGACTTCCTGAAGCTGGAGCAGGTGTCTTTCGCCCTCTTGTACGCCGGCAATCGCGCGTGCCTGCTCGGTGACCGCGGCGTTCAGCATCGCGAGGGACGTCTGCTGTTCACACACCGCGGTTGCCAGCTTGCCGAGCTCCGCCGCGAGTTGGCTGCTGTGTGTGATTGCTTGTTTCTCAAACGCCGCCATG
Source organism: Gemmataceae bacterium (assembly GCA_041499805.1). GTDB lineage: Bacteria > Planctomycetota > Planctomycetia > Gemmatales > Gemmataceae > JBGQKZ01. Next base: position 87,065 of record JBGQKZ010000015.1, read on the forward strand.
CGCAGACTATGGGTTTCCAGCGTCCGCTCCAGCGCCTTCTCCAGGGCCGCGGTCAGCATTTCCTCCTGCGTGGTCTCCGCCGCATTTCGCCGCTCGTCGGCGTCGTGGAACGCCTGCGACCAAAGCTGCGTTTGTCGTTCAACGAGTTGCTCCATTGTGTTCAGAACGACCTGCGATTGCTGCTTCACAACCTCGACGAACGGCGTGGTATCCGCGCCGGGCCGCTCAAAGCGGTGGGCGAGTTGGCGATCGACATAACGGTCCACGCTTTCGAGCACCCCTTGTTCGGCCCGGTCCACCAGGAAGGTCACGAACATCAGCAACATCGTCAGCCCAAGGGCGAGAGCCGTGGCGTCGAAGGCGAGAGCAAGCCCGTCGGTTACGGTGCTGAGCGATTGCTCCAATACTTCCGGCGTCACGCCCGAGATCGCGCCGGTAATGCCGAGCACGGTGCCGAGGAAGCCGAGAATCGGAATCGCCCAGGTGATGAAGCGGACCAGCGAATAGCTGCTCTCCAGCGCGAGCGCGTCGTTGTCCGTCAGTGTGCGCATGTGGTCGTCGAGCTCGGCCGCGGAGCCGCGGCGGCAGAGGAAATCGAGCACGGCGACAACGCGGTTCACCAGACACGTGTCGTGCATCCGCGTAGGGAGACGATTGATCGTGCCCAGCAACGCCGTCGCCTCCGCCACGGGCACGGCCTTGCCGCTCCAGGTCGGCAACACCTCCGTCCGGCAGGCACGGCGCTCGAGGAGGGAGCGCACTGCCTTCGCGCCGAGCGCGCCGAGCGCGCAGCAAAAGAGCACGACTTCGACGCACTCCACGGGGTGGCTGAGATAACGATGCGCGACCGTGTGGCTCAAAGGTCCGATCAGCACCAAACAAAGAATCACCGCGGCCAACGGCGGTCCGACGATGAACGCCGCCAGATTGGCGCCCGAACCACGCGGTTTTGGTCCGCGATCCGCGGCGGCAGAGGAAGTAGCCATTATCGGATCCTCCTAGATGAGGACGCTGCACAACACGTGATCAAAGGCGGCGGATTGTAACGCTTCGCTTGCTGCGGTCGAGGTGAATAAGTGCATGACGGGAGAAGCCGCGGGAGCTTCGCAACGGCGAGGTGCAAGGGGCGACAATAAGCGTGGAATGGCGTGTCCTCGTTGCTCGCCGCGCGACGAGTGGGTAACGTAGACCCACTTCACCGAACAGGTAGCCCAGAAAAGCTAGAGGCGGCGACGATGACCACACAGACGGCGAAGTGTTCCCGACGGGAATTTGTGAGTGCGGCGGCGGTGCTCGCGGTGATGCCGGCGATGCTGAATGCGGCGGACCAACCGCGGAGCCGGCCAGCGCCACATTCCGATAAACCGCGTAAGAAACTCGCGGTCGTTGCGACGGCCTATCACTACCTCTCGCACGCCTACCACATCTGCGGCCGCTTTCTGCACGGGTACATGCACCACGGCGTCATGCACTACCCCGAATTTGCCATCGCCGGCATGTACGTGGAACAGACCCGGGAAAACGATCTGAGCCGCGAATTGGCGCGGAAGTTTGGCTTCAAACTGGCTTCAACTCCCGCGGACGCGCTGACGCTCGGCGGCGACACGCTGGCCGTGGACGGCGTAATTCTGATCGGCGAGCACGGCGACTATCCGTACAACGCGAAGGCGCAGAAACTCTATCCGCGCTACGAGCTGTTCCAGAAGATCGTGGAAGTGTTCCGCAAGTCCCAGCGGTCCGTGCCCGTATTCTGCGACAAGCACCTTTCGTACGAGCGCGCGAAGGCGCGTGCAATGGTCGCCACCGCGAAGTCGAGCGGCTTTCCGCTCATGGCGGGGTCCAGCCTGCCCGTGACGTGGCGGCGGCCGGAGCTCGAACTGCCCCTCGGTACACACATCAAAGAAGCCTTGGTCGCGACGCGCGGCGAGATTGAAATCTACGGTTTCCACGGCGTCGAAGCCCTTCAGTGCATGGTGGAACGACGGGCCAAAATTGAACGCGGCGTGCGCGCGGTCACGTGTCTCGAAGGCGACGCCGTGTGGAAGGCCGGCGACGACGGCGTCTGGTCGTGGGAGTTGTTGGAGCACGCGCTGGGCCGCAGTCCGTCACTCAATGTCGGCGATATTCGCGACAACTGCCGGCGCTTCGTGCCGCCGCCGGGGCGGCCGACTTTTCCGCGCGGGCCGCTTGCCTTCGTGATCGAATACCGCGATGGGCTCCGCGCGACGGTGCTGATTCTGAACGGTCACGTGGACGACACCACGTTCGCCGCCAGCGTCGACGGCGAACGCAAGCCGGTTTCAACGCTCTTCTACCTGCCGCCGCCGCCCGGCGCGGCGTTTCTGCAAGCGCTAACGGTGAAGATCGAGGAATTCCTGGCAAACCGACTGCCGCCGTATCCCGTGGAGCGGACGTTGCTCACCGGCGGCATTTTGGATGCGGCGCTGGAATCACGTGTACATGGCCACAAACGGCTGGAAACGCCGGACCTGGATATTCAATACGAGCCGCCTCTTGATTCCGGCTTCCTGCGCGGCGCCGAGACGAATCCCGCGTAGAGCGGCGAAAGGAACACCATGATCGACTTCACTGCCGTCAGCCGTGAAATCCGCAGCCTCGTCTCGCGTCGCCGCGAGCTGCTGACGTTTCTCGGCTCGGTCTTCGCCGCGCTGGGGCTCGTGCTGCAAAACGTCCTGCACGGCGATCTGCCGGCGTCGCTCAAGGCGCTGGAAGGACACGTCTTTGCGTTCTACGCCTTGATGCTGATGGCGCCGAGCCTCATTCTCGCCCTGCGATTGGCGAAGCTGAACGCCGGCTTGACGCTCAACGGCCTGCTCTACATGCGGCTGATGCAAGAGCAGGATTTCACGCGCAAAGGACCGAAACCCGAGCAAGCAATGCGGCCCAACGTCTTCGGCGTATCGTTCCAGATGTTCCTCTTGGCGAACCTTATCGCGGGTTTCTCCGCTACGTTGCTGGCGCTGGCGCTCGGTTTGGATCTGCTTTACGCCGTGCTCGCCGGCGGCTTGGCGTTCTTCCTCTGGCTGCTGCTGTATTTCCGCTACCATCGCCGCGCGGCGGCGTTCGCCGTGGCGAAAGCGGCGTCGGAGAAGTGTACGCCGTTCGACCGCGAGCAGTGGGAAGCCCATCAATCCGGCAGTTTGGAAGACGCGAACCATGACATGATCACGATTCTCGCGCTGGTCGGCCTCATGGTATTCTCGGCGTTTGAAGGGCTTTCCGGCCTGGGCAAGGCGACGGCGGGCAGCGACTTGCCGTCGCAACACGTGCAAGATCACGGGCCGACGGCGTACGCCGTGTTGATGGTCGTCACCTGCGTCATGGGCCTGGTTGCGTACCTGCGGCTGCGGATCGCGGTCGGCCATCGCTCGCTGGAGATTGATCCGACCGATCGGCCGTTCCGCCCCTTGCGGCTGACCGATTCGCTGCTCGGCTACCTGCTCTTGGTCTTCCTGTTTGTCTTGTCTCTTCATATGCTGCTATTCCCCCGCTTGGAGCAGCATTGGCTGTTCGGGGTGGACGCGGCGGCGTTCATTGGGGCGCTTCTGGTGGAGCAGCTCACGCTGATCGTCGCGGGGCGGCGAATGCACGCGGTGGTAACGAAGTAAAGTAAGCCCGATGCTCCAGCGACGGAGAATAGACGGCCTCGCGGGCGCATCGGGCTCCCTGAATTCGATGCTCGCATTACAATCCAATCCCCGTTTGAGCACGCTCACCTGGGGCACGCTTACGCTGCCGTCCCGCTATCTTCTCGCGCCGTTGGCCGGTTACACGAATCTGGCTTTCCGCATGGCGGTGCGCGAACTCGGCGGGCTAGGACTGGCGACGACCGATCTCGTCAACGCCCGCGCTCTGCTGCACCGCAGCCGGCGGACGATGGAGTTGATCCAGACCTGCCCCGCCGATCGGCCCGTCGCCGTGCAAATCTATGGGGCGAATCCCGAGGAAATGACCGAAGCGGCGCAGTGGCTGGAAAGCTACGGCGTCTCGTCCATCGACATCAACATGGGCTGCCCCGTTCACAAGGTGGTTCGCGGCGGCGGCGGCTCGGCGATGATGTGCGATGCGGCGAAAACCGTGGCGCTCGTCCGCACCATCGTGGAAGCGGTCCGCATCCCGGTCACGGTGAAGATGCGGCTCGGCTGGGACGATGACTGCCACAGCGCCCCGTTCTTCGCCCACGAGTTCGAGCAGGCCGGCGTGGCCGCGGTGACGATTCATGGGCGCACTCGAGCACAAGGCTTTGGCGGATCGGTGAACCTATCGGGCATTCGCGCGGTGGTTGACGCGGTGGAACACATTCCCGTCATCGGCAACGGCGACATTCGCACCATCGAGGATGCGGCCCAGATGCTGGCGATCACCGGCTGTGCGGGCATCGCCATCGGCCGCGGCGCACTCTTGAACCCGTGGTTCTTCCTCCAACTCGTCCGCTGGGAGCAAACCGGCGATGCCGGGCCGTCGCCGACTTACGAACAGCGACTCACGTTCATGCACCGGCATTTCCATCTTCTGGTCGATTGCCGTGGCGAGCGGTTCGCGTGCCTCCTCTTCCGCAAGGTGGCGAACTGGTATTGCCGCGTCTTGCGGCCCGGCCGCGACGTGCAGCAGCAACTGGTCCGCATCGAGACGCCGGTGCAGTTCGACGGCCTTGTGGAACGGTTGCGCGAGCAGGGGCCGCCGCGGGGTTGGACGGGCTCGCTCGCCGCTGAAGCGCCCGTCGCCGTGCCGCAAGGCCCGAACGAACGCTGGTAAGCCGAATTCATTCCTGCCCTTTTCTGCCACCCCTCCCCCATTGGCAGGAATGAGGTGATGTCGACGTAAGTTGTCATTTACCAACAAACTGTGGCCAATTTCTTTCCTGCCAGAGTCAAAGATGGCGGCAGAAAAGAATGTTAACCCAAGTTACTGAGTTGCGCCTGCGCGGTCGTTGGAAAATAAGGACTTAGGTTCAGTTTTGGGCGAAAGTCTTCACTACAGCTGGCTCGGTTCGTCGAGCCGGCGCAGTCGCGTCGGCAGCGTCAGTCCCAGGCGA
>JBGQKZ010000016.1:0-90591 GCA_041499805.1 Gemmataceae bacterium
CGCGGCGACCCACGCATGACGAGATGATCTCCCTCACACTGACGGAAGGAGGTTGCCATGTTCACACTCAACACCATTCTGTACCCGACCGATTTTTCCAAGCCATCGGAGTATGCCTTCCAGTTCGCCTGTTTGGGGTGGGTGTGCTCTTCTTTTTAACACGCAACAACTTTGCTGATCGGCGTCCGCGCGGTTGTGGCAGGGTCTGCGACCGGGCCACAACCGTGGGGGCCACAACCGTTGCGCTCGACCGGAGTGGTGCTGTCGCTCCGCGACAGCTCTCCGACTCGCGGAGCGAGTCGGCTGCTCTCCGCGGCGCTTCGCTGCGTATCCAAACCGAGATAGTCCGCGATGCCGGTAAAAGAATAGGCGCCGAAGTAGTCCTCCAGCACGCGCTCCATCTTGTCGAGGTTGCGATAATGCCGGATGCGCTGCAGGAACGAGACGGCGTTGATTTTGGGCTGTTCGGGATCGAGTTCCCAAACATGAAAATACATGACGAACGGCGCCTCGACGCGCCGGTGCCAGGCGGCGACGGCACGTTTGACGAGCCACTGCGGAAACTGGCGGAAATAGTTGCCGCCGGCAATCGGGATGTCGAGCCCGAGCAGGCGGTAGCTCGAGCGTGGGAACTCCCAGATGCTGCGGTCGCCGTCTGAGAAAGGAGTCGGAATCTCTGAGTGCGAGAGTTCCAGACCCTGTTTTCGGACAGTGTGTTCGTGCTGGAAGCGGCGCCACGGCTCGCCGGCGAAGCGCCGCCAGGCGGGGGCGAGGCTGGCATCGTAGGCGTAGCCTTCGTCGGCCAGCACGTCGAGGGCCCAAAGATCGGTCGGCGTGAACCAGCCGTGCGAGACCCGGTAGCCGACCACCTTCTGGCCGCATGCCCGTTCCAGCGCTTCGCGCGACTTGGCCAAATCCTCGCGGAACTCGGACGGCGTCATCTGTCGAATGGTGCGATGGTAATAGCCCTTATCCGCGATCTCGTGGCCGCGGTCGGCGACGAGGCGGACCAACTCGGGAAAGCGGTCGCCCACCCAGCCGTTGACGAAAAACGTCGCCTGAATGTCGAAGCGGTCGAGGAGATCGAGTGCTTTGCGCGTATTCTGTTCGAGCCGCGTTTCAAAGCGATACCACTGCTTGTGCTCGATGAGCGGCCGAAACGCGGCTACCTGGAAGTAATCTTCCAGGCCGACCGTCAACAGGTGTTGTTTGGGAGCGTCAGGCAGCATGGTGCAAGAAATTCAACAATCTCGTTTCCAGGCTTTGCCTCGCGACGCAGGGCTGGAGGCTCTGCCTGTGGTTTCCGTCTCCGCTTGTTTACACACGCGACGCGGAGCCTCGGGGACTTGCGTTCCCAGGCGGAGCCTAGGAACGAGGGACGCTGCGGGGCGCTTACGCGAGCACAGCGCGAAGCGCTTCGACGATGCGCCGGCCGCTGTCGCCGCGGCCGAACGGATTCTCGACTCCGCCGGTGGGTAGATGGCCGTTCCGGGCGTATGCCGTTTCCAGAGCGTGGCGCAAATGTTCGGGACTGTCGCCGACGAGCTGGGCGATACCCGCGGTCACCGCTTCCGGCCGCTCGGTGTTTTCGCGCAGCACCAGCAGCGGCTTGCCGAGCGTCGGCGCTTCTTCCTGAATGCCGCCGGAGTCGGAGACGATCAGCCAGGCGTTGGCCAGCAGACCGATGAAGTCGAAGTAATCTTGCGGCTCCAGCAGTTCCACGCGCGGCCGGTTCGCCAGTATGTTTTGCGTAGGGCCGCGTACCGCGGGGTTTGGATGCACCGGAAAGAGCAAGGCCACGTCGTCGTGCCGGGCCACGAAATCGCCGAGCACGCGCAAATTGGCGGCCAGTGTTTCGCCGAAGCTCTCGCGGCGATGGGTCGTGAGCACGATGCGCTTCAACCCTTCCGTTCGTCGCAGTAGTGCCGCAACTTCGGGTCCCGGCGTAAGCCGCTCAAGTGTAGCTTGCAGGGAATCGACGACGGGATTTCCGGTGATGAATATCCTTTTCTCCGCGATGCCGTCCGCGACGAGGGCGTCCCGATTGCCCGCGGTAGCGGCGAAGTGGTAGGTCGCCAATTGGCTGATGAGGCGGCGATTCATCTCTTCCGGAAACGGGCTCTGCCGATTGCCGGAGCGGAGTCCCGCCTCGACGTGGCCGACGGGAATACTCCGGTGAAAACCGGCAAGGGCGCCCGCGAGGGCCGTCGTCGTGTCGCCCTGAACCACGATCACCTCCGGCCGTTCGCGGTCGAGCAAGGGGTCGAGCGCAGCGAGCACCTTGGCACAAACCTGATTCGGCGTCTGGTCCGGGGCCATCACTTGCAGGTCGTGGTGGATGCCCACGCCGAAGAGGCGGACAAACGGATATAGCAGGTCGGTGTGCTGCGCCGACGTCACATTCACCGTCTGAAAGCCGGAGCCGGGTTGCTCCAGCGCGCGGATCACCGGCGCGAGCTTGATGATCTCGGGGCGGGTGCCGAACAGGGTGAGGACCTTTATCATGCGGCCCCCTCGGTCGGGGCGGGGAGCGAAGCAAGCAACTCGAAATCGCGCGCGGCGTCGACGGTTCCTTTCCAGCCGCTTTCCGCGGCGCGCACGAGGTTGTACATTTCGCGCGCGGTCACGTAGTGGTAGTGGAAGTTCGGTCGTTGCTGAGCATAGTCCGCCAGATCGCGATGGAAGCGCACCATCGGTTCGCCAAGCAACGTGTCGAAATTGCGCGCCTCGCCGCCGTGCGTGTGCAGCTTGACGAAAAACCAATCGGGGCGCGACGGAATCTGGACCCGCGCCCTGAGCCATTCGTGCAGGCGCTCCACGTGCGGCGGCTGGCTGGATTGGAGGCAACCGTTTTCGAGCCACATGCCGAATTTGTCCGGGAGATTTCGTCGTCCGAGCACGAGCGGCCCCTGGATCAGAAGCAACGCCTTCGCCGGCGCTGGCTCGCGGCCGACATCCACGCCCCAATTGTGCGACTTCGGTCGCGCCGGCTCGTCCACCGCGTAATAGAGGCTGTTGATCTTCCGCGTTTGCGTCGGGCTCGGCGCCGAAGGCATGGTGAAATCGGCAAAGCAGCCGGTTTCACGGAGAATGTCCAATTCGTTGTTCACGCCGCACCAGCGGCCATCGGGGCGCGAATTGTCCAGCGCCCAGTTGCCGTGGACGAACCCGTAAGTTACCTCGCCGGTCGTTCGCGCGCGGGACAAGAGACCGTGGCGCGAGGAAAGGAGGACTTTGTAGTCGAGCAGGCGCGTCCGCAGAGTCTCCGCGGTGTCGTGATCGTGGTGCAATTGCACTTCGACCTCGCCGTAGCCGGCGTGACACAGCTCCGCCAGTTGCTCGAGCAGCGCCGGGTCGTATTCCTCCAGCGGATAGAAGAACGTGTGCCGCGGCGGCCGGCCGTCGCTGTCCCGGAAGCCGCCGAGCCGTGCGGGGTAGTCGCGCAGCCAGCGCGAAACGCACGCGTCGGCTTCCGCGCGCGATGCGTTGGCTCCGATGGGCTCATAGTGATCCGCGATGCAGAGGAGAAGATGAACCTCCTCGTCGCGGCGCACCGGCCGGCGTTTGCGAACTTCGCGGACATACGTGAACGCCCAGATTCCGATCCCGTGGCGACGAAACTGCCAATATCCGAGCGCAACGCACATGGCGAACGCGAGGACGCCAGCGACAAATGGAATCTCAATCAGAAAGTCCATAAAAGCGGACGGATTGCCGGCTACGGGTTCGTCGAGTAACTCAGGGGCGCGACCTCATACGAGACTTTGCTCCACGACCGGCTGGCCCGGCCGGACGCCCAGACCCAAAACGCCAGCCACGCGGCCGTATTCAACACGAGGAACGATGCGGCCGCCGCCGCGACGCGGGAGCGTGTGCCGATCCAATTAATTAATCCCGCCAGACCAAGCGTGCCGGCGGTGATTTCCAGCCAGAACACGAAGCGGCAGATGCCGTGGGCCTGCTCCAGGCCGCAGATAAACAGAACAGCCAACGCCCACGGCACGAGCAACCGGCAAAGCTTGTGCGACATCAGTTGGAACCACACGGGATTCCGCCACGGGAGGAACGCCGCCGGCAAGCGGGTCAAAAGTTGGAAGTTGCCGGTGAGCGTGCGAATCTTGCGGCGATACTCGTCGCGGGCCCGATCGGGAAGGCGGTCAAATGCCTTGGCTCGGCCGTCGTGCAGCACGCGTTTCCTCTGCATCGCGACGTGAAGCGGCCAATAAACGTCGTCGAGAATCGTCCCCGGCGGAATGGCCCGGAACAAATCCCGGCGGACTGCGCTGATCGCGCCGGTGACGCCGACCGTGGAGTGCAGCCGGCTCTCCTGCTTGCGGAGCCATTTTTCATAACGCCAGTAGAGCCCGACGCCGGTCATCACGCCGGGCGTGCTTTCCACGACGAGGTCGCCGCTCACAGCGCCGACCGACGGATCGTTGAAGTTCTCCAACAAGAGCTGCAAGGCGTCAGGCGCCCAGGTTTGGCGGACGTCTGCGAAGACGATGACATCGTTGCGTGCTTCGGCACAGCAGGCCGAGATGGCGGCGGCCTTGCCCTGGTTCGCCGACAGCTCGAGCACCCGCACCAGGCCGTTGCCCTTTCTACGGGCAACCTCGGCGGTTGCGTCGGCCGAGCCGTCGGAGACGACGATGATCTCGGCGCGGACCTGGCAGCGTTCCAGGTGGCCGATCAGCTCGCGCAGCCGTGTGCCGATTCGCATTTCCTCGTTATAGGCGGCGACGACGAGCGACACCGAGCCGCGGAACGGTTCTCCCGTTCGGCGCAGCTTGGGCCGCAGCCGGGCCGCAATGCCGAGGAATAACGGATAGGCCGCGTAGGCGTAGACGACGCACGCGAGGGCAATCCAGAACGCTATGTTGAGGTAAATCATTCCTTGGCCGATTACACAGGCATGGCCGGCTGTCGTAGACGGCGCGCAGTTCCTTGCAAAGATGCGAACAGTCGCTGATACGCGGCGGCCTGGGCGGCGAACGTGAACTGTTCACGCATGCGTTCGCGGCCGTGTTCGCCCAACGAGCGCCGCAACTCCCCGTCGCGCAGCAGTTCGGAAAGCTTGCGAGCCAGCGCGGCAGGATCGCCGGGCGGCACGAGGAAACCCGAGCGGCCGTCCTCGATCACTTCGGGCGTCCCGCCGACCGCCGTGGCGACCATCGGCTTGCCCGCGGCGAGCGCTTCGAGAACGATCACAGGTAGACCTTCCGTAAAGGAAGAAAGGGCGAGCACGTCGATCCAGGGCAGGAATCGCTGCAAATCCGGGCGAAAGCCCGCGAGGACTACGCGGTCGCGCAAGCCCTTGGACGCGATCTGTGCCGCCAGGGCTGCCTTCAAGGGACCGTTACCGAAAAGGACGAAGCCAACACCCGAATCGGTTTTCGTTACGATTGCTGCGGCATCCACGAGAACCGAAAGCCCCTTTTCCGGGCTCAGCCGCCCCGCGGCGGCGACGATGTGGCGTGGCGGTCGCGGAAACATCTCCTCCAACTGTCTGCGGAAGCTCGGATCAGGCGTCTCGTCGGAAAAGTTCACGGCGTTGCAGATTACAACGATTTTCTCCGCCGCAATGCCGGCGGCACGAACGCGCTCGGCCTGTTTCGCCGACACGCAGACGACGCGGTCCATCCAGCGGAGGCAAAGGCGATCAAGCATCTCATTGCAGCGGACCTTCCACGTCGCCGCCGTCCACCCGTGCGCGATGCCTATCGCGGGAATGCCGGCGCGTCGGGCCGCGAACAGGCCGAGGATGTCGGGTTTGTAGCCGCTGCAAAGGAGCACATCGGCTCGTTGGCGCCGCAAGTGGTCGGCTACTTCGCGGACTGAAGCCCGAAAACGGGGCACGTTGTACCGCAACTCAAACGCGTCGAACCCTTGACGCCGAGCCGCGTCGAGCAGCGGACGACACAGGCCGCGCTCGGCGAAGGAAAGGAAGACGGAGCGGTACTCGCCGGGCAACGCCGCCGCGAGACCGAGCATCTGCTTTTCCGGCCCACCGAGAAACGGCGAGGCCATCAAGTGAACAATGGTTGTCATCGGCGCAACGCAGCCGCGGGCTGAGCGGACCGGGACCTGAGGCAGTTCCACCAGACGGCTTCGAGCTTGCCCGCGAGCACATCCCAGTCGTAGCGCTCCAAAACAAGTCGTCGGCCTCGCTCCGCCGTCCGTCGGGCTTCGTCCGGTCGGCGGATGGACTGCACGAGCGCGTCCGCCAAATTCTCGGCGCGTTCTACCATCAAGAGGTCTTCGCCAGGCGTGAGTTCCAGTCCTTCCGCACCGACACGCGACGCGACCACGGGCATTCCGCCGGCGAGCGCTTCCAGAATCTTCAAACGCGAGCCGCCGCCGATGCAGAGCGGCACGGCCATCACGCCGCAGTCGCCGAGAAAAGGGCGAACATCGTCGACATCGGCGTGCAATGCGACGTTGGGCAGTTGCTTGATACGGCGGACCAGTTTCTCCGGCGGGCGGCGGCCGACGATCACGAGCTGGGCGTCGGGTATTTGCGACAACACGGCGGGGAAGATGCGATCGAGCAGCAAACCAACCGCATCCAGATTCGGCCGCCATTCAAGGCTGCCCAGGAACAGAATGCGTTTGGGATCGCGACGTCCTTCCACCCGCTCGAAGAAGCCGCGGTCGATGCCGTTTTCCACAATGTCCACATGATCGACCTCGAACCGATCGCGCACCAACCGGGCGTCGTCGGGACTGACGGTGACGACGCGCGTGACGCCGGCGAAGATGCGACGTTCGAAGCGCTCGAATTTCCGCCATTGCTGCCAGTAAAACCAACGTCGCAAGGCAAAGCCTTCGTTTTCGTGAAAGCGCTGCCAGATGAGCGACTCGACGTTGTGGGCCATGACAATCCGCGGCGTTTCTGCCGGCGCCGCGTCGGCGTACGCGCACCATTCGAACTGCCAGAGATCGACCGGCTCTTGCGCGGCCAGTTCCCCGACGGCCCGGCGCACTGCCGGGCTGTTGTGCGCGGCGACGGCGTAAGGCAGCGGCGACAGCACGTTGCACGCAAGGCGAGCGTAGAAACCGACGCCGGACTTCTTCAACGCGGGCGGACCGATGATACGGCTGCGGATGCCGTGTTCGCGGAGATAATTTATCGCCTGCCGTTCTTCTTCGCCGTCCGCATCGCCGCGGCACACGTACGTGATGCGGTGTCGCTTCGCCAGCCGCAGCATCAAATTGAGCGTGCGGATGCGGTTCCCCGCGGTGGGCGGATAGGGGAGGCCTTCGTTGACGATGACTACGTTTAGGCGTCGGTCCATGATGGATTCATGCCGTCGCAAGCGGTTGCTTGGCGCGCTTGACGTGCGCCTTGGCAATATCGCGGTAAAGCGCCTCGTAGGCGGCTACCATGCGGCGAACGTCGAAAAGTTGCTCCACCCGTTTGCGGCCGGCCGCTCCAAGCCGCACACACGCTGCCGCGTCGCACCAGAGGCCGCGCATCGCGGCCGCCAAAGCGGGCGGATTGCCGGCAGGCACGAGGACGCCGGTCGCGGTGTCGGCGATCACTTCCGGATTGCCGCCAACCTGCGTGGCCACCACCGGCAACCCGGTGGCCATCGCCTCCAGCAGCGTCAGCGGCACCCCTTCGGAAAGCGAAGGGAGCACGAACATTCTGGCTCGCTGCAACAATCCGGGAACATCGCGAACGTTGCCCAGCAGTCTCACGGCGCCGCCAAGCCGCAACGTCGTGAGAGACGCTTCGAGCCCTGTTCGGCACGGTCCGTCGCCGGCGATTTCCAGGCGAAATCCCGGTTCTTGCTCCGCGACGAGCGCCGCCGCTAGCAGTAGCGTGTCGATGCCCTTTTCAGGGCTCAAACGAGCGACGGTAACGACGGGGCCGTTCGGTTGCGGACCACGAAACGGGAAGCGGTCGAGATCAATGCCGTTGTGTAACGTAACGATGCGCTTCGCAGGTACGCCCTGCTCGACGGCCACGCGCGTACTGTCGTCGGAAACGCACACGATGCAGTCGGGCAGCCGCGACGCCCAGCGTGCCAGCACGTTTTGCCGAGCCGTGTTCGCGAAATTGCGGCCGTGCCGTGTGTGAATGACGCATGGCACGCGCGCCAGGCGGGCCGCGGGAACGGCATAAACCAACGGTCGATCGTCATGGGTATGGACAACGTCGGGCCGCCACGCGCGAAAGAGACGTGCAAGGCGGGCGATCATCTGCGGCCGCAACCCTTGCGGTTCGGACAATGCCGTCACCGGCCAGCCGCACGTTTCGATGTCCTCGGCCAGCGCGCCGCGTTCGCCGAGAGAAACGAAACGCAAATCCGTCGCGTCGCGGTCCGCGTGGCGGGCGAACTCGACGAGCAGCTTTTCCAGCCCGCCGACGTCGAGGCCGAACGCGACGTGAACGATGCGGAGCCGATTCATGCGTCTCCCGTGCTGCTCAAGTGCTTGACGATGCGGGCCGGGTTGCCGGCGACAATCGCGTCGGGCGGCACGTCTTTTGTCACCACGGCGTAGGCGCCGACGATGGAACGGTCGCCGACGGTGACGCCCTTGAGGATCACGGCCCCCGTGCCGAGCCATACGTCGTCGCCGATCCGCACGGACTTTACCGCATCGGGCGGAGTCGGCTCCTTGGCGCGACGGCGGGCGGCGTCCACAGGATGACCGTCGAAGTCCGAAATGCGTACCTCGCTCGCCAGCAGGCAATGTTTCCCGATGCGCACGGACTGAGCGGCGGCGAGTACGCAATCGTGGCCAATGAACGTGTCGTCGCCGACGATTAGCTCCGGCAGCTCGTGGCGTCGGTTGCCGAACACGAGCGTCGATTTGCCGGCGAGAAACACGTTGTCGCCGAGGACGATTCGGCCGCGGCCGTTGATGTAGGGCAGTTTTTCCATCTGAAAGCCGGAACCCACGGACTCGCACTGACTGCGAAAGAGCGGCTCGAACCACAGAACACGCAAGAGCCACAGGCCGCCCTCGCGGAGGAACACGTGCAGCCGGTAGAGCAAACCGAAGAACGGCCGCGTCACGGCGACGACCGGCAGATGGAAACGGAGCAGGGCGCGCGCAACCCGCTTGAGCGGGCCCCAGAACGGTCCTTCACCGCGGCGCAATTTGACGGCGAAGCTCACCGCGCTACCTCCATCGGACGTTGAAGGTACGCCGGAAGGTCGGCGGCGGGCGCGAGGCGATTCAGAATCTCGGTCAGTCCCGCGGTGATTCGTTCGCGCGTGAACGGCGAGTCCGCCGTCGGTCCGGGCTGATGGGCGAGGGCCAGCGGGATCAGGTCGGCGAGCGCCTGCCGAATCGCCATTGGGTCCACAGGAGACGCGATTCGATACGGCAGCCCGCTAAGTTTCAGAGTGCGGCTCGTGTCGCCATCCGGTTCAGCGAGCGCCAGGATTGGGCGTGCGGCGCCGATGTATTCATAGAGCTTGGCGGGCACGCCGATGCGCCGGCCAGGCGTGTCGATCAACAGAAGAATGTCGGCCGCCGCGAGCGCGCGGAGGTTCCGCGGGTGACTCACTTGACCTTCCATTGTCACGACGCCGCGCAAGCCGCGTTCGTCAACAAGCGTGGCGAGGGGGCCCGGACGCCCGAGAAACGTCGCCGCAATCGGCTTGAGCAACGGCGGCTTGACGAGCATTTGCAGCGCGTCGAGGAAGCCGCGGGGATCACGGCCCGCGTAGACCTCGCCTGAATGAACGATCTGAATTTCGGCGCGATCTCCATTTGGCGCCGGGTCGGCGAAGCTCTCCGGATCAAAGCCGTTGGGCACGGTGAAGATCTTCTCCTGCCAGTGTGGAAACGCCGCCTTGAGTCGCTCGCAGGCGTGCTCTGCGTTCGCGAGAATCGCGTCGGCGCGGCGCAGGACCTTTCTTTCCCACATGCCCTGCCAGCGCTGCCGAAACCAACCCTGGAGCGGAAAGGCTGACGCCGATACCCAAGGATCGCGGAAATCGGCCACCCACGGGATGCCGTGCCAGCGGCGCAGATGGAGACCGCACAAATGGACCCAGTGCGGCGGGCCCGACGTCAGCACCGCGGCGGGACACGCTTCCCGC
This sequence comes from Gemmataceae bacterium, assembly GCA_041499805.1. Taxonomy (GTDB): domain Bacteria; phylum Planctomycetota; class Planctomycetia; order Gemmatales; family Gemmataceae; genus JBGQKZ01. The sequence continues at coordinate 10,062 of JBGQKZ010000016.1, forward strand.
ACAGCGCGAACGCACGCAGGCAACGCGGTCCGCAGCCAGATCGCGTAGGGCGCGAGCCGGCGCAACGGCTTGTTCCAGCGCGTGCGACGGTACGGCGCCGGGTGAACGATCGTTTCCAGGGGAATCTGCTTTGCCAATTCCGGATCGTCGGGCTCCCACGGCAGCCCGGGCGGCGCGACCACGGCAACTTGCCAATTACACTTCGGCAAATGCCGCGCGAAGCCGAGCAGGCGGAAGCTGCCGCTCGCCGCGGATGGGGGAAAGTGGTACGTGATAATAAGCAGTCTGCGCATCGCTGCGACGCTTCCGCCAATGAATTCATGCTTAACGCGCGGTCAATCGATCGACGATTCGGGAAGCGGCGCGCCCGTCCCATAGTTCAGGAGTCCGACCGGGCGCCGACGCGCGCCGCAAAGCATCGAGACCCGCCGCGACGATTCGTTCCGGATCGAGGCCTACCAGCGTATTCGTCCCTTGCTCCACCGTCACCGGTCGCTCGGTGTTGTTTCTCAGCGTCAAACACGGCACGCCGAGGACGGTCGTTTCTTCTTGAATTCCCCCCGAATCGGTCAGCACCAAGCGCGCGTGTGCCAGCAGTTTCATGAAATCGAGATAGCCGAGCGGTTCCAGCAAGCGAACACCGCGCAGCGCGCCGTTGGCGCGGCCGTTCAGTTCTTTACGCGTACGTGGGTGGACGGGAAACACGATCGGCACTTCGCGCTGGAGGCGCTCGACGGCCCCAAGCACAGAATCAAAGATGACCGGATCATCGACATTCGCGGGGCGGTGCAAGGTGAGCACGGCGTAGGGCCGATCGCCAAGCTCGAGCTGTTCGAGAATCGGCGACGCCTCACTTCTCTGCCGGCAGGCGAGCAGCGTGTCGATCATCACGTTGCCGACGAAACAAATGCGTTCTTCCGAAATCCCCTCGCGCCGCAGATTCTCGATGGCGCCGCGCTCGGTAACAAACAGCCAATGGCTGATTGCATCGGTGAGCAGGCGGTTGATCTCTTCGGGCATTGTGCGGTCGAAGCTGCGCAACCCAGCTTCGACGTGGGCGACCGGCACTCCCAGCTTGACGGCGACCAGGGCACACGCCAGCGTTGAATTGACGTCGCCGACAACGATCACGGCGTCGGGGCGTTGGTCGGCGAGGACCGGCTCGAAACGTTTCATCACCTCCGCGGTTTGCGCCGCATGTGAGCCGGAACCGACTTCGAGATCGACGTCGGGCTTCGGAATGCTCAGCTCTTCGAAGAAGAGTCGTGACATCCGCTTGTCGTAATGCTGACCGGTGTGGACCAGAAATGCGTCAATTTCCGGCCGCCGGCGCACCTCCCAGAAGAGCGGGGCGATTTTCATGAAGTTCGGTCGGGCGCCGACGACGGCGAGGAGCTTCATGCGTGCGCCTCCGCCGCGGGGGAGTGAGGCGGTGTGGTGGTGGGGCGCTGGCGGAGTTCGTCGCGCTCGCGAGCGGCCTCACCACGCCGCTGCCACAACACACTTGCGCGCCGCAACAGCGCACGAAGGAAACGCCCGCGCTCTGCTTTTGTCAAGCCGAGCGCTGCCGTGGCGCCAAGGACGATGGCGGTTGCCAGCCCACCTTGACCGAGCAAGGCCGGCCAGGATTCCGCCGGGCCAAGCCAGCGTACAGCGAAGAGCAATCCGCCGGCGACAACCCCGACCAACGCGGTGCGGCCCCACACTTCCCGAAGATACTCCGCCGTCGAGATCCGAAGGAACGCGAGAACGCACCACGGCTTCACAAAGAATTGCACCACCAGCGCCGGCAACAAGGTGCCGAGCGCCACGCCGAGCAGCCCAAATTGGCGAACGAGGAGAATGCTCAAGACGAGGTTCGCCGCCGCTTCCGAGGCGGTGAGGGCTACCATGGTCTTCACGCGCGCGGCTGCCAGCAGAACTTGGGTGCCCAGCCGTTGCGAAGCGGTCGCCACGGCCGCGCCAAGCAATATCTGGAAGAGCATCGGAACCGAGCCGGCGCCGTCGGCGTAGCGTTCCCCGAGCCACAGTCGAAAGAAGTCTTCGGCCCAGAACGCGGCGATCAGTCCCGCGCCCGTTGCCAGCACGGCAAGCAGCCGCGTGCCGCCGAGATAGAGGCGGCGCAGTCCTTCGGCATCGCCGCGCGCGTGCGCGTGCGTCGCCGGCGGGAAGAACACGTGGCCGACCGGCGCGAACAGCTCATCGAAGTAGTTCCGCACGTTGGCCGCCAGCGCGAAGAGCGCGATGGCTGCCGGCGACAGGAACCAGCCGATCACCATACCGTCGGTGTAAAGGATGATGCGCACGCTCGCCGCGTCCACGGTATTCCAGACGCCGAAGTGGGCGATTTCACGGAGCGAATCCTTGTCCGCCAACCGCGGCGACACGTGAAGCTGCGGGAGAATGCGATACGCCAGCAGCCAGCGAAGGCCGTAGTCGAGCACGTTGCTGCCGGCTACCACCGCGCTGAGACCAATCAGGCCGTAGCCCGCGTTTAACAGCAACACGACCGCGCCGGCGCTCAGCAGCCGCGTGGTGATGCCGAGAGCGTTCGCGAGATCGAAGCGCTGCGTCGCGGTGAATACCGCCGAAAACGGGAACAACACGAATTGCACCGCCAGCGCTGCGCCGACAAGCAAGAAGCACCACCAGATTTCGCTTGCCACGCCGGGTTGCAAATCATTGATGAACCACGGTGTCGCCCAGCCGAGAAGGAGACTCGCCAGCAGCACAAATACTGCGACCACCGCTAGGGCCACCATGCCCGTGCTGGCCGTGCGATTCAAACGGCCATAATCCCCCACGGCGAGATCGCGCGTCAGCGAGCGCGTCAATGCCACGCGCAAGCCGGCGTCGAGCAGCCCGTAGTAGCCGGTCAGGCTCGCGAGCAGCGCCCAAACGCCGTAGCCGGCGTCGCCGAGATGCCGCAGGATAAACGGCGTCAGGAAGAACGCAACGGCGGCGTGGACGGCGAAGCCGACCCAGTTGCTGCACAGGTTGCGCGCCAGCACGCGAAGCTGGCCGGGAGGTTTGGTCATTCTTAGTAAGTGACAAACGCTCGCACGAAAACGTACAAGCCCACGAGAAACACGACGCTCACCGCCGCCACGCGGCCGATGAGCGTGCCGTTGATCCGCAGGAGCGATACCCGCGGCCACGTCGGTGTAATGTTCAAATACGCCGTCGCCAGGCCGAACATCATATACGTGGTCACGTACGAATTCGCCGTCAACGACATCATACCGGTAGCGTAGCCGGCGAGACTCGCAAGGAGATACGGGCGGAAGCGGCGCAGCTCCGGATTGACAATTTGGATCGGCGGCTTGCCGAGGCGATAAATGGCCCAAATGCCGAGCAGCGTCGCGGCCAGGAAAAAGGTGCCGCCGACCATGCCGAGTTCCGTGTAATACTGCAAGTACGAATTGTGGGCCACTTTGTTGACAAGTTCCACGTACTGTCCTTCGCCAACGCCGAACAACGGGTTGGTGCGGAACCAGTACAAGCCGTCGCTCCAGATTTGCAGGCGTTGTTGCCCGGTGCCTTCGGTCGCCGACAGCTCGGTTTGCCGCCCGGCGTAGAGGAACAGCACCGCCGGCACCATGATCGCGGCCGCGAGCAACGTCTTCCAGCGGCCGAACCGAGCATGAAACAGTACCAGGAGCGCCATCATCAGCGCCAACAAACCGCCGCGTGAATGGGTCAGGTGCAGCGCGTAGCCGAACAGGCCAAGCGGCGCCAGCCAGAACGCCTTGAACGTCCGCGTCCGCGGGTCAAACAGCCAGTAAATGCACAGGATCATTCCCGGAACGAGGATCAGCGACAGGTCGTTCGGATCCTTGAAAATGCCGGTCCCTTGCAGCCGCTTGAAGATGATCTCTTCGTTTGTCTCCTCCTTCACCTGCCTATCGATCACGCTGCTTTTGACGTTCGGATTGTCGATCACCTCGTGGTATTGGAGGATTGACACCACCGCAAGGATGCCGACGCACAGCACCAACCAGCGCAGGAACGATCGCAGCCGGCCCGGCGTTGTTACCAGGCCGACAAGCAGCAGATAGTACGCGACCATCTTCGCGAACTCGTAGCCCGATTCAAACGCCCGCTCCACCTCCGCTCGGGCGAGCTGCGAGAACATGATGCAGAAGAACAGACCGAGGACACAAAGCGTAATCGGCCGGTGCTGGAGCGACGTCCAGCCAAACTGCATAAACACCACCGGCAGCGACGCGAGCAAACTCGCCGCGATGAACCATTGGTACAGGTGCGATTCGGTCAGCGAGGTAACTAACTCCATCGGCCGCACCAGCAACACCGAGCTGGCGAAGACGAAGAGGATGTAGCCCAGGGTGTACCGCGGCGCGAACCGCCGGCGTGGAAGCACGCGCGGACCGTGACCGAGGGTGACGACGCTCATGGCAGGGATTAGGGATCAGGAGTCAGAAACTTGGGATTGCGCGTCTTACATCGGTCCCCGAGGACGCATGGGTCGCATAGGTTCCATCGAATGGGAACGCGGCGCGCACTCCGTCCCTGTCGGGTACAGGGGCGGTTTCGCTGTAAGCGGTCATCTTCCTTGAGGTTCCGGGCCAAACGGCCTGTCTGGCGGGTCAGGTACACGTGTCGCGGACGAAAAGCGGACGTCGAGCGTTTGTGTCGAACGTTTCCCTATCAACCTGTCTGTCGCGGTGCGAAGAGAGAAGTGAAAAACGCCGGTAAGATTCCTCAGCGCACCGGGGCAATGTCGCTGCCGTGCGAGTCTTGAAACGAGGCAAGGAATCCAACGCACATCACTTCCACCCGAGTCGCGCCCGAGCCACAAGCGCGGACCGGCACGCGGTCTTAGCGCGGCCACGCTGCCGACACTTGGGCTCAATCCTTCACTTTAGTATAGGTCACAACGGTTGCGGGGAACGGGAGGCTCAGCGGACCCGGGCACGTTGCTTCCGGCCGGCCCCCGCGACGCCTTGCATCATCGCACGGGAATCACCTTCCCGGCGCCGCGAGTCAGCGGCGACACGCCGGTGTCACCGACAAGATGAGCAAGATACGTTCCGTTTGAGCTTGGATCAACAAAAATAGGGCAGAAATAGACTTTTGTCCACATGCTGCGGTTACCCCAGCAAGCACCACGCGGCGATCACCATCGCGACCACGCCCGCCAGCACCGGGAGAACAAGGCGACGGAACAGAGCGATCGGATTGGTCCCGGCCATTTCCCCGCACATTAGCGTGACGGCGGCGACGGGGGAAATGGTTCGACCCCCCGCGGCGGCGAGCGCCACGACGGCGCCGGCCCCCGCGGGATCGACTCCGGCCACGTTCGCCGGCTGCACGAAAAACCCAAACAGGCTCTGCGTCGTCGCCATTCCGGAACCGCTGAGCAGAGCGAATCCAAGCGGCAACAGGCCGGCGATCGGCAACAGCAGCGCCGGCCATGCCTCGATCAATGCGCCGATCAGCCGCGCGATCCCGATCAATTCCACACCCTTGCCGAAGCACGTCGCCGCCACAATCAGCGCAATCGGGTGCGTGAAGCCGTAGCCGGCGCCCTCGAAAAAGGCGGTCGCCGTCCCAAGAGCGGTGTGCGGAGAAGTCAAGGCCGCGACCGCCACGCCGATCAGCATCGCCGAGCCGATCAGCCTGCTGTCGAACGTCTCCAGGTCCTTGGCGTCGTTGACATTCACCAGCCACGCGCGCGGTACATCGAAAACTTGCAACGGCGGGCCGGTGAAAAAGAGCAGCAGCAAGGGGACGAGCGGCACCAGCGCCTTGAGCAGGTTGACCCGAAAGATGGGCGGCAAGTCCTCCTTCTTAGCCTCTTCGGCCGCGCTTCCGGCCTGGTAATCGCGTTCGGCGCGCCGGTTGAGCAGCCAGAAAACGAACGTGGCGACGCTCAACTCCACAAGTATGAGCGGCAGGACATACCCCACGCAATCGCGTGCCGACACATTCGTCGCCGCGCTGATCGTCCGCAACTCGGGAGCGCCGGGATTAAGCAATTCGCCGCCGATGGACGAACCCAAGAGCAACGCAGCGCCCGTCGTCAACGGCGAAATGCGCGCGGCGCGCAATAGCGGCACCAACACGGAGCCGATGGCCACCGCGGTGCTCGTCTGGCTGATGATCGGAATGTTGACACAGAAACCGACGCAAACCGTGCCCGGCACGAGCAGGGGACGCACGCGCCGCAGCGGCTTCACAAGGAGTTGCACGAGATGCTGATCGCAGCCGGTCCGTTTCAAGACAAACGCGAAGCCCATCGCCGTGCAGATCGGCACGACGAACTTTTCGTTGCTCAGCGTGATGAGAAACATGCGCAGAATCGCCGCGGGTTGACCGGCGAGCGTGGCGAGGGCCAGAGCGGCGAGGACCAACGTTAGTCGTACGTCAACTCGGCGAATGATGGCAAACACCACCGCGACGATGACGCCCAGGCCGAGGGGAATTTCAACGGCCGGTGGGAACGGATTCAATGTGACCTCGCGAGGTCGTTCAATAAGTCACATTTCGCCGCCCGTCACGGACGGGCGCGGACCACTACGCACGCGATCGCGTCCGCGCCCGTCCGAGACGGGCGGCGAAACGGGGCGTCGTTTGCGGGTGAGTCAAATCACGCAAGAATATCACGAACGACGCGGCCGTACACGTCCGTCAGCCGGAAATCGCGGCCGGCGTAGTGATAGGTGAATTTCTCGTGATCGAAGCCAAGCAGGTGCAACAGCGTTGCGTGCAGATCGTGGACGTGAACTTTGTTCTCTACGGCCGCAAAGCCGAATTCGTCGGTCGCGCCGTAGACCGTGCCGCCTTTCACGCCGCCGCCGGCCAGCCACATCGTGAAGCCGTGGTTGTTGTGGTCGCGGCCGTTCACCTTGCCCTGATTCGCGCCCGGCGTCGGCAACTCCACCGTTGGCGTGCGGCCGAACTCGCCGCCCCAGATCACCAGCGTGTCGTCGAGCAAACCGCGTTGCTTCAGGTCTTTCAGCAACGCCCCGATCGCCTGATCGCACTGCTGCGCGAGCCGGCGGTGATTGACCTCGATGTCGTCGTGGCTGTCCCACGGCTGCCCTTCGCCGTGCCAGACTTGAACGAAGCGCACGCCGCGTTCGATCAAGCGCCGAGCGATCAGGATTTGCCGCGCCTGCGTGCCGGGACCGTACATGTCGCGGATGTGCTTCGGCTCCTTGCTCACGTCAAATGCATCGGCCGCTTCCATTTGCATGCGGTAGGCCAACTCGAACGACTGAATGCGGGCTTCGATCTGGGCATCGTTCTGCCGCCGCTGTTGATGGCGGGCGTTGAGCTGCTGCAACAGGTCGAGCTGCCGGCGTTGTTCCGGCTGCGACGTGTAGTTGTTCTTGATGTTCTCGATCAGCTTCTCGATGTCGGTGTGCCGCGTGTCGATGTAGGTGCCCTGGTAGACGCCCGGGAGGAAGCCCGCCTGCCAGTTTTGCGATTCCTGGATCGGGTAGCCGTTCGGACACATGGCGATGAAGCCGGGCAGGTTCTGATTGTCGCTGCCGAGGCCGTATGTCACCCACGAGCCCATGCTTGGACGAATCTGCCGGGCGTCGCCGCAGTTCATCAGCATTAGTGACGGCTCGTGGTTCGGCACGTCCGCGTGCATCGAGCGGATGACGCAGATGTCGTCGACGCTCTCCGCCGTTTTCGCGAAGATTTCGCTGACCTCGATGCCGCTTTTGCCGTATTTCTTGAACTTGAACGGCGACGCGAACGCCGCCCCGGTGCGGCGCTCGGTGCGCAGGTTCTCGCGCGGCAGCGGCTTGCCGGCGTATTTCGTAAGCGACGGCTTCGGATCAAACGTATCGACGTGCGACGGGCCGCCGTTCATGAAGAGGTGAATGACGCGTTTCGCCTTCGCGGGGAAGTGCGGGCCGCGCGGCGTCAGCGGATTCGTTGCCGCGGCGGCGCTCGAAGTCAACAGGCCGGCATGCTCCATCAACCCCGTGAGGGCGAGCGCGCCCATGCCCATGCCAGAGCGGTGCAGCAGTTCACGGCGGGTGACGGGGCGATCAACATTTATGGATGTCATGGGAAGCATTGCAACTCCACCGATTGGCGCGTCGGGAGCGTGAGCGACCGGAGTACGCGTGACAATCTCCGGTCGCTCACGCTCCGAGCTCGCCCGGTTAGTCCACAAATACAAATTCGTTCGACAGCAGCAAAACCTGGGCGTAACGTTCCCACGGCGATAGCTTCGCGTCCGCGGCGCTCGCCAAAAACTGTTTTCCCATCGCGATTTCTTCGTCCGTCGCGTCGCGGCTGTAGGTTAATTGATAAAGGTGCCGGATTCGCGCTTCGGTGGGTTCGCCATGCAATTGTGCGACCACGCGCCGTCCTTGCTCCACCACAAATGGGCTGTTCATCAAAAACAGCGCCTGCTGTGGCACCGTCGTAATGAAACGTTGCGGCGAATGCGTGTCCGGGCACGCGAAGTCGAATGTGCGGAAGATGCCGGGGAGATTCTGGCGGTCGATAAAGCCGTAAAGCGTGCGCCGGCCGCTGAACGGTTCCTTTGTTAATTCCACCGCCGGACCGCCGAGGTTCGGCTCCAGTCGACCGGCGACGGCAAGCATCGCGTCGCGCAAAGCTTCGAAGTCGAGCCGCTGCCGGTTCATGTGCCAAAACAGCGAATTGTCCGGATCAATCTTCCGCTTGGCTTCGTTGTCTTCGCTGCTCTGCCGATACGTGGCGGACAGCAGAATCAGGCGGTGCAGCTTCTTGATCGACCAACCGTCTTCCATGAACCGCCACGCGAGGTAGTCGAGCAGTTCCGGATTGGCGGGCGCGTCGCCGCGGAGACCAAAATTGCTGGGCGAGCGAACGAGACACTGACCGAAGTGCTGCGCCCAGACACGATTCACAAGGACACGGGCTGTTAGCGGGTTCTCGTTGCTGGCGATGTGTTTCGCGAGTTCGAGCCGGCCGCTTCCTTCGTGAAACGGCTCGCGCTTGTCCGGCGACAGAATCGCGAGAAAACGCCGCGGCACCTCCTCACCGACATTGCCCGGATTGCCGCGGACGAAAACATGGGACGCGTTGATGTGCGGCGCGTCTTCGAGCATCATCGGCCGCGGCGGCGCCAGCGGCGAGGTCGCCTTCCATTGCTCGACGCGTTTTTGCAACGCTCGGTCTTTGTCGCGATCGGCACGTTGAAATGCCCGATTGACGGCGGCCAGCGGAATCTGCACCGCCGTGCCCGGAAGGTGCAACCCCACAATGCGGCTCGCGGTGCGCGTAACTTTGAGCCGCGTAATCTCTTCTTCGCGTGCCTTCAGCTCTTTCTCAAAGGCGGCATAGGCGGCGTTTGCCTCGGGTGGCCGCAGCATAGGCGGGTCTTTCGGCTCGACCGAGTTCGCGAACACGCCGTAGAACGAGTAGTAATCCTGCGTCGGAATCGGATCGAACTTGTGATCGTGGCAGCGGGCACACGTCACGGTGAGGCCGAGCAAGCCGCGCGTCACCACGTCGATGCGGTCGTCGATGATGTCGGGCTGGCTATTGAGAAAGCGCCGGCCGAGCGTCAGAAAACCCATCGCGGCGAGCGGCCCCTTGTCGGCGCCCAGCGGCAGCTTGTCCGCCGCGAGTTGTTGAACAATGAACTGATCGTACGGCAAGTCATTATTGAACGCGGCGACCACATAATCGCGGTAGGTGTACGCGTAGGGATAGCGGCGTTCCTCGGTGAAGACATAGCCCTTGCTGTCGGCGTAGCGGGCGACGTCGAGCCAGTGCCGCGCCCAGCGTTCGCCGTATTGCGGCGAGGCAAGGAGACGTTCGACCAGATTCTCATACCAATCCGGCCGTTGATCGTTTCGCGCCCGCTCCATCTCGTCGGGCGGCGGCGGTAAGCCGATGAGATCGAAGTAGACGCGGCGAATCAGGGCCGCCCGGTCTGTTTCCGGCGAAGGACGCAATCCTTTGGCTTCGAGTTTCGAGAGGACAAAGGCATCAAGCGGCGTTCGCAGCCACGCGGCGTCCTTAATGGCCGGAACAGGGGGACAATGGACGCGTCGAAAGGCCCAGTGTTGGCGGGCTTCTGGAGAGATTGCGGCAGTCTCCGCCGACGCAGATGCCGCAACTGGCAGCGTGATAGAGAGTACGACAGCAAAGAAGCGGAACGTAGGCATGCTCCGGCCTGTCAATTCTGCCCGAAGGAGAGAGGGCTGGCGGGATTTATCGGCGGGCTCTGCGGTTGGGATACGACAAATCCGGCGATACGTCCACGTTTCGCACGCCGTCTGTCACCCTGACCTATTATGGCTGCGAAGGTGGACCCGAAGCAAACATTTTGCACGCGGGGGGCTTGACTCGCCGCGACGGGTTTCTGCGAGCTCTCTAGGGCGGTTGTGCCCAAAACCACCAAAAGCACCGCGTTTTCGCAGTCGTCGCGCTTCCGACGGATTCGCAACGTTTTGCGGCGTAGGCAGTTCAGGCGAGTAGACGATTCGCATAGCGTCGCAGTCTGGCGCTTTTGCTGTAAGCCCTTATTCTCTGCCGGGAAAGTGCTGGCGTACTCCGCCGTTCGCCACGCTGCGGTCGATTGTGCCGTTTCGCAAATGTCCGCGCGCGAAATCAGGGCCCTGCTTCAGTTTCCTGACGCCGGCCGCTTTATCCATAAGGAGCGGAGAGGGAGGGATTCGAACCCTCGGTAGGATTGCTCCCACACCGGTTTTCGAGACCGGCCCGATCGGCCGCTCCGGCACCTCTCCGGCGGGCTTGTGCAATGTTACTGAACCTGCATGGCACACGTCAATTGGCGGCGGGCGGGTCGAGACGCACGGTGACTTCCACGCGTTCGCGGCCGCCCATGACGCGGCGGACATAATGCACGAGGTGACCGTCGCCTGCGTCGAACGTGGCCACGAGAAACGTTCGCGGGCGGCCGGGTTGGGCATCAAGTTCCAGGAAGTTTTCCAGGTCGTCGAACATGGCGATCATGCCGTAGTAGCGGAGCTGTGCCGGCGCCAGGGGGAGGTCGTTCAGAGAAGCGAACACGGTCTTGCCGTCGCGGACGCGCACGTGGAAATGCTCGGGGCTGCTTTCCGGCTTGGTTACGAGATAATCGAGGTCGTAATCGCGCGGGCCGTGCTGCTGCCAGCATTCGCGTGCTTCTTCGATATCTTTTGGTTTGAGCTGCTGTCTGAGATTGAAGATCACGAGCGAGCTGATCAGGGCAACCGTCAACACGGCGAGGATGATGAAGAACCAGAGCCAGCCGTAAGAGCGAGCAGCAGTCGTGGAGTTTGGCATAGTATGAATGCCGAATGACGAATCAATCACATGCCGAATGACGAATCAATGACGAATGGCAAGTGCCGAATGCCAAACGCCGCAAGAACTTTGGTCATTCAACATTTGGGCATTGATTCGACATTCGTCATTCGGCATTGATTCGACATTCGTGATTTGATATTCGTCATTGCCCTTCCTTTCCACCTCGTCGCGCACGGTCGGTAAACGTCTCCGGAAGTTCCGCCTTGGCGATTACGACGACGCCTTGCTCGGTGACGACGAAGCCGCGTTGCCGATCGTGTTCGAGGTCGTAGCCGATCGTCGTATTCTGCGGAATTCGAACCTCTTTGTCGATAATCGCCCGGCGGATGCGGCAATGGCGGCCGACGTCTACGCCTTCAAACAGGATGGAATCCTCCACCTGGGCGTAACTGTTGACGCGGACAATCGGCGAGAGGATGCTGCGCCGGACGTGGCCGCCGCTGATAATGCAACCTTGGCAGACCATGCTGTCGTGCGCTTCGCCGCGGCGGGCCTGGTCGCGGGGGCCGTCGTCGTTGAAGACGAATTTCGGCGGCGGCAACTGCGGCTGGTGCGTGCGGATCGGCCATTCGCGGTCATAAAGATTCAGCACCGGATCGATTTCGACCAGGTCCATGTTCGCCTGGTAATAGGCGTCGAGGGTGCCGACGTCGCGCCAGTAGGGCATGGCCTTGCGGTTTTTGTCGCGGAAGCGGAAGGCGAAGATCTTCTGCGAGTCAATCAAGGTCGGGATGATGTTCTTGCCGAAGTCGTGTTCGCTGTCGGCGCGGGTCGCGTCCTGGCAGAGCCATTCATACATCGGTCGGGCGGTGAACACGTAAATGCCCATCGACGCCAAGCACTGCTGCGGATTGTCGGGAAGCGCCTTCGGCTCCTTCGGCTTTTCCTGGAAACCGAGGACGTGGTCCTGGTTATCCACCTGCATGATGCCGAAGTCTTGTCCGTCGCGCACCGGCACCGTGATGCAGCCGATGGTCAGTTCGGCGCCGCGCTCGAGATGGCTGCGGATCATGTCGCCGTAGTCCATCTTGTAGATGTGGTCGCCGGCGAGCACGAGCACATAGCGCGGGTCGGCCTTCTCGATGCTGTAGATGTTTTGATAAATGGCGTCCGCGGTGCCCTTGTACCAATGTTCGTCGATGCGCTGTTGCGGCGGCAGCACCTCGATGTATTCGTTGAGTTGCCGGCTGAGAAACGTCCAGGCCGAACCGATGTGCCGGTCGAGACTGCGTGCCTTATACTGCGTAAGGACGAGGACGCGGCGGAGGCCGCTGTTGATGCAGTTGGAGAGCGTGAAGTCGATAATGCGATAGAGACCGCCGAACGGGACCGCCGGCTTGGCACGGTCCCGCGTCAGCGGTTCCAGCCGGGTGCCCTTGCCGCCCGCCAGGATCAAAGTCAGAACATCTTTCACCGACTACGCCTCCGCGAGCCGCTCGCCGCTGACTACCGGTTTCCGCGCCGGACTGAAGACAGCGGCGAGGATTGCCGGCATGGGCAATTCTGGTCGCTCCTCGTCACGAGGGAAAGCAAAAAGTGACGGCGCCCTCGCGCGCGAGGCGACCGCTGCATTCCTAACATCGAGACGAGGAAACGGCCGATTCTTATGTATGGGGTGTTGTGTATGTTATCCATTTTTCTACCGACGGCGCTTGGGTTTATGTCGAGCATCGAAAATGCGTGCTTCTGTTGGCCATTTGGTTCACAAGGCTTTCTTACCGACACGACTCATACAACCCGGCAAAGCGCTCGATCATCGCCGTCGCGGAAAAGTGCGCAGCGACCCGTACCCGGCCGGCTTGACCCATCTGTTGCGCGCGCGTTCTCTCATCCAACAGGATGCGCGTCTGCCGCGCCAAGGCCGGCTTGTCTCCGGTTGGAACAAGAACGCCGGATTCGCCGTCGCGCACGATTTCTTCCGCACATCCAAGCCGCGTGGCGATTAGCGGCCGTCCCGCCGCCATCGCCTCCAGCGCCGTCATCACCCCGCCGTCCAGGTGGTCAGGAATCCAAACGACGTCCGCGGCTTGGAAGATCTCCGTCACATCGTCGCGATTTCCGAGAAAGTGTACAGCACGGAATGATCCCGTAATGTTGGCGAACCAGCGCAACGCGCCCTCGTAAGGACCGGTTCCGAGCAACACGAGCTGCAAGTCAGGATAAACGAAACGCAGAATGTCGAGCGTCCAAATGGCGTCGCGGTAACCTTTATGCGCTTCCAGGCGGCCCGCACAGGCAATCATGCGGGCGGACGCGGGCAGACCGAGACGTTGGAGCACATCGTTGGCGTTGTCGCGCAGCGCCGGCAACTCCACGCCGGGGAGAATCACGGAGACGCGATCCGCAGACAGACCCATCTTCAAGTAGCGCGCCTTTTCCGATTCGGTTCGCGCTACGACGCGGTGGACGCCGCGAAGCAACCAGCGATCGGCGATGTTGAAACGACTTCGACGCCGGCCGCGCGTCACAAGGGCCGAAGCCACAATCGTTGCGCGCTTACCGCCTACAAGGTGCAACCAGCGAAGGGGACGCAGACCCCACACGTGGACGATTTCGGGCGGCTCGTCACGCACGATGTTCCGGAGACGGCGCAGGGCGCCGAGGTCGAGCGCGCGCCGCCAGCCCAGTGACTCGACCGCAACGCCATGCCGTTGCAGCAAGCGGGCGACGGACGTTTCGCCGCCGAGGGTAAACACCCGCACGTCGAAGCGATCGTGCGGCAACAACCGGGCGAGCAGAGCGAGTTGATGGACGGGGCCGGTATGCTCCAGTTCCGAGATCAGGAAGAGAAGGCGTCGTGCCATGCGACCTCAACGACCGTCCGAGGAAACCGCGGCGGCGGCGACCGACGGTTCCGTCAACTCCACGGGGAGCACCGCGATGTGCGGCAAATTGCGGTATTCGTCGTTAAAATCGAGCCCGTAGCCGACGACAAACGCGTCGGGAATGTCGAAGCCGCAGTAGTCCGGTTCCAACGGCACGCTTTGCCGCCCCAATTTCCGCAACAATACGGCGACCCGTACCGAATTCGCGCCGAGGCTGTGCAAATGGCGGACGAGGTAGCCGAGCGTTTGACCGGTGTCGAGGATATCGTCGAGAAGCAACACGTCACGGCCGCGCACGTCCGGCTCCAGTTCCGGCTGCACATGGAGTTTGCCGGGGGACGTCGCCGCGCCGCGGTAGCTCGAGGCTTGGATGAGGCCGATCCGCAGCGGCAACTCGAGCCGGCGAATCAGATCGGCAAGAAAAATCAGCGAGCCGGTGAGCACCCCCACGATCGTCACCGGACGATCGCGAAAGTCCGCGCCGATTTGCCGCGCCAATTCAGCGACGCGCTCTTGAATCTGCTGGGCCGATAGTAGCACCTGCATCGCGGGCTCGCCCTCTGGTAAGGCGCCTTCGCGACGGGCACGCTCGTCATGGCGACACTTATTGCAAACTCCCAGGAAAGTGTCGCCGTGACGAGTGTTCCCGCGCGCTCGGATCGCTAGGATGGACAGCGAGCGGAAAGTGAAAGTGTAGGCGCGTCCCCGGCCAGCGGCGAGCCCGGTCGCGCCGGGAGACGCGGAACGATGCAGGGCACATGGAAGACAGAAACCATTGCGGGCAAGGCTGCCGACGTGTACACGCCTTCGGGCCCAACGCGCCCTCGCTTCGGAGTCCTCTATCTCCATAGCGCTGGCCTACAAACGCTCCGCGATAAACCGACGTTCACGCGGTTGTTCGATGAATTGCACTACGCATGCATCTGTCCTCATGGGCAACCCTGCTGGTGGGCGGACCGCATTTGTCCGGAATTCGATCCAGTTGTAACACCGGAGCGCTTTCTGCTTCAAAACATTCTGCCTGCATTTGAGCAATGGTGGGGTTTGAGTGAGCGCTCCATCGGCTTACTCGGCATCAGCATGGGAGGGCAAGGAGCCTTGCGGCTGGCGTTCAAGCACGCGCGTCGCTTTCCCGTCGTCGCCGCGATTGCGCCGGCGCTTGAATACCACCAGTTATACGGGCAGGGTACGCCGATCGACGAAATGTACGACAGCAAAGAGCAGTGCCGGCAAGATACTGCCATTCTGCACGTGCCGCCGCACGATTATCCGCCGCACATCTTTTTCTGCACCGATCCCGACGACGCGGACTGGTATCGTGGCGCCGACCGGCTGCACGAAAAACTGAATGCGCTCGGTGTGCCGCACGAATGCGATTTGGCGACGCGCCGCGGCGGGCACTCGTGGAACTACTACGAAGGCATGGCGGAGCGCGCGGTGCGCTTTCTGGAAAAAGGGCTCGAACAAGAAAGCCGTCGGCTGTTGTGACGGTCGCAGTGAGGGACGAGCGTGCGCGTTTCGCTGCTAGTCACGTGTCTTGGCGACGCCCTTTTCCCCGAAGTCGGCGTAGCGACCGTGCGCCTCTTGCGCCGTCTGGGCATCGAAGTTGATTTTCCTCCAGCGCAAACCTGCTGCGGCCAACCGCAGTTTAATAGCGGCTACCACGACGACGCCCGCGCTCTCGCCCGCCACACGATCCAGGCATTCGACAACGGCCAGCTCGTCGTCACGCCGTCGGGCTCCTGTGCGGCGATGGTGAAGCTGGAATACCCCGAGCTGCTGCACGCCGACCACCGTTGGTGTGAACGAGCGCGCCGCCTCGCCGAACGAACGCACGAGCTGTCCGAATTCCTCGTCAATGTGCTCGGCAAGGACGATGTCGGCGCCCGCTTCGAGGGCAAGGCGACATACCACATGGCGTGTCACCTCCGCGGGCTCGGCGTGAGCTCGGAACCGGAACGCCTGCTGCGAAAGGTGCGCGGCCTGGAACTTGAGCCGCTCGAGCGCTTCGATGAATGCTGCGGGTTCGGCGGCTCGTTCTCGGTGCGTTTCCCGAACATCAGCGGCGCTATGGTCAACGACAAGGCGGCGTTCATCGAACAAACCGGCGCCGACGTGATGGTCGCAACCGACGCCGGCTGTTTGATGAACATCGCCGGCTGCTTGCGACGGCGCGGCAGCAAGGTGCGGGCGTTGCATCTGGCGCAAGTTTTGGAGAATGTGTGAACTTGCCGGCGGATTGTGCATAGGGACTTTAGCGTCTGGGTTTCCTATGCGAGCGCCGTCTTGAGCGGGTTTCCCACTCGCGCGGTTGCTGATTTAGCTGCGTCACCCACCTTCCACGCGAACGGCTGCGGACGAATCGGCATTGCGCATGGCGCTCAGATCCGTTTCCCGGTATTTATCATTGGCAGGCTGGAGTTTGGCTGCGTGCTCGAGAAACAGCACGGCCGTCTCTGCATCTCGAGCCTCAAGCCAGATTGACCCGCGAAGGTAACTGAGCTGAGCCGGGTCGATGTAGGCCCGCCATCGCCGAAGGAGATCGAGTGCCGTATCCCACTCACCGCGCTGTTTGGCCGCAAACACTTCGGTAAGCTTGGACTGTGCCTGTGCGTTTATAGGCTGCGCGGCAGGCGGCGGCTCTACGAGGGAGTAGAGATCCTCGGAAAGGTTGCCGACACGTTCGCGTTCGATTTCCGAGAGCGCTTCCCATGGGCCATCGGTCGCGTCACGAATGGCGTCGGCTTCGGGCGAGTCATCCTTCCCGGCGGCGAGGAGCTGGTGCAGTTCGCGAGTGCCACGCACCATCGCCAGATATGCCGGGTTCATCGTCAGGGGCTTCGCTGCCATGATCAAGTCTCGTCTATTTGCCACTCCGGGCGGGTTGCCGCGATGTCTTCTTCGTACGTTGCGAGGGCGACGACCTGGGCTGGGACCACGTTGCCATGCGTCGCCGAGTCCGGCTACAGAATAAGACCAGTCGCGAACGCCCCATGCACAAAGGCTCCATTCCCCGCACGAAAGCAGAAGGTGTTGTTGCTGCCGCCGGCTCCTGGCACGATCGGCCGAAGGCGCTTTGGAATACGGTTGCGATTTACGTTCCGCCAGTTCGGCGCGACTGACATCCCCCCTTGCCATTTGCCAGCGCGTTATTCTGAGCATCGAGATCGACATCGACCCCAGGACGAACGCCTAAACTCGTTTGGCTGACCATTGAAAGACCGTCGGACTCCTTTTTCATCACGCGAAACACTCGGGGCATGGGCATCTCCAGCCATCCTGAAACCTCGTCATATTTTACCGGCGCCGCCCGTCCTAGTCACGACGGAACAGGCATGGCCGGCGCACGGGTTCGCCTTGAACGGGAAAAAGAGGTCCAGTCCGCGGCGCGAGTATCTCGTCAGGAAAAAAACCGCCGCGACGCGCCACGCGCAGCCGTCAGCTCTCTTGCTCCCGATTTCCCCAATAGATATGAAGATGCGGAGGCCTCGCAGAAAGGGGAACCACACTCCGTGCGTGAGCAGACCATCGAGCCGACGATTGCCAGTGCCGCAGGCGCGCCGCGCGCGGCGCTTCGCGTATCGGGATCGTGTGCGCGCGCTACCCTCCTGCTCGTCCTCGGCACGTTCTTCTGGGGTCTGTCCTTTCCCTTGATGAAGAATTGGCTCGACGCCGCCAAGCTGACGCACGGCCCCGGCGGCGACGTGATCGCGGGACTGACGTTGATCGGCCTGCGGTCCTTGTTCGGCGTGCCGTTGTTGCTTCTTATCCGGCCGCGTTTGCTGTTCGCCGCCAATCGGCGGGAATGGTGCTGCGGTCTACTGCTCGGCATGTTGAATTTCGTCGCGTGTACACTCCAAAATTGGGGCCTTGGCATGACCAGCCCGGCGGTGTCGGTATTCTTCACCAGCCTCGGCAGCGCCTGGGTGCCGCTGGTCGCGTTCATTGGCTTCCGCCTCGCCGTTGCCCCGTTGACGTTGGTGGGCCTCGCGGTCGGCATGGCCGGCGTCGCGGTGCTCGGCATTAAGAGCACCAGCGATTGGCAGATCGGCATGGGGGAATGGCTCACGCTCGGCACGTCGGTGCTGTTCGCGGTAGTCATTGTGCTCATGGATCGGCTGGGGAGGACCGCACGCCCCGGACATCTGTCGCTCCCCTTCCTGGCAGCGTCGGGCTTGCCCGGTCTGCTCGTGTGCGGCGTGTGGTCGAGCGTAGCGGCGGAAGGCGCCAACTGGCCGACGTGGACGTTGTCGATGCTCGCCGATCCGGCAATCCTGCGCGACGTGGCGCTGCTGACGATCTTCCCCACCGTGCTGTCGATGCACTGGATGACGCTGTACCAACCGCGTGTATCGGCGAGCCGGGCAGCATTGGTCTACCTACTGGAGCCGGTGTTCGGGGCGGCGTTGTCGGTCGCGTGGGGACACGACCCGCTAACCGCCCGGCTCCTCCTTGGCGGTGCGCTGATCCTCGGTGGCAACGCCCTCGCGGAGTTGCCGGGCTGGTTAAGGGAGCGTGTCGGCGGGCGCACCGAAAATGATCGGCCGGCGTAAGTGCCAAGACCCTCGAGAAGATTTTGAGCTGGAATCGCTCAGGATATTTATGTATACTATCTACCTACATCTGCTGGTGAGCGCGAAACCCGGAAAACGGGGCAGTGAGCACACAAAACCCTATGGAACAAGAACTTAGATGTCATAAATTGGGACGCTTGGTCGGTTTCTCAATGATTTGTCAACGCAACCTCTTGTTGCGACTGAGCCTACGCATAACCACCGTTTTGAGACCTTTTTGATTTTCCGGTGGTTAACGGTGGTTATCGATCGAATTCGTCGTCGCGTTATACACCCCTTGGTCGCGCGTCAGCTGGACTCAAACGACATGCAAACCGATTTCGCGCGTCAGGAACATCATGATTTCATCGCCGCGTCGAACCAGGCGCTTGCGAATTCCCCGCTGCAAACCGCTCTCACGCGCTTGACCAGCACGCTCATGGCCGGCAATCGCCGGGGTTACGCGATCCTCGCGGACACCGACCAACTTCGCGACCACGCCAAGCGCATAAAAGAACACACGCTCGGCCACCTCGATCGTTATCTCGAGCAATTGGACGCCTCCGTGCGCCGCGCCGGCGGAAAAGTCCACTGGGCGGTAGACGCCGACGAAGCCCGACGCACGATCGTCGAGATCGCCCGGCAGCGCGATTGCAAACGCGCGGTCAAGTCCAAGTCGATGACGTCGGAAGAGGTGCATCTCAACGCAGCGCTGGAGGCAGCCGGCATTGAGGTGACCGAAACCGATTTCGGCGAATTCGTCATTCAGCTCGCAGGCGAACGTCCGTCGCACCTGGTCGCGCCGGCGGTACATCACACCCGCGAAAGCATCGCCAGGGTACTGGCCGAGCGACTCGGACAGCCGGTACCCGACGACGCGCAGACTTTGGCGCTGACCGGCCGCCGCGTCCTTCGTGAAAAGTTCAAAGAAGCCGACCTCGGCATCACAGGCGTGAACTTCGCCGTTGCGGAAACGGGGACCATCGTCCTCATAACGAATGAAGGCAACGGCCGCCTAACGACGACCTGCCCGCGTGTCCATGTCGCGCTGATGGGCATGGAGAAAGTGATTCCGCGGTTGGCGGATTTGCCGGTGTTTTTGAAGCTCCTCGCTCGTGCCGCGACGGGCCAGCCGCTGTCGGTCTACACGACGATGATCACCGGCCCGCGTAAACCCCCGCACCCTTCTCTTTCCCCCGATGGCGGGGGAGAGAGAAGGGTGAAGGAGGAGATCGACGGACCGGAGGAGTTTCATCTCATCATCCTCGACAATGGCCGCTCGCGCGTTCTGGCGACGCCGTTCCGCGAGAGTTTGCAGTGCATTCGCTGCGGCGCCTGCTTGAACGCTTGCCCTGTCTATCGCCGCGTCGGCGGCCATGCGTATGGCGGGACATATTCCGGGCCGATCGGCAGCATTCTCACGCCGCTCTTCGACAGTGTGACGCGGAACCCGCACTTGCCGCACGCCTCGTCGCTGTGCGGCGCTTGCCAGGCCGCGTGTCCGGTGAAAATCAACATACCGCACATGCTGATCGGACTCCGCGAAATGCAGCACCAAGCCCGGCCAAACCTATTTGAAGGATTGGCGTATCGCGCCTGGACCGCGGTGCTGCGCCGGCCGTGGTTGTTCCGTGCGCTGCTCCAATTGTCGCGCTGGGTGTTGTGGCCGTTCGCGCGCGACGGCTGGCTGCGCCGCTTGCCCGGTCCCGGCCGCCGTTGGACTTCGGTGCGCGATCTGCCCGTGCCGAGCGCGCGCTCTTTCCGCGAGCAATGGAAGGAGTTGGAATGAGCACGTCGCGGGCAGCATTTCTCGAACGCGTTCGCAATGCGGTGCGCGCCGGCAATCAAGCGGGCAACATCGCCACCGTCGGCCCGCGCGGGCAAACCGGTTATCAAGGCGCCGGCGCCGATCCGGTCGCACGGTTCTGCGAACAGTTCACGGCGGCGGGCGGAACGCCACACGTCGTGGGCGATACGAGCGCCGCTCGGGCCAAGGTCCTGGAGATCGCGCTTGCTTTTTCGCCGCGCAGCGTCCTTTGCAGCCGCGGAGCAGTAATCGACCTACTCGAACTCCCAGCACATCTGGGCTCGCGTGGCGTGGAAGTGCATAGGGCCGATGCCCTCCACGATGAAAGGGGGCGCGACGTACTGTTCGCGGCCGATCTGGGCATTACCGGCGTTGAATATCTCATTGCGGAGACCGGCAGCCTGGTCGTTTCCGCTGGGCGGACGGAGCCGCGCTCGCTGAGCCTGCTGCCTCCGGTCCACATCGCGGTCGCGGCGCGGAGTCAGCTTCTGCCCGATCTCTTCGACCTGTTCAATCGCTTTGACGGCGAGAATGGGCAAGCGCCTGCGTTGCCATCGTGTCTGACGATTATCACCGGGCCGAGCAAAACGGGCGACATTGAGCTGCGCCTGGTGACGGGCGTTCATGGACCCGGCAGGGTGCATGCCGTGGTTATTGCCTAGGAGTCGCCGTTCGCCGCCGGTTTGCTCTTCCGAGGCTGAATTGGCATAATAAGCACAGAATGGACACCCACTTGGAGGCCCGGACGGCCTGCCGCGCAACCGGAAGGTTCCCATGTCGAACCCGCAAGATCTGAAGAAGTTGGTGGAGGCCGTCGCGTCGCGACTTCAGGAACGCCGCGCCTCGGTCGTGGTCGTCGGCGACATGATCCTCGACAACGCCATTGAAGGGATGCCCGGCGGATCGCACCCCGAGACCGGCGTGCGAATCCTGAGAGACGCCACGTCGCAAGAGAGCATCGGCGGCGCCGGCAATATCGCGTTGGCGCTCTCGCGACTCGGCGTCGACGTCACGCTGTTCGGCATCATCGGTTCCGACCTGCCCGGCCGCCAGCTTGAAAATTTGCTCGACCGGCAGCCGTTCGCCGACCATCTCATCACCGAACGCGGCTGGCCGACGCCGCGTAAAGATTGGATCTACGAACGCGAGGGGAAGGGCGCCTCGCTCGTGCAGCGGATCGACTACGACCGGCCGCTTTCCCCAAAGGCCCGTGAGGAGCTGGTCGGCGAATTCCGCACGCGCTGTCCCGCCAACGTGGATGTCGTCATTCTCGCCGACCACGGTTTGGGCAGCATCGGCCCGGAGTCGCTGGCCCTCATCGGGCTGGCCAAGGAACGGCGGGCGAAACTCGTCGCCATCCCGCGCACGATCATGCTTCGCGGCCAGACGCTCGATGCCATCGTCATCAATTCGCCGGAGATAAAACGGCTGTGCGACGCCCCCGACAGCGCCGACCCGCGCGCCCTGGCCGCGCGCTATGCCCGCGAATATGCTCAACACGTATTCCTCACCCTCCTGGAAGATGGCATCCTGATTTGTGCCGCTGGCGCGAAGACCGCGGGGCCCCTTGTCGAGGGATACCCGTCGGAGTTTTTCCAGTGGATGGGCGCCCGCGACATGGCGACGGCGATCGCCGCCATCGGCCTTGCCCTCGACCTTGACCCCGTGGAAAGCGCACGCCTGGCGAACGTCTTCCGCCATTTAGTCGGCCAACAACGCGGCAACGGCCGCGTACTCTGGCGGGACGTGATCGAATTCCTGGAAAAGTGAACTGATTGCAGATTGCAGATTTGAGATTTCAATCTGCAATCCGCAATCTGCAATCGTTCGGGAGCACCATGAGCGATCTGGAACTGCGTCCGGGTCTGGCCGACGTGCCGGTGGCGGAGTCGGCCGTGAGCTTTATCGACGGCAAACGCGCCCGCCTCGAATACCGGGGCGTCGCCGTCGAAACGCTGGCTCGCGAGAGCTGTTTCGAGGAGACGGCCTGGCTCCTCCTCAAGGGCGAATTGCCCACGCAACGCCAACTTGCCGAGTTCGACGATCAACTCCGCCACCACCGCCGCATCAAATACAAGCTAACAGACCTCATCAAGTGCTTGCCTGAAACCGGGCATCCGATGGATGCCTTGCAAGCATCCGTGGCGGCGATGGGGATGTTTTATCCCTCACGCGATCTGTCCAACGAGAACGCCAACTGGGAGTCGGTGATCCGGCTCATCTCCAAACTGCCGACCGTCGTGGCCGCGTTCCATCGGCTTCGGCACGGCGACGAAGCAATTGAGCCGCGCGATGATCTAGACCAGGCGGCAAACTTCTATTACATGCTGTTCGAGCGCGAGCCGTCGCCGGCCGTGCGCAAGGTGCTCGACGCCTGCCTGATCCTCCACGCCGAGCACACGATGAATGCCTCGACTTTCAGCGGCCGCGTGACCGCCTCGACGCTCGCCAATCCGTACACGGTGATCAGCTCGGCGATCGGCACGCTCACCGGTCCGCTGCACGGCGGCGCCAACGAAGAAGTGCTCGACATGCTCGACGAGATCGGCTCGATGGAAAACGTCGGACCGTGGCTCGAACACGCCGTCGCCAACAAAAAGAAGATCATGGGTCTGGGCCATCGCGTCTACAAGGTCAAAGACCCGCGCGCTACGGTGCTGCAAGAGTTGGCAGAGAATGTCTTTGTGGAAACCGGACGACCGCGCCTGTACGAATTGGCGATGGAGCTGGAGCGCGTCGCCGCCGGCATTCTCGGGCCGAAGGGCATCTACCCCAACGTCGATTTCTATTCCGGCATCGTCTACGCCGCGCTCGGTATCCCGCGCGACCTGTTCACGCCGATTTTCGCCATTGCCCGCGTCGCCGGCTGGCTGTCGCACTGGTTGGAGCAGCTCAAGAACAATCGCATTTATCGGCCGGAACAGATATACGTTGGGAAGCACGACGCGGCGTATGTGCCGCTGGAAAAGCGACCATAAGTACGCGGCGGGGACAAGCCCCGCCGCTCACCTAGAGTAGCTAGTCTTGGCCCACCCGTTTCCGAAGTTGTTTCGGCTGACCCAAGCCCACGTCTTTCAGAAGCTCCACGTCGCCGCCATCATCGGTCAGATTCGTTCCGACCGCGTACACGACCCAGTTGCCCCCAACTTTTTCATCAGCAACGGCTTGTCGGTGTACGGATCGGTTGTTGCGGCCGGCGGCAGGCCGAGGCCCGTGGTCTTCGGGTCGTTGGCGTTGAAATGCGGTCCCGGGTCCTGCACCGCGACCAGCACACGTAAGCAGCGGACCAGCGCCACGTTGCGAATGTTTGCTTCCTGGAGCTTTTCGTACGCCGGTACCAGCATGTTTGTAAGCGGCGTCTTCGGCGAAGCTTCTTTCTTGATCTGCTCGACCGCCGCCTTCATCTCCGCATACGACTTGCGGCCCAATTCGATCATTCGCCGCGATAGTTCCCCTGCGGCACGTTCCTCTTCTTGCATGTTGCCCGGCAGCCGGCGGAAGGACTCGGCGCCGTAAAGTCTCTCGCTTTTGAGGGCGTATTCGAAAGCGGTCGATGTCTCGATGCGCCGCAGCTCGGCATCCAGCTCTTTGCGCAACTCGCGCGCGACCGGCCCACAGCGGAGCACCAAATTGGTTTCGCCGATCGCCACCGCACGAATTGCCACCGTAACCAGATAGCCGATAAGGAGTGGACTACGTTCAAAATGACGATTCAGGCGGAAGAGGAGAAGGCACGTCTTCATCGCCTCATCGTTCTTGCCGTCGAGCGCCAGGAGGCGTGCGCGAATGCTGAGCACGCGGGCCAGGGATCGTTGCTCCTGAACCAGCGGCATTAGGGCCTCGAGCACTTTGTCCGGCCCAGCCGCAAAGTCGAGCGCCGGACGGTAGCCCGGGCACACGGCAGCTTTCTCCAAGAGCGGTATGATCGCGGGAAATCGATAGAGCACGGCGGCGAGCGCTTTGCGATCCGCCTCATCATAGACCCCGTTCTGGATGCTCTCTTTTTGCTGATTCTCTATGGCCGCCCAGGCCTTGCTGAGCGCCTTGACGTCCTCACGAACCTGCCGGAGATACGTCGCCGCATCCTGCTCCGCGGGTAACGGCGGCTCATTCAGGTCGGCCAACGTCTTTGGCTCCTTCGGGAGTTCCGGGTCCGCCGCTCCCGCCGTCCGCCGCGCCGCGGGCGTGCAGACCAGAATTACGGCAAAGATGAACGCCAACTGCCACGTGAAATTCGTACCAGCGCCTTGGAGAGCCTTGTTCATTGGATTCCTCGATTTGGATCTTCAGAAAGCGGGAGCTGGCCTTCGCGGTGCAGGTCATCACAGGCTAGCTGAATCTCCCGCGGAAGTCCACTCGGACCGTCGCGAGGCCGACGCCATCGCAGCAACCACACCAGGGCGAAGAGGTCATACGCTGCGTGCGCGATGATTGGACTGAGCAGATTTCCGGTCCAAAGCCAGACTCCGCCCAAATAGCCGCCAAGAAACGCGGCGAAGAGGATGTACATGGGCGTGATTGGATGAACCAGCCCGAAGAGGATGCTGCCAAGTGCGATGCCCATCGGAACGCCGAGCCAACCGACGAATTTCGCTTGGAGCACGCCGCGAAACAACATTTCTTCGCCGATGCCGGCCAACGCGGCGATCAACATCAAGTCGAGCACCGTGCAAGACTGAAACACGGGCCGCAGTTCGCGGTCGATTAGTTCGCGAATGTCTACAAAACGTCGCCCCGGGGCGTAGAGGCAAAGAAAGAAGCAAGCCAACATCGGCGCTGCCGCCGCGATGCCGATACCGGCGTCGGCGGCATTCCAAGAGACGGTTGCCAGGGGTGGTTGCCCGAAAAGCCAGCCGAAGAAGCATGCAGCGCCGGCTAGACCGCCTTCACAGGCGACCGCCAGCAGCACGACCGTCCGCCGCGGCCAAGGTGCGTCGGCGAGCATGTGACTCCTCGGTTTATGCGGCGTGTAACGAGCAGAAGGGCGGGAATTGCGGGGGGCTGGTCGGGAACGACGGCTGCGCCGCCGATGCTGCCCGGTTATAATCTGGCCAGGTCCGCCGTTCGTGAGGTCCTTGCGTCTCCGTCCGCTGCCAGCGAGAAGCCGATGAGCACACCGGAAATCCTGCCCGAGAATCAGCCCTCACGTCTCGAAAAACTCGAACGTGACTACCGTACGCTCTTCCACCGGGTTGAAGCGCTCGAAAAGAAACAAGGTTCTTCACTGCCTGGACTTATCGCCGCGGTGCTCCTGCTGCTGGCGGTCGGCGTGCTCGTCGATTATCTCGGCCT
Source organism: Gemmataceae bacterium (assembly GCA_041499805.1). Lineage (GTDB taxonomy): Bacteria > Planctomycetota > Planctomycetia > Gemmatales > Gemmataceae > JBGQKZ01. The sequence goes on from JBGQKZ010000016.1 coordinate 35,834, forward strand.
CTTGCCGCGTCCCGTCCAACGGTTGCCGCTACACGCCGATTCGATTGAGACGAAGAGTGTCACGCTTACCGACGCCGATGGCACGCCACGCATGCGTGTGGAGCCGGGGAAAGACAACTTGAACGTGACGCGCATCGGCGGCGCCGCGGAAAAGTAAGCTCTTTCCGTCACTTCAACGGCAGCAGCCAAAGGTTGCGAAACTGCACCGGATGCCCGTGATCCTGCAACAAGATCGGGCCAGGAGTACACACGTCGCCGCCGAGGCCAGCCGTCGTGTTGTCCTTGGTGATTTTCACGTCGTCGTGAATCTTGATGCCGTTCTGATAGACGGTGATTCGGGCCGGTTCGACTTTCTTACCGTTCTCGCACTTCGGCGCGTGAAACTCGATGTCATAGGTTTGCCACACCGTCGGCGCCTTGCACGCGTTGACGAGCGGCGCGGCTACGCCGTATATCGCGCCGCAATCGTTGTCCTTGCTCACGAGTCCATAGCTATCGAGAATCTGCACCTCGTAGCGGCCCTGGACGTAGACGCCGCTGTTGCCGCGGCCCTGACCTTCGCCTTTGGGTTCGTACGGCACTCTGAACTCGACGTGCAGCTTGAAGTGGCCGTCGAACTTGTCGGTGCTGACGATGTCGCCGCCGCCTGACTGCATCACGCCGTTGTCGAGCAGCTTCCACGGCGCCTTTCCCTTGCCGTCACGCCGTTGCCAGCCGTCGAGGGTTCTGCCGTCGAACAATAACTTGGCGCCGGACGGCGGCGGCGTGCTCTTGGCGTCTTCCTTATCTGCCGGCTTGGCCAGCTTGATGTCGCTAATATCGCCATACTGGGCCGCCGCCGAACCCGCCAAAAGAAGTCCGAGCAAGCACGCCGCCCTTCCTCGCAAACGACGCATGAGCCGTTCCTCCAGAGCGACAGTAAAACGGATTGGCGGAATGATAGCAAAAGACGCACCGCATAGCGCGAGAAAACGCCTGTGCGCAGCGGGGCGACGCAGCGAACCCGTACCAGTTCCAGAGCGAACGGCCGCAAGCAGCGAATGCGCTGGAATTTCCGCCCCGCCACACGCGCACGCGCTGCCTTCATGTTCTAGAGTTGGCTAACCAACGATTGGGGCCTCCCACCGGGAAAGCTGCCCTTTTGACCGTCCAGAAGGGTTCCCTGCGCATGCAAGCGACTGCATCCTCGTTTACCGATCGCATCCTGGCCAGCAAACTCATCGCCGCGGACACGGTCCATGCCGCTCGCAAATTTGTCGGTGACGACGACGCGGCGCTCGCCCATTACCTCGTCCGCGAGGGACTGCTCACGCGCTTCCAGGCACGGCAAATCCGCGCCGGAGCGACCGGCTTTTTCGTCGATAAGTATGTTGTCGTCGATTGCATCGGCCGCGGCGGCAACGGCATTGTGTACAAGGCCAAGCACACGATGTTGGCCCAACGCTACGTCGCCCTCAAGACCCTCGACGCGCGCGACCTGCACAGCACCGACGATTCGCTGGCGCGCTTTCGGCGCGAGATCGACATCGTGTCGCGGCTCGATCATCCGAACGTCGTGCGCGCCTACGATGTTCTCCGCACGCGTACGCAGATGTATCTAGTCCTCGAATACGTCGAGGGGCGCGACCTCTCTTCGTACGTCCGCGAGCGCGGCAAGTTGCCGGTGCATGAGGCCGTCGATTACGTCATCCAAGCGGCGCGCGGCCTCGCCTTCGCCCACAAGTGCGGCATCATTCATCGCGATTTGAAACCAGGGAACCTGTTGTTGTCGCGCGACGGCGTCGTGAAGCTCTCGGACCTGGGATTGGCTCGCATCTTTGGTCAGGGAACCGATGCGGAGCTGACCCTGGACCGCGGGTGCATCGGTACGCCGGAGTTCATGGCGCCGGAACAAGCCGAGGACTCCGCTCGGGCCGATACTCGCAGTGACATCTATAGCCTCGGCGCGACGCTCTTCCACCTGTTAACGGCAGAATTGCCGGTTCTGGGCAGCAACAGCATTCATCGTCTGCAACGCCTGCTCGTGTCGCCGCCGCGGCCCCTGCTCGAATCGCGGGCCGACGCGCCGGTGGCTCTGGCCGCTGTTGCCGATCGGCTGCGGGCGCGCGACTCCGCGGCGCGACCGGCGACCGCCGACGAGGTCATCGCGCTGCTTGAGCCATTTCTGCATTACCGGCCGGATGAGCCCGAAGCGTGGGACGGTCCCCTTAAGGCGTCGTTGGTGCTCGATGTGCTCCGCGGCCAGACGACCGCGGCCGCCGTGTGCGCGCAGAACCGCATTGCGGCGGATGAATTTGAGCGCTGGCGGAAACGCTTCGTGGAAGCGGGCGCACGTGCGTTCGACCCGCACGGCGTTAACGGCGAAGCGGTCAACGGCATGCTACGAGACTTGCACGCCAAGATCGGCGCCCAGGCAATGGAAATAGAAGCTTTGAAGGCGCGCTTGCCGGCCGCCGAACGCAACGGATCGTGAGCGCGCCGAAATCGCCTCTTATTGTCCTCGCGATAGTGAACCCCGTCGCGTCGCCGAAATCGGGACGCCCTCCGGCAACGGACGACCGGCGACCACAATGCCCTTCTCGTAAAGATAATCGCGAAGCTGTCGATATAGTGCGAAGCTGTCCGGGTAAACCCAGAACGTCACCGCTTGCTGCCGTGCGTCGAGGCCGTCGGCGACTTGACGAAACTCGGAAGCGGGCTGAAACGCGCGCTCGGCCGTTTCGCCGCGGTCGAGCTGTACCGGCTCCAGCTGCCACATCGAAAGATTGAAGCGGTAGCTGTTCGCCGACGCCGGCGCTTCGTCCGCGCCAAGCGAATCGGTCATGCTTCGTTCGCGTTCAATCGTGTAACGCAGGCGAAACGCGCCGCTCGGCCCCACGAATCCGCTCGTCCGCCATTGATTTCGCAATTCCCGCCCTTTGTCTTCCATGCCGCGCTGCACCTCGGCGAGAAACGCGGCGAGATCGACGAACGTGACCCGGCCGTGATTGCACTCGAACAGCAACTCCTCGGCGTCGAGCGGTTTGCTGACAGGCGTGTGATAGCGCAGTGTCTTGCGCGGCGCGGGCTCCTTCTCGAGCGCGCGAATCTCCTCGGTCAGGTGCTTGCTGCGCTCGCGCAGCTCCGCCATGCTTGCCGCACCGGTTTGTCCTGCTTGTCGAGTAGCGTTCCCCGCCTGACTTGCGATCGTCTGTTCTTGTTGCAATTGCTCGCGCTGCGCGGCTAACGTGCTCCACTCGCCGGCCACTCGCTTTTCCGTGTCCTGCGTTTCTTGTAACTGCCGCATTTGCTCCAACAAGCGCTTGCGCGCGTGTTCGAGGTCTTGACGCCTGCGCGCCAGCTCCGCGGCAAGGGGATCGTTCGGTTCGGCCTGCGCCGTCGCCGCCTGCGTCGCCGCATCGTCCGGCTGCACGTTCTGCACGCTGCTGTACGACCGCGCGCCGACCCAAACGACGAGGATCAGCCGAATGATGATGCCGACGACGTTGGCGACGACATCCAAAAAGGAGTCAAAGCTGAACGCGATCTCCCGATTACGGAAGCGTCGGCGGATCATGGCTCTCACTCTTGCTCAAAAGCGCTTGCTGTCGCCGATGCCCGCAAAGCCTCGAAAACCCTTACACACCGTGATCGTCCAACTTGCGATCGGCTGGCCGTTCTCGCGATACACCACCGATTGCGGCGGCTCAACCTGCTCGAATGCTTCGTACAAGCGCGGATTTGCTTCACCGATAAAGATGAACGTCTTACCTTCGTAGACCGCCGCGTCCAATACCGGATTCGGCCGCCACAAATCGTACTGGCTCCAGCGATCGCCGAGGGCCAGGCCCATCGAGAAGACTTGCGGATGGCCTTCGCAATAGAACCCAATCTCCCCAGGCAGCCACCAGGACGATGCCGCCAGAATTGGCTCCGTTCCCTGCTCTTCCAGCCTTCGCCGCACGCGATCAATCGCCGCAGCCAGCGCACGCCAGCCACGTAGCCGACACGTCGGATCGAAGCGGCGCAGCGGCATGGGGTGGTCACGTGTCACTGGTCCGGACAGCTTGACCATCATCGGCTGGAACCAATCGGTGTGATGAACGATTACGGTCAGCGCCACGCCGAGGGTGCAGAACACCGACAGACACGTGAATGTCATTCGCCGATACAGTACACGCGGCGACTGTAGTTGCTCCGCGATCCACGCGGCCGCGAGCACGATGCCGGACAAATACGCCGTCACCGGCCAGTTTGGCTCTTCCTCCGTCTTCAGGCTGAAGCCGAAGAATACGAGAAACATCGGCGCCGACAGCCACCACAGATAACGCCGACCATCGTCCGTCTGCTTCCACGGCCGATTCGCGACCATCGCCGTGGCCCAAACCACAAACCAGTAGCCGAGCAGCAAGCCGAATTGCATGCCCGTGTACTTCAACGGTCCGAGCCAACGAATGCCGCCGCGATCATGTATTCCGGCCAGTCCGCTCACGTGCCGATAGCTCACCCAATCGTGTTCGACGTTCCAGAACAGAATCGGCAAGCAACACGCCGCCGCGACGAGCGACAGCACCCAAAACCCGGGCCGGAAAAGCAAATGTCGATAAGCGGGCGCGAAGAGCAGGAACAACGCCAGCGACGGCACGAACAGCACCATCGTGTATTTCGCGAGGATGCCGATGCCAATGACGAGACCCGCCGCCGGCCAGCACCACGACCAGCCGCGTGTCACCGCCTGATATGCCAGCACGAGCGCCCAGCCCCAACAGCAGGTGTAGGGCGAGTCGATCGTCATGATTGACGACCCCGCCGCGACCATCGGCAGGGTGAGGGCCAGCATCACGACGAACGCCGCCAGCTTCTCCCGGCCGAAGACCTGCACCGTCAGGACGTACATGCTCACCAGCAGCAAGCTGCCGCACAACACCGCGGGCAGCCGCACGGCGAGCATTTCGTTGGACAGAACTTGCTGCGACCACGACCCGGCGAACAGGCAGCCCGCCCGGATCAGGTACGCGACCAGCGGGCCTTTGCTGTAATAGCTCCAATCGAGATTGCGCGACCAATCCCAGTAATGGGCCTCATCCGGAGCGAGATCGAGCGGGCAGGAGTAGGCGAAGTAGAAGATGCGGAGGGCGGCGGTGCCGAGAATGAGCGAGAAGGCAAGGAGACGCCAGGGCCAGACAAGGTCGCGTGCTGGGGAAGAATTCATTGGTGCATCCTTGCTGCGGAGCGGGCTTCGTGGCCGCACCGATCAAAAGGACGGCCTACTTCTTGATTGATCTCAAGTACTCAACCACATCCCCGTGGTTGAATTTTGCGGCAAGATCCACGGCCGTATGACTTGGTTCAGCGGGCACTAGAAAAGGCTTCTCTCCATCCGCGCCATTCGGAGCGACGCTTGGCGGCAAAGCGGTTGTCTGCGCGCCGACATTTGCGCCACGCGCAATTAGCAGCTTCACTACGTTGAGCTTGCCGCACTGCGCAGCCAAATGAAGGGGGGTGTAGCCGACGTTCGTCACAGAATTGACCTTGGCGCCTTTGCTGAGCAAGTAATCGGTTGCTGGGCGGTGACCAAGAGCAGCGGCCCGGTGGAGCATTGTGTAGTAATTCGACGCTGTCGGCGGTCCCGGTTGCTCCCAGGTTCTGTCAACGAACTCCGGGTATTTCTCCAAAATGCCAGCCAAGTTCTCTACGTCGCCAACTTCGGAAAAATGATGCGCCGCCGCGATCAGCGCCGTTCGGAATGCACCTTCTCGATCTGCTTCCGCGCGAAGTGGAGCTCTTTGTACCTGACCCGGAAGCAGAATCTCATCGTCGTCTGCCGGGTACTCTAAAGACGCAACACTCAAAATCAACGCGGTGATGAGGTAGTTCATGGGTTTCCTCCAAAACCGTTCTTGAGCTTGTAAGTCAGATGCGATCTTGCGTCAAGACAGGAGAAACTGAGCGAACCAAATCAGGTGGGGCATTCGGCGCGATTGGCAAAGAAAAACAGCTCGATCCCAATTGGACCGAGCTGTCGTCAGCAAACGTGTGCAAAATCGTTTAGCTCTCCGCTGTCAAATCCCCCACCAATTTCCCCACCGCCTCATGCGTCAACGCATACCCCACCTGCTCCCGTTTCGTCGCCGGCAGGTGCGACGCTTGGTAACGGCGAACGGTTGCGTCGCCCATGTTCTTCAGCAGCACTTCGTAATAGAAAAGCTGTTCCGACTTCTGTGATGGCTCATCGCTCCGCAGCAAAGCCTCGCCGCGGAGCGGATCGACCTCGACAACTTTGAGCGGCTCCATCAGCCCCGTGGCCCGGCCGGCGACGCGATCGGCCCACGCCTGGAGCTGCGCGCCGTCGAGCGGCTTCGCGCTCCCGCGTCGAACGCTCATCTCCCAGAGCTTGCAGCCCAGTTCATCCGAGCGATCCGCTGTGAGCGAAACCGCCCAGCCGGTCGGTTCGTCGGTGAAGTGCAGCGTTTGTCGGCCGTCGCTCGGTCGCCAATCAGCGAGTTTTGCTTGGACCGTTGCGGCGAGGCTCATCGTTGTCTCCCCCTGTTCGGGTACTGTGTTCTGTTCCGTCGTACGACAAGATCGTCGGCTTGCCGTCTACGACTGTTTGCAGGTGTACTGGCCGTGTCCAAATGTATTGTAGGTTGGCCAGCGTCTCCTGGGCGTGGTCCGTGCGCAGGTCCACGCCATTATGGTCATGCTTCAAGAGTAACTCACGGCGGTTGCGGTAGTTGCCGTCGACCACGTAAATCCACGGCTTGCCGAAGTTGGTCAGGCTGTACAGCAACCGCTGCTTGATCTTATCAAACTCCCGCGACTCGATGACGTATTGTCCTTCGTCATTCTCGAAGGCGTAAGAGAACATCTTGTGTTCGCGACAGAAGTCGGCGGTGAGGAACGTGTCGATAAAGGTAATATCGTTGTGAACCCGGCGAACCTCAAAGATTTTTTGCCTGCCGAGGCCCACGTCCTTGTTCCAAGCCCGTCGTTTGTCCAGGTCGTCGCATTCTTCCCATTCCTTGCCGAACCGCCCCGTGTTCCAGCGGTGCTCGATGTCGCGGAACAGCTCGATGCCGAGCTTGTACGGATTCAGCCGCGGGCCATACGTCGCCATCGTGCCGGAGTGGTGATCGGCGTAGTCGATGCACTCCCAGGGTTGTAGCGTTTTTTGCGTCATGATCGTGGAGTGCCAATAGCTGGCCCAACCCTCGTTCATGATCTTCGTTTGCCCTTGCGGCGCGAAGTAATACGCCTCGTCGCGAATGATGCCGATAATGTCGCGCTGCCATGGCTTCACCGGGGCGTGCTCGATCAGGAACAACAACACGTCCTTTTCCGGATGCTCCGGGAAGTTGCGGGCCGTCTGCTCCTGCTTCTTCTTCCGCTCCTCCTCCTCGGCCTTTAGCTTTTCCTTCGGATTGATGTAGTCATCCATGTAATCTTTGCTCTTGAAGCGCGTCTGCTTCGGATCTTCTTCCACCTCCGGCTTGAAATCGTAGCGCGACACGTCGTCGCGACGGCGAATGGCGGTGGAGTGGATGTCGATCAGGTCGTCGATCGACATGCAGCGGTCCACGAACGCTTCCACTTCGTCCTCGCCGTACTTTTCGACGTAGCGGCGAATGCGGGCGCCGTGGTTGGCCATCTCATCCATCATCTTGCGGCTGGTGTGCGCGAAGTAGGCGTTGTTCTTGAAGAAGTCGCAGTGGCCGTAGACGTGGGCCATCACCAGCTTTTGATCGACCGTGTGGTTGCAGCGCATCAAGTACGCGTAGCACGGGTCGTTGTTGATGACCATCTCGTAGATCTTCGACAGGCCGTAGTCGTACCCTTTGCGCAGCTCCTCGTACGACATGCCGAACGACCAGTGCGGATAGCGCGTCGGAAAACCGCCGTAGGCCGCGATCTCATTCAGGTCGTCCGCCTCGACAACTTCGAAGATGGTTTCGTAAAAATCGAGCCCGTAATTGCGCGCATGCTCCTCGATCTCGGCCTTCAAGGCTCGCAGGTCGGCGGGCAGGTTGGTGTTGTACGGCGTCAGCATGATTGCAGATTGCAGATTTTAGATTGCAGATTGCAGCAAATCTGCAATCTAAAATCTGCAATCTGCAATTCCTTATTTTCCTGTTCCCAGAAACTCCTTGATCGACCCCAAAATTGCCTCGCGGTCGGGAATGCGGCTGGCGACGACGTTATCCTTTTCCGCCAATTCGTGAATGTAATCGTAGAATTCACCGCTGCCGTACGGGCTTTCGACTTGACCGTACCCGAACAGGTTGACCTTCGGCAGCAGCTTCTCGTTGAGCAGATCGATGCAGTGCGGGATGTCGTCACCCCAGTTGTCGCCGTCGGAGAAGTGGAAGGCGTAGATGTTCCACTGGTCCGGCGGGTAGCGCGTGTTGACGATTTTGTCGCACAGCTCATATGCCGAGCTGATCTTGGTGCCACCCGATTCGCGCGTGTGGTAGAACGTGTGCTCATCCACTTCCTGCGCGGCGGCGTCGTGGATGATGTAGCACGTCTCGACGCCCTTGTAATGGGCCTTGATCCAAGTGTCGATCCAAAACGCCTCGATGCGGACGATCTCTTTCTGCTCATCGGTCATCGAGCCGGAGACATCCATCATGTAGAGCAGGACGGCGACACTCTCCGGCTTCTGGATTTCCTTCCAGCTTCGGTACTGCTTGTCCTGCCGCACCGGGACGACCATCGGCTTTTCGATGTCGTAGGTGCCGGAGATGATTTGCCGCTTCATGGCGCGCTTGAAGGTGCGCTTGAAGTGCCGCAGCGACTCCGGGCCTGTCTGGCGGATGCCGGTGTACTTGTCGCGGGCGGTGACGATGTTCTTCTTGCCGCGCGGCTCGATCCGCGGCAGGGCCAGCTCCTCGCCGAGGATCTGAGCCATCTCCTCCATCGTCAGCTCGACTTCGAGGATGTGCCCGCCCGGCTGATCGCCGGCGCCGGGACCTTTCTGCCCTTGGCCCGGACCGAGCGGCGTACCGACATCCCCGTCCCCCTGACCCGCTCCGCCGGAGTTCTTCTGGCCGTAGCGGAACTGGGGGACTTCAATCTGCGGCAAGGGGATGGAAACGAGGTCCTTCCCCTTCTTCCCGATCATCTCGCCGCGGCTGATGTACTTGCTGAGATTGCTTTTCACCTTGCCGCGAACAAGCTTGCGGAAGCGCTGATGATCACGTTCGATTTTCTGGCCCACGATCGTCCCTCTCAGCCGGCGCTCGAATTCGCGCCGGTCGGTCGCGCGGCAGCTTCTGACCACCGTGGACGCGTACGTTGAATCGCTGCGGACACTCTCGCCTCGGTTTCGGCGTCACACTTTCCGTCGAGACATTCACGGATCGGCAACACTTCGCCTAGGGGGAGGTCGAATGCCTTGACGAAGTGCAATAGTACCGGGAGCAAAGGGTGCTTGTAGTCGGCTGCAAGCTTGTCGCTCGCGCACCGAATCATCTCGCCCACGATGGCGCGGCGCTCCGCTAAACGGTGTAAAGCTTCGATGACCTCCGTCCTGGTATCCGCTTCTTCGACAAGCATCGCCATTGTAGCCTCTCCCGAGGAACGCTCACTTTTCTATCAACACATCGATCTTACTGTACGCCCCCGGCATGCCTTTCGGTGGTCCTAATACGGTCACCCGACTGAAGCCCCAACGCTTGGCCCGCGTGACCGTCCAGGCTTGAAGAACGGCTTCGTCGAGCGGAATTCCCTGAGCGGCCAGCTCGTTACCCTTGTCAAGGTTCACGCTCGCTTGCCCTTGGAATCCCGTCCGCCACACTCCTTTGATCCCGCGGATCGCGGCGCCGAACGATCGGATCACCAGATCAAACATCTCGGTACCACGAATCGGCGATTCGTCGCCTGCAAACACAACGAATTCCAAAAACCCTTGGCGATCCAGTGTGGCAATGGTCCCGTGACCGTCCGGAAGCAGCAGCTTAGATTCCGCCATCCGGGGAATTCTTTACCTACACGGCTAGCGAATGCTGATGCTAACTACTTTTTCGTATGCCCTCGCGCAAAGATGCTCGCCACAAAGTTCAGCACGTCCGTCGAGCAGATCTCGCAGTAGCCGTAGTTCCGGATCAATCGGCTCTTCACCACGTCGATCTTCTCCTGCGTCGCCTTGTCCACCACATTGGACACGAGGCTCGTCAGCTTGATGGTATCCTTCTGATCTTCGAACAGCTTCAATTCCAGGGCCTTTTGCAGCCGTTCGTTCGTCTTGTAATCGAAGCGCTTGCCGTCGATGGCGAGGGCGCCGATGTAGTTCATGATCTCGCGGCGGAAGTCGTCCTTGCGGCCTTCCGGAATGTCGATTTTTTCTTCGACCGAGCGCATCAGGCGTTCGTCCGGTTCCTCGTAGTTGCCGGTGTAGCGGTTGCGGACTTTCTCCCGCTGCGTGTACGCCTTTACGTTGTCGATGTAGTTCGAGCAAAGCCGAGTGAGGGCGTCCTCGTCGGCCGCGATCGCGCGTTGCACTTCATTCTTGACGATGTCCTCGTACTCCTCCTTCACCACCGACAGCAGCTCGCGGCAATGCTGCAACTGCTCCTGGCTGGTGATGAGCGAATGATGCCGCAAGCCGGCTTCCAACTCGTGCAGCACCATGAAGGGGTTTACGCAGTTCTCCTCCGGGTGAGCCACGAGCGCGTTGCTGATTTTATCCTGAATGTACCGCGGGCTGATGCCGACCATGCCCTCGTTCACGGCCTCACGCTTCAGCTCGATCACGTTATCTTCCGTAAATCCGGGGAGCGTCTTACCGTTGTACAGCTTCAACTTCTGTAGCAGCGTCAAATTCGCATGTTTCGGTTGGACGAGTCGTGTCAGCACCGCCCACATCGCGGCGATCTCAATCGTGTGCGGCGCGATATGTTTGCCCTTCACCCGTTCGAGGTTGAAGTCCTTCTCATAAATCTTGATTTCGTCCTTCAGTCGCGTGACATACGGCACGTCGATCTTCACGGTACGGTCGCGCAAGGCTTCCATAAACTCGTTGTTCTGCAAGCGGCGGTATTCCGGCTCATTTGTGTGACCGAGGATAACTTCGTCGATATCGGTCTGCGCGAATTTCTTCGGCTTGATCTTGTGTTCCTGCGACGCGCCGAGGAGGTCATACAAGAACGCCACGTCGAGCTTGAGCACTTCGATAAACTCGACCAGGCCGCGGTTGGCGATGTTCAGCTCACCGTCGAAATTGAAGCAGCGCGGATCGCTGTCGGTGCCGTATTCGGCGATTTTGCGGTAGTTGATGTCGCCGGTAAGCTCGGTCGAGTCCTGGTTCTTCTCGTCCTTGGGCTGGAACGTGCCGATGCCGATGCGATCTTGCTCGGAAAGAATGAGGCGATAAACCTTCACATCCTCCAGCATCCGGTTCCAGTCCCCGTCGCAGCGGGCGAGCCGCTCGTTGTACATCTGGCGGCAGAACGGGCACATCTCGCCCTGGAGGGCGACTTCGTGGTCGTCCTTCTTTCGCTCCTCGTTGAGGCGGACGAGGAGTGACGCCCGCAACTCGTGCGGCACCAGGTGTAAGGGCTCCTCGTGCATCGGGCACTTCACCCAATTGCCGTTATCGCCCTTCCAGAGGTAGGAGAACAGCATCCCCTCGTCGGTGCGCGAATACTGCTCCAGGCCCTTCTTGAGCAACCGCGCGATGGTGCTTTTCGAGCTGCCGACCGGGCCGTGCAGAAGCAACACGCGCCGTTCCGTGCCGTAGCCCTTGGCGGCCGACTTGAACGCGTTCACGAGATGCACAAGTTGGCGTTCGAGCCCGTAAATGCCGTCGCCGTGCTGCGCGGCGAAATCGCCAAAAAAGCGGTAGCGAATGACTTTTTCTTTGTTCTCGTACGCCTCCTCGGTGCCGTGCGAGATGATCATGTCATACAACCGCTGATATGCGGTGCGCGTCACCTCCGGGTGCTGGCGCACGATGTCGAGGTATTCGTCGAAGGTGCCCTCCCAGTGCTTCTTGCGATAGTCACTGAGGTTAAGTTGCTGGCGAAGCGAGCTGAGGATCATCTTGCCCGTGGACGTCATGTATTGTTCCCTCCAAAATGCGACGCGGGAGAGGCGCCACAATTTAACGCTCGATCAATTGTCAAACGGCGTCGCCGACCGGCGGGGAAGGGCGCGTCGGGCTCGAGGCGTGCATCCCCTGCCGCGGCGGCAAGGTAGTTGGGAGCGCTTCAGAGACCCGGGCCCGTGATGCGAAGAGAAGGTGAATGCTGGTAATGGAGTCTGTCAGGGGAAGTCGCGGCCAGACTGCCAAGTCCCTGGGTCGGGGGCGACGTTTGCGCCCGGGCCTCTTGCTCTCTCTTCTAATCAAATTCTATACCGTTCCACCGGAATGGGTCAAACCGCTCCGGCCGCGCAGCCGCGCTATTTCGCCTCCGCCCCCGGTTGGGAGTGCAGGCAGCTGCCAAAAAGGCCGCTCGCTCTCGAAGCACGCCACCTTCGTGGCCGCCGGAATCCGGTCGTTCGGAGAGGAAACGCAACGGGCGCGGCCAGCAGCATACGCTTTTTGGGCGGGGTCCTGTCAAGAGAGCTTTCCCACACTGCCTGGGTCCGCAAAATGATCTTTCCCGACCTGCTACGATGGAGAGACACCTGGGAAACGCGCACCCCCGCCGTAATTTCCTTCGCCCGATCCGAGAAACGGGACGGGACCCCCAGAATCGCTGGTCACGCCCGCCTTTTCGGATCGGGCGTTTGCTCTGGACCGCTTCGGTTATTTCGTGCTACAGGCTCCGGTCGCGCCGGCGATTGCGCCGGCCGGCACCGGAACCGGGAGAAACAGAAATGCGCAATCTACTCGCCTTCCTGGCCGCCTTGCTCATCACGTTCGGAGTCGTCGGCTACTACCTCGACTGGTTCAAGATCGAATCGAACAAGCCCGAGTCGGGGCACCACAACGTCAACATCGACATCAACACGCAAAAGATCGGCGACGACATTCAGAAGGGAACCGGCAAGATTCTCGACAAGGGCGAGGAAAAGCTGCAAGCGATTGAAAAGGATAAAGACAAGCCGAAGACCGACACGAGCAAAGGCACGGACTGGAGCAAGCCCAAGAGCGACGGCTGATTCCCCGTTTCGCCGCGCTCGCAGAACCGCTCGTGGATAGACCGGACATCGATTCAGCGGCGCGTTTCGGAGAACGGCGCCACAATTCACTTTTTCATCATCACCAACAACGTACGCGCCGCCATCTCGGCGAACTCCGGGTCATTGATGTGCCTGTCGAGTTCGATCACTTCCACGTGCGGGCTGATCCACTGACGTAAACTTTGGAAAAGCGCCGCATCGGCTTCCGGCCACCAGAACGGCTGCCCCTCTTTATCAATCGCCGACACGCCACGCAGCGGAACGAGGATCGCCGTCGGCCCACGCGCCGCACTCGCCTTCTCGGCGATCTCCTTACCGAGCTTGTCGTTTTCATCCGGCGTCGTTCGCATCAGCGTCACGGTCGGATTGTGCTGATAGAAACGCCGTCCCTTGAACTTCTCCGGCACCGTCTCCGGCGGCCCGAAGTTGACCATGTCGAGGGCGCCGAGCGAAATCACTTGCGGAACGCGCTTCAACCCAGCTGCCGTCAACCGATCGCGGCCCGCGGAAAGTACACCGCCGACCAACTCGTCGGCCAATTCGGTCGTCGTGATGTCGAGCACGCCGCTGATGAGCCCATCGTTGATGAAGGATTCCATCGTCTGCCCGCCGGCGCCAGTTGCGTGGAAGACGAGGACTTCGAACCCGTTCTGCTCCATCACCGCTCGGGAAGCTTCTACGCAGGGCGTTGTCACGCCGAACATGGTGGCTGTCACGAGCGGGGTGCAGCCTGTATCGGCGCTCAGGTAAGATCTCGGTTCGGGAGTTCCCCAAATCCGAGCGGAATGCATGCCGACCATCGCCAGCGCTGCATTGGACAGTACGGTCCGGCTGATCCTATTCAACCCGCTGATGTCAACGACCGAATTCAGCATGAACACGTCCCGAACGCCCACGTATTGCCGTACCTGACCGCTGGCGAGCGTGCTGACCATGATCTTCGGCACGCCAAACGGAAGCGCTCGCATGGCGGCGGTCGCGATCGTCGTTCCGGCCGACCCACCCAAGCCGAAAACACCGTCGATTTTGCCTTGGTCATGAAGCTCGCTCACGATGCGAGCTACGCCGCGTGCCGCCGCTTCAATCGCTTGACCACGGTCACGGGCGCGCTGAATGACGTCCCAACTCGTCCCCGCCGCGGCGTAAACTTGCTCCCGTGACACGTCCGGCGGAAACGTGGGAGGACCAAGTACACCCGCGTCAATCACCAATGTCCCCGCGGCGCCGAACTGGAGTAAATCGCGCACGAATTGGATCTCGAGGCCCTTGGTGTCGAGCGTGCCAATAAGAGCCACGGCCATTGTTCGTCCTCCCGGCTACAATCTTGGCGTTCTCGTGGACCGCAATTGTAACGCGAACGAGGGAACGGCGATGAGCTTTTTCACCCGTGACGAATGCCTCCGCCGGCTTCGTGCCCAAGTCGCCGCCGGCAAGCCGATCATTGGCGGTGGGGCGGGCACGGGCATCAGCGCCAAATGTGCCGAGGCGGGCGGCATCGACCTCATCATCATCTACAACTCCGGCCGCTTCCGCATGGCCGGCCGCGGCAGCCTGAGCGGCATGATGCCGTATGGCGACGCCAATCAGATCGTCATGGACATGGCCCGCGAGGTGTTGCCGATCGTCAAGAATACCCCCGTGCTTGCCGGCGTCTGCGGCACCGATCCGTTCCGCATCATGAAGGTGTTCTTGCGCGAAGTGCAGGCGGCGGGCTTCAGCGGTGTGCAAAACTTTCCCACCGTCGGCCTCGTCGACGGGAGCTTCCGTCAAGGACTCGAAGAAACCGGCATGGGCTTCGGGCTCGAAGTCGAGACAATCCGGCAGGCACATGAACTCGGATTGCTGACCTGTCCCTACGTCTTTACCGAGGACGACGCGAAAGTAATGGCGCAGGCCGGCGCCGACGTGCTGATTCCGCACATGGGATTAACGACGAAGGGCAGCATCGGCGCCAAATCCGCGTTGACCTTGGAAATGGCAGCGCAGCGCGTTCAAGCCCTGCACGACGCGGCGAAACGCGTCAATCCCGACGTACTCGTTCTGTGTCACGGCGGCCCGATCTCAGAGCCGGAAGACGCCGCGTTTATTCTGAAACACACGCGTGGCGTCGTCGGCTTTTTCGGCGCTTCCAGCATTGAGCGCCTGCCGACGGAAATGGCGATCACCAGCTGCGTGCGGCGGTTCAAAGACGTGGCAATTCGTCACGGCTCTTGTCCTCCCCCAGACGCCGAATGAGGTATTCCGGTCGAGATCGTGATGGTGTATCAACTTGGTACGGGCAATCATGACCACACGTCGCGGTTGCCTCCACGGAGCGCAACGGACGGCCACCCCAGGCCACGATCGCCAACTTGCTGACAAATTGGCACGGGAGCGAGTAGGCATTCAAGAATGGGTTTGTTCATCGGAGTTTGTGCCGTGAGAACAGCAATCAGTTGGTTAATCCTGTTTCCGGTTGCTTGCTGGTGCGCCGTTCTTGCCGCTGCAGAACCGCAGAAAGTCAAGCTCGTTGCCGTGAGTGATATCGACATCGGCTTCTGCGACTTCTACATGCTGGCACAGCGGGCCGTGCAGGACGATCTAAAGCTCTCCGACGCCCAGACTCAAGGAATTCGGCAGTTGGTGCAGGATTTGGTTGAGGCGCAGCGTGAAGTCTTTCAGCGAAAGGGCTTGGATACGGCAGAAAAGAAGTTTGAAGAACGCCTGAAGATCCTACGGGGGATCGAAGGAACTGCGCTCGCACTTCTCAAGCCGGAACAGCTCACACGTCTGAAGCAGGTTTCATTCCACTACCGGGCATCTAGTTCGTTTTGGGACCACCAAGTTCGTGCAAAACTAAACATCACCGATGAGCAGTTTAAGAAAATGAAAGCCGTTCTTAACGACACCGGAGACTGGAGGAAAGCCGACGAGGATTTCATGACAGACAAGGATTTCCCCGCCTATCAGAAGAAGGCGAGGGAGGCCTGAATGATAAGAGAACGCAAGGTGATTGACGTGCTCAAGCCAGAGCAGCAAGCGAAATGGAACGACATGCTCGGCGACCCGTTCAAGGGCCCGATCCCCAGCCCGATACTCGTCCCGGCAATCAACCCTGCCGGTTTAGTGCCCGCAAAGATGCCTTACAGTCGCTAACGCCCTGACGAGATTCGATTGTGTGGAGCACCCAAATGCAACGATTTCTTGTAGCCTTGGGTTTGGCCAGCGGCGTTGCGGCCGGACTTATGCTTCCTGTCTTTCTGAGCGTCCTACGCTCGGACGAGAAAGCAGCAGAAGCTTCCCCGGACTTGCTTGTCGAACTCAAGGCCTACCCGCACAAAATCGTCTACGAAACCAACCGCGACGGAAATTGGGAGCTTTACCAGAGCAACGCCGACGGCTCCCACTCCGTCAACCTGACGCAAACGCCGGAAGTGGATGAGCTTTATCCCAAGACGTCGCCCGACGGCAGCAAGATCTGCTTCGTCGCCGATGAAGGGAAGGGCGAGGCGACGATTCGCAACATCTATTACATGAAGAGCGACGGCAGCGGCCGGATCAAGGTCGCCGAAAATGGCCGTGAGCCGTGCTGGAACTCGGCGGGGACGCAGATCGCTTACTTGAAGGGCGAATTCGAGAAGTTCACCCACTCGGACTTCGCCACCAAGGGGCTGTTCATCTATGACCTCAAGACCAGACAGACGCGGGAGCACGTCAACAAGAAGCTGCACCATCTCTACACGCTCAACTGGTCGCCGGACGGCCGATGGTTCCTTGCCACGGTGCATGCCGGCATGGGGTTTAGCCACGGCATTCTGGCGCTCGAGGCCGACGGAGACAAAGTGGTCAATTTGAAGCTCGACGGCTGCCGGCCCAACATCAGCCCCGACGGCAAGAAGGTCTGCTGGGGTCACGGTGATTATTGCGCCGGCGTCGCCGAACTCGATTTCACGGGACCGACTCCGCAAGCGATCAACATCCACAATGTGGTCCAGAGCACGGACCCCATCGAGACCTACCACGTCGCCTGGTCGCCGGACATGAAGTATCTCACGTTCACACGCGGCCCCAAATTCAAGGGCAAAAACCTGAAAGGCCTCTTGCCCGAGTTTCCCGGGATCGAAGCGCCCGGTTGGAACGTGTGCGTGGCCGACGCGACGCAAAAGAATCGTTGGATCGCCATCACGAGCGACGGCAAATCGTGCAAGCAACCGAGCTGGATGTTCGTCAAGGAAGGGGCGGCGAAATGATACGGCGCGTGCTTCTGTTCCTGCTTGTCAGCTTTATCGTCACGGGCTGTCAGAACGGAGTCTCTGGTCCCGCCGTCAAAACGCCCCCGATAATCACGACCGTGAGCGGCGTCGAGATGGTCCGCATTCCGGCCGGCTCCTTCGAGATGGGGAACCGGCACGGCAAGCAGGACGAGGCTCCCGTACACACATTGTGGCTCGACAAATTCCTGATGGACCGCCACGAGGTCACGCAGGCCGAGTACGAAAAACTTGGACAGATCGAGGCGTTCCCCAATCCGTCTCATTTCAAGGGCCCAGAGTTGCCGGTGGAACAGGTCACCTGGCCACAGGCGGCCCGCTTCTGCAACGCCCGCTCGCGCTTCGAGAGATTGAAGCCGTGTTACAACGAGGATACCGGCGAATGCGATTTCACGGCTACCGGCTACCGGCTTCCTACCGAGGCTGAGTGGGAATACGCGTGCCGGGCGGGGACCGAGACTGACTACTCGTTCGGCAATGAGACGCGCCAGCTTGGCGATTTCGCTTGGTTCGCCGACAACGCCTCCAAGAAGACGCACCCCGTCGGCACGAAGAAGCCGAACCCGTGGGGCCTGCTCGACATGCACGGCAACGTGGCAGAGTGGTGCCAGGATGTCTACGACAAGACCTACTACCAGACCAGCCCCGACAAGAACCCGCGCGGCCCTGCCGACGGCAAAGACTACGTGCTGCGCGGCGGGTCCTGGAAGTCGCCTCCGGAATCGCTGCGCTCTTCGTTCCGGCTTGGCGAGTCCCCGGGCTTCTCCGACGCCTGCCTGGCCCGCGACGCCATCGGCTTCCGTTGCGTGCGCGGGGCGCCGGCCGAGTAGATTTCGGATCGCGGAGTGCAGATTTCAGATTTGCAAACGGCGTCGGATCAGGTTCAAATCTGCAATCTGCAAACTGCAATCCCAAATCCGGAACATCATGCTCTTCCACACCTGGGTCTTTTTCGTCTTCTTCCTCATCGTTTACCCCGTCTACCTTCTCGTTCGCAGAAACAACCGGTTGATGAACCTCTGGTTGATGCTCGCCTCGTACACGTTCTATGGCTGGTGGAACCCCTGGTATCTGCTGCTGCTCTTCGGCACCTCGGCCATCGACTATTGGATGGTCGTGCTGATGGAGCGAAAGCAAAGCACGCGGAAACTCTGGCTCGTTATCAGCCTGGTCAGCAATTTCGGGTTCCTGGGCTACTTCAAGTACTCCGGCTTCATCACAGACAATCTCAATGCATTCTTTGCACACCTTGGCCTATCTTTCAACCTGCCCGATCCCGCGGCCTATCCCAACGCGCTGCTCGGTCTGTTGAGGGCTCCTGACGATTGGTATTTCAAGCATGTCCTGCTGCCGATCGGCATCTCGTTTCACACTTTCCAGTCGATGAGCTACACGATCGACGCTTACCGCGGCGTCATTCAGACGGAGCGCAGCTTTGTGCGTTTCCTGACGTTCGTGTCCTTCTTCCCACAACTCGTCGCCGGGCCGATCGAGCGAGCCAGCAACCTGCTGCCGCAGCTCCAGAAGACGCCGACCATTACGCGGCGGGACCTCGCCGACGGTCTGTCGCTGTTTCTGGTGGGCTTCTTCAAGAAGGTGGCGCTGGCCGACTATTTGGCCAAATACGTCGATTTGGTCTATGGCAACCCCGGCCAGTTCCAGGGGCCGGCGCTGCTCCTCGCCACGGTGGCGTTCGGCTGGCAGATTTACTTTGACTTCAGCGGCTACACCGACATGGCGCGCGGCATCGCCCAGCTCATGGGTTTTCGGCTGATGCTGAACTTCAACAATCCCTACGCGGCCACCGGGCTAGGCGATTTCTGGAGCCGTTGGCACATCAGCCTGTCGACGTGGTTCAAGGACTATCTCTACTTCCCATTGGGCGGCAGCCGCGGCGGCACATTGCAAACGTATCGCAATATGTTTCTCACAATGGTGATCTCCGGCATCTGGCACGGCGCGGCGTGGACCTTCGTCATCTGGGGGACACTGCACGCGTTGGGCCGCTGCTTGACGCGGGAGATGGAACAGACCGAAGTCTATAAAAAGCGGATACCTCGCCTGGTCAAGCAGCTCTTGGTCTTTACCTTCGTCACGTTCACCTGGATCTTCTTCCGAGCGCAGAGCCTGGACGACGCCTGGCTCGTCATCAGCCGGGTCTGCACGGCCGGCTGGAGCGATCCGCGTTTTCCGCTGCTGATGGCGGCGATGATCCTGGCCGTGTGGTTGTATCAGCTCCTGTACACCGGCGCGGGGCCGCTCCGGCGGCTGCTGGATGCGAAGCCCATGCGCGTGGGGCTGGCCCTGTCGATGATCGCGTACCTTTTGATCGTCGCCCAGCCGAGCACGAAGCAGTTTATTTATTTCCAGTTTTAACGGAGTTCGTGAGAAGATAAACCACGGATGGCACGGAGAACACGGATAACAAGCGATGAACCCAGGAAGTAGCGAATTGATCGAGCTGAATGAGACTGCATTCTCGAACGGCGTTCGCCTGACAGGTCGAGAATGGCTTGTCGTTGGAATGTTCGCATTGCTGTTGGTGGTGTTGGCGCCGCCGCTTTGGAAACAGGCGGAGCGATTCCCTCCGGCGCCGGACTACCGAATGCCGCATGACTTGAGCAATGATTATTGGCTGTACGAGCGCTATGCTGGGCAAGCAGCGGCGAATCGCGACATCCTGCTCATCGGAGATTCGGTCGTTTGGGGCGAATACGTGACGCGGCAGGAGACCCTGTCGCACTACCTCAACGAGCGCGCCGGCTGGGAGCGCTGTGCCAACCTCGGCCTGGACGGCGCCCATCCGCTGGCGCTCTGTGGACTGATCGAGCATTACGCCGGCAGCATCGCCGGTAAGAATGTCATGCTGCACTGCAATCCGCTGTGGTTGAGCTCGCCACGCGCCGACCTGCAAGACGATAAGGTGTCCGAAGTCAACCATTCCCGGCTGTTGCCACAGTTCGTGCCGAGCATTCCCAGCTACAGAGAGGAGGTTTCGCCACGGATCGGCATCGTGGTCGAACAACGCGTGCCATTCAACAGTTGGACGATGCATCTCCAGCAAGCCTACTACGACCGCACCGACATCCCGACCTGGACCCTGGAGCACCCTTACGAGAATCCGCTTCAGCCGCTGACCCGTAACTTGCCTCCTTCAGACAATTCCTTGCGACACTTGCCTCAGCCCTGGTTCAAGAGCGGCATCGCGAAGCAGGACTATCCCTGGGTCGAACTGGAAGAGTCCTTGCAATGGCGCGCGTTCCAGCGTGCGGTCGAAGTCCTGCAACGGAGAGGAAACCGGGTCTTCATTCTCGTGGGTCCCTTCAACGAACATCTGCTTACTCAGGAGAGCATGGCGCGCTATCAAAAGGTCAAGGCGGGAATCGCGGCGTGGTTGCAAGCAAAGCAACTCCTCCACGCCATTCCACGTCCGCTGCCCAGCAACCTGTACGGCGACGCCAGTCATCCGCTCGCCGCGGGATATGCGCGGCTCGCCGGCGAGCTTTGGGAGGAACAGTTCTTCCGCTCGGAAGCTCCATTTCCCAAGTGAAAGTAGCTGCCGCAAAGACGAACAGTTGGCGCCACAGGCTCGGGTGGCCTAGACGACCGAGCACTCGGGTGTTGAAGCGAATCAAAAAAAGAACGCCTTCCCGAACGACAGGGTTCAGGAAGGCGTCGCGTTTGGGTACACTCGCGCCAGAGCGAGCTGCCAAGAACCGGCGAAGGATCCTGGCCCCGATGCGGGAATTCCAACGCATCGCCCGCCGTTAGGCAATTCCTGGGCCAAACAATTGGGACCGAGAGGCGCCTGGTTCTCCTTCGCGCGTAAGTCCTTGTGCTCCCAAGTCCTATAGGCGGGGTAGCGCCATCTTTGGGCGCCTTACTTGATCGCGGCTGGAGTCAGGCAGCGCTTACCGAGCCTAACGCGGCTTAACGCTCTGTTTCCGTGAGGGAACGTCAATCCTGCCCCAGGGCGGCCTTGAGCTTTGCGTGCTGTCGTTTGAGGCCGCTGGTAATGCACAAGCAGGCGTTCGCCACCATAAAGAGGTAGCCGGCGAAGATAAGCAGCCAGCCCGCGCCTACGCCGAGGATTAGGAGCGGCTGTGCCAGCACCATCCTGGGCGGCATAAAGAAAATGGCCGCCGTCCCAACGACCACAAGGGCCCACAGAGCCAGGTACATGTCCGCGAAGACGACGCGGATGGTGTCGTCAAAGCAGCGGGCGATGCCGCGTAGAAAGAGAATAAAGCAGCCGAAACTGAGAACCCCCGTGAAGAAGCTCACCAACTGCATGCTGCCGCGCGCGGACGCGAGGCCGGCGCGGAAATCATCCTGCTGGTCGGCCACCATTTTCTTCCATTCGCGGGCGGCGTCACGCGGATCGACGTTCGCCGCCGGCGCCGGTGGCGGACCCGACAACAGAATTGCCACCCGATTTAGCGCCGGCGACATCAGCAGGCAGACAAAGCACGCGAACATGTACCAGCGCGTGAAGTGCCGCTCCGGTGCGTACAGCAGACAACGCCAATGGCCGACGACGATCCAGCCATAGCTGATGACGGCCGCGATGATGACGGCGCCAAAGCCCAGCTCGACGAACAACTCCTTGGTCAGTTTCGATGCTCTCTGCTTGGCTTGCGGATCTTCGGGGATCACCGCCCAAATCACGATACCAACTAAAAGTCCGATCGTGCCCAGCGTGAGCAAGTGCCCGGTCAGAATCTTGGTGAGCCCCCGTCTGACCTCTTCCCAGCCCAACTCGAAGCGGGCGGCCTCCTCCTCCCGTTGTTTCTCATCCAGATCATTCTGGCCAAAGAGGTCGAACGTTTGCAGCTGTGTGGTCATGGCGCGGCCTCGGCGGATTCTTTTGCGTTATCGCAGTAACTTTAGCTCACGAAGTAGCGAGGAGGCGTGCGGGAAGTCGTGGTGAGAGACCCGCCGCACAGCAAGATCGCTCAATTGCGGCAGAATCCCCCAAGCGCCTGTTGCAAAACCGCGCAGGAACCCGGAGCGAAAGGAAGAACTCGCGCTGGGACAAGAAAGCTCGTCGATAGGGGCATTGCGTTAGCGCCTGACACGAAAAGAGTTGCGACGATTGATTGCCGAGCGTCATTTTTATCCGGCGTGATTGGCACTGTGCTTGCCCTGAAGGATCGGCGTGTGGGCCTTTGGTAGCGAGTCCCAAATGCCCGCATAAGAAACGACCTGTTTCTTTCCCACCTGACCCTCCCGCACACGGCACGGGGCGCGGCTGATAGCGAGTCTCAGCCTAGCCCCGTGCCACCACGTCTTTCTTTTCCTAATCTTCACGAGCGTTGAGTTTCGATCGGCGCGAGCGCTGATGATTTGCGCGCCGCGGGGCAGACGCCGGAAGACGGCGAGCGTATCCTTGGATGATGCGGTCCGACAACGCCGTCGCAATCTCATCCGCCGCGACTCGCAGTGAACGGTTCGCCATCATGCCGGCAATGCGCTGGTCTGTGGTCTTCGGTTTCTGGGTTCTGACGGCGCTGCTCGCGCGCGCGGACGATGTTCAGCACGGCCTCCGCGTCCCGCCCGGCTTTGAGGTCGTCGAGTTCGCCGACAACACGCTCGCCACCGACATCTTCAGCATGACATTGGACCCGCGTGGCCGCGTCGTGGTCGCCGGTCTCGGCTATGTCCGCGTACTCGTTGATGAAAATGGCGCCGGACGAGCAAGCCGGGCCATTACGGTAGCGGAGGGGCCCAAGGACGGCGCCCAAGGACTGCTCTGGGAAGGCGATTCGCTTTTTGTCACGGGTGACGGCGGTCTGCGGCGCTACCGTATCCAAGGCGATCATGCGGTCGGCCCCTCCGAGTTGCTCCGGACGCTGAAGACCGGCGGCGAGCATTCGGCCCACGACATCAAACGCGGTCCGGACGGCTGGCTGTACGTGCTCTGCGGCAACACGACCGGCGTCGACCACCGCTTCGCGGACCTGCCGACATCGCCGATTCGCGAACCCGTCGCGGGCTGCGTGCTTCGTTTTGCGCCCGATTGGCGCGGCGCCGAAATCGTCGCCGACGGCTACCGCAACGCCTACCGCATGGATTGGAACGCCGACGGCGACCTGTTCACGTTTGACTCCGACAACGAACGCTGCGTGTCCTTGCCGTGGTATGAGGGGACGCGGTTCTACCACGTCATCGCCGGCGGACACTACGGCTGGCTGGCCCCGCAACGGGCGCAATTCTGGCGACTGCCCCCCTATTTCGCCGATGTCGTTGCTCCCGCTGCGACGCTCGGGCGTGGCTCGCCGACGGGGGTTGTTTGTTATCGGCACACTCAATTTCCGGAGCGTTACCGCGGCGGCTTCTTCCTGTGCGATTGGACGTTTGGCCGTGTATACTTCGCGGCCCTCCAGCGTTCCGGACAAAGTTACACGGCGAAACCCGAAATATTCCTGGAATCAGTCGGCGACAACGGCTTTGCGCCTACGGATGCGGTTGTCGATCCGCGCATGGGCGATCTCTTCGTGTGCATCGGAGGCCGCGGAACACGCGGCGCTGTTTACCGGATTCGTTACACGTCCCGCTTCCGCCCGGACGCTCCGCCGATGACTCCGCTTCGACCGCGACCGCTCCATGCCAGGGCAGGAGAGCGCGATGCGGACTTAATCCCCCGACGCAATGCAATCGCGGCCTTGCCCCACGTCTTGGACGACCTGAAGCAGCCGGCGGGAAGCCCAAAACGCACGCTCGACTTGCTTCGGACTCTTCAGATCGTCGCCGGCGACGTGACGTCGCCCAAGGCGCGAGGAACGGTCTGGGAGGGATACTCGCTCTACCGGCCGGCGCTGTCCGCGTCCGACCGCGATCGCGTGGCGGCGACCGCGCGTCGCTTCCTGTCCAGCGCGAACGCCGACATCCGCCGAGAAGCGTCGCGATTGCTTGCCATGATCGAGGATGACGCCGCCGCAAGCATTTCCCCGGTGCTCGAGCAAATCACGGGCGCTTCGGACCCCGTTGAGGACATCCACTATCTGATCGTGCTGGCCCGACTGCGTGCGCCACGGACGCAAGAAACGACTGAAAGCGTCGCCCAAGCCTTGCTTGCTCTGGATCACAAGATCAGCGCACGGCATTTGAACCGCGATCGCAACTGGCCGCTCCGGATGGCGGAGTTGCACGCCGAGCTGGCTAGTAAAGACCCAGCTTTGAATGCCGCGGTGCTCGCCGCGCCCACCTTCGGCCGGCCGGATCACGCCCTGTTTACGCGCTGTCAGGGATTTGATCGGCGCAGCGCGGCGGAGCGATTCTTGCAACGTGCGGCGAAGAACGAGAATTTCACTTGGAACGCCGACCTGGTGGCGCTGGTCGGCGAACTCCCGGAGGCGCGGGCGTTTCCTGTTTTGCGGCGCTTGTGGGACTCCTCCGGTCTCGAAGAATCGATCTTGACGGTGCTGGCAAAAAGCCCGTCTGCCGAGGACCGCGACAAGTTTCTCGACGGGCTGAATTCACCGCAGCTCGAGACACTGCGTGCATCTGTCGCCGCGCTCGACAAGCTGACGCCGCACGAAGACGCCACGACCTTGTTATCCTTGGTCCGCTGCCTGCGCCGTCTGCCGGACGGTAGGGAGGAAGACCCGGTCCGTGAGCAGCTCATCGGGCTGTTGCGCCGGCTGACCGGCCAGGAGGTCGGTCCCTCGAAGCAGGCGTGGGGCGATTATTTCGCCAAAAGATATCCAAAGCTCGCGTCGCGGCTCGGTGACAGCGATGGCGTCGATGTGGCCGGCTGGGCGAAACGCCTCGACCAGCTCGACTGGTCCACGGGCGACGGCGAACGCGGCCGAGCCGTCTTCACCAAGGCGAGCTGCGCGAGCTGCCACTCCGGCGCCCAAGCCCTCGGTCCCGACCTGCACGGCATCGCGAGCCGCTTTTCCCGCGCCGACCTCTTCACCGCCATCGTGCAACCAAGCAAGGATGTCTCGCCGCGCTACCGCACCACGGTCATCACGACCACCGGCGGGAAAACCTATCAAGGCCTGGTGATCTACGAAGCCGTGGACGGCACCATGTTGCAGACCGGGCCCGCAACAACCCAGCGCATCGCCGGCGCCGACATTGCGATTCGGCGCCAAACGGCCATCTCGTTGATGCCCATCGGTCTGCTCAACAAGCTCACCGACCGCGAGGTTCTGGACCTATACGCCTATCTCAAAAGCCTCACCGCGCCGTCAAAGGGCTCGTAGCGCTCAATTTGCGCGCCGCCGCATTCCCGCAACAGAGGGAAGGCGGTGAGAAACGGTAAGAATGGTCGTTTGCGACGAATTCGCGAACATTCGGGTCTCCCTTGACCATAGCGTCCGGCTTGTCTATGAGCCGACTCGGAAGCATTGTTACGCCATCAACTGCATACGCAAGGAAGCAGGGCTATGCCGCTGCCGCATCCGATCGTGCGCCTGTTCGTCGCGGGCGTGGTGTTCTTTTCCGCTGGCGGCCCGTCGTCGGCACAGGAAGGCGCCAAACCGGACGCCGCGGCGCAGATGACCAAAGAAAAGAATGCCGCGTCCAACGGCGATAAGAGCAAGGACGAGAAGCACGACGAGGACAATGGCAAGGACAAGGATAAGGATAAGGACGAAACGCCGAAGTGGTACAGCGT
This sequence comes from Gemmataceae bacterium, assembly GCA_041499805.1. Lineage (GTDB taxonomy): Bacteria > Planctomycetota > Planctomycetia > Gemmatales > Gemmataceae > JBGQKZ01. The sequence goes on from JBGQKZ010000016.1 coordinate 61,814, forward strand.
TCACGGCCAAGGCACGGTTGTCTCTCAGGGCAGCTGGAAATTCCACTCACCGTACATCGGCGAGCACAGTTTTCTGCCGCTGCTCAACTTCCGCACGACGGAAACGGCGACGCTGTACCTCGCGGCCCGTGTTTGGCAAGGCGGTGAACTGATCTTCGATCCAGAGATCGCGGGCGGGCGCGGTTTGAGCGACACGTTTGGTCTGGCCGGCTTCCCCAACGGCGAGGCGACGCGGGTCGGTATTCCCGAGCCGACGCCGTACATTGCCCGCTTGCTCTTCCGTCAAACGATCGGTCTCGGCGGCGAACAAGAGAAAGTTGAGGACGAAGCCAACCAAGTCGCGGGCGTGCGTGACATCTCGCGCATCACCTTCAGCATCGGCAAGATGGGGGCGCCGGACGGCTTTGACAATAATCGCTACAGCCACGATCCACGAACTCAGTTCCTCAATTGGTCGCTCATGTACAACGGGGCGTGGGATTATCCGGCGAATGTCCGCGGATACACATATGGCGGAACGGTTGAATGGAACGAGAAGGATTGGGCCGTACGTTACGGTATCTTCGCCGAGCCGACCGTGGCGAACGGGACCGACCTAGATCCGCGTTTTTACAAGGCGAACGGCAGCGTATTAGAATTCGAACGGCGCTACACATGGGATGAGCGTCCGGGTAGGATTCGCTTTCTCTCCTTCCTCAACAATGCCCACATGGGCGACTACCGCGACGCGCTGCGTTTGATGCCGATCGATCCCGACCTCGTGCCGACACGGCGCTATCGGGTGAAATACGGCTTCGGCTTGAATTGGGAGCAGGAGTTGCGTGACGATCTCGGCGTCTGGGCGCGGCTTGGCTGGAACGACGGCCACACGGAGAGTTGGGCATTCACTGAGATCGACGGCACGGCGGCCTTGGGCCTGTCGCTGAAGGGCAAATGCTGGTGTCGCCCGCAAGATGTATTCGGAATGGCGCTTGTCCTCAATGACATCTCGACGGGACACCGGGCATTCCTGGCGGCGGGCGGCATTGGCTTCATTCTCGGCGACGGCAGGCTCAGTTACGGGCCGGAAGAAATCATTGAGACGTATTACAATTGGGAGCTCCACAAAGGCATCAACGCGACGCTCGACTTCCAAGGGGTCAACAATCCTGCCTATAACCGCGACCGCGGACCGGTGGCCATCCTCGGCGTGCGCGTGCATTTCGAGTATTAATCAACAACCTGGCGACAGGCCGGCTTCCGTCGTTTGCTCGCCGCGTGCGTTGCTTCCGCGTATGCTGACGTGCGTTCGTCGAATCGCATCCGGAGGTTCCGCATGAACTGCCGCCTTTGCTGCGTATTGCCGATCGCTCTTCTTCTTGCCGCCGACCAGCCATCGGGCGCGACAAAGAAGGATGCGGAGAAACTGCAAGGAACTTGGGTGATGACCGCGCTCGAAGTGGAGGGCAAAGCGCTTCCAGAAGACAAATTCAAAGACGTGACGCTGGAGATCAAAGGCGACAAGTACACCGTCACGACCGGCGACAAGAAACACGAACTGACGTTCACGCTCGACGCGACGAAGTCGCCGAATGAGATCGACCTGGTATTCCCCGACGGTCCAAACCTACCCAAACGGCACAAGGGCATCTACGAGCTCGAAGGCGACGCCTTCCGGCTCTGCAAGCATTACGCAGCCGACGAAGAGCGGCCGCGCGACTTCGTTACGACGGCGGGCAGCGGGCGGTTTGTGTCGGTGTGGAAAAGGCGACCGGATTGAGCCGCGCGGCGCTCAACCCAAGATTACGGATTGATTGGCGACGCCGTTGCGCGTCCTAACGAGCGTTATCTTTCGGGGGCGGCGGCAACGGCGTCGTCTGGATTTGAATGGGCTTGGCGCCGGCAATCTCATCGAGGCGCAACGGCCTGATGGAGGCGCCGTAGTTCAACCCCGGGGGGTTATTCGGGGAAAAGAAGTCATCGACCCATTGCGACGTGGCGAGTTTGTAGCCGCCGAACAGCGTGCCCACGGACACGAGGACGACGCCCACGATCCCCGCATAATAGAGCCGCCTGCGCAAGCGGAGCCGAGACCCCAAGCGAAGCAATTCCCCTTTCGGGCACTGGAACCAGAGATCGTTAGTAGAGCCGGCCATTGCAGAGTGCCTCGAAACGCTTCAGCTGACAGGGCTTGCCTCTGAACTTTACGCTCTAACCACCTAGATTATCGAATCGCGCACCACTCTTCCGTGAGTTATCTCACAGTCCGAGGCCGAAGCGTAGGCGTCCCGTTGACAGGCGACGGGCTGTTCGATTCCTTCGATCCCGTAGCAAAATCACCGCTTGCTTCTTCGGTAAGTTGACGCAATTTCAGTACCGTAATGCGCCTGCGCTGGACTTTGATTAATCGCTCCGCCTGCAGGCGACCCAGAGTCAGCGTCACCGTCTCTCGCGTTGCGCCAATTAAGTTGGCGAGATCCTGGTGCGACAAAGGCAACGGGATCTCCCAAACCCCTTCGCCGACCTGCTTTCCGTGCGACTCCACAAGCTCGACCAGCAGCGCGACGATTCGTTCGCGATTGTTGCGAAACATAATGTTCCGCAGTCGATTCTCGACGCGACGCCGCCGAAAACCGTGCAGCTTCATGATGCGCAGGGCAATTTCCGGCCTCTGCTCCATCAGCCACACCACGTCGTCGCGCGGTAGAACGACCACCCGCGACTCGAGCACCGCTTCCGCGTACTCGTTTCGAGGGGCGTTGTCAACCGCAGCGAACTCACCGAACAACTCGCCCTCTTCGATAAACGCGAAGATGGTCTCCTTCCCATCGAGAGTCAAGCTTTTTATTTTTACGCGGCCGCGGGCAAGGAGAAGCACGCTTTGGCCGAGATCGGTCGGGAAATAGATAATATCCCGCGGCGCGAAATCGCGCATAATCGCGCGCTTCTCCAGCCGCTGCGTTTCCGCCGGCGTAAGACGCTCGAAAAGGTCAAAGCGTTTCAGGAACCAAATGGTTTCGGTCATGAAGGCACGGCCGACAACGAGGACGCGCCTCCGCATTTCGCTCACGAATGCGACACGAGACCGTAAAGATTAGGACGTGAACCCGCGGTCCGGCGTCAGCGCGCCTCGTTCCTCGCGTTCTTCTTTAGCTTATTGTGCCTTGTCGCTGCCGGGAATCCCAGAGCGCTTCGCACCTTTTCGCGAGTCGCGCGGCGATTCGCTGGGATGAACTCACGGTAGGCAGAATCCCCAATGAGCGTTCTGCACCCAATTGACGGATGGCGAATGCGGAGCGACGCAGAGCGGAGCCGGAAGAATGAGGTGCATGATAAAGGGAGAGTGATGACTTCCCGGCCCCGCTCTCACCGCGTTGCCCTGCAATCGCCATCCGCGTTCTATTTGCACCGTAGATTCGTTTCAGCAGCCGACTGTTGTGCTTTCCGTTGCTTGATGGGCAGATTACGAGAAAGCGGCAATTAACTCTGTAAGCCAGCTTACACACACAACCTTGATGGCGGCTTGCCGTCGTAAGGCTTCTGGTTTCCAAGTCCCGTTGACTTTTTTTCCGCCGAGCCCGTATCCTCTCAGGGCCCCGGACATGGACGACCTGGGATTCGCCAACAGGGAGGTTCCAAATCATGCTGTTCCGATTCTGGCGCAAACCGTCGACACGCGCGACCCGCTCTTACCGATTCCGCCCTTCGCTGAACCATTCCAACCGACGTCTCGACGTGGAAACGCTCGAAGAGCGTGCGGTGCCCGCGTTGACGCCTGTGCTGCCGTTCAGTGCCGGCGTCGATCCGAACGCCGTCGTGGTCGGGGACTTTAACGGCGACGGCAAGCTGGACGTGGCATCCGCCAATTTCGGCAGCACCGCCCTTGGCGCGCCCAGCTGTGTGAGCGTGCTGTTCGGCAACGGCGACGGCACGCTCCAGTTGCCGACGTGCATTCCAACGGGCGCCGGCACCATCGCTCTTGCGGCGGGCGATTTCAACGGCGACGGCAAACAAGACCTGATTGCCGTGAACCTGACCGGCGACAGCGTTAGCGTCTTGCTGAATAACGGCAACAGCACCTTCCAAACCCCGATCAACACGGGCGTCGGCACGAGCCCGTCCGCGGTCGCGGTCGGCGACTTCAACAAAGATGGGAAGCTCGACGTCGCGGTTGCCAACGCGAGCAACAACAACGTGAACGTCCTCATCGGTAAAGGCGACGGCACGTTTCAAAGCCCCGTTAGCTACGCAACCGGCTCGTTGCCCGACGCGATCTTCAGCGCCGATTTAAATAACGACGGCAAGCTCGATCTCGTGGTGACAAATGCCGGCGATCCCGTCAACGGCACCAGCAGCACGCTAAGCATTCTGTACGGCAAGGGCGACGGCACGTTTCAGTCGTCCACGAGCGTCAGTGTCGCGGACCGCGCGGATTCGGTGGCCGTTGCCGACGTGAATGGCGACGGCAAACTTGACCTGGTCGTCACCAACGCCGGCACGCCGAGCACCGGCGCCGGCAGCGGCGTGAATGTGTTCATCGCGGCGTCCAGCACGACCTACCTGGCGCCTACACACTATGCCGCGGGCGTCTTTCCGCTTTCCGTGAAAATCGCCGATCTCAACGGCGACGGGCGTCTGGACATCGTCACCGCCAACGCCGGCGTGCTGCCGAACGGCTCGGACAGCAACGTGACGGTGCTGCAAGGGTTTGGGAACGGCACGTTTCAAGCCGCGGTGCCCTATCCGTCGGGCGCACAGACCGATTTCGTCGCTGTCGGCGACTTCAACAACGACGGCGTCCCCGATTTGGCTGTCACGAATTCCAGCACCAGCGCCGCGGCCAGCGCCAACATCGGCGTGCTCCTTAATCCCGGCACGACCCATGTGCAGTTTTCCGCCCCGAGCTACAACGTCGGCGAGGGCGCGGGCACGGCTACCATTACCGTTACGCGCAGCGGCACGATGACCAATAAGGTCACCGTGCAGTTCGCGACGAGCGACGGCGCCGCGACCGGCGGCAGCGACTATACGCTGGCCGCCGGAACCCTCACGTTTAACCCCGGCGATTCGACCAAGACGTTCACCATCGGCATCACCAACGACACACTGGTCGAGGGGAATGAGACCGTCAAGGTGACGCTCAGTAGTCCGACGGGCGGCGCCACCGTCGTCAACGGACCGGCCACCGCGACGCTGACGATCCATGACGACGACGGCACGGCGACGCAACGGTATGTCTCCCAGATCTATCTCGACTTCCTGGGCCGGCAAGCCGATGCGGTCGGACTTGCCTATTGGTCCAATGTCCTGGACCAAGGCGGCGCGCGCACGCGACTGATCCAAACGCTTCAGTCCAGCCCTGAATTTCGGGGCCGCACCGTGGACAGCATTTATCAGAAGCTGCTTGGAAGGACCGCCGATCAGGCCGGACACGACTACTTCGTTTGGCTCATGGGCCTTGGCGTCACGGTTGAGCAGGTCGAAACGATTATCATCAGCTCGCCGGAATACTATCAACGCGTGGGCGGCGCCGCGACCACCTATCTCATCGGCGTTTACCACGATCTCCTCGGCCGCGCGATTGACTCTGCCGGGCTCATGGGTTGGAGCGCGCTTGGAAACTTCGGCAATGGCTTGCTGCGCACCCTCGCCGCGGGGCTAATCGTTTCGAGCGCGGAAGCGAATCAGAATCTCGTGCAGTCGAATTACCAGAAGCTCCTGCACCGCGCAGCCGATGCCGGCGGGCTGAACTTCTTCGCGGGCGCGTTGGCGCACGGCCTACGCGATCAGCAGTTGGGCGCGATTCTCGCCGCATCCGACGAATACTTCGCACAATTTTGATCCTGTCGAGCATTTCCGGCGGGCGGACCCGCACGAGGTCCAGCCCGCCGCGAATCCGGGTTGTTTTTCACCCGCACTCTCCTTATGCTCCCGCCCCCGGATTACCGTCCGGGCACGCGCGAGGAATCGCCTTTCGTTCTTCGCATTCCCAGTGCGCACCGCGTCGCCGGCCTGGTCTCGGCAAGATTCACCCGCCGGCTCGCTGTGATTTGCGGAGAGTCCCTACGCTCACCGTCGAAACGCTGCCGCTCCGTGCGTTTTCGCCTTTCGCCATCAAGGAGACAACCAATGCCGTCACGCACGCTTCAACGCCGCGGCAAACGGGTCCGGCTGTCGCACAGGAACCGGCGGCACGCGCGGCCGACGCTGGAGACGCTGGAAGATCGCTCCCTGCCGAGCAGTTCTCCAGGCGGTTCCCTGGTTTTAAGCGGCTACACCACCACGACCGCGGCGGGCGCGCCGATGCCGTTCATTCTCACGGCGCGCGACGCGGTGGACGGCGTTGCAGCCGCCTTCAAGGATCGCGTCCACTTTGCCAGCACCGACCCGAAAGCCGTGCTGCCCGCCGACTATACCTTCACGACGGGTCCCGGCCGAGACAACGGCACGCATACGTTCGTGGTGACCTTCACTACGCCCGGCACGACATCGTTGACGGTCACAGATCCGGTCCAGGGCATCACCGTTACCGTGTCGGCCATCAGCGTGAACAAGTACCTCAGCGCACCCATGATGGTGACGGCGGGAACCGGTCCCGTCGGCTTGGCGGTCGGCGATTTCAACAAAGACGGTAGCCGCGACTTGGCCGTGACCAACGTCCTGGACAACACCGTCAGCGTGCTGCTCGGCAATGGCGACGGCAGCTTCCAGGCGGCGGTGAATTATCCCGGCGGCGACGTACCGCTGGCGATTGTCACCGGCGATCTGAACGGCGATGGCAAGACCGACCTGATTGTCGCCGACGCCGGCAATCTGGCCGCGAACAGCGGCGGCTACCTCAGCGTGTATCTCGGCCGAGGCAACGGCGCGTTCGACTTCGGCGGCAACTTCAGCGTCGGCGTCAATCCAAGCGCGCTGGCCATCGGCGACTTCAATCGCGACGGCAAACTTGACGTGGCGGCGGCGAACCACGGCACGAACAACGTGACCGTGCTGCTGGGCAAGGGCGATGGGACGTTGATGCCGGCGCCGGGCGCCAGCCCGCACGTCGGGACGCATCCAAGTTCCATCATTGCCGCCGACTTCAACGGCGACGGCAAGCTCGATCTCGCCACCGCGAATAACGACTCCAACTCGGTGAGCATTCTCCTGGGAAAAGGCGATGGCACGTTCCAGACGCCGGTCAACGTCCCCGCCGGCGCGGACGCCGGCTGGGTTGCGTCCGCCGACTTCAACGGCGACGGCAAACGGGATCTTGCCGTGGTCAATCGGTCCGGCATCGAGGTGCTTCTCGGCATCGGCAACGGCGGCTTCAACGCAGGAACGGAGTATGCCTTCCCCAACGACGACGCCCTCGCGATCGGCGATCTGACCGGCGACCGCAAGCTGGATCTGGTCGCGACCAGCAGCAGGGACGGCGCCGTCGGCGTCTTCCCCGGCAACGGCGACGGCACGTTTCAGAGCGGCGTCTTTTACCCCGCCGCAGCGGGCGCATTGATGCCCGTGGTCGCGGACTTTGACGGCAACGCCACGCCCGACGTGGCCGTTACCGCCTTTCAGGGCAACGACGTGGCGCTGCTCTTCAACCCAGGCAATACGCAGGTGCAATTCGGCGCCTCGAACTACGTCGCCTCGGAGGGCGGCACGGCGACGATCACGGTGACGCGCACGGGAAACACGAACGCCGCCGTGACCGTTAACTACGCGACCGCCGACGGGTCGGCGGTCGCCGGCGCTGATTACACGGCTGCCAACGGCACACTCACGTTCGCCGCCGGTGAAACGAGTAAGACATTCACGGTGTCGCTCCAAAGCGACGCGCTCGTCGAGGCGAAAAGGACCGTTCTGCTGGCGCTCTCGGACCCAAGCGGCGCCACCGTGCCAGGCGGCGCCGCACGCGCGATGTTAACGATTCGCGACGGCGACGGCGCCGCGAACCAGCGCTACGTCGCTCAACTCTATAGCGACCTTCTCGGCCGCGCGGTGGACGCAAGCGGACTCACGTACTGGGGCGGTTTGCTAAACGCGGGCGTGCCGCGGGCCGCTGTTGTTCAGGCGCTGATGACTACTTCCGAGTTTCGCCAGGCGCGCGTGCGGCAGGCGTATCAAGAGCTGCTCGGCCGCGCCGCCGATCCGGTGGGATTGAACCTGTTCGCCAACTTCCTGAATGCCGGCGGCGCGATCGAACAGATGAAGGCGATTCTGCTTAGCTCGCCGGAATACCTCCAGCGTGCCGGCGGCACGACGGCGGGCTTTTTGTCGGCGTTGTACCGCGACGTACTCGGCCGCGACATCGATCTCACCAGCGCCCTCGTGTGGCGCATGCAGTTGGATGCCGGCATGACGAACCGCTTCGCCGCCGCGCTGCTCCTCCTAAATACCGCGGAAGGTCAGCAGCACACGGTACAAGACCTGTACTTCCGGGAACTCGGTCGGCCCGCGGAGGCCGCCGCGGTCGATTACTTCGTGTTCGCTCTGAAGCATGGCATTCGTGACGAACAGATTCTCGGCGTGCTCGTCGGCTCGCAAGAGTATGCGAACGCAGTCTGAGCGGCGTGCGGCGGACCACCAAGGCAGGCCCGCGTAGGCTCTTTGGGGACCGCCTTGAAAAATGCTCGTTTTCTGCGGTCGGCGGTGCATTCCTGCCAATCCCGCCCCCCATATGCGCAACTTTTTAATGGCGAAAATGGCGGCTGGGTTTCGAGTTATGGCGAATGCGCCAAATTCATTCCTGCCACCCTTGGCAGAAAACCCACTTAACGTGCTGCTGCGAAAGCACTTACCCTCTGCTCCAAAAGCACGGTTCTGGACGTTCTCAAGCCAATTGCGGGTCGCATTGCGGACCGTCGTCGTTCGTGGCGGCAACCCTCGGCCTGGCCTTGTATTTTCGCCATGCGCTGTCTATCTTCCCGCCGCGCCGGAGTACACTGTCCGGCCGTTCATGCGAATCTCTCGTTCCCGGTGAGGGAGTCCCCCATGTTGCCGCGGTGGTGGCGACGGGCAGCCGTTGGCAAGACCCGTCGAGACGCGCGCGTTTTCTTCCGCCCATCCTTGGAACGTTTGGAGAGGCGATGTCTCCTTAGTTTTGGAGGCCCGACGACGTTTGCGGCCGGCAGCGGCGCGGACGCAGTGGTGGTGGGCGATTTCAACGGCAACGGCAAGCGCGACGTCGCGGTCGCCAACTTCAACGCCAATTCCGTGAGCGTGCTGCTCGGCAACGGCAACGGCACGCTGCAAGCGAAAGTGGACTACAGCGTCGCGGCGAATCCGCAGGGCATCGTGACCGGCGACTTTAACGGCGACGGCAAGACCGACCTGGCCACGGCCGGCAACGGCGGCGTCAGCATTCTTCTCGGCAACGGCAATGGCACGTTCCAATCCGCGATCACCACGTCCAACGGCGTCGCGGTGACGGCACTGGCCGCGGCGGACCTTAACGGCGACGGCAAACTGGATATCGCCGAGGTCACGTATACCGGATCGAGCGGCAACCTCGTTGTGCTCCTGGGCAACCGCAACGGCACCTTCACGGCGCTGCACGCCAGCGCCACGGGCACGCACCTGCGCGGCGTCGCGGTCGCCGACTTCAACGGCGACGGCCGCCCTGACATCGCGGTCACGGATGATGCCGGCGTCGTAAAATGCGTGCTCAATACCGGCGGCGGCAACTTCCAGTCGTCGGGAACTTTCGCGGCCGGCACGTTGCCGCGGGCGCTCGCCGCCGCCGACTTCAATGGCGACGGCCTCCGCGACCTCACGGTGGTCAACGGCGACGGCAAGGTCGGCGTGTTGCTCGGCAAAGGGGACGGCGCGTTTCAGAGCGTTGTTAAGTACGCCGTGGGCGCGAACCCGCAAGCGGTCGCCATCGCCGATTTCAACGGCGACGGCAAGCTCGATCTCGCCGTGACCAATCGCGACCCCAACACGATCAGCGTGCTGAACGGCAACGGCGACGGCGCCTTTCTAGCGGCAGTGAATACCGCCGGCGGCACGCATCCGAGCGCGGTCGCAGCCGTCGAGCTGAGCGGCGACGGCATCGCCGATCTCGTCGCGGTCACGAACGACACAAGCGCCGCTGTGCTGGTGAATCAAACGACGACACGGCCGCCGGCTGCCACGCACTTCACGGTCACTGCTCCGGCGGGAACCATGGCGGGAACGCCGCTCTTGGTCGTCGTAACCGCGCGAACGTCGGCCAACGCCGTTGCGCCGAGCTACGGCGGGAAAGTGCATTTCAGCAGCAGCGACGCCGCCGCCGTGCTGCCCGCCGACTACCTCTTCACGGTCGCCGACAGTGGCGTCCACACGTTCACCGTTACCTTGAAGACAGCCGGTCATCCCACGGTTACCGTCGCCGACACGACAACCACCGCCGTCGCGGGCAGCGACACCGTGACGGTGGCGGCGCCAAACGTCGCCGCCACGCTCGACCTCGCCGGCTACCCCGCCTTCGTCGCCGCGGGCGCCGCCGCCCGAACGTTCTCCGTTACGGCGAAGGATCACCTGGGCAACGTGGCGACCGGCTATCGCGGTTCGGTTCACTTCGCGAGCAGCGACACTCAGGCCGGATTGCCCGGCGACTACACGTTCACCGCGGCGGACAACGGCGTACACACCTTCCGCGCGTCATTCCTCGCGGCGGGAACGCAATCGTTGAAGGTCACGGACGCCGCCCACGGTCTCAGCGACACGCAGACGAACATCACGGTTCTGACCAATCCCGTCTTTAGTCCCGTGACGACGCTGGGGCTCGGACTAGCCCCCTATTCCGACGTGGTCGGCGACTTCAACGGCGACGGCATCCGCGACCTGGCCGTCGCGAACTTCGGCGGCAACAACGTGAGCGTGTTGCTCGGCAGGGGCGACGGCACGTTTCAGCTGGGCGTGCGCTATCCCGTAAGCTACGCGCCGCAGTCCATCGCCCTCGCCGACTTGAACAAGGACGGCAAGCTCGATCTGGTAACCGCGAACATGGGCGACAGCACGGTCAGCGTGCTGCTCGGCCGTGGCGACGGGACCTTCGCGCCGGCGCTCAACCTGCCGGCCGGCGCCAATCCCGACGCGGTCGTCATTGGCGATTTCAACAACGACGGCCGGCTTGACCTCGTGACAGCCAACCGTGGCGGCGGCTTCAACATTTTGCCCGGCAAAGGCGACGGCACGTTCTTCCCCGCCGTCCCGGTCGCGCTCCCCGGTTCCAGCCCCTACGGCGCCGCGGCGGCCGATCTCAACGGCGACGGCAAGCTCGATCTGGTGCTGGCCAACCTCGGCTCGGCCAACGTCAGCGTTTTGTTGGGGCGCGGCGACGGCAGCTTCCTGCCCGTGGTGAACTACGCCGTGGGCAGCTTGCCGCAAGCGGTGCTGGCCGCCGACCTGAACGGCAACGGCAAGCTCGATCTCGCCGTCGCCGACGGCGCCGGCGTGAGCGTGTTGATCGGAAATGGGAACGGGACGTTCCAGTCAGCCGTGCATTACGCGGCGGGCTTCGGCAATTTGGCAATCGCGATGGCGGACCTCAATGGCGACGGCCGCCGCGATCTGGCCACGGCGAGCGGCGAGGGCCTCAGCGTGCTGCTCGGCGACGGCGACGGCACGTTTCAGCCCCAGCAGACCTTCCCCGCCGGGCAAATCCCCGACTTCGTCGCCGTCGGCGATTTTAACGGCGACAATCTCGCCGACGTCGTGGTCGCCGATTCCGTGATGCTGAACCAGTCCTTGGATTCCACCATTCAGTTTAGTGCGGCCAATTACTTTGTCGCCGAGGGTGATGGCGTTTCGATCACGCTCACCCGCGCCGGCAACCGCAACAAGGCGGTCACGGTCCGCTACACGAGCAGCGATCTCACCGCGACCGCCGGGCTCGATTACACGGCGGCGTCCGGCACGGTCACGTTCAACGCCGGCGAATTGACGAAGACCTTTGCGCTCTCCACCCGCGATGACGCGCTGGTTGAAGGCAACGAGACGTTCCGGCTGACGTTGACGGCGACGGGCGGCACGATTCCGGCCGGCGGCGGCGCCGCGACGGTGATCATTCAGGACAATGACGGCACCCGCAACCAGCGCTTCGTCGCCCAAACCTATCTTGACCTGCTCGCGCGGCCGGTGGACGCCGGCGGTCTCGCCTACTGGAGCGGCCAGCTCGACGCCGGACTGGCGCGCGCCGTATTGGTGCAAGCCGTTCTCGGCAGCGCCGAATACCGCGCGGCGGTGGTGAAAGACGCCTATCAGACCATTCTCGGCCGCCCCGCCGACGTCGGCGGCCTGGCATTCAACGTGAGCCTTCTGGCCGCCGGCGCGACGATCGAGCAGGTAAAGGCGTCGCTCTACGGCTCGGCCGAGTACCTCACGCGCTCCGGCTTCAACCCACTGAGTGTCACGTTGATCAGCCCAAATGCCTTCTTCGTGACCGCTCTCTATCGCGACGCGCTGGGTCGCCCGCTCGACGCCGCCGGAGCGGCTCTATGGCTGGCCCAATTCGCCGCGGGCGCGACCCGCAGCGCCGTGGCGTACCTGGTGCTGAGCAGTACGGAGTCACGGTTGCAATTCGTGCATGGCGCGTATCAACGCTTGCTCCACCGCGCGGCAGATGGATCAGGCCTGAGCACTTTTCTATCCGCCCTGCAACAGGGCGCGCGCGACGAAGCGGTGCTCGCGGCGTTGGTGGGGTCGGAGGAGTATTTTGCGTTACTGTGAACGAGCGGACGGGAACGTCAATCGGCGCACCGGTCGCGATTGCATCCGTCTCCGCCACGACGTAGCATGAAACGGACGACAAGCGCCGGCGATGCGTGTGCGGAGAACCTCGATGGCTAATGTTCGCAAGTTTGCCAAGAAGCCGTCAAAGTCAGCGCCTTCTCAGGCAACCAAGGACGGCACTCCCGAACAAAATGAGCGTTCCGACGCGCTTCGCGTTCGACGTGAATGGATGCGCTTGCACGGGTTTTCGGAAGAGGAAATCGACGTACACTGCAACGACGACGAAGAACGCATTTCGCTGGCAGAGGAACAAGCGCACCTCCGCGCCGCTAAGATACTTAGACAAATCACCCCGAGGAGCAGCGAATTGAGCAAACGGGCGACCAAGTACTGACCGTTGCGGCTGAATTCGTAATTCGGGGAGACCAACTTGGCCCGTCAAGGGAGGAAATCGTATCGCCGGCTATTGCAGGGCCGTATTGTATATCCGCGAACCCCGATTCCGGATCCCCGAGGAAAGAATCCTAAATCGGGCCGACCGTTCGTCGTCATAACCAGCAATGAGGAGCTTGCCGGCGGCTGCGATCCCATTCAGGCAGTCGGAATAACGAGCGAACTTTCGGGATCACCGCGCGATCACTACGTCTTGCTGCCATTTGGCGCGCACGCGAAAACACGACTTTCGGTGGAGTCGGCCGCACTTTGCACGTGGGTGATCGAGATTGCGAGGGCAAAGGTCGATGTCAGCGAAGGATTCGTCGGGCCGGCTTACATCCAGCAAATAGTGGACGTATTGACACAGATATAGTGATCGGCGCAAATTGACAACCTGTGTGTCCGCCGCCCATTCAAACCACCCCTCAAAGCGGACGCGAATTTTCATTGCTCGCCATCGCCCCGCGCGTTAAATTTCCGATTAGCTGTTCAAGACACTTTCCCGCCGCGCCAAGAGCGCCGGGCGGGCCGACGCAACGCTTGACGACGCAACGCAGCGGTCTTCCGGACAGAGAGGCAAAGGGCAGAGTGGGGAACCGTACCCGGTCGGGGGGCCGGGAGTCTCGGAAGGGATGCCCTACATCCCTGGCAAACAGGGAAAACGGAGGCAGTTGCCATGACGCGCGTATCGGTTTCGCGGCGGGCGTTCACGTTGATTGAATTGCTCGTCGTCATCGCCATCATCGCGGTCCTCGTCGGCTTATTGATGCCTGCGGTGCAGCGCGTGCGCGAAGCGGCCGCGCGGTCGCAGTGTCAGAACAACCTGCACCAGCTGACGACAGCGGTCCACAATTTCCACGCCACCAACGGATCGATGCCGCCGTACTTCGGGACCTATCCGCGCGGCGCTCAGAACTCGATCTATGGCGGCTGGTTCGCGTTTCTGCTGCCTTATGTCGAGCAGAACGGCGTCTACAAACGGGTCATCGACGACATTCTCGCGTCGGGCTACAACACGCCGCAGCCGACGGGCGGCGGGGGTGGCGGCGGCGGCGGAAATTGGGTGCCCCCGACCACGACCATCTATAACGGCCACACGTTTACGACCGGCGGCTACTTCACCGGCGGCGGGGGCGGCGGCTCCGTGGCGCACGGCATCTGGCTCGACGGCGTCCACGACGCGGCGTACAAGATTTTGCAATGCCCCTCCGACCCGACCGTGGAGTCCAACGGCCTGGTCTACGGCTACTGGGGCGGCACCAGCTACGCGGCCAATTGGAACGCCTGGGGCACCGGCGCCGGCGCCTATGACACGCCCGCGCAGCGCTTCAGCGGCCTGTACGACGGCACCTCGAACATCGTCCTGTTCGGCGAGGTCTACCAGTACTGCGACCGGGTCGGCCGGATCGCTCTGTATTCGTGGTACTACAGCGCGTTCGGCCTGGATTGGTACGGCATCGGCAACACGCAGATGTTTCAGGTGCGGCCGTTGCCGCTCGATTTCCCGCGCTGCCCGGCCGGCAAGGAGTGCTGCGACAACTGGCGCGCCCAGACCGGACACAACGCCATGCAGGTCGGCCTCGCGGACGGAAGCGTACGCGCGGTAGCGCCGGATGTCACACACAATGAAAACTGGATCAACCTCGACCAGACGAAGACGTGGGATCGCGCCATGTTGCCGCGCGACGGTTTGACGCTGGGCGACGAGTGGTAATGGATCCGTTTGGCGACAGCGTCCACGAGCCACCCGGCCGGCGCGCCATCCCTCAGCGGGGTCGGCACGCCGGCCGAGTTTTTTTGTCTGGAAAGGGGGCGCCAATGGACCGCGAACGTTTGTTGATCGCCAAACGCGCGCGGGTCGCAAGCGTTGTGGCCCTGTGCGTGATCGCCGGCTGTGGCGTCCCCAAGCCGCCGCCGCCGGTGTCGGTCGCGGGCAAGGTGCTCAAGCAGGGCAAGCCGTTGGCGACCGTCGTGGTGCGCTTTTGGCCCGAGGATCCGCAATTGCAGGAACGAATCAAACCGGCGACGGCCACGACGGGGGAAGACGGGCAATTCCAC
Organism: Gemmataceae bacterium; assembly: GCA_041499805.1. GTDB lineage: Bacteria > Planctomycetota > Planctomycetia > Gemmatales > Gemmataceae > JBGQKZ01. The sequence continues at coordinate 76,985 of JBGQKZ010000016.1, forward strand.
TGCAAGACGCCGCCGGGCCGCTACAAGGTCACGCTGTTCGCTCCGCCGCAAGCGAACCTCGATCCGCAAATCGAAAGCGGGGCGCCAAAATCGCCGGTCCCGCGCAAACCCACGGCGGCGAGCATTCCGAGCGGCTATCAATCCGCGGAATCGACGCCGCTCAGCGTGGAAGTGCCGCCGGGTGGGAAAGAGGATCTGGTCCTCGCGGTGAATTGAGAGGACGCGCGCCGGAAGTATGGGATTTCAAGCGACGGTCACGCTCGCTCGACGCGCGACGCCACGTGGTTCGCGTGCGGCCTAACCGTCCGGAAACACCGGCATGCCGGGCGGGCGGCCGCCCTGCGGCGGCTGAGCGGCGCGCTGTTGAACGGCGTTGATGACCGCCGTCAGCGACTTCATGCTGACCTGCGCGGAGAACTGGGCGACGGCGCCTTCGTTGCTGATGCGCGTGCTGTCGGCCACTTCCTTCACGAGATTGCCGACCCCCGGCATGAACATCTCCAGGGCCGCGCCCTGGCCGGCGGCCTGGTCTTTCTGCTTGGCCCACTCGCGTTGCATCGTATCGGTGATTTGCTTGGCGGCGTTCGCATCGGTGCAGGCCAGGCCGGCGCCGATCTTCACCTGCTGCCCTTCCAAGTTGCCCCAGAGCGCCGCGGCTTTTCCCTGTTCGAGCAGCGCACGGTTCTCCGGCGGCAGCATCGCCATGCCTTGCCGCATCTGTTCCTTGATTTTGCCATCGAGCGGCAAGAGCACCCAGGCGTGCCCCTGCCCCGCCTTGCGCAGCAACTCGCCGGAGGGCCCGGCGAGCGCGAGCGCCGTGCCGTCGCTGCCGAACATCCAGTCGAGCTGCCGTTCGTCCACGTTGGTGGCGACGATGATGCGGTCGGACGGCATGAACAGCGTCGGCAAATCGACGCCGGCGAAAGCAGCCATGCCCGGATTGCGCTGCGACGGATCGGCACGCACGCGATAAAAGACCTTGCCGTTCTGCTTCTTTTTTTCGGCACTGACAAAGCCTTCGACCACTTTGCGCGGATTGAACGGGACGCGGCTCTTGATCACGACGGTCATTAAGCCCGTGCCGGGCCGGTTGGCTTGATCGAGCGGGGTATGATTCGCCACGACGACCTGCTGCACGAGATCGTCGACGGAGAGCTTCGTTTCTTTCGTGCAACCGTTGAGCAGCTCGCCGCACATCCCCTTGAGGACGTTCTGCGCGGGCGTCTTGATCTCCGGCTGACCGGCAAGGGCGGCGAAGTCGAGCCCAAACGCCACGGTCGTGTCGGCGGCGACGTAAGCGAGCGGATCCTCCTTGCCGGTGCCGCGGTTCTGGCCCGACGAGAGCAGCCAGAACGCGAGGCCGCCCCCGCCGCTGAAGACGAGTAATACGCCGGCGACGATGAGACCGATGAGCAGACCCTTGCCGCTGCTGGCGCTGCGCGCGGAGCGGCGTTTCTTCTTGAGCTTTTTGCGGCGCGGGCGTTCTTCCTCCGCTTGTTCGTCGTCCCCGTCGGCCGCCGCGGCGACCATGCGGCGCGGCCGGACTTCGGGCTCGACCTCCGCTTCGACTTCGTCTTCCTCGTCGTCGGCGACTTGAGCGACGACGCGCGGACGAGGCGCCGCCGGACGCGGCTTCGGCTGGATCGACTCCGCTTCTTCCGCCTCGTCGGGAATCGTGATGAGCGCCGCGCATTTGGGGCACTTCCCCTTCTTGCCGGGTTGAGGGTTGGTCAACCGCAGCACGGCGTCGCATTCCGGGCAATGAATGGTAACAATCGCCATGGGCCGCTTCCTCACAAACAGGCGTTCGGAGCCAGACCGGTCCGAGGACGATCTATGATAGCCGAGATTCCGGCGCACTCACAATCATTTCGTGTCGGCGCCAGGAGCCCGTCGCGTCAACGCGGGCTCCGACCCATACCCTAGCTTACGCTTCGGGCCACGACCGCGTGACAACGCGCCGTTCATCCGTTACGATGCGGGCAAATCAAGGAGCACCCGCATGAAAGCGCGCATTCTCGCCGTCGCGGCTTTGTTGCTGACGACCATGCCGTGCCTTGCCGCCGAACCGGCGCGCGGCCTGAGCCCGGTCCCGTTTCAAGATGTCCACATTCATGACGCCTTCTGGTCGCCGCGGATCAAAACGAACAGCACCGCGACCATCGAAGCGAACCTGCACCAGTGCGAGATAACCGGCCGCATCAAGAATTTCGCCGTCGCCGGCAAGCTGGTTCAGGGCAAGCACGAGGGCGCCCTCTATAACGATTCCGATGTTTACAAGATGCTCGAGGGAATCGCCTATGCGTTGTCGAGCCAACGTGATCCTGATTTGGAGAAGCGCACCGACGCGATCATCGACCAGATCGCCGCCGCCCAGCAGCCGGACGGCTATCTCAATACCTATTACACGCTGTTTGAACCGCAGAATCGCTGGAAAAACATCCGCTACGGCCATGAGCTTTATTGCGCCGGCCATCTCATCGAGGCGGCCGTCGCATATCAACAGGCGACCGGCAAACGGAAGTTTCTCGACGTCGCCTGCCGACTCGCCGACCACGTTTGCGCGACGTTCGGACCGAACAAGAAGATAGACACATCGGGGCATGAGGAAATCGAGCTGGCCCTCGTGAAGCTATTCCGCGTGACCGGCGCGAAGAAGTATCTGGACCAGGCGAAATTCTTCCTCGACGTTCGCGGCCGCGGCGATTTGCGAACGCTGCACGGCGAGTATGCCCAGGATCATAAGCCGGTACGCGACCAGAACGAAGTGACGGGGCACGCGGTGCGGGCGATGTATCTCTACGCCGGCATGGCCGATGTCGCGGCGCTCACCGGCGACGTTGGCCTGACGAAGGCGCTGGAGAGCATCTGGCACGACGTGGTCGATCGTAAAATGTACATCACCGGCGGCATCGGTCCGTCGGCGCACAACGAAGGCTTCACCGTGCCGTACGATCTGCCCAATGATTCCGCCTACGCCGAGACGTGTGCCGCCATCGGCATGGCGCTCTGGAATCACCGCATGTTCCTGATGACCGGCGACGGCAAATACGCCGACGTGCTGGAACGCGAAGTCTATAACGGCCTACTCAGCGGCGTGTCGTTGACGGGCGACAAATTCTTCTACGTCAACCCGCTCGGCAGCAAGGGCAATCACCATCGCGTGCCGTGGTTTGATTGCTCGTGCTGTCCGACGAATATCGTGCGGTACATTCCGGGGATGGGCGAGCGCGTGTATGCGACGAAGGACAATTCAATTTACACGGTCTTGTACATGACCAACACGGCGACGCTTGCTCTGAAAGACGGCAAAGTGAAGCTCGAACAGGAAACCGAATACCCTTGGGGCTGCGACATCAAGCTCACGATACGACCGGAAAAGGAGTTTCCCTTTGACTTGTTCGTTCGTGTGCCCGAATGGGCGGCGCGAGATTACAGCGTGACATTCCTCGGGGCGCCAAAGGTACGGATCGGACAGAAACGGGAGGCCGGCGAGCAATCCACCTCGCGGATTACGCAGCATGAAGTAAGAAAGGGCTATATTCGGCTCTCGGGATCTTGGCGGAACGGCGACACAATTCAAATCTCCCTCGGCATGGCGCCCCGGCGGGTCTACGCCGACGAGCGCGTGAAAGCCGACGTCGGGCGTGTCGCAATTCAACGGGGGCCGATTGTGTATTGTCTCGAAGGCGTGGATAACGACGGCAGGGCACGCAACCTCGTTCTGCCGAAAGACGCGAAGCTGGAGGCCAAGTTTGAAAAAGATCTACTCCGCGGCGTCACCGTCGTGCGCGGCGACGCCCTTGCCGTTTCGGCGAACGAAGACGGCACGCGCGTCAGCAAGCCCGTAAAGTTCCAGGCCGTTCCCTACTCGACGTGGGACAACCGCGCTCCGGGCGAAATGGTCGTTTGGCTGCCGGAGACGCCCGATTTGGCGGAAGTGCCCGGCGAGGACGGCGTCCTCTCCAACGGCATGCTGATCCGCGCATCGCACTGCTTCGCCAATGATACGGTGACGGCGCTGAATGATGGCAAGCTGCCGCAGTCGTCGGGCGATCACGGCATTCCGCGCATGACGTGGTGGGACCACCGTGGCACGACGGAGTGGGTTTCCTATCGCTATCCGCAGCCGCGCCAAATCACCTCGGCGGCCGTGTATTGGTTCGACGACACCGGCCGCGGCGCCTGCCGCGCGCCTTCGGGATGGCGGCTGCTTTATCTCGACGGCAAAGAATGGAAGCCCCTTCAACTCACGAGCGGATCGAGCTACGGCACGGCGCTCGATCAGTTCAACAAAGTCGCATTCGAGCCGGTGACGACGCGGGAGCTGAAGCTGGAAGTGAAGCTGAAGGACGGCTTCTCCGGCGGCATTTTGGAATGGAAGGCTGAATAGACGCCGTGATGATCTCCCTCGTCGTCCCGGTTTACAACGAGGCCGCCAACATCGTGCCGTTTCTGCGCGACGTGGAAGCGCACGTTCACGCACCGCACGAGACGTTGATCGTCTACGATTTCCCCGAGGACAACACGCTGCCGGCGCTCGCGGCGCTCCAGCCGCCTTGTCCCGCGGTCCGCCTCGTCTACAACACGCTCGGCAACGGCGTACTCCATGCGTTGAAGGCCGGGTTCAAGGCCAGCCGCGGCGATGTCGTGATCGTGATGATGGCCGACCGCTCCGATGAGCCGCGCGACGTGGACGCGCTGGCCGCCCTCGTCCGTTCCGGGGCCGACGTCGTCGCGGGTTCGCGCTATGTAAAGGGGGGCGGACAGGAGGGCGGGCCGTTCGTGAAGCGCACGCTGTCGCGGTTGGCGGGCGTGTCGCTTCATTACCTGGCCGGGCTCCCGATTCGCGACGCGACCAATAACTTTCGGGCATACAGCCGGCGCGTCATCGAGACGATTCCGATCGAGGGCGAAGCCGGCTTCGCACTGGCGCTGGAGTTGACCCTGAAGGTCCACTGGAACGGGTGGAAGCTGGCCGAGGTGCCGACCGTTTGGCGCGACCGCACGGCGGGCCAATCGCGTTTTCGCCTATGGGCCTGGCTGCCGCATTATCTCCGTTGGTACTTGAAGGCGCTGCGTCGCGCCTGGCTGCCGATACGCAAGCGTTGACTTTCTTCGTGAAGGGGTTTCATCATGGCCGAGCATCGTGTTGTCCATTTCGAGATCGCGGGGGATGACCCCGCGCGTCTGACCAAGTTCTACGCCGATTTTCTGAATTGGAAGATCGAGAAGGTCCCGAGCCCCGGGTTTGAGTACTGGGTCTGCAAGACCGGAACAGGTCCCGGCATCGACGGCGGCATCATGAAACGGATGCACCCGCAGCATACGATCACCAACTACATCGACGTAGAAAACGTCGATGCCATGGTGACGAAGGCGCAGTCGCTCGGCGCCACGTTAATGAAGCCGAAGTCGCCCGTGACCAACATGGGCTGGTTCGCGATTTTGCAAGACCCACAAGGCAATCCGCTCGGACTTTGGCAGACGGATAAGTCGGCGAAGTGACGTGTCCCCGACGCGGCAACCGAGGGCGGCTCTTTGCCCGTCCTCGCTTGGCGCGTCGGGCTCGCATTGTTACGTGCGCTCGCGATACGGCTGCACTTTTTCGTAGAGCAGCATGACGAATTGCTCGAGCAAATCGACGTACTCGGTGCCGGCGATGGCGTGGATCTTTTCGACGATGCGGCGTTTGCGTTCGATCAAATGCACGAAATGCTGCACGCCGACGAGCGTCAAGGGGCCGCCGGTGCCCTGGGCGGAGATCAGCTCGTCGATCTCGGCCGGCGTCAATTCGTTGGCGCGCTCGGGATTGCGATCCAGCCAGGCGAGCAATTCCGGCTGGGTGGCTTCGTCGTAGAGCCGGCGGCGCTGGTCCTCGTTTTTGGCGGCGGGCTTGTCGCCGTTCATGCGCGGCAGCAACCGCTCCAGCGGCTGCGTGCGCAGCTCGCTGACGGCAAGGCCGAGCGCCTTGGCACAGGCGCTCACGGTTGCGTTGCGCAAACGCCGGCCGTCGTGTTGCAGCAAAATGTGCCGCACCGTCTGCCGGTTGAGGCCGGTGACGCGCGCGAAGTCTTCCTGGTTCCAGCCGCGCTCCTCCACGAGGCGCGCGATCTTCACGATCAACTCCACGGTAGGGTCCGCACTCGAAGCGCTCATGCTATTCATGGTACCCGATGCGTGGGCATTGGTACAGGTATGTTCCACATTACGGCGAAGAATTCGGCCTTTCTGAAACGACAACGTCCCGATAGAGCACGTCCGGGCAGAAATACTCCGCCCCCATTACGCGAATCCGCTTGAGCGGCCACTCCACATCCGGGGCGGGCGTTAGGATTCGTGGCCCCTGTCCGGACAGAAAAAAAGTATCGCAACAAACCGCGGCGCCGACGGTCGCACGCCAGGTGACAGCCCAATTGGGTTGCAATAACTCTTCCGTGGCGGCGTAAAACGCCATCTCGACCGGCGAGCGGCCCGTTACGTGCCCCTGCGGCGCTTGGGCCCATTCGTGTTCGAAGCCGGTGACCTGATAAACTTTTCGCCCCATGTGCAGGACATCGCGCGGCACGGAGTCGGGCCAACCCGAAGCCACGTAGGTCGCACACACCTTGCACGCCGCGTCGTGCTCCTTACGGAGCATCTCGTCCGACTCGCCAAAACAAACGGTGCGGCTGGCCGTCGCGTACAGTCCATACTTCGCGCCGCACGCCGAGATGACGCAAAACTTGGATATGGGAATAGCGGTGAAGCCCGCCTGGCGATAAAGGCGGGAACGCCCATCCGCTGCCACCGAGATCATGGCCGGATGGATGCCGCGATGGATCAGCCGATGCGTCAGATGACCGGCGACTTCGCGCTCGGTTTCTCCCAGTGCGAGATTGCGGCACGTCGCCTCCAGCGCATGGCTGACCGTCTGCCCGAGCGCCAGGTAGCACGCAAGTTCGTACGCGGTCAGCGCACGCCGCAACACGCGCAGCCGATCGCCGACCGTCTTGCGGTCGTCGAGCGGCCGATCGCACGCCAAACGGCGTCCCTGGGCAAGGTCGGCGATCAGTTGTTCGCGGCCCCAGTGCCACGGCCATTCCTTGAGCTGGAAGCCCAGTTCGTTCAGCTCCTCGTCGAACAGCCGTTGCGAATCGACGTTGGAGCTAATGAGCCAGCGCTGTTCGGCGCTGAAGTAGAGAGCCGGCAACTCCGCCGGATTGAGGATGCCGCGCGCCGTGGCCCCGCTCGTCAGCCAGGAAAAGTTCTCCGGCTCCAAGACGAGCAGCCCTTCGCAGCCGACTTCCTGAAGCAGCGCCGCCACGCGCGCCTGCTTGCCTTCCACGTCTGTGCGGCGATCGGAGGCGACCGCAACCGACGGATGGCTGGCGGGCTCGGTCGGGCGAAATAGGGTCTCGGCGGTCAGGCTCATGAGGAAAAAAGGGGTCAGGGGTCAGGGGTCAGGGATCAGGGGTCGGGGATTAGCAGCGGACGCGAATCTGCGCCCTTTCTGCGGACCCCTGATCCCTGACCCCTGACCCCTTTTTTCATCTTGTCCACGGCGGCGGATAGGCGCCGCGGGCGTAGCGCTGGGCTAACTCCAGGTAATGGGCGCCGATCGCATGGGTGCGTTCCAACTCGGCGGGCGTGATCTCGCGGACGATTTTGCCGGGCACGCCCATCACGACCGAGCGCGGCGGGATGCGGCGGCCTTCGGTGACGAGCGAGCCGGCGGCGATGAGGCATTCCTCGCCGATGTCGCACCCCGAGAGCAGAATCGCGCCGATGCCGACGAGGCTGTCGCGGCCGATGCGCCGGCCGTGGCAGACCGCGCGATGGCCGATGACCACGCCTTCTTCAATGTCCTGCGGCGCGTCGTAATCGGTATGAACGATACAACCGTCCTGGATGTTCACCCGCGGACCGAGGGCGATGCGCGCCAAGTCGCCGCGAATTACCGACCCGGGCCAGATGTTGACCCCCGGCGACAGGATTACATCGCCGGAAACCACCACGCCGGCCGCCACGTACGCCTCCTGGATCACCTGCATTCGCATGGTCCTTCCCGTCAACCCAGACGAGCGCCGGAGCTGCGTGTTCTTGCTATTGGCACGGGACATTGTACTACACGCCGCCGACAGATAAAACAGGCGCGTTCAGGAGGAGCGGAGTGGCCAGGCCAACACGCAAGAAAAACCCGGAAATGCAGCCGCCGCACACCACGGCGGTCTTCTTTCCGTTCGATTTGTTCGGCAGCGGCGGGGCGGGCGCCGGCGCCGAGCTGCTGGCCGACGAATTCGCGGAGATCCTCGCGGATAATCGCCGTGAAAGCGTCGCGACGCGGGCGCGGTCGTACACCGAGCACGTTGACGTACAGCGGTTCACCTTCGAGACGATGACCGCCCTCGGGAGTTGGCGAGCCGACGGACGCCGGGCGGCGCGCGCCGCTTGGCGGCGCGACGACTTTCTTCTGTGGGTCGCCGGCAACCATTTGGGCGTGCTGCCGCTCTACGATGAACTCGCCGGCAGCGACACGCTGGTCGTGCAGCTCGACGCCCATCTCGACATTCATCATTTCGCGGAGTGTACGCACGAGCTGTCGCACGGCAACTTCCTGTTGCACGCGGAGAAGCCCCTGCCGCCGCTAATCAATGTCGGCCATCGCGAGCTGCTGCTCACGCCGGAGTACATCGCACGGCATTACCGCAAGACCGTGTGTGCCGCGGAGTTGGCTTGGGATTCGGTCGCGGTGCTCCACATGCTCGGCGAGACGTGCGCCGCCGCGCCGCGTATTTTCGTGGACATCGACTGCGACGTCTTCGACCCGGCATTTTTCCCGGCGGTGACGCAACCGGCGCCGTTTGGCCTGGCGCCGCTGGACGTGCTGCGCGTGTTGCAAGCGGTCTGGTCGGAGCGCGTGATCGGCGTCGCCCTCTCCGAGTTCGAGCCGGGGCGCGATCAAAATGACCGTTCGTTGGCGGTGACGACGTGGCTGATGGAACATCTGTTGCTGAAACGGCACGAGGCATGACAAGACGCCGCTGGCTTGGCGACACGGCGACGGCGGCGGGCATGCTGTTGCTCGCCGTCCTCGCGGCGTGGCCGTTGCTGTCCGAGACATCGCCCGTGACTTTTGTTGAGCCGGCGCGCGCGGCGGTCGCGCCCTGGCTCGCGCTAACGATCCTCGCCCTTGGCGTCACGGTCGCGATTGTCGGGCTACACCTGTTGGTCGATCCGCGTTCCGGCTTGCATACGGCAGGAACAAGCCTACTGCTTCTCCTCACGGCGGCGGCAATGACCGGCTGGCATTTTCTGGCGGTCGATCAATTCTCCGAAGGGCAGCAGCGGGGTTGGTACCTCGACATCTTGAACGGTCGCTCTGCCCCGCCACACCAGTTTCGCCCCTTGCCTTACGGTTTCACGCGGGGGCTGGAACATCTCACGGGCGAATGGCACAGCGCTTGCCTTCTCTGTCGTTGGTTCTTCACCTACCTCTTCCTGTGGGCGGCGCATCAATTCGGCTTACGCTTCCTGGCCCCCCGCCGGGCATGGTACGTGGTCGCCGCGATGGTCCTGCTCTATCCGTTCTCCATCGCGTACTATGGGGGCCAACTCACCGATCCGCTCAGCCATGCACTCTTCGTGCTGGGCATGCTCTACATCGTAGAAGATCGCGTCGTCGCGTTGGCGGCGGCGCTCGCGCTCGGCGTCGCCGCGAAGGAAACGGCGTTGGTGCTCGTGCCGGCGTATTTCCTCTGTCACTGGCGGCAAGGAATTCCCGCATTTTGGAAGTCCGCGTTTCTCGCAGCGGCCGGCGCCGCCGCGTTTCTCGCGTGCCGAATTCCCTTCGGCTGGCGTCCAAGCAATCGCTCCTTGAACGGCCTCGACGCCTTGATGATCGGCACAAACCTCGGCATCGGCGAACCGCTCGCGCTCACTACCGTGCCTCTCGTTATGAACTATGTCCACCCGCTCTTGTTCACGCTGCCGTTCCTGCCGTTCATCGCGCGCGGCTGGCGGCTTTTGGACGCGTCTCTCCGTGTCCTATGTCTTGTCCTGGTTCCCACCGTCTTGCTGAGCAGCCTGTGCTTTAGCTGGCTGTACGAGTCGCGTAACTACCTGCCGCTCGTGCCGCTCTTGGCGACGGCGGCGCTGCGGGCGTACGATTTGGCGCCGAGAAACCGCCAGCATCTTGGCTCGGAACCTGCCTCCTCCCTAACATGAAGCATAGGAGCGAGCCCGACGTCCGCGGGCTTGTGGTCACAAGGATGTCATTGTGCCCACGGACACCCGAGGTGACGAAACATGCCGTTTCCGTCTGCCGCGCTCGCCCCCGGCGAAACGGTTGCCGCTTCCTTCGCCGAACAATTCGCGGCCGTCCGCCGCTGCACCGAAGAACTCTGCGCACCTCTCGCGACGGAGGATTACGTCATCCAGTCGATGCCCGAAGCCAGCCCCGCGAAATGGCATCTCGCGCACACGAGTTGGTTCTTCGAGACGTTCGTGTTGCATCCGCATGTGCCGGGATATCGCTCCTTTCATCCCGAATTCAACTATCTCTTCAACTCGTATTATCAGGCGCTCGGACCCCGTTGGGCGCGTGACCAACGCGGCGTCCTGTCGCGGCCGACCGTCGAAGATACCTACCGCTACCGCAAGTACATCGATGACCAGATTCGCGAACTGCTCGATGCCGGCAACGTTGCGATGTTGGACCGCGTCGCCGACACGATCGTGCTCGGGTTGCACCATGAACAGCAACATCAAGAGCTGATTCTGACCGACCTGAAGCACGCCTTCGCGCAGAATCCGCTCCGGCCGGCGTATCATTCCGCAAAGCGCAGCATCGGCGCTCCGCCCCCGTCGCGCTGGGTGCGATTTGCGGAAGCGCTCGTCGAAATCGGGCACGCCGGCGCCCCGGAACAGCGGACTGGAACTTTTCCTCAGAGTTCCGGTCCCCTTTTCCGCGGCGCGCACTTCGCTTATGACAACGAGCGCCCCCGCCACAAGACATTACGGCCGGCGTTTCGCCTCGCCAATCGGCTGGTGACCAACGCGGAATATCTCGCGTTCATGACCGACGGCGGCTATGCAAAGCCCCAACTCTGGCTGTCCGACGGCTGGGCCGCGCGGCAAGCCGGCGATTGGCAGGCGCCGCTCTATTGGGAAAAGCGCGACGAAACCTGGTCGACGTTCACGCTTACCGGACAGAGGCCCATCGGTCCCGACGAGCCGGTTTGCCACGTCAGTTACTACGAGGCGGACGCCTTTGCTCGCTGGGCCAGGGCCAGGCTGCCCACCGAGGCCGAATGGGAATCGGCGGCGGAAACCGTCGCGATTGGCGGCCATTTCCTCGAAGCGGGGCGCGGCCAACCGGGCGCCATGCCCGCGGCGGACGATCACGGCCCGCTCTTCCAGCTCTTTGGCGACGTCTGGCAATGGACGGCAAGCCCGCATGTCAGCTACCCCGGCTATCGGCAGCCGGCGGGAGCGCTCGGCGAGTACAACGGCAAGTTCATGTGCAACCAGATGGTGCTCCGCGGCGCGTCGTGCGCCACCCCCCGCAGCCACGCCCGGCGCACGTATCGCAACTTCTTCCCTCCGGAGGCACGATGGCAGTTCAGCGGCATCCGCCTGGCGAGCGACGCATAACGCCGTCCGAAAACGGGTCCGAAACGGGGACGGGACCCTTGAATTCGAGGGGTCCCGTCCCCGTTTCGGACGCACCGACAGACATGCTTGCCGACGTGCTGCGCGGCCTGCGCGCCACGCCGAAAGAGCTGCCGTGCCGCTATTTCTACGATGACGAAGGCTCACGCCTCTTCGAACGCATCACTGAGCTGCCCGAATACTATCTGACGCGGACCGAGCACGCGCTCATGGAGCGCCATGCCAAGGCGATGGCGAGCTTGATCGGGCCGCGCTGCGTGCTGATCGAATATGGCAGCGGCTCCAGCACCAAGACGCGCCTGTTGCTCGATCAATTGACGGCGCCGCTCGCGTACGTTCCCGTCGATCTGGCCGCCACGGCGCTCCGCCGCGCGGCGGATCAACTGGCGGCGGCATACCCAAGTCTGCGGATCGTGCCGCTCGCTCGCGATTTCACCAAGCCGCTCATGCCGCCGGCGCCGGCTCAGCGCCGCGTCGTCTACTTCCCCGGCTCGACGATCGGCAACTTCACGCCGGCGGAAACGATCACGCTCTTGAAGCAAACCAACGACCTGTGCGGCCCGGGCGGCGGCTTGCTGTTCGGCGCCGATTTGAAGAAAGACCCCGCCGTCTTGCACGCGGCCTACAACGACGCCGCGGGCGTGACGGCGGCCTTTAACAAGAACCTGCTCGCTCGCCTGAACCGCGAATTAGGCGCAGATTTTGACCTGGAGCAGTTCTGGCACCACGCCTTCTACAACCCCGAACCCGGCCGCATCGAGATGCACCTCGTCAGCCGGTGCAACCAGCGAATCACCCTCGCGGCCGAAACGTTCCCTCTCGCGGACGGCGAAACGATACGCACCGAGTTCTCTTACAAGTACGCCGTGGCCGACATTCACGCTCTGGCCACGGCGGCGGGGTATCGGGTGTGCGAGATGTGGAGCGACGACGGCCGCCGGTTCGGTGTCTTCTACTTCTGCCGTGCGTGAAGGGCGTTCCAAGCGCGGCGACCGGCACGGAGCGGGCCGAAAAAAAGCGATAACTGATTTCCGACATTTTCCCGAATCATTCTTGTTAAGCGTTCGGGCTGCGGTTCGCGTGGCCACGTGACAATTCGCATATGTCCATATGTGGCTTTCGACCCCTTTTTCTGTTCTGGCATGCATCCCATCGAGTCCGACGGTCCTACGCTTAGCTCGTGCTCCTACGCTTCATCCTCTTCCAAATCTTACTCGTAATCCTGCTCTTTCCCTTGCGTGCCGCGTAGGACCCTTCGATCGGTCGTCGCCGCCGCAAGTGGGTTCGCCGAACGGACACGATGGGCTTCCGGATCGTGTACGAGGAGCGGTGCGCTCTCAGCGTGACTCCAGCCGCAAAACAAGATGAACCTTGGAACTTCGCGCTCGGCGACCCGCCGCGCACGCCCTAGAGGTGTTACCAATGTCCTAACCAAATGCCCCCATGTTCTGCTTACTTACTCCAACGTCACATCTAATCTCCGTGCGCCCAACAGATAGGACTGCTCAAACCCGTCTTGTTTTGTGCCCCAATCGATTACCTCGGCTAACTTGACAGTCTTCTTTTCTCCAATGCCTTCTTCCGTGATTCCCCAATAGTTCAGGGTGCCAGAATTGACAGCGCATGCCAGCACGCGGATAAACATCTCGGAACGACGGACCACGACGCCGTAAATCACTTCTGTCGTCATGCTCAACGTCGGCAGAATTGTGTAATCCGTCCGATAGTAACTGTCTCCGGAGCCGAGTCTTGGGAATGCCTTAGAGCGTTCGGAAACAATGAAGAAAACGCCCTGTTTTTCAGGATTCCGCCTCATTGTCTGCGCTTTCTTAGATTTTCTTTGCTCACATGACGAGCCGGATCACGCGGTGCCAGAGGCTCTGGATTTTCCGCGGCACCGCGGCACGTGCCGCACCAGCTTGAAATTCTTCTTCCAGACAGTGGCGGCGCAAGGC
>JBGQKZ010000017.1:0-89312 GCA_041499805.1 Gemmataceae bacterium
GCCGGCCTGAGCAACTGGGACGGCACGGCGCATCTCAAAGAACGACCTCTGCTTCGCCGCGCCCGGTGACGGTACGCGCCGCACCACGGGGCCACATCGCCCACGCTTGGGTTATTGAGATGTTACATGAATGGTTCACTCTGAGAGACGCGAACGAGTCACGTTGTCGCAAACCTTCACTTCGGCTGGCTTTGCGGAAAAACCACACGCCGGCTTCAGCGACATCCGCGGCCGTCCATGTTCCTAACGCCTTTCAAAGATGCGGCGTGTAGCGGGAAAGAAAAGGGGACGGGGATCATTTCGTTGACTAGACGACCGGAAATGATCCGCGTCCCCTTTTCTTCTCCATCGACATCCAGCTCCACATGCTCTGCGAGGTCGCGGCCGCGGGCCCGTACGGGCTTTTTCTCGCTTCCGACACCGATAAACGCCCCACGCATCGAATGCCTCGGGCAATCAAAGCTTGCGTATTTGGCTTCCCTATTGTCTCCCATGGAAATCGCCCGGCAGCGCCTCGGCCTGGCCGTCCGGGATCGTCCCGGCTGTCGCGGCGTCGGCCCCATGCGCGCGTGCGGGCTGGATCGCCTCCCCGCCGCTGAGCCGTCGCACCACGGAGTAGAACACCGGCGTCAGGAAGATGCCGAACAAAGTCACCCCGATCATGCCGGCGAAGACGGCCGTACCGAGGGTGCGCCGCATCTCGGCCCCGGCGCCCTGGGCGATCACCAGCGGCAGCACGCCGAGGATGAACGCGAACGACGTCATGACGATCGGCCGCAGCCGCACCTGGGCGGCTTCCACCGCGGCGTCGAACCGGGACGCCCCCTCCTGCTGGCGGTCGCGGGCGAACTCGACGATTAGGATGGCGTTCTTGCACGCCAGGCCCACCAACACGACGAACCCGACCTGCACGAAGATGTTCACGTCCATGCCCGCCAGCGCGACTCCCGCCAAGGCGCTGAGCAGGCACATGGGCACCACCAGGATAACCGCCAATGGTAGCGACCAGCTCTCGTACAGCCCCGCCAGCACGAAGAACACCAGCACCGCCCCCAGCACGAACGCGCTGAACGGGTTTTGCCGCAGGTCGCGGAACTGCTCGATCTTGCTTGCCTGCTTCTGCAAGTAACTCAGCTCGGTCCACTCATAGGTCATGGAGCGCGGCAGCTCCTTGTCGGAAAGGGCTTCCATCTCGCGGAGGACGTCGCCGGTGCTGACCCCTGGCAGTGAGGCGCCGGTGAGCGTCGCCGCTGGGAACATGTTGTAGCGGGTGATAGTGAGCGGCCCGACGGAGTCGCGGATGTCCACTACGGACCCGAGCGGCACCATGTCGCCGTCGGCGTTGCGGACCTTCATCTGCTTGACGGTCTCCGCGTTTGCGCGAAAGCCCGCGTCGGCCTGGAGGTTGACCTGCCAGGTGCGGCCGAAGCGATTGAAATCGTTGACGTAGAAGCCTCCCACGTACACTTGCAGCGTGTCGAAGACGTCGTTGAGGTTCACACCCATCGTGCGGACCTTGGTCCGGTCGATGTCGGCGTAGAGCTGAGGCGTACGGGCCCGGAAGCCGTCGAACAGGCCGACGAGTCCCGGTTGTTGATTGCCCTTGGCGGCTAGGTTGTCCGCCTGGGTCTGGAGCGTGCCGTAGTTGACGTCGCCGATCGCTTCCACCATCAGCTTAAAGCCGCCGGCGTTGCCGAGGCCGTCCACCGCGGGCGCCCCGAAGACGCTTACCCGCGCCTCGGGAATCTCCGTACGGAAACGCCGGCGGAGCTCGGCAATAATCCCGTCGGCGCCCAGCGCGGGGCCGCGGCGTTTGTGGAATGGCTCCAAGCCGATGAATGCCGTGCCGAGGTTCGAGCCGATGGCGTTTAGGACGAACGAGCGGCCCGGGTTGCCGATGGTATAGGCGATCCCGGGCGTTTCCAAGGCGATCTTCTCGACTCGCGCCATCACCGCCGTCGTGCGCTCAAGTGCGGCGGAATCGGGCAGTTGCACATTGACGATCAGGCGGCCCTTGTCCTGGCTGGGAATGAACCCGGAAGGGACACGCGTAAAGCCGAAACCGGTCAGGCCGATCAGTCCGACGTAGACCAGGATCACGATGACGCTGAGGCGAATGGCCCAGCCCACCACCCTTCCGTAGGCCGCGGTCGCCCGGTCGAACACCCAGTTGAAGCCCCGGAAGAACTTCCCCAAAGCCCAGTTCACCGGCCGAATGATGAACCACCCCAGCGCCCCGCCGGCGACCGCGCCGGGGAGGAAGAGGACTACGTACATCGCCAACGTCCGCACGTTGGCGATCAAGCCGCTGGGCGCCGCCTCGCCGCCTTCCTCCCCGGAGGCGAGACTCAGCGAGGCTCCCAAGGTCGGCGCCAACAGCCACACGCTCGCCAGCCCGCCGAGGATTCCGAAAAACCACCACGGCAGGGCCTCTTTACCCTGGTCGCCGCGCGATGTGGCACGGTCTCCAGACCGTGCCGCATCGCGGCCGGCGAAGATCGACGCCGCCCGCGCCGGCGTCATCGTCATGGCGTTGATGGCCGAGATAATCATCGACGCCGAGATCGTGAGGGCGAACTGCCGGAAGAATTGCCCGGTAATACTCGTCAAGAAGGCGCTGGGCAGGAACACCGAGCTGAGCACCAGCGTGATCGCGAGGATCGGCCCGGTGATCTCGTTCATCGCCTTGATGGTCGCCTCGCGCACCGGCAGGCCTTTGTCCAGCCAGCGCTCGATGTTCTCCAGTACCACGATGGCGTCGTCCACCACGATCCCGATAGCCAGTACCAGACCGAACAAGGTCAGGTTGTTCAGCGAGAACCCCATGAGCGTCATGACCGCGAAGGTGCCGACCAGCGAGACGGCCACGTCAATCACGGGAAGCAGCAGCGATTTCCAATCTTGCAGGAACAGTAGGACGACGACCGCCACTAGAATCACCGCGTCCCGCAAGGTGTTGAAGACCTCCCCGACGGACTCGCGGATGAACGGCGTCGTGTCGTACGCGACGCGGTACTTGACCCCCTCAGGGAATCGCTGCGCCAATTCCCGCATCTTGGCTTTAATTCGGTCGGCGACGTCCAGAGCGTTCGACCCGGGCAGTTGGAAGATCGCCAGGCCGATCGACGGCTTGCCGTTGAGCGTTAGGCTCTGATCCTGACTCTTCGCGCCAAGCTCGGTCCGCCCCACATCTCTGAGGTAAGTAACCTCCCCGTCCTTACCCGTGCTGAGGATGATGTTTGCGAACTGCTCGGGCTCGACGAGCCGGCCGAGGATGCTCAGCGTGTACTGGAAGTCCTGGCCCCTGGGGACGGGAGGTTGGCCGACTTGCCCGGCCGCCACCTGCACGTTCTGCTCGCGCAACACATGGATCACGTCGCCCGCGGAGAGGTTCCGCGACTGCAGCTTGTCCGGATCGAGCCACACGCGCATGCTGTAGTCCTGCCCCCCGAAGGAGAAGATGTCGCCGACGCCGTCGAGGCGGGCCAAAGCGTCTTGGAGGTTGATGGTCGCGTAGTTACTCAGATACAGCTGATCGAAAGAGGGCCGGCCCGTCGCTGGGTCGTCTTCGGAGTACAAGTTGACGACGAGGAGGATGTCCGGGGAGCGCTTCTTCACGATCACGCCGGTGGCCTTCACCACATCGGCCAGCTGCGGCGTAGCGATAGCGACGCGGTTCTGCACCAGCACCTGGGCCATATTGACGTCGGTGCCCAGCTCGAAGGTCACGTCCAGATTGTACGAGCCGTCGTTGCTCGACTGCGACGACATGTAGAGCATGTTCTCGACGCCGTTGACCTGTTGCTCGATTGGCGCGGCGACCGTGTCGGCGACCACCTGGGCGTTGGCGCCGGGGTAAATAGCCGTGACGCGAACGGTGGGGGGCGTGATCTGCGGGTACTGGGCGATCGGCAGAAGCCAGGCCGCGAGCCCCCCGAGCAGGATGATGACGATCGAGATGACCCACGCCAGGACGGGGCGGTCGATGAAGAATCTTGCGAGCATGATGGCCTCTCCTACGGAGCAATGACGAAAGTCGAATGTCGAATGACGAATGACAAATCAATGCCGAATGTCGAATGACGAATGACGAATGCCGAATTGGTGCCCCATTGGATGCTTTTCTCATTCGGGCTTCGGGATTCGGCATTGATTCGACATTCGTCATTCGGCATTCGTCATTTTGCCCGGCATGTCCACCACGTTCGGCTCGACCGTCGCGCCCGGCCGGACTTGTTGCAGGCCGTTGACGATCACGCGCTCGCCCGGCTTCAGGCCGTTGGTGATTTCCCGCAGCCCGTCATGCAGCGTGCCCAGCCGGACCGAGCGGGCAACCACCTCGTTCTTCTCGTTCACGAGGTACAGCATCTTCTGACCCTGGTCGGTGTCGATGGCGCGCTCGGAGACAAGCAGGGCTTGATGCGGAAAACCGATGGGCACGCGGACTCGGGCGAAATACCCGGGGGCGAGCGCGTCGTCCTTGTTGGGGAACACGCCCCGTAACCGCAGGGTGCCGGTCTTGGGATTGACCTGATTGTCCACGAAATTGATAGTCCCGCGATGGCGGAAGCCGTCTTCATTGGCGAGGCCGAGCGACACGGGCAGTTCGACATCGCGGGCCGATTTGGCCTTACCCTCGCGGATCATCTGGCGAACGCGGAGCACCGTGTGTTCGTCCACATCGAAGTAGACGTGTATCGGGTCCACCGAGACGATCGTCGTAAGCAGCGTGCCGCCCGCCTGGTCCCCCGACTGAATGAGGTTGCCCACGGTGACGACGTAGCGGCCGACGCGGCCGCTGATCGGCGCCACGACCTTCGTATATTCCAGGTCTAGCTCGCGCGCCGCGACGACCGCCTTGTCGGCCGCGATGTTGGCGAGATCAACGCCACGAGCTGCCGCGGACTTGTCCAGCTCTGATTGCGACACCGCCCGGCTGGCATTAAGGCGTAGATTCCGCTGGTACTCCGCGTCGTCGAATTTCAGTTGCGCTTCGTCCTGGGCGATTTTCGCCGTCGCCTGCTTCAGCGTTGCCTCATAGGGCCGACGGTCGAGTTCAAAAAGGACCTGCCCCTTGTTGACCAGCGCCCCTTCTTTGAAGTTGACCTTCTCCAAGTACCCCCAGACGTGCGCCCGCACCTCGACGGAATCCACCGCGGCCGTCCGGCCGGTGTAATTGGCGTAGTCCGTCACCTCTCGTTCGAGCGGGTAACTGACCGTGACCGCTGTGGCGGCTGCCGCGGACGCCCCCGAACCGTCGGCGGCCGGCCGGGAGCAGCCAGCCAGCCCCAAACAAAGCCCAACAAGTAGGACAACGAATTGCCGCATTGCTGAACCTCCAAGAAGGCCTAAGCGGTCCGCCGGGGCGGTACGACTCGCCGACGCTATTTACTAAAGCGTTGGATGTGTACAGCCCTACCCGCGCTTTCTACTTCGCCAGCCGGCGGTCCCACACGTTGGATGTGCGAGACCACTCATTGGGTTCGGCGGACGGAGCAGTTCGTGCGCCAGGATCATTTCCATCGGCGGGCAAGGGCAGACTTCTCACCCTTTGGTCCTACGGGACCCGTACCACCGCTCGGCGATCCGGTCGAGTTCGAGCATGACGCCGTCCAACTCCAGCACCCGTTTGGTGATCGCGTACGTAACTTGCGGCGGCACGGTCGGCTTATAGTCCCTGGTCACCCAGCCCTCGGCTTCGAGCATACGCAGCCGCTCGGTCAGCGTCTTGGTCGAGATTGCTCCGAGGCGTCTCTTCAATTCGCCGAAGCGTTTCGGGCCTTCCATGTGCAGCCGGTGCAGCAGAAGCAGAGTCCACGGGCTCGACAGGATGCTTAGCAGCTTCGCCAGAGGCTGATGCGCGCTAGCGGTTTCGATACGTTCTCGGCGTGTCATGCTTCCCTCAGGTAAAGTTAGTTTATAATTAGAACCTACTTTACTTTAGAAAGGAAAGCGCTTAAAGTTCGAACAGACGACCGAGGCGTGCAGCTGCCAACGAATGGGCGGCCGACGTGCGGTCGGCAGGCTCAGAGAGGATTCTATAATTCAGACGGACCAGCGAGCACCAGAGACAAGCGAGTTCGCCGGGAAACGGGTTCTCATCACGGGCGGGACGAAGGGGATCGGCGCGGCGGTCGTGAAGCGCTTCGCAAGCGGGGGCGCGATGGTCCTAACCACCGCCCGGTCTCTCCCCGCCGGTGGCTCGTCCACCCGTGTCATCCAGGCGGACCTCAGCACCCGCGAGGGGTGTGAGCGGGTCATCAAGGCGACGCTCGACCGCTTCGACGGCCTCGACATTCTGATCAATTCTGTCGGCGGCTCCAGCGCACCCGGCGGGGGCGCGCTCGCTCTAACCGACGACCACTGGCAACAGACGTTTGATTTGAACCTGTTTTCGTCCGTCCGCCTGGATCGGGGCTTCCTGCCGTCGATGCTCGCGCAAGGCTCGGGTGTCATCATCCACGTCTCGTCCATCCAGCGAAAGCTCCCGCTCTTCGAGGCCACGCTGGCGTACGCGGCCGCGAAAGCCGCGCTCACCAACTACAGCAAGGGACTCTCGAAGGAAATGAGCCCCCGCGGAATTCGCGTGAATTCCGTCGCTCCGGGGTACACGGAAACCGAGGCTGCCGTGGCGCTCGTCGAGCGGCTCGCGACCCAGGCGGGCACGGACACGACCGCCGCGCGAGCCGGTTTGATGGACTCCCTCGGCGGGATTCCGCTGGGCCGTCCCGCTTGTCCTGACGAGGTCGCAGAACTCATCGGCTTCCTGGCGTCGGACCGCGCGTCGGCCATCACCGGGAGCGAGTACGTCATTGACGGTGGAACGATTCCAACCGTTTGAACCTTCGAATCGGAAGTTTCTGTTCACAACCAAGAAGCGAGGTGCAGCCATGACAATGCAAATTCCCCCAACTGCCGCCGCTTACGTCGGGTCGATCAACGACCACGATCCTGCCGCGTTCAATGCCCTCTTCGCCGACAGCGCCGTTGTCAATGACGTCGGCCGGGAGTTCCGTGGCCGCGCCGCGATCAAGGACTGGAGCGACCGCGAAATCTTCGATGCCCAAGTCACCCTCGAAGTCATCGACGCCGCCGATCAGGACGGCGCGTCCGTTGTCACGACCAAAGTGGACGGCAACTTCGACAGGACGGGGCTTCCCGATCCCGTCGTCATCGACCACCACATCACCGCGGAGGCCGGCAAGATCGTCGGATTGACGTGTCGATTGACCGCGGAAAAACCAGGGACGTAATAGGATGACGCAACGTCGCGCCGGCGCGTCCGTAATCCTCGGTTCACGCTCGACAAATTGCTGTGAGGCATCCCCGACGCCTAGGGCCGGGTGGAGTCGGTCTGAGTCGGAAAACGCCGCGTCTCGGATTGAACCTTCCGCAAGCTGTCGCTCTCGTGGTACGCGTCTAGGTACAGGAGGGCCTCTTCGAAAGCGGCGGCGGGTCCGCCGGCCTTGACCGCGACAACACGCTCGCAGGTCCGACAGATTTCGTTTTCGTCGTAGGCCGTCAATGGCGTGATGCTCGCGACGCCGCCCTCGGGAATCGGCCCGGGGCCGGACACGACGTGGTAGGAGAGGTAGCGCCGAGGCATCCCCTCGTCGTTGGCGTCCTCGCTGAAGAAGGTCACCAGGCAGTCGAGCATTTCCGCCATCGTCGTTCCCTGCGCGATCGCCATGAGGGGGCTTCTTTGCGGCCCCGAAAGTCGCCTGTTCTGCCTTCCGCCTACACGGTATCAAGTTCGATTTGGTCGATTTAGCACCGACCCCATTTGATGTAGTGTTCCCCGCATGTGACGGAAGCCCCCTAGGCACGCCGTGTGGAGCGGAAAGAAGCCGCCACGGGTCATTCTACGGATTCATTTGCCAAGTCGGCTTCGACAGGAAGTAGGGAAGAGGCGCCGCGCCGGCGCCGACCGAATACACAACTCGCGCGTTTCTTTTCGTCTCCTCATACTACAGCGCTCCATCCGCAGCGGCGTTCGCTGCGTTTGGCTCGAGAGTCGTGCGGCTCGGTCAGGCTGGTTGTGATAAACGATGACCTCGGCCGTGCGCTCTTAGTGCCGGAAATGCCGCACGCCGGTGAACACCATGGCGATGCCGTGCTCGTCACACGCTTGAATCGAATCCGGATCGCGCATCGACCCGCCGGGCTGTACGATCGCGGTGACGCCTGCCTTCGCCGCCTCATCGACATTATCGCGAAACGGAAAGAACGCATCGGACGCCAACACCGAGCCGCGGCTACGTTCGCCCGCCTTTCGACGGGCGATGTACACGGAATCGACGCGACTCATTTGTCCCGCACCGACACCGACGACCATGCGGTCCTTCACCAGCACGATGGCATTGCTTTTCACATGCTTGCACACCAGCCAGGCGAACCGCAGATCAGCCATCTCGTCCGCTGTAGGCTGTCGTTTCGTAACCGCCTTTACTTGGGCGAAATCGTCCACCGGCACGTCGCGCGCTTGGACGAGTAAGCCGCCGTCCACACGCCGGAAATCCAGCGATCGTGCCGCGTTCGGCGTCGTCTCCATCGGCCCGGTTCGTAAGAGCCGCACATTCTTCTTCCAACTCGGCCGCGTCGTCAAAAGCTGAAAGGCCGCGTCACTGAACCCGGGTGCGATCACGCACTCGACGAAGCGATTCGGTTCCGTGATTTGCCGGGCCGTCGCTTCATCCACCGCGCGATTGAAGCCGAGCACGCCGCCATACGCGCTGAGCGGATCGCCCTCATATGCTTTGCGAAACGCCTCTTCGAGCGTGGTTCCTACCGCGGCGCCGCACGGATTATTGTGCTTGATCACGATCGCCGCCGGTTCGCTGAACTCGCGCGCGAGGTTCAAGGCGCTATCGAGATCGAGGAGGTTGTTGTACGACAGCTCCTTGCCGTGCAACTGCTCTGCCGCCGCGACCGAAGCATGGCGGACACCCGGTTCCACGTAGAATGCCGCACTCTGATGCGGATTCTCGCCGTACCGCAGCGTCATCCGCCGTTCGAAGTGGAGATCGAGTCGAGCTGGAAATCCCTCTTTTGCCTCGCGCGCGGCGAAATAAGCGCCGATCGCCTGATCGTAGGCCGCGGTGCGTGTGAACGCCGCCGCCGCCAGCCGTTCGCGCGTTTCGAGCGTCAGCGCACCTCCGTGCGTCCGCATCTCTTGCAGCACGTCCGGGTATTGCTCCGGCGCGGTGACCACGGCAACATCGTGATAATTCTTCGCCGCCGAACGCACCATCGACGGTCCGCCGATGTCGATGTTCTCGACGATCTCCTCATGCGTGCTGCCCGCCTTGGCGACGGTCGCCTCAAACGGATAGAGGTTGCACACAACCAGGTCGATCGGCTGGATGCCATGCCGCTGAATCGTCGCGACATGTTCGGGATTGTCGCGAACAGCAAGGATGCCGCCGTGGATTCGCGGGTGCAGCGTCTTGACGCGGCCGTCCAGCATCTCGGGAAAGCCGGTCACCGCGGTAACATCGCATACCGTCAATCCCGCGTCGGCGAGTGCCTTGCGCGTGCCGCCCGTCGAGATCAATTCCACGCCCAGTTCCGAAAGGCCGCGGGCAAATTCGACAAGCCCGGATTTGTCGCTGACGCTGAGCAGCGCGCGGCGGATGACGGGATCGGACATGACGGTATTCCTCTGGACGCTGCCGTTCGCTGATAGGAATAGGAATGTCGCCGCACGAATCAACGAACATTCGTACTGCGACCGATTTGCAAGGTGTACTCACCCACACGCGCCGTAACGCCGTCAGGGAAATCGACGGCCGGCATTTCACCCAGAGCCACCGCCGCGACACGATCCCACGCGGCAAAGTTCATCGCGTCGAGCGGCCAGTCTTCGCGTTCCCAGACGAGCCGGAACGCCTCGCGGAGCAAGCCGCGGGACGCCGCGGCCAGTGGGTTGCGGTCGAAAATCAGCAAGCGCCCCGCGGACGGCAGCTCCGCTTCTCGGAGGAGTCGCTCGGCCTGCGCCGCTTCTTCGCGATAGGCTGCATCCGCCTGTTCGGCAAGCCGACACAACGCGGAGACAATCCCCGAGTTGTAGTCGCGAGCCAGCAGCGGCAGCAGTTCATGCCGGATGCGATTGCGCGAAAAGCGCACGTCGGCGTTCGAGCTGTCGGTGCGATACGGCTGACCGATCTGTTCGAGAAAAGCGACGATCCTCGAGCGCGTGACCGGGAGCAGCGGCCGCACCAGATCGATGCCGGGCGCCAGCTCCCGGCGTGGAGCGATGCCCCGCAGGCCCTTGAGACCCGCACCGCGAAGGAGTCGGTGCAAAATCGTCTCGGCCTGGTCGTCCGCGGTGTGGCCGGTCGCGACCCAACGCGCCCCCGTGTCTCGTGCGACGCGGACCAACCACTCGTACCGCACTCGCCGTGCAACCGCTTCCAGGTTCTTACCGGCGGCGGTCGCGACCGCGGCAACATCTACCCGGTCGCAGCGGACCAGCCATTCGCCATTTTGGTTCCCGCGCAAGCTGCGGACGAAATCCTCGTCGGCGTTGCTCTCCGCGCCACGGAGCTGATGGTTGAGATGAGCGACGATCAGTGATCGCGACGGCAGCCTCTGCAGCAGGCGCAACAATGCCACGCTGTCCGGCCCGCCCGAGACCGCGACGACCATGCCGCCATCGCCGAGTTCGAGACGCCGCAGCCAGCCATCGACTTGTGCCAAAAGCGCCGCCGTCATCGTCACGATGAACTCCGAACGCAGACTGCTACAATCGTGGGAACGCGACCTCCGCGCTTCAATTGTAACAGGGGCCGTCTTTCGCTCGGCGACCGACATGGCAGGCACGTGGAAGAGGCCGATCCGACGGGCGCAGCAAGCGCTTGTGTCGCCGCGCGTCCGCCAGATTGTCCGCCGCGCCGGGGTGCGCTATCTCCTCGCGTGGCTCCTTGCGCTGGTGACAACCGGCGTCTGTGTCGCTCTCGGATGGTACACCTTCGAGACACCCGAGCGCAACGATTACCGCCCGCCCGGGGGGCCGCTTTTTCAGCCGTCCGGCCGGCCGTGGGGCGGCAACGCCGGCCATACGATGATCGACTTCGGCGGCCAATGGCTCATGGGCCGCCTGCTGCGGGAAGGTCATGCCCGCGATCTGTACAACCGCAATGCGCAGCGGCAGATTCTCTACGCAGCCTTTCCGGTCGAGGATGAAGACCCGTGGCCGACGCCCGAAGACCAACCGCCGCGTCGGCGCGACGCCGAGATGTTCATGTATTGGCTCATGGGCTACGACAATCGGATCGCCCAGGAGACCTTTGCGGCGTGCGCCACGCCCGCCGGTGCGACAGACGCGCTGACGGCCGCCGTATTGCTGGCGGCGGGTGAAGACGCCTGGGGGCCCGATCGCGTCCGTGAAGTGAAGGCCAAACAAGTGGGCGGGCCGCTCTACCCGCCGATCAACGCCTTTTTGAACTACCCACTCGCGTTCTTGGCGCCGCTGCCGGCGTATCGTGTTCATCAGTGCGTGTCTTTTTTGCTCGGCTTCCTCGCCGCACTTGCCGTCACGCTGTTGACGCGTGGACGCATCTGGTTCCCAATCGCCCTCACCGCGATCCTGGCATATCCGGGCTTCATTTCATCCGTGCAGCTGGGACAGAATGCCGTGCTGACGTTGAACATCTTGCTCTGGGGTTGGCTGCTCTTATGCCGGGGCCAGCCCGTCGCGGGTGGGATGATTTGGGGCTTGCTGGCATATAAGCCGGTGTGGGCGCTGGCGTTCTTTCTCGTACCGCTGCTCACGCAGCGTTGGCGCTTTTGCCTCGCGATGCTCGCGACGGGAACGGCGCTGGGGCTGCTCACTTTGCCGGTTGTCGGCGTCGGCGCTTGGCTCGACTGGCTCCAAGTCGGCCGGCTCGCGTCTAACCTCTACGACGTGGACAAGAATTGGATTTTCCTAAGCCGCGATGTGCTCAGCATCCCGCGCCGCTGGTTGTTGGAATTCACGGACGACAACCGTCAACAGCGGATGGACAACTGGCAACTGCCGATGCTGTATGGCTGGGCGCTGTTGCTCGGAATCCTGGAAGTCACCGTCCGCTTCGCCGTTCTTTGGCGCACGGGCGCCCGAGCCGTGCGTGGTCCGGGGGCGGCATTCCTTCTTTTGGGCGCGTGGCTGGCCTGCTATCACTTCATGTATTACGACGTGCTGCTCACGGCGTTGCCGGTCTGCCTGCTCTTCACCGAGCCGCGGCGCTACCTCGAACGCATTCCCGTCGTCGTCGGTGCGGCGGGCGACGACGCTGCGAAGCAACAGGTCTGGCTCTTGAACCGGATGGTTCCGACGCTGCTCTTGCTGGTCGCGCTCACCGGCAATTGGCTGCAAACGATCGGCTTTTGCCCGATCTTTGGAACGCCTTGGGACACTTTTTGCCTGATGGCGCTATGGATGTGGTGCGGCTGGCGCTGGCTGCGCGATGGTGAGGAAACAGCCGATACAGAACTGCCCGCCGTCGAACCTGTCCAGAAAGAGCTTGTGGCAGAGCCGGTCCTGACCGCGAACTAACAGACGAGATCGGAGTCGGGCTCACCGCTCCTGAGTGAGTCCGGCGATGCGCGGCTTCATTATGCCCGTTTCCATTATTACTCTGACGACAGACTTCGGCGCGGGGTCGCCCTACGTCGCCGCGATGAAGGGCGTCGTCCTCAGCATCGCGCCAATGGCCCGCATCGTGGACCTGAGCCATCAACTGCCGCCGCGAGACATCCGCCACGCGGCCTTCTTTTTGCTCGGCGCCATTCCGTTCTTTCCGCCGGAGGCGCTTCATGTCGTGGTCGTTGATCCCGGCGTCGGCACCGAACGGGCCTTGCTCTACATCGAGGTAAATGGTCATCGGCTCCTGGCACCCGACAACGGCTGCTGGAGCCTCCTGGCCCGCGATGCGGACGCGGTCGTATGGCGCTTGAACGCGCCCCAGTATTGGCGGCAGCCGGTCAGCCCGACCTTTCACGGGCGCGACATTCTCGCTCCGGTGGCCGCCCACATGAGCTGCGGCGTTGCACCCGAGGCGATTGGCGAACGGGTACACGACTGGGTTCGGTGGGAGCCGCCGTCCCCCGTGCGCACGGCACACCAAATCACGGGTGAAGTGCTCTTTGTCGACGGCTTTGGCAACCTGATCACGAACATTCCCGCGGAGTGGATGCGTGCGGCGACACCTCGTATCCGCGTCGGCAATCACGATGTGCCTTGTTTCGTGCGCACCTATGGCGCTGCGCCGCCCGGCACGTTGGTCGCGTTGACCTCCAGCTTTGGGCTCCTGGAAATCGCCATCGCGCAAGGCGACGCCGCGACGCGCTTCGCTGTTCAAGTCGGCGCCCCCGTTTGTGTCGACGTGTAGACACGCCAAACCCGAAGCGTGGAACGGTTACGCCGCCGGCCGCGCCTCTTGGAACCATCGCGCGCCTGCCTTAGAATTGCTGGCAGGCGCCTTCACGCATTCAGCCGACAGCCCGGAAGGTTCGAGGAGCAGACGACGGCATGCAGACAGTGAATTTTCATTGCGGGCATTGCGGCAACCTGATGGCGGTGGGGACCGAAAACCTTGGACAGCAGGTACGCTGTCCGCATTGCCAGCAAATCGTCCTCGCGCCGGCCGTGACGCCCTCCGAGCCGGCGCCGCCGCCCTCTCCGCCGCCTCCCGATTCTTCGGACGACACCATGTTCGCCGTACCGCCGCCGCAGGAGCCCGAGAGCATCTTCACGCCGGCGGAAGAACATACGGACGACTTGTTCGGCGAAGCGCCTGCACCGAAAGTCGAAATGCCGCCGGGCGGGTCGTGGCACTCGGCCACGCCGGCATCTGCGCCTCCGTCCGCCTTCAATAACCTGACGCGCGCCGCGCCGCCCGCACCCGGCGCCGCGACGTCGGCGACGGAGATGTTCACGGAAAAACCGCCGGCGTCGTTCGGTGGCTCGTCTTCCGACAAAACCCTGGACGTTACCGCGCCGCGCAGCGATTGGACGGCGCCGCCGTCCGCCGAGCTTCTGGCGCCGCCCACGCGCGAGCAAGCCGCGGCGTTGCGGCCGACAGCACCGCTGGGTTATCAGTCGCCGGTGCGGAATTTTTCGACGGCCATCATCATTATTCCCCTTATCTCGTACTGCATTCTGGCGACGATCGCGGTCATCATCCTGTATTTCCGCAGCGTCACGGACCCGCTGGAGGCGCTGCCCGACGACGGCGACAATCGCGGCGCCAAGCACAAGCAAACCAGCCTGCTGGACGAGAAGCGCATTGCCCCAACCAACAAGCTGCCCGACAAACTCAAGGTCGCGCTCGGCGACACAATCACCGTCGGCGATTTGGAAATCACGCCGCAGAAGATCGAGCGGCGTTCCGTCATCTTTCGACGGCCGAGAGGTCAGCCGGATAAAGGCGGCGATGATACGCTCGTGTTGCAGTTGCACCTGCGCAACGTGTCCAACGACCTGGTCTTTTGCCCGACCGATCCGTATTTCGACCGGCGCTATCGTGCAAAGCAAGGCGGCAATCGGCCGTACATGTATGTCGATGTCGGCGGCCACCAGTTCTTCGGCGGCGCCCTTGATTGGTCTCCGCCGGACAAGAAAGATGCGCCGCGCGAAACGATCGACGGCCAGCACTACGGCCAAGCGCTCGGCCCGGGCGAAACGATGACGACCATCGTCTGTACCGACCCGGAGGCGCGCGTCGCTTCCGCTGTTGAGAATGCCAAGGGAACGGCGGTGTGGCGCGTCCAGCTGCGCCGGGGCCTCGTGCTGGTGCGTGGCCGCGAGATTCCGGCAACCGCCGTGATCGGCGTCGTCTTTCACAAGGAAGACATCCGCCGCGGGTAGGAGATGCCGCTTAGCAAATGGATGGAATCTTTTCGTGAAATTCTTCCCGCCGCTCTCTTGCCAATTATCGGCTATACATTTACACTAAATACTGCAAATAGGACTTCCGTGACCGGAACTGAGCGTTTGTTTGTTCCAGCCCGCCTCGGAGTCGTGGCGGTTCTCGCCCTTGCGTGCGGGGCTCGCACGCCTTCGCCCCTTGTCCCGCAGACGGACCGTGACCTTGTGAACCGCGGGCCGTCAAGCAGTTGCTCCCACCCCTGTTGTCTCTTTTAGGAGGAGCCGGCTTTCCGGAAACGGGCCGGCGAAGGGTCACTCATGAAGTTGACGCGCGCATCCAGCTACGCCCTCCACGCGGTGGTCCACATGGCGATCCAAAAATCGGACAAGCCGATGGCCTCGCACCACATCGCCGAGGCTCGCGGCATTCCCGAGCGCTTTCTGCTCAAAGTCCTCAAACCGCTTGTGTCGGCTCGCGTGCTCCTGTCCGTGAAGGGCCCGAACGGCGGCTACCGCTTGGCCCGCCCCGCGAATGACATCACTATGTTGGAGATCGTCGAAGCGGTGGACGGCCCGATCCGCGGCCAGGCCCCGTTCACCGAGGACGACCGCAACGGCAGCCTCAACCACAAGCTCGAAGCCGTCTGCAAAACGGCGGCCGACCAGATGCGCAAGCAACTGGAAAAGGTCCGTATCTCCGATCTATCCAGCAAACGCTAATGCGCAACCGCCGCTCGCGGCTTCGCGAACGACGGACAATTGATTTTCGAGGGCAGGACCGGGCTCCTAAAATGAGGGAGCCCGGTCCTGTCGCGTTTCATAGTCATGGCGGTGGCCAATGCCGATCCGTGTCAGCAATCTGCGACTTGGCGTGGACGAGCCGGAAGCTTCGCTTCCGGCCCGGCTGGCGCATGCGCTCGGCTTGCGACCCGACGAAGTTCAGCACTGGCGAATTCTGCGCAAGAGCCTCGACGCCCGCGACAAGGACGATCTCCAGTTTGTCTACCATGCAGAAGTCATCGTGCCGGAAGACGAAGCCCGTTTGGTCGCACAGATCGGCAAGAAATCACGCCCGCCGACGCGCGTCGATCTCTACGAGGAGCCACCCTTTAGCGTGCCGGCGCCCGGCGCGCGCCCGCTCGAACATCGGCCGGTGGTGGTCGGTTCCGGCCCCGGCGGTCTGGTCGCCGCCTACTTCCTTGCCGAGCAAGGCTATCGACCGCTCGTTCTTGAGCGTGGCCGCAGCGTGCGCGACCGCATTCACGATGTGCAGGCCTTCGACGCCGGCGGGCCACACAATCCCGAAAGCAATTACCTCTTTGGCGAAGGCGGCGCCGGGACGTTTAGCGACGGTAAGCTGACTTGCCGCAACACGGGGCCCGACGTGCGCCGCGTGCTGGAATTGTTCGCGGCGTGCAAGGGCAAGCCGTCCGTCGTTTACGAAGCCCGGCCGCACCTCGGAAGCAATCGCCTGCCTGCCGTGGTCAAGGCGATCCGCCGGCGTATCGAGGAGCTGGGGGGCGAGGTCCGCTTTTCCTGCCGCGTAGAAGACGTTGATCTGTCCGAGGGTCGGCTGTACGGTCTGCACACGTCCTCCGGTTATATCTCGACCAACGTCGCGCTGTTCGCGACCGGCCACAGCGCCCGCGACACGTACGAAATGCTGCTCGGCCGGGGCATCCCAATGGTCCACAAGCCGTTCCAGATGGGCGTTCGTGTCGAACACCCGCAGGAAACGGTGAACCGCGTGCAGTACGGATCGACCCCTTTGGAAAATCGCCTCGGCGCGGCGGATTACGCGCTCGTCGCCCACGGCCGAAACGACATCTTCACGTTCTGCATGTGCGCCGGCGGTTACATCATGCCGAGCGTCTCCGAGCCGGGCCATTTCTGCACCAACGGCATGAGTCTGGCCCAACGCGACTCGCCGTTCGCCAATAGCGGCCTCGTTGTCACCGTCCCGCCGGAGCATTTCGCCGGAACCGACGTGCTCGCCGGTGTGCGGCTTCAGCGCATTTACGAACAGAAGGCCTTTGAATTGGGAAGCGGCGCGTACCGCTGCCCGGTCCAACGTGCCGATGACTTCCTTGCGCAACGATTGACCGAATCGTTGCCCGCGTGCAGCTACCCGCGCGGGTTGGTCTCAGCCTCTCTCACGGAGATCGTCCCCCCGCTCGTCATTGAGGCTCTGCGCGAGGGACTGCCGATCATGGACCGCAAATGGCGCGGGCGCTTTCTTCCGGACGCCGTGCTCGTCGGCCCCGAAGCGCGCGGCAGTGCGCCGGTGCGCATCGTCCGCGATGAAGTCACGCGCGAAACGCCGGGAATCGAGGGTCTGTATCCGGTCGGCGAAGGCGCCGGTTACGCCGGCGGCATCGTCAGCGCCGCCGTGGACGGATTGCGCAGCGCGAAAGCCATCGTGGCGAAGTTTGCACCGCTCGAACCGCGGCGCTAGAATAGGCCGCATGTCCGCCGCGACCTTTCCCGACCTGATCTCCGACGCTCAAACCAGCGAGGAGCGTTTCCTCCGCCACATCTTCATCCGCGACCAGATGGCCGAGTGGTCGAAGCAGCCGCTCCTCATGGCTCGGGCCGACGGCGTCTGCTACTGGGACGTGAACGGCAAGCGTTACCTCGATGCGCTATCGGGCATCTACGTTGTTTCGGTCGGCCACAACAACCGCCGGGTCATCGACGCGATTCGCCGACAGCTCGACACGCTCGCCTTTTCACCGCCGATGCACGGCAGCAACCCCGTCGCGGTGCAGCTCGCGAATCTCCTCGCCGAGTTGGCGCCGGGCGATCTCGGCGCAGTGAAGTTCCAATGCGGCGGCTCCGAAGTCACCGAAGCGGCCATCAAGCTCGCACGCCAGTATCACAAGCTCACCGGCTCACCCGGCAAGTACAAGATCATCAGCCGTTATCTCTCCTGGCACGGCTCCACCCTTGGTTCGCTTTCCGCCTCCGGGCTCAAGTCGCGCAAGACCGTCAATGAGCCGCTCGCTCCCGGGTTCCTCCACGTCTTTCCGCCGACGTGTTATCGCTGCCCGTTCGGCAAGGCGTATTCCGAGTGCGGCATTACCTGCGCCACGATTGTCAACGAGGTGATCGACCTGGAGGACGCCGACACGGTCGCCGCGGTGATGGTGGAACCGATCGGCCACACGGGCGGCGTCATCGACCCGCCGCCGGAATACTTGCCGCTCCTGCGCGAAATCTGCGACCGGCACAACGTGCTGTTGATCTTCGACGAAATCATCACCGGCGTCGGCCGCACGGGGCGCCTCTTCGCCGCGGAGACGTTCGGCGTCGTGCCCGACATGCTCTGCACGGCGAAAGGCTTGAGCGGCGGTTATGCGCCGCTGTCCGCGCTGCTTTGCCGGCAACCGCTCGCCGACGTCTTTTGGGGACCGGTCAGCGAAAACCCCGGCTTCGTCGAAGGCCACACGTTTGAAGGCAATCCGATTTCCTGCGCGGCGGGCCTCGCCGTGCTGCGCGAGATTCTGGAGCAAGACCTCTGCGCCAATGCCCGTAAACAAGGTTTGCAACTGCGCGCCGGATTCGAGCGACTGGCGGCAAAATACGGCGTGATCGGCGACATCCGCGGCAAGGGACTCTTCCAAGGCATCGAGTTCGTCCGTGACCGCAAAACGAAAGAACGCTTCCCCGATGCCTTTGGCGTACAGGTAGGCCGCCGAGCCCTCACGAACGGCCTACTCTGCCGCTTTGACCCGCACTGGATCGCGTTCGGGCCGCCGCTCAATTCGACAGCGGAGCAAATTGATGAGATGGTGGCTATACTGGACCGAAGTTTGGGTGAAGTCCTTGGCTGATGACCCGGAGTCCCAATCCATGCCGGCGCCTTCCGATACTTCCAACGAAGCCGAACGGGTTCTCATTGACGCGTATCGTCGCATGCCGTTCCCGGTGAAGTGGCGGCAGATGGGATCGATCTATCGCACGGCTAAACTGCTCCATGCCGCGGGGGTGCGGCAGCGCATTCCGGGGGCGACGGAAGAACAGATACGCGACGATTGGATGGCCGCCACCCTGGGCGAAGACTTGTTCCGGGAGGTGAAGGAGGCGCTTTGTGCCCGGCACGAGGCGTTCTCCTGATATGGACAAGCCGGCCGCGATTTTGGCGCCGTCGCCGGCTCAAGGCCGCGTACTCATTGCCGCGGCCGCCATCCTTTGGAGCACCAGCGGCGCCTTCGCCAAGGTGCTTACGCTCCCCACCGCTCTCGGCCTCAACGAGCCGAAAATCGAGCCGCTGCAAATGGCGTTCTTTCGCGGCTTCTTCGCGGGCTTCGCCATGCTGCTGACCGTCCGTCGCGGCGACGTTTCGTTTCGCCCGATGATGCTCGTCATGATGGCCATCTTCGCGTTGATGAACGCCACGTTTGTCTCGGCATTGGCGCTCGGCACGGCGGCGAACGCGATTCTGCTGCAATACATCGCCCCAATGTGGATGTTCCTCGCCAGCGTTTGCTGGCTCGGCGAACGGGCCGATCTACGGAACCTCACCGCGCTGTTAATTGGCCTTGTCGGCATCGCCGTTATTGTCATTGGCGGCTGGCAGGAGGCACAGATTTTCGTCATCGGCCTCGGACTCACGAGCGGCGTGACTTACGCCGGCGTCATCATTTG
Organism: Gemmataceae bacterium; assembly: GCA_041499805.1. Classification (GTDB taxonomy): domain Bacteria; phylum Planctomycetota; class Planctomycetia; order Gemmatales; family Gemmataceae; genus JBGQKZ01. The sequence continues at coordinate 19,496 of JBGQKZ010000017.1, forward strand.
CTTGCGAGTCCTGCGGGACGCCTCGCCGCGCTGGCTCACTCTGTTGAATCATTTCGCCAGCGCGGCCGTCCTCATTCCTTTCGTGTGGCACTACGGGCTGCCGACGCCGGCGCAACTCGCGGTACTATTACTGTACGGCGCCGGACAGATGGCGCTGCCGTATTGGCTCATGGCCCGTGGCTTGCGTTTCGTTAGCGCCCAAGAGGCCGGCACGATTACGCTTCTGGAGCCGTTGTTGAATCCCGTGTGGGCGTACCTCGTCTCCGGGGAACAGCCGTCGTCGTTCACATCCGTCGGCGGCGTGTTCATCCTCGCGGCGCTGGCGTGGCGTTACTGGCCGCGCGGCGAAAAAACTCCGGGCGCTTGATTGCCACCGGGACGCATCGGCTATAATTCCGTCACGCCCTCAGCCTGCCGAGGTGTCCCGCCATGCGTTTGCACCCACGCATCGTCGTTGCCGCCCTGTTCGTTGTGTTACCCACGACGGCCGCGGCCGACGAACCGCCCGACAAGGTCGCCGCACAAAAGAGAGAAGCCCAATCGACCTGGGCACAGCTCGAAATCGGGGACTTCGCGCACGCAGAAACGCCGCATCTTTTGGTTTACGCGCCCAAGTCATTCACGGGTCGGTTGAAGGAAATCGGCGTGCAATTGGAGAAAGCGCACGCCGCGGCGACAAAGTCCCTCCAATTCAAGCCAATGGAAGACGCGTGGCCCGGCAAATTGACCGTCTATCTCTTCGCCGACCGCGAGCACTTCGCGAGTTTCATTCGCCGCGTCATGAAACGCCGCGTGGAAGCGGATGAACTCGGCGCTTATCGCGTCGATGATGACCTACCGTTGGTTGGCGCGGCCTCTTCAAAAGCGATGACCGATCCGAAAGTGGAAGTCCAAGCGGCCCAGCAAATCGGCGAGGCGCTGCTGGCGAGAAAAGCGGGCAAGAACGTCGAAGTGCCGGAATGGGTCGTGACCGGTTTTGGACGTGCGACGGCGGTGCGCGCGGGTTTGCGTCCCGCCGACACGCCCGTCGCCGCCAAACTTGTGGCCGCCGGTCGCAAAGCCGCGGATGTCTGGGGCGGCGCTCTTTCCGCGGATGAAGCCGGCATTCTGCGCGGCAGCCTGATCGATTATCTGGCCTATGGCGGAGGCGCCTCGAAGTTCCCCGCCTTCGTCGCCGGCTTCCAACCCGGTGCAAACATGGCGGCCGTCGCCACCGACCAGGCGTTCGCCGCCGCAGGAATCAATGTCGAGCGGGTCGAAAAAGGCTGGCGCGAGTCGCTGCGCAAACGTTGACGTGGGCGCCCGACGCGCAAGGCGAGAGCCGCTATGGTGGGTCTCGCCTTGCGCGTCGGGCTCCCAGCTTGCCCCATCCACCGCCGGCACGTCTTTCGCACTCAGATTGATTGCTGTATCGCTCGCACGTCAGCCGAAAAAGGAATAGGCGAATCTCCTTCCCCTGTCTGCGCGACCACCTGTGTCCCGCGCCCTGGAGAACCAGGCATGGACAGCCTCCGCCTCATTCCCGTTGACCGCGCGCCGGACTCGCAGCCGTGTTGCCGCTGCGCCGAAGACAAGGGCCACTGGGACTTGATCGCCGGCAAACCGTACTGCCCCAACTGCCAGGAATCGCTCGTCGTTGGCGAGGCGGAACCGCTCATCGAGCGCACGCGCAAGCATCGCTGCGCCGTGTGCAGCCGGATCGGCACGCTCGACTATCTCACATTCCCGCTTCAGTCAGAGACACCGGTCGCCATGGAGCTGTGTTCGGAGCACCTCCGCTCGCTGCTTGGGCGCCGCCTGGGAACATACGCTTATCAACAGCTCCGCCGACAACTCCGCGCCCTCGGTTTACGGGCAAGAGATTTGTTTTTGCTGCACGATGCGTTTTACGACAGCAACGGTCGGGCCTTGCAGCCGGCGATTCAGCTCGAGTGAACCATTCTTTGTCAGCCTTGTCGCCGCCTTGGGCCAGTCCCGGCGGCGCTGATGCAGTGTGACGCATCACGGCACTTCTTTCTCCACCGGGAAATCCGGACGTAGCGTTGATCCGCGGAGTCCACCCGGCCCCATCGTCAGCGATATTGACAATATGCGAAACTACTAATATAAGCGCTAGAGTCGTGTTGCTTTTGATGGTATGAACCGCATAGAGACGTTCGATGCCGGACAGCCTTCGTCGCTTCAAGGCAGGGATATTCCGGGCTCTGGCCCACCCGACGCGCATTGCCATGATCGAATTGCTGCGCGACCAGGGGGAAGTGCCCGTCAGCTCGATCTACGCGCGCCTCGATCTTGAACAGGCCAACGTCTCGCAGCACCTGGCCGTGCTGCGTGCCAAGCAACTCGTTGTCGGGCGGAAGGATGGCAACCAAGTCTTCTATTCCCTTCGCGATCCGATTCTCGGCCGCATCCTCGACCTGATGCGCCAGTATTTTCAAGCAAATCTGAAGGAAGCCCTCGAGCTTCTCAAAGACATCAAGCAAGAAAGGACCTCGACGAAATGAAGAGCGCTCGCTTCCAACACGGCGCGCCAGGGTTTGCAACGTAAGCACATCACCGGCACGCGATTGGTCGTGGAGGCGGTCTGCGAGAAAGAGTGCCCAGCCTACTGGAGTCAATGACGATTACAGGAGCGAGCAGTGCAATTGACGGTTCGAGATGTAAGCCGGTTTTTGGACGTGTCGGAATCGACGGTGATTCGCTGGATGAAACAGCGCGGGCTTCCGGCCCAGTACGTTGGCGGACAGCACCGTTTTAACCGCGCGGAATTGCTGGAATGGGCGACGGCCAACCAGATTAAGGTTTCGCTTGAGTTGTTCGATCGTTTGGCAACGGACGACGAGCCGATTCCACGACTCGCCGAAGCCCTCGAAGGGGGTGGCATCTTTTATCGGCTCCAAGACACCAGCAAGGATCGCGCGCTGCGCGCGTTGGTGGAAGTCCTGCCTCTTCCCGCCGACATCGATCGCGAGTTGCTCTTGCGTCTTTTCCTGGCCCGTGAGGCGTCCGCGACGACGGCGATCGGCGGCGGCATCGCGTTGCCGCACGTGCGTAATCCAATCGTGCTCCACGTGGCGCGCCCCATGGTCACGCTGTGCTTTCTGGAGCGGCCCGTCGACTTCGGCGCCTTGGACGGCACGCCGGTACACGTTTTTTTCTCGCTGATCTGCCCGACCATGCGGAGCCACCTGCAGATGCTCTCGCGGCTCTCGTTTGCGTTGCACGACGTGAAATTCAGGGACGCCGTGTTGCACGGAAGCCCGTGCGGCGAGATCCTGGCGGCCGCGCGGCGCGTGGACGACGCTCTCGCGGCAGGGGCCAATGGATCGGGAAAGGCGGCGCCGTAGCATGGACGCTCTGCTCAGCGCACTGATTCTCCAAGTCGTTTCGGGAATCGCCGCCTTGCTGTTTGCGCGGTCGCCGCGCGTCGCGACCGTGCTCGGCGCGGGCGGAGCGGCGGCAGCTTGCCTTCTGGGACTGGCGCCGGCGTTTCAAATCCTTCTACGCGGGACGAGCGAATCGCTGCGCTTGCCCTGGGATGCGGCGCACGGCAGCTTCAGCGTCGGCGTCGATCCTCTTAGCGCCTTCTTCCTTCTTCCGGTATTTGGGCTGTGCGGCTTGGCAGCAGTGTATGGCGGCGCCTACCTGTTCGCCTATCGCCGCCACAAGTCGCTTGGCTGCCCGTGGTTCTTCTTCAATGCTTTCGTCGCTGGTATGACGATGGTCGTTCTCGCGCGGACGGCTTTGTTGTTCCTGGTTGCCTGGGAGATCATGTCCCTGGCCGCGTTCGGACTGGTGACGTTTGAGCACGAGCAGGCCGAGGTGCGCCGCGCCGGCTGGGTCTACCTGATCGCGACACATCTGGGGGTGGCGTTTCTGTTTCTCGCCTTCGTGTTGCTCGGCCGTTCCGCGGGAAGTCTCGACTTCGAGGCGCTCGGCAACCCGCCGTTGCTCCCGGCGGCGACCGCGGCCATCGTCTTCGTCCTCGCTCTGATCGGTTTCGGGGCAAAGGCTGGACTGGTGCCTTTTCACATTTGGCTGCCCGAGGCACATCCGGCGGCGCCCTCGCACGTGTCGGCGTTGATGTCCGGCGTGATGATCAAGATGGGTCTTTACGGCTTGCTCCGCATCTTGACATTCTTGGGGCCGCCGGCGCCGTGGTGGGGAGCGACGCTGGCCGCGCTCGGCCTGCTCACCGCTCTTGTCGGCATCGCGCTTGCCCTGAGCCAACGCGATGTGAAGCGCGTGTTGGCCTATTCCAGCATTGAGAACATTGGCTTAATCAGTCTGGCGCTGGGCGTGGGGCTGTGGGGCTGGGCGAATGGTCTGCCCGTGGTCGCGGTGCTTGGCATGGCTGCGGCGCTGCTCCATGTTTGGAATCACGCCCTCCTGAAGACACTGATGTTCTTTGCCGCCGGCAGCGTTCAGCACGCGACCGGCACGCGGGACATGGAAAAACACGGCGGGCTCATGAAGCAGATGCCCGGGACGGCGACCGGCATGCTTGCGGGCGCCGTGGCGCTTGCCGCGTTGCCGCCGTTCAACGGCTTTGTCAGCAAGTGGCTGTTGTATTCGAGCCTGATCGCATGCGGCTTCGCCACCAATGACAGCCGCGGCCTGGCCGCGCTCCTGGCCGTCGGCCTGGTCGCGCTCGTGGGCGGACTGGCGGCCTTGACGTTCGTGCGGCTGACGGGCATTGTGCTCCTCGGTTCCCCGCGCAGCGCCGCCGCGCGGCACGCTCACGAATCATCACCTTGGATGGTGGCGCCGATGCTCGTGCTCGTCGTTCTTTGCCTGACCGTAGCGGTGGCCCCGCAGATGGTCGCAAACTTACTGCTGCCCGCGCTCGATCAAGTTCTTGGCGGGCAGGCAAGTCGTGACTTGCTGGAACTCGAATCGTCGCAAACGCCACTTTACGTCATTGGCAACTTCAATGCCTGGACGCTCGTGGTCGTGGGAGCGGCGACCGTCGTGTTTCTGAGATGGTCGCGGCGGTTCACGCCTGAAATGGATCCGACCTGGGGCTGTGCCTACGTCGCCCCTACGGTGCGAATGCAGTATACGGGACGATCGTTCGCGGAGATGATCGCCGAGCACTTGCTGCCGCGCTGGCTGCGGCCGCGGACGAGCAAGCATGCGCCGGAGGGGCTGTTTCCTTCGAAGGCTGACTTCGGCGCCGACTGTCCCGATCCGATCCGTGAGGGCATCTACGAGCCGTTCTTCCGCCGTTGGGCGAATCGATTTTCCCGGCTGCGCATCCTTCAGCAGGGCAGAGTGCATATCTACCTGCTCTACATCGCGCTCGTGGTCGTAGTGGCACTGTCCTGGGTGTCCGCACGCCGGTGGTGGAGTGCATTATGAGCGAAGCGCTCATCTTGCTGGGCATCGTCATCGCCGGCGCGAGCGGCTTCCCCGGCCTTCTTTTCGGCAAATGGTCCATCACGGGCCAGCGGATCACCACGCTGCTCGCCGTGCTCGGCGCGGCCCTCGGCCTGGGAGGCATCGCCGTGTTCTGGACGACCGGCGACAGTCAGCCGATCGCGTTGCCCTGGTCCATCCCCGGCGCCGAGTTTCGCGTGGCGGTGGATGGTCTGGGGGCGATTTTCCTGACGCCGATCTTTTTGATCTCGCTCTTGGGAAACGTCTACGGCTTGGACTATTGGAAACAGACACGGCATCCGCAGAACGGCCGCAAGCTGCGCTTGTTCTACGGTGTGTTGACGGCCGCCATGGCGCTCGTGGTAATGGCCCGCAATGGCATTCTGTTTCTTGTCGGCTGGGAGATCATGGCGCTGGCGGCTTTCTTTCTGGTCACAACCGAAGACGACGAGGAGGAAGTGCGCACGGCCGGCTGGATCTATCTCGTCGCGACGCACCTGGCGACGCTGTGCCTATTCGCCCTGTTCGCGCTCATGCGTGCGGTCAGCGGCTCGTTCACGCTCGTTCCCCTGCAACGCGAGTTAGCGCCGGGCACGGCGACCGCCGTCTTTATCCTTGCGCTCGCCGGTTTCGGCCTTAAGGCGGGCATCATGCCGCTGCACGTGTGGCTCCCCAGCGCCCACGCGATCGCTCCCAGTCATGTTTCCGCAATCATGTCCGGCGTCATCATCAAAATGGGGATTTACGGCCTGGTCCGAATTACATCCTTGCTTCCCGATCCGCCCGCGGCGTGGGGCGGCGTGGTGTTGGGTCTCGGCGCCGTTTCCGGCGTCCTCGGGGTTGCTTTTGCCATCGGCCAACATGATTTGAAGAGACTGCTGGCTTATCACAGCATCGAAAACATCGGCATTATCGTGATGGGCCTCGGACTGGCCTTGCTCGGCCGCTCGTTGGGCCGGGCGGATTGGATCATCCTCGGCCTGGGCGGCGCGCTCTTGCACGTCTGGAACCATGCGGTGTTCAAGGCCTTGCTCTTTTTGAGCGCCGGCTCCGTCATTCACGCCGTCCACACGCGCGCGATCGACCACCTCGGCGGCCTGGCAAAGGCGATGCCGTGGACTTCCCTCAGTTTCCTGATCGGGGCCGTGGCGATCTGTGGCCTGCCGCCGCTCAACGGCTTCGTCAGTGAGTTCCTCATTTATCTCGGATTATTCGGAACGCTCGGCGATGGGCCCGGCGGCTCCGTCGCGGGGGCAGCCCTCGCGGCGCCGGCGTTGGCTTTGATCGGCGGCTTGGCGCTGGCGTGTTTTGTAAAGGCATATGGCGCCGTGTTTCTCGGAACGGCACGCTCGGAGTCCGCGCAAAACGCACGCGAGGTGCCGCCCAGCATGCTGGCGTCGATGAGTGTGTTGGCCGCCTGCTGTTTTCTAATCGGGTTGGCCCCGCTGCTCGTCGTCCCCCTTCTCGGCCGTGGGATTTCGGACTGGGCGCCGAATCTGGGGGACGCCGGCCCGCGCCTCGCCGTGCTCGCGCCACTGGCGTGGGTGACGACGATGGGCCTGGCATTGATCGGTGCCCTGTTGCTGGGGGGCGCTTTGCTATGGCTGATGCTGCCCAAGGTCCTCCTGGTGCAACGCCCCACCTGGGGCTGCGCGTACGCGGCGCCTACGCCGCGAATGCAATACACCTCGTCCTCCTTCGCGCAGCAGTTGGTCGGATTGTTTGCATGGGCGCTGCGGCCGCGCACACAGCAACCGCGGACGCTTCCTCTGTTTCCGCAAAAAGCTTCTTTCCACAGCGTGGCGCCCGACACCGTGCTCGACGACGCCGTGCTGCCGCTCTTCCGCATCAGCGCGTGGGTAATCAGCAAATTCCGTGTGTTCCAGCGGGGCAGCATTCAGATGTACTTGCTTTACATGTTCGTCGCGTTGATTGCCTTGCTGCTCTGGCGCCGGTAGGTGTCGGCTGTCGGGCGTGACCAACCGCCGCTCCGCGAGTGGCGCCTTGTCTACAGAAGGATCGGGATGGACACGTTTCTTCACAACGCAATTCACATAGCGCTGGCGCTCACACTGCCGCCGTTATTGCTCGGCGTGATCGCCAAGACCAAGGCGTTGTTCGCCGGCCGTGTCGGCCCGCCACTTTTGCAGGCGTATTACGACCTCATCAAGCTGGTCCAGAAAGGGTCGGTCTTCAGTCCCACGACGACATGGGTATTTCGGGCCGGACCGGTGGTCGGGCTGGTCACGGCGGCGATGGCAGTCCTGCTGATCCCGTTGACGAATTCCAGCGCCCCGATTTCGTTCACCGGCGATCTTATTCTGCTGGCGTACTTGCTCGGCCTCGGCCGGTTCTTCACGGCTTCAGCAGCCTTGGACACTGGTTCCGCGTTCGAGGGGATGGGCGCGGCGCGGGAAGTGACTTTCGCTTGCCTGGCGGAACCCGCCTTTTTTCTGGGTCTCTTGGTCCTCGCGAAATTATCCGGCTCGCTACAACTGGCCGGGATGCTCGGCGGGGCGCTCGCGCCGCACTGGCTTACGGAGGGCGCCTCCCTCGCCTTGGTGTTGCTGAGTTGGTTTGTCGTGCTGCTCGTGGAGAACGCGCGCATTCCATTTGACGATCCAAACACGCACTTGGAATTGACCATGATTCACGAAGTCATGGTGCTCGATCACAGCGGGCCGGCGCTCGGCATGATTCTCTACGGGGCGGCCCTGAAACTGTTTGTCTTCGGGGCACTCATTGTGCGTTTGGCGTTTCCATTGACGACCGGCGCGCCGTGGCTCGATTGGCCGCTTTTCGTCGCGGAGATGCTGGCCGTCGCGGCGCTGATCGGCGTGGTGGAGTCCACTATGGCCCGCCTGCGCCTGACGCACGTGCCGGTCCTGCTCGTCGCGGCTTGCCTGTTGTCGGCCTTCGGCATCATCCTGCTCGTGCGCTGAGGTGACGTGATGGTCCAGATTCTCGACCCCTTGCTGATCGTGGCCCTGGCGCTCAACTTCGTCGCGCTGGGCGTAAGCCGGATTCGCGCGGTCATTCATGCGGTCGCCCTTCAGGGAATTCTGCTGGGGGTGTGCCCGCTGTTCGTTCATCCCGACATCGGTTTGCGCGGCATCCTGCTGGTCGCCGTGACCATCGGCTTGAAGGGATTCGTCATTCCCCGCTTCCTCATTCACGCCATGCGCGAGGCGAATATCCAACACGAGGTCAAGCCGGTCGTGAACTATATGAGTTCTCTCTTATTGGGGGCAGCCGGCACCGGACTGGCGCTGGTCTTTTCCTACACGCTGCCGCTCACCGCGGAGCACGCGAAACTGCTGATCGTGCCGGCATCGCTGTCTACGGTATGGGCCGGGTTTCTCATGCTGACGACCCGCAAGAAGGCCATCATGCAGGTCCTCGGCTACCTGCTTCTGGAAAATGGCATTTTCATGTTCGGCCTCTTGCTTTTGGAAGCGATGCCGTTCCTCGTCGAGATCGGCGTGCTGCTCGATCTGTTCACGGGCGTGTTCGTGATGGGCATCATCATTCATCACATTAGCCGGGAGTTCGCTTCCATCAGCACCGAGCATCTCACGGAATTGAAGGAATAGCGCGGGAGAAGGGATAACGGGAGGAGACGGGGAGAGAGGATGGAACGATGATCTACGGGTTGATTCTGTTTCCGTTGGTGATGGCGGCCGTAACGTTCACCTGCCCGTCCAACCGCTGGCGTCCGTGGCTGTTGCCGGCTGGCGCGCTGGGCCATCTCGCGCTGGTCGCGCTCGCCCTCTCGCCCGCTCCCCCGCTCTCCTTCTCCCCTTCTCCCGCCTTGGGCGGTTGGCTGCTGTTGGACGCGCTGGGAAAAGTCGTCCTCGGCTTCCTCAGCGTTCTGTTCTTCCTGTGCGCGCTCTACGCGCCGGGCTACCTGGCCCTCCGTTCGGACCGGTCGAATCGGGTCTTCTGTACGAGCCTGTTCGGCGGACTGGCGATGATGACGTTGGTGACGCTGTCGCACCACCTCGGCATCATGTGGGTGGCGATGGAAGCGATCACCCTGGTGAGCGCCCCGTCGATCTACTTCAACCGCAGCACCCGCTCGCTGGAGGCGACCTGGAAGTATCTGCTGATCGGTTCGGTGGGCATCGCCCTCGCGCTGCTGGGGTCGTTCTTTCTGGCGTACTCATCGTTCAAAGCCGGCGAATCGGCGCATCCGGTGGTAGGCGTGGGCACGGTGGGTTTGCTCGGCTCACCGCTCGGACAAGGCCCTCTCCTCGCGACCACGGCACTGTTCCCCGGCAGAACCCCGGAATCGACGCTGTTGTTCGACGAGCTCATCAACGACGCGCCGCGGTTGTCGGCGCCGTGGGTCCACGCGGCGTTCGTACTCCTGTTCATCGGCTATGGGACCAAGATGGGTCTGGCGCCCATGCACACGTGGAAGCCGGACGCCTACGGCGAGGCGCCGGGAGTGGTCGGCACGCTTCTCGCCGGCGGCGTCACGAGCTGTGCATTTCTGGCGATTCTGCGTGTCTATCAGATCTGCCAAGCCGGCGCTGAAGGCGAATTCGCACGGGAAATCATGGTTTTTCTGGGCCTGTTTTCGATGGCGGTCGCCGCGCTGTTTATGGTTCGGCAACGCGACTTCAAGCGCATGCTGGCGTACTCCAGCGTGGAGCACATGGGTATTTTGGTGCTCGGCATCGGCATCGGCGGCCTCGCGGTTTACGGCGCCCTGCTGCACCTGATTAACAATGGGCTCACCAAAGGCGTGTTGTTCCTTTCTTCGGGCAACATTCATCGTGCTTACGGCAGCAAGCTCACGGACGACGTGCGTGGCGCCCTCAAGAGGGTGCCGCTGTCGGGAGCGTTGTTCTTGGCTGGTTTTCTCGCGATCACCGGCTCGCCGCCTTTTGGTCCGTTCGTGAGTGAGTTCACCATCGTCAATGCCGCTATCGGCAACGGTCAGTTTCTCGCTGGCGGGCTCTTCCTTCTCTTGCTCTGCGTGGTGTTCATCGGCATGGGGAGCACGGTCCTGACGGTCGTTCAGGGAACGCCGGCAGCGGAGACGCCTCGCAATGCCTTTCACGACAGCCTCAGTACGGGCGCGCCCATTGTGCTGTTTATGGCGCTCGTCGTGTTGCTGGGCGTCTATATTCCGCCTCCGCTCGAATCGCTCTTGCGTCAGGCAGCCGCGCTTTTGGAGGCGCCTCGATGAACAAGAAGAACAATCTTGCCGTCCTGCGCAATGGACAGGCGCTCCCGCGGGAACAAATCCCCGAGCTGTCCTTCCCCGAATTCCGCCGGGCGCTCATGGACGCCGTGAGCGCCGGCCAAAGAGTCGCGGCCCTCTTCGCGGACCCCGCGCCGGCGACGGGCGGTTTGGATCTCTACGCCGTCCTGGCCGACAGCACGCGCGCGCTTCTCCGCATCGGCAAGAGCCGGCTCGAAGCCGACCGCTTCCCTTCGTTGACGCCCGACTGCCCGCAAGTCCATCTCTTCGAGCGCGAAATCGCGGAACAGTACGGCGTTTGTCCCGAGCGGCATCCGTGGTTCAAGCCGGTGCGGTTTCACTCCTCGTACCGCCCCGGTCATGATGCGTGGGGTAGGAAGCCGGGAGAACAGCCGGACATCGGCGTCATGGACTTCTTCCAAGTCGAGGGCGAGGAGGTCCACGAGGTCGCCGTCGGGCCGGTTCACGCCGGCGTCATCGAGCCGGGCCATTTCCGCTTTCAATGTCACGGCGAGCACGTTTTCCATTTGGAAATCTCGCTCGGCTATCAACACCGTGGCGCGGAGCGAACGCTCGCCGGCGGGCCCAACAAACGGACCATCCACACGTTGGAGACCGTGGCGGGCGACACGTCGGTCGGCCATGCGACGGCTTATTGCCAGATTGTGGAAGCCCTCGCCGGTTGCCAGGCCCCCATTCGTGCGGAGGCGCTACGCGGGGTCGCCCTGGAGCTGGAGCGGCTCGCCAACCACACCGGCGACCTCGGCGCGCTGGCCGGCGACGTCGGTTTCCTGCCGACCGCGGCGTACTGCGGCCGCCTGCGCGGCGATTTCCTTAATCTGACGGCGCTGCTGTGCGGCAGCCGCTTTGGCCGCGGGATGATTCGGCCCGGCGCCTTCGGGTTCGACCTCGATGAAGGGCGGAAGCAACAGTGCCTCCAACGGCTCGACGCGGCGATACGCGATGTCGCCAATGCGGTTGATCTGCTGTGGAACTCGTCGTCGGTTCAAGCCCGCTTCGAGGACACCGGCGCGATAGCGCAGGACATTGCCGTGGCGCTCGGCATGGTGGGCCCAGCCGCTCGAGCGTGCGGCCTGGAACGCGATGTCCGCCAGGACTTCCCAGCCGGCATTTTTCGCTTCGCCCAGGTGCCCGTTTCCACCTGGACGACCGGCGACGTATTCGCCCGCGCCTACGTGCACTGGCTCGAAATTCAACGGTCCGCGGCATTTATCCGTGAACAGCTCCAAGCACTGCCCGACGGCCCGACGCGGACGGAAGTCGGCGCCCTGAAGGCAGGTCAACTTGGAGTTGCCCTCGTGGAGGGTTGGCGTGGCGAAATCTGCCATGTGGCTCTCACCGATTCCATCGGCCGCTTCGCGCGCTACAAGATCGTGGACCCGTCTTTTCACAACTGGCTGGCCCTGGCCCTGGCGCTGCGGGATGGGCAGATTTCCGATTTCCCGTTGTGCAACAAGAGTTTCAACCTGTCGTATTGCGGTCATGACCTGTAAGGAGCCGCCATGCTGGAAGTGTCCCTCGCCCGCTTGAAACAAGGCCATCGGACCTTGGCGTATCCCGCACAGGAACCGACTTTGCCGGACCGCTTTCGTGGGCTGCCGGAGGTGGATTCCTCGAAGTGTCCCGACGATTGCCGCGCCTGCGCCGAAGCCTGCCCGACGAATGCCGTCACCGTCAAAGATCGCGGCGTTCAACTTGACCTGGGTCGTTGCCTCTTTTGCACCGACTGCACCGAAGCCTGCCCCACGGGCGCCATCCGGTATACGCAGGAATATCGACTCGCCGCGCGCCATCGCGACGACTTGGTTTTGCGCGGCGCTCCCCTGAAGCGCGCCCAGGCGCTCGAAGCGAAATCGCGCCGGCTCTTCGGTCGCTCGTTGAAGCTGCGCCAGGTGAGCGCCGCCGGCTGCAACGCCTGCGAGGCGGATCTTAACGTGCTCGGCACGGTCGTCTTCGACCTGGGCCGTTTTGGCGTGCAATTCGTGGCATCGCCACGGCATGCCGACGGCATTGTCGTCACCGGTCCGGTCAGCGAGAACATGCGTGCGGCGTTGCTTGCGACCTACGCTGCGATTCCCGCCCCCAAACTGGTGATCGCCGTCGGCGCCTGTGCAATCAGCGGCGGACCGTATGTTGACAATCCGGAAGTCCACAACGGCTGTGGTATGCTTTTGCCCGTCGATCTGTACATCCCGGGTTGTCCGCCGCATCCGCTGACGATTCTAGATGGACTCCTGCGGTTGCTCGGGCGTTTGGAGCGCGAACAATCGGCGTGACGCTTGCAATCGGACGGCGACTCGCACTGACGATAGGCGCGTCGAATTGATACACGCGGTGCTCGTTCTACAGCGCTGGGTATGTAGGTCAGGCTTTCCAGCCAGCCCTTTGAAGGTGCTATACGTTTATGCGCTCCGGTTTGTTAGATTTTGCTCTCATTGGAGTTACGGAGAACTTCACGGAGGGCGACCAGGATGGTCCTTGGAGAGATCTTCGAGCGCTTTGTGGAACACAGCCCGGTGTGTGTGATGCAACGGGCGGTGATGGAAAACGTCTTCGCCCCGAACAAGTTGGATGCGCTTTTTCATGCCGCGGCGGTGGCGCAGTACGAACGGGAGTTGCTGTTCTCCACGCTGGTGGATTTGACCAGCCTGGTGGTCTGCCGGATCAGTCCGTCGATCCATGCCGCCTATGTGCGCTTGCGCGACCGCATGCCGGTGTCGGTCAAGGCACTGTACGACAAGCTCAGTCACGTCGAGCTTTCGACCTCGCGTGCCCTGGTGCAACACACAGCGGGCGAAGTCGGGGCTCTGATCGAGCGGATGAAGGGATGCCGTGCTCCGTTGTTGCCGGGCTTTCGCGTGCGCATTCTGGATGGCAATCACCTCAGCGGCAGCGAACATCGCCTCGGCGTGTTGCGGGGAAAGGCCGCCGGGGCGTTGCCCGGTCAGACGCTTGTTCTGTTGGACCCCCAGCGGATGATCATCGAGGACGTCATCCCCTGCGAAGATGGACACGCCCAAGAGCGCTCGTTGTTGGATCAGGTGCTGCCGGTCCTTCAGCCGCACGACCTGCTGATCGACGACCGGAACTTCTGCACGATTTCGTTCTTGTTTGGCATCACCCAGCGCCAGGCGCGATTCATTACGCGTCAACACGGCCGCATGCCGTGGCGAGCCCTGGGGCAAAAGCGCTACATTGGCAAGTGCAAGACGGGACGGGTGTACGAACAAGCTGCGATCCTGGTGGACCATGGCCGCGAATTGAAGGTGCGTCGCATCACCGTGGAGCTGAAGAAGCCCACACGCGATGGCGACCTCGAAATTCATCTGCTCACCAAGCTGTCGTCCAAGGTCAAGGCGGTGCGCGTCGCTACCTTGTACCTGGAGCGCTGGACTTTGGAGACCGCGTTCCAAGAGTTGACCGTGCATCTGCGCTGCGAACTGAACACCTTGGGTTATCCGAAAGCAGCCTTGTTTGCGTTCTGTGTGGCGCTGGCTTGCTACAACTTGCTGGCGGCTGTGAAAGGCGCGTTGCGCGGCGTCCACGGCGAGCCGACGGTGGAGAACAAGCTGTCGAACTTCTACCTGACGGAAGAGATCAGCGGCGTGTACCGCGGCATGATGATCGCGTTGCCTCCGGAAAAATGGGCCGTGTTCCAGACCATGAGCCAAGCAGAACTGAGCAAAACGCTGCGCCGCTGGGCAGGATGCATCGACTTGGGCAACTATCGCAAGCATCCGCGTGGTCCCAAGAAGCCTCGGCCCGATCGCCCTAACGCCCAGTTCCACCATGTGTCCACCAAGAAGTTGCTCGACGAGAAGCGGTTACCGAAGAAACGCAAACAACTTGTGGCCAGCAAAGCCGGCCCCTGAAGACACCTTCAAAGGGCTGGCTTTCCAGCCTGACCTGGCTTGCCCGTCTTCGCCAAGATGGGTCAGCCTCGAAAGGCTGACCTACAATGTAGCGCTGTAGAACTAGAGCCCTTTCGCCATTTCTTTCTCGATCACCTCCAATTCCTCGACGCCTACGGAAAGGCGAATCAGCCCTTCACCGATCCCCTGCCGCCGTTTCTCGGCGGGGCTGACATAGCGGTGCGAGGTCGTGCTCGGATGGCTGCACGTCGTCGTCGTGTTGCCGAGCGACGGGCTGAACGCGATGCCGGGGGCCCGGTGCATGAAGTCGTTGACTGCCTCGCGGCCGCCGGCGAGTTCGAAACAGAGCATGTTGCCGCAGCCTGCGGGAAGCAGGCGTTGGGCCAGCTCGTGGTCGGGATGATCGGGCCGGCCGGGATAAACGACGCGACTGATGCCGGGCTGCTCGGCGAGCCAGTCGGCCAGCGCTTGCGCGTTGGCCGTCGCGGTCTTCATCCGCAAGGAGAGCGTACACAGGCCGCGCGAGGCGAGCCAGCAATCGAACGGGTTCGACGCCAGGCCCCAGATGCTGACGACCTGGCTGAGCTGCGGCAGCTCGGCTCCCTTGCCGCAGACGACGCCGAGGGTCACGTCGCTGTGGCCGCCGATCATCTTTGTCAGGCTTTCCATGACAAAATCCGCGCCCAGGTCCAGCGGCCGCGCGAGGACCGGCGTGGCGAAGGTGTTATCGACGATGAGCACACAATCGTGCTCGTCGGCCAGCTCCGCGAGCGCCTCGATGTCCACCAAACGAACGAGCGGGTTCGACATCGTTTCGACGAAGAGGATTTTTGCGGGCGTCTTGAGTGCGGCCTCGACCTGTTCAAGGTCGCTGCTGTCCACAAACGTCGTCTGCACGCCGTAGCGGAGGAGTTCTTGATTGAGCAGTTGGGTCGTCCGGCCATAAAGACGATTACTGGCGATGATGCGGTCGCCTTGCTGCACGCAGGCGAGAAAGATGGCGCTGATCGCCGCCATGCCCGAGCCGGTGACGACCGACCACGCCGCGCCCTCAAGCTCGCCAAGCTGCTCGGCGAGATGCCGGGCGTTCGGATGGGCATCGCGGGCGTAGATGAAACCCGGCTCTTCCAAGTTCATGATGCGGTCGAGCGCGTCGAGGTCGGGCAGCGTATAAACGGACGATTGATAGAGCGGCGGGACGAGCGGAATACTGCAACCGAGGTCGGCGATCGGCTTGCGCGGGTCAGGCATAACGGCCTCGTGGAAGAGTGAAAACAATGAAACCCGTGGCGGTCATTACACCGTGGACAACGGCGGACCGCTACGGGTTCTCGTTTTTTTTTGAGCGGTGATCGGTAAACACAAAAAGCCCACGGACCACAGCCCGCAGGCGCTTGCCGTCCACCACTCACGACTCACCACTCACTTAACCACGTCATTGCACCTTGCCGGTGAAATACTTCTTGATCGCGTCCCACATCACTTTGTGTTCGCCGTTCGGATCTTCCTTGAGGCCGAGGCGCGTCGCCTTGGCGCGGGCTTCTTCCTCGGTGGCAAAATCGGCGGTGCGAAAGTGCAGATACCACATGCCGCCGGCGAGCATGCCGTCTTTGTCATAGACGAACAGCGGCAAATTGCTCGGATCGCCGATGATCTGATTGAATTGCTCGATCGTCGCCCGATCGAGCGTGGCGGGCGCGACGGTCAGACTGAGATACTTGATGTTCCGCTTTTCTTCACTTTGGCGGCGTTCGGCAGCGTCATCCTCCCCCGTCTGCACGAGGTGCAACACGGTTTTGTACCCCTTGGCCTGTAGCCAATCGAGGCCGTCGAGATCGGGCTTCAAGCCGGTCGCTACTTGGGTCTTCGGCTTGGCAAATTGTTTGATGCCAACGGGCAGCGGCGCAGCGGCGTCGGCGATCGGGCCTTGCGGCAGCGGCGCGGCGGGACTAGCGCGGGTGTCGGTGATGACCGGCGCCGGCACCGCCAGACGCACGCCGGGCGGCGCAGGCGGAAGCGCAGGTTGCGGACACTGGAGCGACGCGCTCGGGCCGTATCGCGCGCTCACGGGTGGCAAACTATTCGTCGGCGGTACGCTGGGGCCGATCGGCGCGACGCCGACGGCCGCCGGAGCAACCGGGATGGGCGCCGCCGGAATGCCGTCGCCAACTGCGGGCACCATCGGCGCCACACGGCCGGGCACTGCAACCGAACCGTTGCAGCCGCACGGGGCGGGACCCGGTCCGCACGACGATTTACAGTGTTTGCAGCCCTGGAGCCCAAGCACGCCAAGCGCGGCCAGGCAGAGCGATCCCAGGAGACGTGACATCATGATGTGCCTCTCTTCTTGGCTGCGCAGAGGTGACTTCGGCCGTACCTTTTTGCAGCCATGCGTTCCGAGTTACCGTATCCGATTGTAAAGCGTCAGCTGCACATGTCCCCAGTGAAAGTCGCACATGCAAGCCTAATTATTCACGAATGTGAACGGAGCGTAGCGGTTACGAGGGCTGTAATGACGGTGGAAAAGGCGGGGATTTCGCCCCGATGGCGTAAGAGATCGTCGCAAAACCGCGTGGTTTACCCGAACCGATTGAGGGACAAGGATTGGCACGAACCGATGGAAAGACAAGCATTCCGTTAGATGGCCCGTGTTCGCACGTCGTTTTTCGGTAGCAACGTCGTACCTCCAGGGCTAGGATCGCCGTATTCCCTTCGCGGATCACCGGAGGCTCCCCATGCGTCCTCTGTTCCTTCTTCCGTGCGCATTTCTGTTGACGGCATGCACCAAAACGGCGGAGCCGACACTCATGCAGCCGGCCTCACCGCCCGCGAAAGCGATAGAAAATCCGAAGCCGTCGGCAGCGAAATCAAAACCGGTCGCGCCGGCAATTGTGGAAAAATCGGTCGACGAGTGCATCAAGGAACTGCAAGGCGACAACGAGGAAAGCCGGGCGCGGGCCGCACAGGCGCTCAGCAAGCGCGGCGCTGAAGCCGCGGCGGCGGTGCCGGCGCTCACCGCGGCATTGAAAGACAAGAACTATCCGGTACGCCAAGCCGCGGCCGCCGCGCTGGGCATGATCGGTCCGCAAGCGAAGTCCGCGCTGACGACTTTGCTGGAGCTGCTCAAGGACAAGCATCCCGCGGTTCGCGAGCGCGCGGTGGTCGCGCTGCGGCAGATCGATCCCCTCGCTCCCGGCGTCTTGCCGGCGCTCGGGCAGATGATGCAGGACAAGGAGTCGGCCGTGAACGCGGCGGCGACGACGGCGCTTACCATGATCGGCAAGCCCGCGGCACCGGTGCTCATCGAGGCGTACAAAAGCCGCGACAACGCGGTGACGCTGCGCGCGGTCGCGGCCCTGGGCGGCATTGGCACGGACGCCGCCGCCGCGATCCCGGTGTTGACGCCGGCGCTGCAAAGCCGGGACAGCGTCGTTCGGTCGCGTGTCGCCGACGCGCTCGGCAAGATGGGCCCGAAGGACAAGACGCTGGTCCCCGGCTTGCTCGATGCGCTGAACGACCGCGACGCCGATGTTCGGCGTTTCGCCGAGGACGAGCTTGCGAAGATCGGACCGCCGGCGAGAGCCGCGCTGCCGGGACTGTTGCGGGCACTCAGCGATGAGGATGCGGGCGTGCTCGAAGGGGCCGTTCTCGCTTTGGCGAAAATCGACCCCGAAGTGCGGGAGGCGGTGCCGGTGCTGCGGCAACGCCTGAAGGACGACAATCTGAACGTGCGCCGTGAGGCCGTGCTCGCGCTGGGCCGCTTCGGCAAGCCGGCCGTGGCGCCGCTCATCGAAGCGTTGCGCGATTCCAGCGACGAGATCCTAATTCGTGCGGCCACGGCACTCGGCAAGATCGGGCCGGACGCCAAGCTCGCCGTGCCGAGTCTGACGACCCTTGTGCAGGATAACGACGAAGAAGTGCGGAAGGCCGCGGGCGAAGCGCTCAAGAAGATTGATCCCGCCGCCGCGGCGAAAGCGGGCGTGAAATGAATGGCCCGACGCTCGCCGCGCTCTCCCAAACGTGAGCTAAGCTTGGAGCGGACCCCGGATCGAACCGCTTGCTGCGAGGCTGTTGTGGTTGTCGAAAACCAAAGCTCCGCCCGGAACATGGAAGACCCGCCGCCGCCCGACTTGCGCTTTCGCGGCCTGCGGCGTGAACGCCGAACCACGCCGCGTTGGGGCGGCAATCCGATCGTCGTTCAAGTTTCCGACGCGGACGCGCGGGCAACGCCGTACCGTGCGGTGGTCATTGATCGCTCCGATACCGGCGTCGGACTATCCGTCGATCGCAAGTTGGAAGCGGGTGCCCTGCTGAGCTTGCGCGTCGGCAGCGCGGCCGACGGCACGCCGTGGGTGCGGGTTCAGGTGAAGAACTGCTTCCCCGCCGGACCTTACTGGGAAGTCGGCTGCCAATTCGTCGAGACGCCGCCGCCGGATGTGATGCGCCTGTTCGGATAGTGACGACAAAACCCTTCATGCCTTCCCCGTCACGCGGCGCACCTCCCGCGCAATCATCAATTCCTCGTCCGTGTGGACGACAAGAATACGTCCGGGCGAATCCGCGGCCGCGATATCCGTGTCCGGCTGGCAAGCTTCGTTGCTGGCTCGATCCAGGTGCAAGCCAAGGCATTCGAGGCCGATACACACGCTCTGCCGCAACGGCGCGGCGTGCTCGCCCACGCCCGCCGTGAACACGAGCGCGTCAACTCCGCCCAGCGTTACCGCAAGACTGCCGATCGCCTCGCGAATACGGCCGGCATAGATGGCCAGGGCCAGTTGGGCGCGCTCATTTCCTTGCTTGGCCGCTTCCTCCACACGGCGAAAATCGGATGACACGCCGGAGACGCCGAGCAGGCCGCAGCGGTGATTGAGCACGTCGTCGAGCTGATCCGCATCCAGACCGTGTTTTCGCTGCACGTGCAAAAGGATGCCGGGATCGACCGAGCCCGCGCGCGTGCCCATCATCAAGCCTTCGAGCGGCGTGAAGCCCATCGTCGTCGCCAACGGCTTGACGTTCCGCACCGCCGACGCCGAACAGCCGTTGCCCAAATGACAAATCACCAAGCGCACGTCGGCGCCACGGCCGAGCAGCTCGGTCGCCCGGCCGGCGCAATAGGCATGGCTGATGCCGTGAAAGCCGAAACGGCGGATGCCCCATTCGGTGTGCCACTCGTAGGGCAACGGGTAGACAAAGGACGCCGGCGTCAAGTCGGTGAAGAAGGCGGTGTCAAACACCGCGACATGCGGGACGGCAGGCAAAGCCTCTTCCGCGGCTGCCAGCGCTTCAAGCGCCGGCGGATTGTGTAGGGGCGCCAGCTCGGCGAGCTGCGCAAGTTGCTGTTTGACGCCAGCGTCAATCAACGTGGCGGCGTGAAAAACCGCGCCGCCGTGTACCACGCGGTGCCCGACGGCCGTGACTGGTTCCGCGTGTACTGACTGACCGAGGACATCCAACGCGTGGCGCACCGCCGCACGGTGATTCGCCACGTTCGCCTCGGAACGCTGTTCCGCGCTGTTCGCCGCCCGAATCACGAGCACCGCGTGACCCGGATCGGCGGTCCAGTCGATGAGCGCCGTGAGGCGCGCGCCGCCTTGGTCGAAGCGCGCGAATTTCACACTGCTGGACCCGGCGTTGATGACAAGGATGCTCATACGCGTTTCTCGCAATTCCGGGCACGTTCCACGGCGTCTTTCTTGCATCCTACGGAGGACGATTCATGGCACCCATCCAGAAAAGAACGCTGCTTTACCATTCGCTCTTCTGCGCGCTTCCGGAGTGCATTAGTATGACGGCGCACCAACGAACGGCCGAACGCGCGGGATACCCATGCCGACAATCGACGAAGCGCTGGCACGCGCGCGACAGGTTCTAAGCGCCGGCAACGTCGCGGAAGCCGAGCAGCTCTGCCGGCAAATCCTCCATGCCGACGCGGCGCAAGCCGACGCGTGGTACCTCCTCGGCCTGTCGCAACACGTCCAGCAACGCTTGACCGAGGCGGAGGGCAGTTACCATAAAGCGCTCCACGCTCAGCCGGATCATGCCGACGCGGCGAACTACCTGGGCATCGCGCTCGCACAGCAGGGCAAGCTGGAGGCGGCTGTCGGGGCGTATCACGACGCTCTGCGCTGCCGCCCGGACGACGCCGACGTTTACAACAATCTCGGCATCGCGTTGACGGCGCTTGGTCAGATCGAGGAAGCCATCGCGGCGCTGGAACGAGCCATCGCGTCGCGTCCGAACTTCGTCGAAGCCCTCAACAGTCTGGGCGCCGCAAGGGCCACGCGACAGCCCAGCGAACAAGCGGTCGCGCCGCTTCGGGAAGCGCTGCGCTTGCGCCCAAATTACTTGGAAGCTCACAGCAACCTCGCTGCCGCGTTGACGGATCTGGGGCAGCTCGACGAGGCGCTTGCCCATTGCGAAGCCGCGCTGCGGCTTCATCCCGAGCATGTGCCGACCCACAAACACCGGGCGCGCATCTGGCTGCTTCAGGGCGATTTTGAGCGCGGTTGGACGGAATACGAATGGCGCTGGCGCTTGTCGCCGCCGCCCTGGACGCAACCCTGGTGGGACGGCGCGCCGCTCGCCGGCCGCACCATCCTGCTGCACGCCGAGCAAGGCAAAGGCGACACGCTGCAATTCATCCGCTACGCGCCGCTGGTCAAAGCGCGGGGCGGTACGGTACTGGTCCAAGTTCCCGCCGCGCTCGTTCCGTTGCTCTCCCGCAGTCCGGGGATCGATCGCCTGCTTGCCGAAGGGGACGCTTTGCCGCACTTCGACGCTCACGCTCCGCTCATGAGTCTGCCGCGCCTCCTTGGCACGACGTTCGCGACGACGCCCGCGAACGTGCCCTATCTCTTCGCCGACCCGGCACTGGTAGAGATGTGGCGCCCGCGTCTTGCTTTCCCAGACTTCACCATCGGCATCGCCTGGCAAGGCAACCCCCAAAACCGCGGCGACCTTGGCCGGTCCATTCCGCTACGGCATTTCGCGCCGCTGGCCGCCTTGAAAGGAGTCCGCCTGGTCAGCCTACAAAAGGGCCCCGGCGAAGAGCAGCTCGTCGAGTTTCGCGCCACGTGGCCTGTGCTCAACCCCGGACCGCGAGATGAAGCGGGAGCCTTCACTGACACCGCGGCGCTTATGAAAAACCTCGACCTCGTCATCACCAGCGACACGTCAATTCCCCACCTCGCCGGCGGACTCGGCGTGCCCGTTTGGTTAGCGCTCCCCGTTGTCCCGGACTGGCGCTGGCTGCTCCATCGTGAGGACAGTCCGTGGTATCCGACGATGCGGCTATTTCGGCAGACGCGGGCGGGTGATTGGAATGAGGTTTTCGCACGTATCTTGGCGGAAGCGAGTACACTGCCCTCGCCACGCTGAAGCGCATCCCGGCGCGCATTCTCGGCCTCAAGAACCGCAACGGCAGCATTGACGAAGGCGAATCGCAGCCCGTGAGTTTCAACGCGCGTCCCCGACCTGGCTCTAATCCCCTAAAGCCGCGGCGGCGCCGGCTTGATGGGCGCCTCAAATGCGTTCGTCCCCTTCACCTTCAGCTTGCGTGCGTACACTTTGTCGCCGCACGTCGCATAAATCGTGTCGAAATTCGGTCCGCCGAAAGTGAGGTTCGCGATCCGGCCGTTGGGCGTCGGAATGATGCAATTGACGCGGCCCGCCTGATCGCAAACTTGAATGCCCATGCGGGTCGCCACCCACAGGCGTCCGTCGCGGTCCACGCGGATGCCGTCCGCTCCAGCGTCGTCCGCCGTGTCGGGGGTGTGGAGATGATAGTATTTCTGCTTGTAGAGCAGGGAGCCATCAGGCTGCACCTGGTAACTGTAGATCCAGTGCGACGCGTAGTCGGCGACGTAGAGTAGCGACTGGTCCGGCGACAGCGTCACCCCGTTGGCAAACTTCAATCCCTTATCGACGATCTTCTTCTCCCCTTTCGGGCTGATGAACCACACCAAACTCGGATCGCGGCCGCCGCCGGGATGGGTGACGTAGACGCCGCCGTCGTGCCGGACGACCAGGTCGTTGCCGACGATGCCGTCGGCGATGACTTCCATCTTGCCGCTCGGATCGTAGGCGACCACTTGCTGCGTGCCGGTAACGGCATACAGACGGCCATCGGGGCCAAACGCCTGGCCGTTGGCCTTTTTCGAGTCGCCGACAAACAGGCTCACTTTGCCGTCGAGCCCAATCTTGTAGGTCTTGCTGTTCGGAATGTCATTGAAGAACACTTCGCCCTTCGCATTCACCGCGGGCCCTTCGGTGAAGCGGTAGCCGTCGCTGACGAGCCGCCAATCTTCGCCGGGAAGCAACAATTCGCGGAGTTGTTGCGAACCGACCCCGGTCTTCACCGGCGCCGGCCAGTCTTTCCACAGCCAACGCATGGCGTCGGGGAAGATCTGCGTGGCGTGCTGGCCACTGTGCCCACCGTCGCCCCAGACGTGGTTCACTTCGTACCCCGCGAAACGGAACGCCCGTTCCATCTCCTGATTCGCCATCCACCAGTCGCCGCCGTAGATGTTCAAGTCGTTACTGCCGTCCTGAAGGAAGACGCGAATCGGCTTCGGCTCGTATTTTCGAATCAGCGTCGGATAAACGTTGCCGCCGCGCAGGCCAACATAAGTGCCAATGGAGCTGAACACGCGGCGAAACGCATCGGGCCGTTCCCAGGCGGCAGTGAAGGCGCAGATGGCGCCGCTCGACGCGCCGCCGATGCAGCGGTCGTTACCGTCGTTGGACAAGTGAATCGGCCGGCCGTCGGCGCTCTTTTTCTTTTCGACTTCGGGCAGCAACTCTTCGAGAAGGAAACGCACGTAGGCGTCGCCGAGGCCGTCGTATTCGTAGATGCGATTGAAGCGGTCGATGGCGTCTTTCCCCGCCGCCTTCACCCGGCCGTGCATGACGAAGACGGCGATGGTTATCGGCATCTCCTTCTTGGCGATCAAATCATCGAAGACCTCCGGCGCCTTGTACTGCACGCCGTCCTGATTGACGTATAGGCACGCCGGCTTCGCGGGGTCGTACTGTTTCGGGATGTACACCCAATAATCGCGCAAGGCGCCGGGGAAGATTTTGCTTTGATCGAATGTGTACTTTGCGACCTCGCCCTTGGGCGCAGCGGGGTTTGGGTCCGCGGCCAAAACCGTGGCGGGGAGGGCGAAAACGAGCAGCGGGAGGAGAATCTTGCGCATGATGAGTTTCCAAAGTGAGGGAGACCGGGCGGGGTTGATTCTATGTCGGCACGAGGCGGACGTTATTATTCATTTGATGCGAACGCCTTTCCCGCTGCCGCTCGTAGTATGAAGGGCGGCGAACAGAATTCTCTTTGAGGGTCGCACCGATGCACCATGTTGACCGCCGACGTTTCTTGCAGGCGACCGCCGTCGGGCTGGCGACGGTCGGCGTTTCCCTCGGCGACTCTACGCCGGAACAGCCGTCGAACATGCACCTCGCCCCGTTCCGCTTCGACGTGACGCCGCCGATCGGCCATTCCCTCTGCGGCGGCTGGATCAAGCCGGCGGAGGCGTGCGACGATCCGCTCTTTGCGCTCGGCTTCGTCTTGGTGGGCGCGGGAAAACCCATCGTCCTTTGCGCCGTGGACTGGACCGGCCTGCTCAACGAAGCTCACGTCGCTTGGCGGACGGCGCTCGCCGAGGCCGCGGGAACCACGCCGGAGCGCGTCGCCGTGCAATGCGTGCATCAGCACAATGCGCCGTTCGCGTGTCTCGACGCCGAGAAGATTGTGCAGCGGCAGGGCGATTTGCCGCACATCATCGACTTGGATTTCTTCCGCGCCTGCCTCGACCGCGCTCGGCAAGCCGTCGCCGAAAGCCTGAAGAAACCGCGTCGCGTGACCCACATGGCTACGGGCAAGGGCCGCGTAGAAAAGGTCGCGTCGAACCGCCGTGTCAATCGCAGCGCGGACGGCAAGGTAAGCGCCATGCGCGGCAGCAGTTGCAAGGACGCCAAGCTGCGCGAATTGCCCGAAGGTTTGATCGACCCCTGGCTGCGAACCGTTGCGTTCTATGACAAGGACGCGAAAATCGCCGCCTGCCACTATTACGCGACGCATCCGATGAGTTACTACGGCGACGGCCGCGTGAGCAGCGATTTCGTCGGCCTGGCGCGGGCGCGCCGGCAAAAGGACGAGCCCGATTGCCTGCACATCTATTTCACGGGGTGCGCCGGCAACATCGCCGCCGGCAAGTACAACGACGGCTCGAAAGAGATGCGTCCGCTCCTGACCCAGCGCATCTATGACGGCATCATCGCATCGGAGCAAGCGCTGAAGCCGGAGCCGATTGGCGCGGTGCGTTGGCGGACACACGATCTGTTGCCGCCGCCGCGCAGCGGGATCAGCGCCGAGCAACTGGAACAGCAAATCGCCAACAAGAAGAACGCCGTCGCTGGCCGCAACCGGCCGTCGTATCAGCTTGCGTATCGTCAACGCTTCGCCCGGAAGACGCCCATCGTGTTGAGTGCGCTCGACATCAACGATGTCACCCTGCTGCACCTGCCGGCCGAATGCTTTGTCGAATACCAGCTCCGCGCGCAGGAGATGCAGCCGAAGCGCTTCCTGGCCACCGCCGCCTACGGCGATGGCGGCCCGTGGTACATTCCAACACGGGAGGAATATCCAAACGGCGGCTACGAAGTGAGCGTCGCGTTCTGCGACCCCGACGTTGACGCCGGCCTTACCGCCGGCATGCGTGAACTGCTCGTCTGAGCTGGGCGCCCGAGACGAGGCACAGACGCCACTTACTGCGATCATATATCATGTAAGTCACATAATCGTTGGTGTCCATAATATCCTTATCTCGTAGCTAATGAATCCGCCGCATTCCTATTGTTTAGTCTCCGCAACCCTGTTATTTCCACGTTGCTTAATCCTTGCAGACGCCGTTCCGCTGTGTATACTCGACCCTCGTAGCGTTGCACCCTCGAAGGAAAAAGCAACCATGACGGCGTATACTCAGTCCAATCGCCCGATGGCCGTTAGCACCCCGCTCGGCCAGGACGTGTTGCTTCTCGTCGGCTTCAACGGTCGCGAGGCGCTCTCCCAGCTCTTTCACTTCGAGTTGGAGCTATTGGCCGAGAAGCACGCGCCGGTCGCGTTCGACGGCGTCGTTGGGCGGAATGTCACGGTGTCGATGCGAATGCCCGGCGGCGGCAAGCGCTATTTTAACGGCATTGTCCAACGGTTCACGCAACGCGGGCGCGATGAAATCTTCACTCATTTTCGCGCCACCGTGGTCCCCGAGTTTTGGCTCTGGACCAAGAAAGTACAGAGCCGCATCTTTCAGCACATTACCGTCCCCGAGATCCTGAAACGGGTCCTGGCGGGCCTCAGCGTCGCGTTCCGCATCAGTGGAACCTATCATCCGCGCGATTATTGCGTTCAGTATCGCGAATCGGATTTCGCCTTCGCGTGCCGGCTGATGGAGGAGGAAGGGATCAGTTATTTCTTCGAGCACGCGGCCGGCAGCCATCAGTTGGTGCTCACCGACCAGTCGTCGAGCTGCGGCGACGTGCCGGGGCCAAGCACGATTGTCTATGAAGAAGTGATCGGCGGCGTACGTCCGGAAAACCGCATCACCGAATGGGACAAAACGCAGGAGCTGCGTGCCGGCAAATACACCCTCCGCGACCATTGCTTCCAGTTGTCGGGCAAAAACCTGGAGGCGCGGCAGACCATTCTCGACGCCGTGCCAATCGGCAAGGTCACGCACAAGCTCAACGTCGGCGGCAACGACGCGCTGGAAATCTACGATTACCCCGGCGGCTACGCCCAGCGCTTTGACGACGTGGACAAGGGCGGCGGCGACGCCGCGGCCGACCTGACCAAAGTATTTGAAGACGACAAGCGCACCGTCAAGATTCGCATGGAGCAAGAAGCGCTGCCAAGCCTGGAAATCCAAGGCGCCAGCGACTGTCCGCAGCTCGTCCCCGGGCACTGTTTCACGGTGACGCGGCACTTCGACGCCGACGGTAAGTACCTCGTCGGCGCTGTGACGCACGCCGCCCGCCTGACCGACAACTACCGCAGCGGCGCCGACGTCCACTTCGAATACGAGAACTGCTTCACCGCCATTCCCGGCGCGCTGCCCTACCGCCCCGCGCGCGAAACGCCGCGACCGACCGTTCGGGGCGTTCAGACCGCGGTCGTAGTCGGACCGCCGGGCGAAGAAATCTTCTGCGACAAATATGGACGTGTTAAGGTGCAGTTCCACTGGGACCGCCAGGGCAAAAAGAACGCCGCCAGCTCCTGCTGGATCCGCGTGGGCCAAATGGCGGCAGGCAAGGGCTTCGGGGCAGTCAATCTGCCGCGCATCGGCCAAGAGGTCATCGTCGCCTTCGAGGAAGGCGACCCGGACCAGCCGATCATCGTCGGCAGCGTCTACAACGCCGAAAACATGCCGCCGTACAAGCTGCCGGACCAGCGCACCTTCAGCGGCGTCACTCACCGCAGCCACCAGGGCGTGGCCAAGAACGCCAGCGAGATCCGCTTCCAGAACCAGCTCGGCAGCGAATTGCTTCTGCTCCACGCCGAAACCGACTCCCTCCAACAGGCCGAGAACAATCACCTCATGCAGGTGGGCAAGATCCATCGTCATGAAGTCGGCGAGGGTTATCACGTGATCGTCGGAAAGCCCGTCGACGTGAACCGAACCGTAGTCGGCATCCAGGCGGGCGCCGCTGGGTCCGGCGCGGGAGGCGGACCGCCGATTCCGATTGGTGAGCTGGACCGACAGCCATTGGACGTTGCCCCTTCGGCCGCCGAAGGGTCCGGGGCCGGCGGGGGGCATGGTAGTTCCCAGTCGGGTCCCACGCCGACAGGTGCGTCGGCTCCCCCATCACAAACTTTGGCCGACGGGACGCTGGAGCAGCCATTTAATCCTCCAGGCTTGCAGACAGACGTTTACGGTAACAACGCCACTAATATCTACGGCGACGACAGCTATTTGTGTTCCGGAACTGCTAGGTCCAAAATATCGGGTGACAACCATACGGAAATCGTGGGTGCCGACTATTATAAGTCGGGATTCCAGTTTTCGCTGGTCCTTATCTCGCAGATGAGTGCGGTGTTGGGCGGAGTTATTTCCTATGAAACCAATTTGCTTGATGTTGTTGCCTTAGCGAAACTGGAATTCTCTGGACTCCTTCATGTGGACTTAGCACTAGCGAAAGCAGATGGCTCATTGCTTAGCAAAGAAGATAGAGCGATCAAATTGTTTACTCTTGGTTAATTGCGGATCGTGTGTCTTGGGACAATTTCCAGCCACGTTGTTATTGATGTCGCAAGTCAGTGCAAGCGAGCGGCGATCTTGAAGCGTGGCTGGAAACGTGGCGGACAAACATGCGATTTCCAGGGTAGTTGCCATGGCATTGAACTGGGAGCCGAGTGTACGGATCCCCGATCTGGAAGACTTTTGCCTCGAGATCGGCATCGGACGAACTGCCAAGCTGTACTTACGGCCCGAGATCACACCCCGGCAGTATTTTGCGCGGCTGCTCGTTCATAATGAACCGGGGGACGCCGTCCGCTTTCAAACCTATTCGATGCCGAAGCGGGAAGCGGTCTGGTGGGCCTGCTTGTGCCTGCGCTCGGTGGTCGATCCGATGCGGAAGCCCAAACAAGCGGAGGCCCTGAAGGCCGTCGTCCGCTGGGTGCTCGATCCCAGCGAGAAGCACCGCCAGGCCGCGGGCAAAGCCGGCAAGGCGGCCACATTCGGCACGCCGATCGGGGCCATCGCGATGAGCGTGTTCTTCAGCGGCGGGAGCATCATGCCGCCGGAGGAGAAGTTGATTCCGCCCGATCCTGGGCTCACGGCGAACATCCTCTCGGGCACGATTGTCGGCTTGATTGGGGACGTCCCGCCAGAAAAGGCCAAGCCGACCCTGATGAGCTTTATCGCACTGGGAATCGGTGTCGCCCTGGGGAAATATCCGTGGACAGTCAAAGAGGACGAGGAAAAGACTGGCGCAAAGTCTCTACGGTCTTCGTCTTCCTCACGTAACTAAGCGCTGAGTTTGATACGATCCTTCGAAGGACGGAGTCCCTAATGCCTATGCCAGCAGCCCGAATGGGCGACATGCACATCTGCCCCATGGTGACCGTCCTGGTGCCGCACGTGGGCGGACCCGTTTTGGCGCCCTGTGCTCCCAACGTCCTCATTGGCGGCCAGCCGGCGGCCCGCATGGGCGACATGGCCTTGTGTGTCGGGCCGCCGGACGTCATCGCCATGGGGTCGCCGATCGTTCTCATCAATGGGCAGCCGGCGGCGCGCATGATGGACCCGACCATTCACGGTGGGATGATCATGATGGGCATGCCCACCGTGTTGATCGGACCTTGATGCCTCAGGCACATGAGAACCAACTTGTCCCAAACTACGTTGGAGGCGCTGGCCATGGAATCGCAGGTTTTGGAGAATGAGGTTTCCGCTCCGGTCCGTGCGTTGCCTTCGGGCCGTTCGGTCGCGTTGAAAGTGGGCGACGGCTGCGAAGAAATGGAGATTCGCTCGCCCGGCGGGGATGTCGAAGTGCGGATCACGCTGACCGACCAGGGGGCTGTGGTGAGCCTGCGCGGCGGCCAGCTGCAATTGCATTCCGCCGATACCATCTCCCTGAACTGCCGGCGCTTGGACGTCGTCACGACGGAAGGCACCGCCCTGGGTAGCGCCGGCGACGTCCTCATCACCGGCCGGGAGATGCGGGTCAAGACGGAGAACGACATTCACATGAATGGCGGCGTCATTCACCTGAACTGTTAACGTATCCGCGTGTGTACCCATGGCCGTGCCGGCGCGTCTAGATCTGCCCTACGAACGGCAACTGTTTTCAACGCACACGTGCGGGGCTGCTGCCCTGTGCATGGTCTATCGATCGTTCGGCGTGGTCTGTTCTCAGCAAGAAATCTGGCCTGCGATCGCGGCTTCGAGCACGTTTGACACATACCGTGCCCGAACGTACTTGATCTGCGCGGACGCCTTGCGGCGCGGTTTCGCCGCCGTGACGCTCCAGGTTCGCCAGGCCCTGGATCTGCTCCGTACGGCCCTGGAACTAGAGGTCCGAGTCATTGTGCATCACCGCCAGAGCCTGAACTCCCGTTGGGGACATTATGGCGTCCTCGTGGGGATGGACGAGGAGGGTCTCACCATTCACGACCCCTGGCTCGGCCCGGCGCAGTGGTTCGATCAGGCCCAGTGGCTCAAACTGTGGCGCCCGGGCCCCGGCAATACTGAGGTGCGCGGCAACCTCGCCGTGTTTATCGGGCCGCGCGCGGCCGAGTCACTGAGTTGCCGAACGTGCGGGACGGGGGTGCCGCCGCAGCTGCCTTGCCCGACATGCCGGAAGGAGATTCCTCTGCAACCCGGCCGCGTACTGCGTTGCCTGGAGTTCAGCTGTCCCGAGCGGACTTGGGACCTGCTGTTCTGCCCCTGGTGTGATGCCGGACTGGATCGGCTGGAATGACCCCGTTGGCCGCTTACTGCACGAGTATTCAATCATGCAAGGAATGAATGATGCGCAAAACGCTAATTTCGAAGCACAAAAGCAAAAACTCGAAAAGCTCAAGGTCGAGACCGAGAACTTGATGAAGCGCCTGCGCGGCGAGGAAATCCCAAGCGACAAGGAAGTCGAAGGCGACCTCGACCTGGTGCCGTCGAAGTTCGAGACCGAGCACGGCCTGCAGCCGGAGCGGGTTGACGAGCTAGTGGGACTTTTGCTCGCCGTTGTTGAGGAGGAGCAGTCCGACGAATGACGTACTGGCCGAGCGTTCGGCCCAGAGGCGCGCTGGCGGGACGGCGACAGCGTGCAAGGCGTCGGCCACCGCCCGCGCAGTGGGTGGGCGCGCGGCCGGCTTCTTGGCCAGCAGCCGCATCATCAGCGCCGACAGCTCCATCGCCCCGCTCGGCTTCCGCCGGCTTGGCTTGATCTGCGTCGAGCTCCGCGATCCGGGCGCGGATCGTTGACTGGACGAGTCGCCCCAATGCCGCGCGAGCAGGAAGGAAAGCGGCAAGGAAGCCGACCCGTTGATAGCGCTTGACCGCGAGACGCAACGGCACATTATCGTTTTTCATCCAATTCAACGACGGCTGCGCGAGGCGACGCGCTTCGTCGGTTCGGTTTCGAGGTACGGTGACGTCGCCGCCGTCGGGTACCGTTGACCCCATCCGTTCTCGACGCGCGTCGCATGAGTGATAAGGAAAAAGAAGGCAACCTCGACGAAGTCCCCGACAAGTTTGAAGCCGAGCACGCGCCGAAACGCGAGCAGGTTCAAAACTTGATTCAGCTCTTGTTGCAGACGGTGTCCGAGCAATCTCCAACGGCGAACCTGGACGATGCGCGGCGCCGTGAGACCACGAAAAACACGCCCGTTTCGCCTGCGGCCAGTGGCCTCGAACCGGAAATCGTGGAGTATTTGAAAAGCAAAGGACTTTGGAAGTAGGCGCCGCGAACCGCGCTGGCGTTGCATGTCACGATGCGGCCGGCGCTGCCGGGAGTTCCTCGCCGTGCAGCCGCGCTAATTCGACCAGCTTCTCGCGGAACGGATCGCGAAGGTTGGCAAGATCACCAAGGTTTACGATTTCCTCGAAGGCGTCGGCGCCGGAGACTTCCGTGCTCTCGATGAGGAGCGCATCGGGCGGTCGTACCGTTGTGATAACCGAGGCGATGGTGACCATCGGCAACTCGCCGAAGCCGGCCGCCGGACCGGTGGCAAGGGTGAAGCGCAATCCCTCCAAGATCCTGACGAGGCCGGGCTGCCGCGCGAGGACCGTGTTCAACATCAAGAAGTGCTGGAGCGCCGGGGCCAGGTCGTTCGTGGTCCGTGTCCGCTCGGCGAGAAGTTCGCGCAGGCGTCGCGGACCGAAGCCGGCGTAACTCAGAACCCATTTCAGAGGACAGGTGACGGCCACGGTTTTGCTGTCGCCGCCGGACTGCGCGGCATGAACGTATTCGACCGGCGTAATCTCGGGTATCCCACTCACGAGGTCCAGCGGCGACGTTAGCTCGGGTTGAAGACTGAATGGACGGGACGCCGCCACTTTCCCGTAGAGCGCCTGCAAGTCCTTGAACGCGGCGTCGGCGCCTTTGACGTACTCCTTGCTGTCGCTGGCCACGTGCTCGCCGAGGACGCCGCGGGGGCGCAACAACGGCGCCAGCGTGGCCAGGTGCTCCTTGAGTTGGGCACGCATTAAGTCCGCCACGGCGCGCGTCAGTTTCCGAAGCGTCAGCAGACGCTTGGTTGTAAACGATTCATCCATCGGGAATGGTCTCCCAATTGTCCGAGCCGCTTCAGTATACCACAAACCAAGATGTCGTTTGTCGTCTTGCGCCGGAGTCAGCGAGACCATAAATGGAGTCGGGAGAGTCGGGACCCCGTTCCGTGTACAAAGCTCAGTTTCCCCGGTCGGCTGTGCGGCTTGGGGTCCAGGCGCCAACTCTTAGAGTTTCTGATTCACACCCCCGCATCACGCGCCCGAAAATCCATCTCCGCGGCAACGACGCGGGCGAGCACCATCGTCAGTTGCCGTTGGCGTTCCGACGCGTCGAATTCACCAGCGGCGATGCGGTCGATTTCGGCTCGCAACGCGCGTAAGCTGGCCCAAAGCTGATCGCGGCCGGCAGTATCCTGGGCTTGTTCCGGGTTCATGCGTCTCGCTCCCGCTTCTTCATCGAAAAAGCCTCAAAGTAAGCCTTTGTCCTATCCGTCAGCGCCCAGGTGATCTTCCACCTTATCGAGCTGTTCGGGTAAAACACAGCGGTCATCGAAGGCCTGCTATTGGAACCAGAACCGAGTCTTGCATTTTCGCCGTCCGTGGTGGAGTTGCTGGAGCGACTCCGCCACGAAGTAGTGCTCTGTCACACTTGTAAGTTAGGGTAGACCGACTTCAGTTTCACCCGAGCGTCGTCGACCTTAAATTGCCAATCTACACCTCGTTGTCGGGCGTTGCGATGGTTGTGCCAAGCGGTCGTTTCTTCGCGGCGTTCGTCGGCCGTTGCAAATCGACGACCGGTGATACATTGCCGGGTCATCGAACTCAGTTCGTATTCGGCGATGTTCAACCAACCGCCGTGTTTGCGCGTGTGGCGAAATTCCAACTGCCGTACCACCAACCGCAACGCGATGATCTTGGCTTCTTGCTCTCCGTCGAGCATCTTGCTGCGGACGCGGCTTTGGGGCTGCCATAGAGTGTGCTCTCGAACCCCTCGGTGACCAGACTCTCCCGAATGTTCTCCACCGTTTGCCTGGTTATTTTGTGCCCGTTGCTGCGGGGAGCGGTGCGCGTCAGGCAGGAGGACAACGTCATCGCGGAAGGCGGACGGTACATCTGGGACGCCGCGACGGGTAGAGAATTGGTGACCCCGGCAGGCCGCCCGCGCAAAGCGTGCGCCTCAACGAAAATGGCACGGAGATTGCCGCCGCCGGGTCGTCCGCCGGGGGCTTTGGGCGTCCGCTCGATCTGCTGCTGTTGAACGCCGCCACGGGCGGACAGGGAAGTCGGTTGTGCGTCGAGGCGGCGCCGGCCTTACGGACCGGCGCGCTCAAAGGTCGGATAGATGCGGTCTTGATTTCGCTCGTAACAAACCTTGCCGCCGACGATGGCGGTTTGCACGTAAGTCCGATAGTCGAGCGGTGGGCCGTTGAGGATGAGGAGGTCCGCATCTTTCCCTTCGTCGATGCTGCCGATGCGCTCTTCGAGGCCGAGGATGCGGGCCGGGACGAGCGTGAGGGCCGCGAGCGCGGTCTTTTCGCTGCACCCGCCGCGGACGGCGAAGGCGGCTTCGAGGGCGATGCCGGTCAAGTCGCGGCCGCCGTTGACGCCGTCCATGCTGACGGAGTTCATCTGCGTGGCGATCGCGAAGGGAACGCCGGCTTTTTCAAGATAGGCGGACGTTTCAATGGAGCTGCCCGAATCATCTTCGTGGCCCGGCGTCGCCCGCCGGCGGCTACGCGGTGTGAGCACGACCGCCGCGCGGCCTTCGGCAAGCTCGTCGGCGCACATCCATGCCTCGTGCGCGTTTTCGAGCACGAGCTTATAGCCGAGTTCTTTCGCGAGCTTGATCATGTCGCGAATCTGCGTGACGGAAGAGGCGTCGGTGCGGAGAGCGATTTCCTTCTTGACGAGCCGGACCAATTCCTCGGACGGCGCCCGCGGCGGGAACGCTTGCTCGCCAGCCTTGATCGCCAGTTCGTAATCGGCCAGATCGTCGATGTACTTGCGGGCTTGACGGAGGTTGTCGCGCCACGTGAAGCGGTTGAGCGCGCCGGCGAGGCCTGTGCCGGGCAAATGATAGAAGGGGCTCTCTTTGACGAGCATCGAGTCGAGATGCCCGTAGCTCATCTTCAAAACGGCGTGCTGGCGCGGCGTGGGCGTCGTCGGCGCTTGCGGGGTGATCGGCTCGGTTGGCAGGATCGCGAGGCCGCAGCACGGGCACGTTTGCAGCGGGTCGTCCGCGTCATCCTCGTCTTCGTTGCGGCCGAAACGTCCTTGGGCGCCTCCGCCCAACTCGATGCAGCCGGTGGTGATGCCGACGCCGAGGGAGAATTTCATGTTGCGGTCGAAGGGATCGAGCGAATCAACGAGTTTGCCGCCGGCAGCGGGGCCGCCGCGTTGCCCGCCGCCGGGTCGCCGGCCGCCGCCGCCCGTGGCGCCGCCGCGCACGCCGACGCCGGACATGCTCAGAGCGACGTAGCCCGGTGTGACGTACTTGCCCTTGGCGTCGATTACGGTCGCGCCTTCGGGGACGGCGACATCTTGGCCGACGCGGATGATTTTGCCGTCCTTGATCAGCACGGTGCCGCCGCGAATGACTTCATGCGTGACCGTGTAGACATCGCCGCCCACGATGGCGGTGACTTTGTTCTTGTCGCTCTTCTTCGCCGGCTCCGCCTTTTTGTCAAGAGACGGACTTTTCGACTGTGTCGGCTCATCCGCACGGGTGTAGCACAAGCTTGAAGCTTGTGCGACGGCTGCCGCGACCAGCACGAGGAACAATCGGGTCGGCCACCGGTTAGTTTTCATAGACCTTCCTTCCTTCGATCAGGACCTGGCTCAGAAGGCTCGTCGAATCGAGCGGGTCGCCGGAGAAAATCAGCAGATCAGCGGTCTTGCCCGCCTCAATTGTGCCGTGTGTTTTGTCGAGTCCCACAAACGCGGCGGGCCGGGCGGTCAGCGCTTCGAGCGCCGTTTGTCGCGGCAAGCCGCAATGTACCGCATAGGCGACCGCGAACAAGCCGAATTCCTGCGCGGTCGGTTGGTCGCCTGGCGTTGCCCGTCGGCTGAATGCGAAGTCGATGCCGGCGTCGCTCAGCAGCCGGGCCAGGACGACGCGGTCGCGCGTGTTCGACGCCGTGCTGACGTCCGGATGCAACACGACACGGACCCGGCGGCCGGCGAGCAGGTCGATCGTTTCGTAGAGTCCCGGTCCGTTGAAGGCGAGAACGAGTTTCACGTCCTTGTACGGTTCGAGGAGCTTCAACAGATGAACGACCGCCGCCGCGTTGGCGACGTTGGCGAAAAGGGGCGTCTTGCCTTCGAGGACCGCTTGCCAGGCCTTGAGGCTGGCGGCATTCATGCCCCCGCCGCCCGGAGCGAAACCGCCGGGCCGCCCACCGCCGAAGCGATTGCCGCCACCGCGCCGACCGCCGGGCGGAATGTTCGGCGTAGCATCACCCGCTGTCGGCGGCGTAGTTTGCAGCGCGACCGCTTGCCCCTTCCTGGCGCGATCCGCCGCATCGAGGGCGCTTCGCACCACGTCGAGGCTCGCGGAGTCGTTGGTGACGGGGGTGAAAACGATGCCATCGGGGTTGATCATCATTCGGTCAGGAACGTCCGGCGTATCACGGACGACCGCGGATTGGCCGTAGCTGTTCGTCACCAGATTGAGGCTCGTCAGCCCTGAGCGCAGCAGGGCCCGGTAGCCGGGATCGTAGGGGTAGAAGTTGTCGGCAACCCTTGTAAATGGACCCGCGACAAAGTTCGGCCGCGCCTGAAATGCACCGCCGCGCCGACCGGGGACACCGGTCTGCGCGGGCGGCTCGATAGTGGAACCGGTGATCCGCACCTCGTGAAAGGGATCGACGATGCCGGGCATGATCGTTTTGCCGCGGGCGTCGATCACGAGAGCATCATCGGGCAGCTTGACATTGGCGCCGACCGCTTCGATCTTGCCGCCGCGGAGGACAAGCGTGCCAATTTCGATGCGCCCCGCCTTGCCCGCCGTCTCGATGGCGATGTGGGTATAGGCGACGGCGCGGTCCTGCCCATACGCAGTTCCGGCAACCAAGAGAAGCGTGTAGCACAAGCTGGCAGCTTGTGCCACGATACTTCGAGGTTTCACTTAGAACCTCCGCCGATCTTTCTTGATGTCGTAAACGATCTTGCCGTCGATCAACACCTGCGTCACGAACGACCGCGGGTCGATGATCGGCCCGGTGGTGACGACGATGTCCGCGTCTTTGCCCACTTCGAGCGAGCCGACGCGCTTATCGACCATGAGCGCCTTTGCCGGCTCGATCGTCAGGCCGCGGAGGGCTTCTTCCTCGGACCAGCCCATGCGGACCGCCATCGTGGCCTGGAAGAAAAGTTCCTCTTCCGGCACGACGGGGGCGTCGGTGTTGACGCCGAGATTGCGAATGCCCGCCTTGGCGTATTCGGCGACAATGCCTTTGATCTGCCCGGTTTGCTGGTCGTACACAAAAACGCGCGGCCCGGACATCACCGGGATGCCGCGGGCTTTCGTCTCCTCGGCCAATTTGTAACTGTCGAAACAGGCGTGGCCGATAATGACTTTCAGATGGAATTCGTCGTGCAGAATCCGCAGCGTGGATTGGATGACCTGATAGCCCTGCGTGTGGACGAGGATCGGAATCTCGCGGTGGAACAGCGGCTTGAAGTATTCAAGGCGGAGATTAACCTGCGGCTTCGTCGTGCGCCGGCCGGCTTCCCAGTCGTCCCAATCCTTAACATAGCCCTGGCCAATGCGGAGCTGCTCGCGGATGACATGGTTCATGCCCATGCGGCCGGAGCCGACTTCGCCGCCCGTGCGCTCCGGGTTGCCGGCCTGAGCGATCTTGAGCACCCCGGGTTGACGGATCACGACTTCCTCCAGCGTGCCGGGGCCGGTTTTCATGAGCGTGCCCCAGCCGCCCATGTTCGTGCCGCTGCCGGGGATGAAGCAGATGGTGGTGACGCCGCCGGCGATGGCGGTTTTGAGCTGCTCGTTGTTCGGCTTGATGACATCGAAGACACGCAGCTCCGGGTTGGTCTGGTAGACCATCTCGTTGATGTCGCCCGACCCGCCGACGTGGCTGTGGACTTCGACGAGACCCGGCATGGCGAACTTTTCGCCGTGGTCGATTTCCGTGTAGCCAGGCGGAACCTTGATCGACGCCCGCGGGCCGATCGCTTCGATCTTGCCATTGGAAACGAGGATCGTGCCGTTGGCAATCGGCTTGCCCGAGGACGTGATGATCTGGCCGAAATGGAGGGCGAACTTCGGCTTGGCGGACGGCTTGGCATCTTCGGCTGATGCAAATGCGCCGAAGACCAATAATCCGCCGAACGCGAGAGCAAAAGAAAAACGCATAGCGATTACCTTCGAGAACAGCTATTCCTCATCCTTTTCTTCATACACCCACTGCCCGTCGATCATCACGGCGAGAACGCGGGTGGACAGCTCAAACGGTGGGCCGCTCAGCACCACGAGGTCCGCGTCCCTGCCGACGGCGAGTGTGCCGATCTGTTTGTCGATGGATAGAAAGCGAGCCGGGCCGGAGGTCAACCCGGCGAGCGCGTCGTCGGCTCCGAGTCCGCGGCGGACGGCATATTGCACCGCTTGCGGCAGCAGTTTCACGCCGGTCGTCGCCTTTGACTGGAAACCGAACGGCACGTTGCGATTGGCGAGCACCTGGGCGAGGTTGACCGAATCGCGTTCGACGGTTCGCACCAGCTCCGGACCGACGGCGACGGCGACCTGCTTTTCGGCAAGAAGGTCGGCGAGGCGGAATGCGTCATCGGCGCCGACGAGCACGGTGCGGAGCTTGAATTCATCGCGAAAAATCGTCACAGCGAGCTTGATGGCATCGACGCGATGCGCTTCGACGAGCGCCGGGATCTTTCCCGTGAACAGAGACCGATAAGGCTCCATCATCTCAATAACGCGCGCCTTCTCCGGCGGTTTCGGTTCGGCCGGCGCCTTGACCTCTTGGGTCTTCACGGGAGTTGCGGACTTTTTGTCGTCGGGCTTAGTCGTGTCGGCCGTTTTCGCAGCGGGAGCGGTTTTTTTGGCGTCGTCGTATTCCTTCTTTTTCTTCTCATAGTCAGCGAGAGCCGCATCATAGCGTGTGAAACTGTCGGCGTACGCCTGCGCGGCTTGCAGCGTTGCACGCAGCGAAACGGCTTGCGTGGTCAGGTTGCCGGTAACGGCGAAATGCAGGGCGACGGGGTCTTGCACGACACGCGGACGGTCGCCGAGTTTGAACGCGATGACCGGGCTGGCATTGGCGCCGGGCGACGTGAGCAACACCGTCGTCACACCGCCTTGGCGCGCGTAGGCCACAGACGAATCGCCCGAAACGAGTCGTTCACTCAGATTGGTCTGCGAAGGAATCGCCGCGCCGACCGGACCGCCAAGGCCAAGGCCGGTGGAGAGATCGAGAAAACCGGGAACGATGACGGCCCGATCGTAGCGGCGAACGACGGCATCGGGCGGAACGGAAACGCCACGACCCATGCCACGGACGGTCGAGCCTTCGACGAGCACCGAGCCGCGATCGACGATCTCGCCGTTGCCTGTGTAGATGCGCCTAGCCTGGATGACCGTCGCGCGGGGGGCCGACTTTGCCAAGTAGGCCGGCTCGCCATTGACGTACACCGTTTGCACGCGCGTGTGCGTCGCGAACGGCTCGCCGTCAAGAATGACGAAGTCGGCGTCCTTGCCCGGAGCAAGAGAACCAACGCGGTCGGCGACGCCGAGTAATTCGGCGGGGTTGATCGTCACCATGCGAAGCACGTCGTCGGCCGACAGGCCGCCGCTCGTGAAGAGGCCGGCGACGAACAGCGTGTCTTCCAAATCGCCGTCGGCAGTGGGTCGAATGGCAACCTTTTGGCCCGCGGCGAGCAGCTCCTTGGCGTTGTCCCACGGCAGCCGGCGGCGCGGCTCATTCTTGTCGAGCACCGGCGGATCGATGATCGTGCCCGGTTTCACTTCGGCGCTCAGAATCACGCCGGCGACCGTGTCGCGCCACGACGGCAGTTGCTCGCGGAACGGCGTCAGGCCGGACGGATCGACAAGCAGCACGTGCAGATCGAACTCACGAGCCAATCCGAGAGCGGCGCGGATGTCGGCGGCGCTCGGAGCGGTGATGCGGATGCGGCCGCCTTCCCTCATGTATTCCGCAACGGCGGCGAGCAGCGGGTCGCGCTTCGTCGACAGCGAGGAGGAGGACGGCCCCAGCTCTTTGGCCGCGCGGAATGTCGCGCGCAACCCGGCGACCGCGCCGCCCAGGCTGGACGAAAGCTGTTGGCGAGTCGGTTGGAGCGGCCGGTCGACTGATACGGCCCCGACCGGCGGTTCATAAATCCGCGGCGGATTTTTGAAGGCATCGCCCAGGAGAATCCGCAGGCTTTCCCGTTCCCGCAACGTGCGTGTCGTCGGTTCATCACCGGCGAGTTTCACCACCGCCCCTTGACCGGGCATCAACCGCCGGCTGCCGGGCGAGAGCTGCACGGTCGTGACGCCGCCGGCCAGGGCTTGGTGGTAGTCGCCGTAGAAGTCGAACGCGTCGATCGCGCGGAACTCCGGCGTCAGCGCGCGGTCGTCATCGCGGCCGTGTTCGCCCAGCGTCGTCTCGGCAACGACGAGACCCGGAATCAGCACCGCCATGCCGAGATCGTGAATTTGGGCGTCATCGGGAATTGCAACTTGATTCCGTGCTCCGACGGCGACGATCTTGCCATCCCGCACGACGAGCACGCCGTTGACGATCGCCTTGCCGTTGCCGGTCCAGATGCGGGCGGCCCTATAAACCTGCGTCGGGCGGGCGTAGGCCCACGACGCGCCGGCGAACGCTATGCACGCAGCGAACAATATCCGAATCATGCGGTTTCTCAGCTTCGTTTCTAGCCGCCCGTCTCGGACGGGCGCTTCGGCGTCAACGCGCCCGTCCGAGACGAGCGGCTAAACGTCTACAGAGTTTCGAGCGTCATTTTGAAGTCGTCTGCGGCGACGTTTGCAGCAGGTGCTGGAGCTTCCTGTCCTTGCTCCGTTCATACACCACCTTGCCGCGAACGAGGGTGGTATCGACCCAGGTCGTAATCTTCAACGGTTCGCCCGTGAGGATGACGAGGTCGGCATCCTTCCCCTTTTCAATCGACCCAATCAGCGCGTCCATGCCCAATTGCTTCGCCGGCCGGAGCGTGATCGCTTCAATGGCTTCCGCTTCGGGGACGCCGTATTTCATCGCAGTCGCGGCCTGGAACCAGAGGTAATTGGTGCCGAGCGTCGGCGGCAGTTCGGGAGCGCGAGCGAGATTGCCCGCGGCGATGCCGGTCACTTCAAACGTCACGGGCACGCCGGCTTCGCGATAGACCTTCGGCAGAATAATCTTGCGGTCCTCGCCGGTCCGCGGGTCGCTTTCCCAGAATATCAGCGTCGGCTCCAAGATGACCGGCAAATGGCTCGCGGCGACCTGTTTGGCTGCCTTGTAGCAATGTTGGCCAAGCACCAAGACTGTCTTGAGGCCGTATTCCTTGGTCAGCTTGATCGCCTGCGGCACGTCGAGTGAGGCGTCGCAATACATGAACGCTGGCACTTCGCCCTTGAGCAGCTTGACGAGCGCTTCGCGGCGGACAGGGACGTCTTGCAACCCCGCTTGATTCGGATCGGGATTGTCGTCCGCGCCCGGCTGCTGCACCGGATCGTCGGCGTTGGCAATCTTGTTCTTTTCCTTCTCGGCGGGCTTGGGTTCGGGCTTCTTTTCGAGCGCCGCGGCCTTCGTCTTGCTCCGTTCTTCGTTCACAAGGTCGCGGGCGGCGTCGAGTTCTTTGCGTAGCGAGGCAAGATGGCTCATGCGGCTGCGGCCAGTCGTCGGTCGTAGCGAAATCTTGATGCCGGCCTGGCGCTTGACGATCATCTGCTCGACATAAGTCCCCGCGGTCTTAATGATCGCCGCCTGACCGCCGATCATTGTGTCATTGCCGGGAACGATCGCGACCGTCGTCACTCCATTGCGACGGCAATCCTCGAAGTACTCCTGGCCGGGGTCGATGGCGTCGAGGACGGAGAGGAACGGTACGTTGTTGTTGCGCTCATTCGTCTGGTCCATGCCGCGCGAGCTGTGGGCTTCGATAAAACCGGGCAACACGACTTTGCCCGTCGCGTCGATCACGCGGTAGTCGGCGGGGATGGCCACGTCCTTGCCGACGGCGGTGATCTTGGCGTCGCGGATCAGCACCACGCCGCCGTCGATGGGCGGGCTGCTCACGGGAATGATCTTGCCGCCCTTGATGGCGATTTGCTCCTGGGCTGGCGCCGCGGCGGCGGCGACGAG
Source organism: Gemmataceae bacterium (assembly GCA_041499805.1). Classification (GTDB taxonomy): domain Bacteria; phylum Planctomycetota; class Planctomycetia; order Gemmatales; family Gemmataceae; genus JBGQKZ01. The sequence continues at coordinate 60,546 of JBGQKZ010000017.1, forward strand.
CACGAACGCCAGCGAACCAAGCGTAGAAAAGAATGTGCGCGACATTCGTCAGTTACCCTTCTCGTAGGTCTTGCCGTCCAACATGATCCATTGAATCGAAGTCGTCACTTCAAGCGGGTCGCCGTCGAGAGCGATGAGATCGGCGTCGCGGCCGGCTTGCAAAGTTCCGACTCGCTCGTCGATGCCGAGCAGCCGGGCCGGCGTTTTCGTAATCGCTGCCAAGGCGGCGTCGGCCGGCAGGCCGAAGCGGACGGCGAACCGCGCCTGATCGAGCAGATGGCCGCCGGAAAACGCGAACGGCACGCCGGCCTTGCGCAGCAGTGCCGGATGATTCCACACCACTTCGCTCTCCTCCGGGCCGACGACGCTGGAACTCGTTGTAAGAGAGCCAAGGATAACGGGCGTTTTTGCCGCCGCCAATTCGTCGCGGAGCTTGTAGGCTTCGTGCCCGCCGATAATGGTCGGCGTGAATTTGAACTCCTTCGCCATCCGCAGCAGGCTGGAGCTGTCGTAGTCTGTGCGGCTCACCGCAAAGATACGGCGTCTACCGGCGAGCGCTTCACTCACGACCGCAAGAGAAGCCGGGGCATCGGGACGGGCCGCCTTGTCGAACGTGCTGCGGAGCATCCACACCACGCCCATGCGGTTGGTCGGCTGCCGAACGTAAATCGAATCGGGCCGTTGCCGTGCCTGATTGCCACCGGCGGGGTCCGAAGCCATCGTAATGACCAACCCCGTTTCCTTGTCGAGGACTCGGTGGTCGCCTCCCGTCTTCACGGCACACGCAAGGCCCGCAAACACGCCGTCGGTCCCCGGCGACAGGCCGAGCGTCGTCACGCCGTCGCTCAGATATTCCCGAAAGGCGCGCGAACGCCAATCGACGGCGTTGAGCACGCGGTACTCCGGCGTAATCTCGCGCGTCATTTCTTCGGGGCTGCCCGCGATTCCCGCATGGCTGTAGGCATCGACAAGTCCCGGCATGAGCGCGCCGGCGCCGAGGTCAATGACTTTCGCTCCGGCAGGCGGCGTGAGTTTCGCGCCGACGCCGGCGATCTTCCCGTTAGATATGAGGACTTCGCCCGGCGTAAGCGGCGGGCCGGTCATGGTGTAGACCTTCGCGGCGCGGACGAGCACGTCCTCCGCCCAGGCCGTCGCCGGAATGAGCCAAATGAGAAGAGCGAGTATTCTGACGAGCAGTCGCATAATCAATCTCATGCCCAAACGTCAAGGAATCGAACTCACCACCTTGCCATCGACGACAACACAAAGCGGCCGGCTACGCACATCAAGCGGCGAGCCGCCCCAGATCGCGAAGTCCGCGGGCGCACCGACGACAATCCGACCCGCCTGCGACGGCATGCCGCTCAACCTAGCGGCGGTAGTCGTCAACCCGCGCCAAGCCGCTTCGCGTGACATGCCGGCATTCACCGCCATTGCCGCCGCGATGCGCATCTCTTGAGCCGGCGCGGAACCGAACGCGACAGGAACGCCGGCCGCGGCCGCCTCGCCCAGTTCTTGTACCTGCGGATCATAATCAGCAACATGCGTAGGCGCCGCGATCATGCCGACGTTCAGACGCTTCAGCTCATTCACGAACGGCTTGATCTCCTCCGGTCCGACGAGCACGCCGCGCAGTTTGAAACGATCGATCAGTTGCAGCGCGGCACTGACTTCTGCTCGCGTGTGCGCCTCGAAGAACGCGACTTCTTTCTGCTCAAGCACGGCGGCGACGTGCAGATGCCGCTCGGTTTGAATTTGCTGACGCACGCGCGTCGGCAAATACAACTCGCTCTCGGGCGATTTGCCGCTAAGCACTTGCTCGATCAACTCGACCTGCCCGGCCAGGCTACCCGGATAACGTTGGGGGCCGCTGCGCATTCGGCCGCGGAAGGCGTTGACAATTGGATCGTCGGTCGTCGAATCCGCCGCCGGCGTCGCCCGTGCGACGCCGCGCGAGTTGGCGGTCAACACGAATTTGACGCCCGCGCCGCCGAGGTGCGGCGCGGCAGTCCCCAGACGGACGCCGGTCGCCGATCCGGCGACGACGTTCACTGAACCGGGAGCGAACAACGCGCTGGTGAAGCCGCCGGCCACCAATTCGCGCACGGCCCGATGTTGCGGATCGAACGCGTCGATGGCACGCACCTGCCCGGCGTCCGCTTCGGCGGGGTCGTCGATCAGCGCTTCGAGACCGAGTTGGCTGTGCCCTGCGACCAACCCCGGCGTGAGCACGGCGGTACCGAGGTCAAACGTCGGCACGTCGTCGCTGATTTTCAAGGCGGTGTCAAAACCGCCGATTCGTCCGTTTTCAATAAGGACCGTCGCGGGCTGATACTTGCCGTCTTCCGTGAGAAATCGTCGCGTTCGCAGGGTGTATTTCTTCGGGAGCTTGTTCGGCAAACGCACTGCTGTCGCGGATCCCGGTTCGGGTGCGGATTGGACCTTGTTGTCCACGAGAACTTTCCCGCCGCTGACAACGAGCCGCACCGGCACGCTTGGATCGGTCGGATTGCCCGCGAACACGACGAGATCAGCCTGTTTGCCTTCCGCGATAACGCCGAGCCGATCGCCAACGCCGAGGATCTCGGCTGCGTCGCGCGTCATGGCCCGCAGAACGCGATCCGGGTCGATGCCGCGCGCCACCGCCGCGGCGGCGTGAACCCGCAGCAAGCGTGAGCCGCGCGGTTGGCCGCTGAACGTGCCGAGGGCCCAGCGCGTGTCCGGCGTGAGCACGGTCTTCGGCCAATCTGCCGGACGATCCTTACGGTAGATCGGAACGTCCTCGAATTCGACAAACGGCCCAAGCACCATGCGAACCTGGTGCTTGGCTAAACTTTCCGCGGCAAAACCCGGGTCGCTTAGTCCTTCGAGCACGACTTTCAAGTGATACTCGTCGGCCAGCCGCAAGGCGTTGCGAACGTCATCGTCACGATGGGCTTCGAGACGGAGCGGCAACTCGCCCTTCAGCACCTTGCGGAGAAACTCTTTGGTCGCGTCGCGCTTCATTCGAGCCGGCGGCGTAGGGGGCTTCTCCCCGGCGGCGGACTTGGCCGGCTCGTCGTATTTTTTCCATTCGCTGTCGTATTGCTTGACGGCGTCGAACGCTTGTTTGAGCGTGACGTAATGGCTGTAGCGAATCACGGAATTGTTGATAGCGGTCGGCGAAAGCGGCGGCTGCACGGGGTCGGGCAGCGGCGGACCCCCGCCGCGGCGTCCGAAGCCGGCAAAGGCTGTCTGTCCCGCCGGCGCGGAGGCAACCGCGGTGCCGAGCGCCGCCTGCGCGGCGGCACTCGCTTTGACGACGATCTCTTCCACCGTCTCCGCCGGACCGACGCGCAGCACCGCGCCGCGTCCACCGAAGATGCCGCTGTTAGCCGGCTGCACGTAAACAGTCGTCACGCCTTGCCGGATGACTTCCTTCCAATCCTCGTCATTGGGATCGATGCCGTCGAGCACGTCGAGCCCAGCGTCGCCGGCCGACTCCTTGGCGGCGGCCGCTTGCAGCCAGAGCGTGCTGCGGGCGTCGATCAGGCCGGGCGTGATGACGAAGCCGGTGACATCGATGCGCGTGGCATCGCTCGGCGCCGCGACCGCCGGCCCGACGGCGACGATCTTGCCGTCGTGTATCAGGACGGTTCCGGTAATGGCGCCCGCGTCGGTCTGGGTGAGAATCCGCGCGCCGACCAGCGCCAGGGTCGGCGATCGCTCCGGAGAAGGCGCCTCGGCGAACGCGAATGAAAACGCCAAAAGTCCAACGGCGCAGCCCAGATAAGCCAATCTCAGCAGACGTTGTGTCGGTGTAAACATCAATGGACCCACGTTATCGGCGCAAACGCCAATCGCCGCGACGCCGCACAAAACGCAAGCGGGGTCAAGAGATTATGATTTGCCTATTGTTCAGCCGCGGCTGGCCGTGTGTCAACGAAAATGTGTGCGAATGGGCAAGCAAGACAAGAGAGGTGCAGTTTACACGCCGGATGATCGTTTGACTTCACCCTCATTCCGAACAGGGCCGCGAGTGGAAAGGTAACAAGAATACGCGCTCCGCCTTGACCCACGGCATGAACGGCGTGGGTCTCTGGACGGCGGCGCGGCAAAAAAAGAATCTGCTTGCTAACTTTTTCCCTGGCGGTAATCTAGATCGCTTAGTGTCGTCGGCTGTCTGCGTGGCCACGGACGCATTGGCCGTGGACAGTCTCTTGCGACGGAGAGTTGCCAGCGACCGGGTTCAAGCCGCATTCGAGCGGCTCCCATCTTTGACGCGCCCGCTGAGGATCGCTGTCATGTCTACCTCCGTGCGCTGCCCGGCTTGTCACACGTCGCGGATTTCGGCTAAACGCCGCCGCTGTCGCGTGTGCGGCCACCAAACGCGGGCGGCAAGAACTTCATTTCTGACGTCGGTCCGTTCCATGACCGGGAGCCGGCACGGGCGTCGCGGCATGTTGTTGTTGGGAACGGCCGCGGGCTTGGTACTCCTGATGTTGGCGTGCTGGTTCGGCGCGCGGGAACGGCCGCACACCGCCGCTGTCGCGCTCGGGCCGGAGTCCGAAGGGACGATCGTCGCCGAGGCGGCGTCGGCGGGGAAACCCGAGTCGTCGCCGGCAGACGTCACGCTTTCGCCAGAGGCCGCGACCCAACCCGACGACGCCGAGGCACAGCTTCCGATGATCGAGTCGCCGTCGCCGCAGGCGGCTGTGGCCGCGCCCACTCCGAAAAAGGATGGCGATCCCGTCGAAGCTCCGCCGGTGGCCGCCGTTCCCAAGGAACCCGTGCCGGCGATGGCCCCGCGCCGCCTGCGCAGCGATGTGACGGAAGACGATCTCCGCAAACAACTGGTCGAGGCGCCGGAATTCGGTCTGTCGCCGGCCGCAAAGCAGGCGCTCGCACAGTCCTACATGGCGCAGTACCGCAGCAGCGCCAGCATCAGCATGGGCGTCAAGTTTGACCCCTACACGCTTCAACAACACTTCCCGCAAGCCGGCGAGCTGCCGATTCGCTCGGCCTCCGCTTGCCAGCTTGGCTCGAAAGAGGCGGCCACGCTCGGAGCGCTGGCCAAGAAGCTGCACGCCTACCTCGATTCCATTGCGCCGAAGGATGAAACCGGCATGCGCGCGAACCCAACCCGCCTGCGCGACGTGCTGCGCGAAGAGCGGCGCGGCAAGCGCCCGGAGTGGCTCCGGGCCGAAGCGCTGCCGGCGATGGTGCAGATCCTCATGGCGGAGGACGTGCCGCTGCGGCTGATCCTGGTGGACATGCTGGCGGAAGTCGACGCGAAGCCGGCGACCGTCGCCCTGGCACAGCGGGCCGTATTCGACGTGTCGCGCGAGGTGCGACAGGCGGCCAGCGCCGCGCTGCGCGACCGGCCGCGGACGGAGTCCCGGCCGATCCTCGTGGAGGCCCTGCGCTATCCCTGGCCGCCCGTGGCCGATCACGCCGCGGAGGCGCTCGTGGCGCTGAAGGACCGGGAGGCGGCGCCACTGCTCGTCGCCCAGTTGAGCAAGCCAGACCCAGCGGCGCCGTACGCCAGTGGGAAGAGCGGCGGCGTCGTCCGCGAGATGGTGCGTATCAATCACCGGGCAAACTGCCTGCTGTGCCATGTGCCGGCCGTGAGCGGCAACGACGCGGTCGTCGGCGAGGACCCAGCGCTGAGCCTGACCACGCGGAATAGCGGCTGGGGCGGCGGCGGGGGCAAGTCATCGTCCGGCGGTCGGATCAATACCCACTCGCTGTGGATTCGGGCCGACGTGCAGTTTCTGCGGCAGGATTTCTCGGTCACGTTTCCGGTAGGGCTGCCAGGCGTCGGAGTGGACGGTCTGCGTTTCGACTTCCTCGTCGCCACCAGGCCGTTGAAAGGCGCCGAGCTACGCGCGTGGAAGCAGCAGCCGCCGCCCGAGCCGACGGCGTATCCGCAGCGCGAGGCGACCTTGTTCGCCCTCTGTGCCTTGACGGGAAAGGACGTCGGACCGACGACGGAGGCCTGGGTGCAACTGTTCCCGCGCGCCGACGCCGAGGCGGAGGGGATGCGGTTGAGCGCGGCCTTGCGCCGCGCCGCGCCTGAGAAACTGGACCTGCTCCTCGCGCGCTACGGCGATGCGAAGGACGAGGTCAACACCACGGGCCTCGCCTGCGCCATCCCGCATTTGCCGATCAAGCTGCAAGACAAGGCCCGCGAGGCGCTCGTAGAACGGCTGTCGCGACTGCCCGCCGATCAGCTGCGTCCCCGCTTGCAAGACGACGACCACGAGCTGCGCCACGCAGCGGCTCGCGCCTGCGTCCGCAAAGCCGATAAGGATTTGGTGCCGGACTTGATCGGCCTGCTGGCCGACTTGGAGCCGGCCGTCGCGGACGGCGCGTATCAGACGTTGAAGCGCCTCACCGGCCACGACTTCGGCCCGACCGCCGACGCCAGCCACGAGGAGCGTGTCGCGGCGGCGGCGAATTGGCACCAATGGTGGCGGCAAACGGGGCCGTGAGGCCGTCACGTCTCGATCGGCAAACTCTCACACGCGCGTCGGCAAAATTCGTGCAACCCGTTTTATCGGGCAAGCTGCGCCTTCTTACGGGTGGCGCGGCACCGCCGGCGGTAGCGGCCTGCGGCCGGCTTGATATATGCTTGATGACTCCACTCAGCGCGGTCTTCTTTGCCCGTATTCTCCAATTCCAATCGTTGCACCCATCAGGAAAGGACACGCTCGTGCTCACCCGCCGTGTTTTGCGTACAGGGTTGTTTACGGCCGTCGTGGGGCTCGCCAGTGGCTGGGACGGCGCCTTCGCTGAAGAGCGTACGCAATTTCCCGCCGCCGCGCAGCAGCGCTACGACCAAGGGAAGGACTTGCAGAAAAAAGGGAAGCTGAGCGAAGCCATCCAAGCATTCGAGGAAGCGATGCAACAGGGCATGGACGCGTATCCGCGCGTGCACCTCCAGCGTGCCGCCTCCAATTTCGACTTGAAGAATTACGACGCCGCCATCACCCAATACACGAAGTTCATTGAAGAGTTTGGCCTCGAAGATTCTTGCCGCTACTGAATGCGCAGCGCCTACGGCGGCCGGGCGGCCGCCTACGAAAAGAAAGGCGATTACCAGAAGGCGCTCGCCGACCACAACCTGGTTGTCCTGTTCTACGCGATTGAAATCGAGATCCTCAAAAACCTCGAGTCGGCCGACCTTGAGAAACGCCTTCAGGAGACTTCCCAAGCCTACAGCGCCCGCGGCGAATGCCTGGCAGCGCTGGGCCGGCAGAAAGCAGCGCAAGTCGATCAGAAAAGGGCGGCGAGTCTCGAAGCTGAGGCGAAGCGGCTCGCGCAGAAGTCGCCGAGTTCCCAAGAACCTTCCTCACGACAAATCCAGTTCGTCAACAACTGGACCGAGGCGCTGACCGTCGTCATTGACGGCGTGCCGTATCTTCTGGACGTCGGTGATCGCAAAGTGATTCCCGTGTCGGCGGGCTTCGTTGCCTACACGATGCAAGCGGGCACACGCCGGCAGAGCGGGACGGTGGAAGCCGGCAGGACTTACACGATTGGCTCCTCCTCGCGCTAGCTCCTCCAGCGTTCCGTCTCATGGCTGCATGGCCAGAGCACGCATAACGCTTCATTCCCGCGGCACCTGGGCACGGCGCGCCGCGTTGATCGACTCGTCGAGCTTTGACAGGAACCGGGAGCGATCCTTCGGCGTCATCGGCGCCGGGCCACCGGTCACGGCGCCGCCTTGGCGCAGCTCGTCCATGAGGTCGCGCGTCGCCAGCACGGAACCGATCTCGTTCTCCGTAAACGCGCGGCCTTTCGGGTCGAGAACCACCGCACGCTTCGCCACGCAGCGTGCGGCCAGTGGGATGTCCGCAGTGATGACGATGTCGCCCAACCCGGCGCGCTCCGCGATCCAATCATCGGCAGCGCCGAACCCGGGGCACACCGTGCGTTCAATCAGTGGGTCGGCCGGTACCCGCAGCGGCGTGTTGGCAACGATGGCGACGCGCATGCCGTAGCGCCGGGCGACTTTGTACACCTCTTCCTTCACCGGACACGCGTCGGCATCGACATAGATCGTTAGCATGCGCGGCAACCTCGGCGGCGCTGCGGAGAGCATTCACGCCGCGGACGACTTTACTCATAATCCTAGTTGAATTTTGGAGCGGTCCCAACGTCGGTCCGCCCTTGCCCCGACGGCCCGATTCTCACAGCATAAAGAGATTGGGGGGCGCCGACCTGTTGACCGGCCGCCCCAAGGCGCGGAACCAAGCATGAGCGTTCTGTTGAGTGTACAAGGGCTGACGAAAGCGTATGGCCCTCGCGCGTTGTTCACCGAACTGTCGCTTGACCTCCGCGCTGGCGAGCGTGTCGGGCTGATCGGCCCCAATGGCGCCGGCAAGTCGACGCTCCTTCGCTTACTGGCGGGCCGTGAGGAGCCGGACGCCGGCAGCCGCGCGCTGCGGCGCACGGCCCGTCTCGGTTACGTCGCCCAGGACGACATTTTCCCCGCGGGAAAGACTGCCCGCCAGGTTGTGCTCGCCGCCGTCGCGCACGAAGCGATCGAGGAGCACGAGCGCCACGTCCGCGCCGCCGTCGCGCTGACGCAGGTGGGCATTGCCGATCCAGACCAACCGGCCGAGGTCCTATCCGGCGGCTGGCGCAAGCGCTTGGCGCTCGCCCGCGAGTTGGCGTGTCGGCCGGACCTGCTGCTGCTGGATGAGCCGACGAACCACCTCGACTTGCCCGGCGTCGTTTGGTTGGAGAAGTTGCTGCGCAACGCCCCGTTCGGGTACGTGGTCGCCACCCACGACCGGGCCTTCCTCCGCGCGGTCGCCGCCGAGGTGATCGAGATCAACCGCGCCTATCCGGGCGGCTATCTACGGGCGTCCGGCTCGTATGACGAGTTTGCCGGGCAGCGCGCGGAGTTCCTGGAAGCCCAGGCCCGCCGGCAGGAATCGGTCGCCAACCAGGTCCGCCGCGAAACTGAGTGGCTCGGCCGCAAGGAATCGGCCCAGCGCAGCAAGTCCGCCGCACGCATCGAGGAAGCGGCGCGTCGTCGCGCGGAACTCGCGGAGCTGAAATATCGCAACGCGGCGGCCGGCGCGGCGGGCATCGACTTCGTCGCCACCGGCCGGTTGACGCGCAAGCTGCTCACCGCCGACGGGCTCGCAAAGTCGCTCGGGGCGAGGCCGCTCTTCGCCAAGCTCGACCTGGCGCTGACGCCGGGCACGAAGCTCGGCCTGCTCGGTCCCAACGGCAGCGGCAAGAGTACCCTGCTGCGGGTGCTCGCCGGCGAATTAGCAGCGGACGTCGGGACGATTCACCGTGCCGACGGCCTGCGGGTGGTGCTCTTCGAGCAAGGACGGGCGGCGCTCGATCCTGCGGCGCCGTTGCGGCGGGCGCTCTGCCCCAACGGCGACACGGTTGTCTACCGCGACCGTCCCCTGCACGTCGTGGCCTGGGCCAAAAAGTTCCTCTTCCGGGCCGAGCAACTTGATGTCCCGGTCGGCGACCTCTCCGGCGGCGAACAGGCGCGCGTCCGCATCGCGCAGCTCATGCTCCAGCCCGCCGATCTCTTGTTGCTCGACGAACCGACCAACGACCTGGACATCCCCGCGCTGGAGGTATTGGAGGACAGCCTGGCGGAGTTCCCCGGCGCCGTCATGCTGGTCAGCCATGACCGAGACTTGCTGGACCGGTTGTGTACCGAGGTAATCGGACTCGACGGCCGCGGCGGCGCCGCCGTGTACGGCAACGTTGGCCAGTGGCTGACGGCTTATGAGCGTGTCGCCGGCGTTGAGACCCAGCGCGCGGCAAAACCAGTCGTGTCGGTGAGCCCGCGTGTGGCCCCGACCGCGAGGCCGCGCAAACTCAGTTACCGTGAGCAGCAGGAGTGGGACGGAATGGAAGCCGCGATCACTCTAGCGGAGCAAGCGGTGACCGACCGAGTAGCGGAAGTCGAGCGCGCGACGGACGCGGGCCACGCCGCCCTCGCCAATGCCTGCCGCGCGCTGGAGGAAGCGCAGCGGACCGTCGAATGTCTCTACGCACGCTGGCAGGAACTGGACGCCAAACGCGCCGCGGGAGCGTGATCCCCCGGGTCTGCGCGCAGCAACACCACGCGGTTTGTGTTTGTATTTCTGCCGAGAAAATGTACAGTTGAATATGTATGGTAGCGCGGTGTGAATTCCGCAACCCCCTTACCGCAATGCACATGGCGACCCGCTGCCAACCCGACCCGCTCTCCCTGTTCCTCCCCGCCGTTCAAGAATGGTTCCGCACCGCGCTCGGCGAGCCGACGCCGCCGCAGCGGCAGGGTTGGCCCATCATCGCCGCCGGCGCGAACACGCTCATCCTCGCGCCGACGGGCTCCGGCAAGACGCTGGCCGCCTTTCTCGCCTGCCTCGATCAACTTTGGCGGCAACCCGTTGAAAAAGGGGTCGGGAGTCCTGGGAATGCAAAGACTCCCGACCCCTTTTTCAACGGGCCGCCGCGCGGCGTTCGGGTGCTCTACGTTTCGCCGCTGAAAGCGCTGAACAATGACATTCATCGCAACTTGCAAATCCCTCTTGCGGGCGTCATGGAGACCGCAACTCGGATGGGGCACGCGCTGCCGACGCTCGAAGTCGGCCTGCGCAGCGGCGACACGCCGACTGCCGAACGACAGCGACTCGTCCGCAAGCCGCCGCACGTTCTAATTACGACGCCGGAATCGCTGCACTTGATGCTAACGTCCAAGGCCCGCGATACGCTGCGCGGCGTAACGCACTGCATCGTGGATGAAATCCACGCCCTCTGTCCGAACAAACGCGGCGTCTTTCTCGCGCTTTTGCTGGAACGCTTGCAGGCGTTGAATCCGCGGGGTTTCGTGCGCATTGGTCTGTCCGCGACGCAACGACCGCTCGATGTCGTGGCCCGGTTCCTCGGCGGCTGCGAAGCGAACGCGGATGGCCGCTACGTCCCGCGGCCCGTCACCATCGTGGATGCGGGCCAGCGGAAGAGCCTCGATCTGCGCGTTGTCAGTCCCGTCGCGCGATTCGGCCCGTTGCCCGAGAAATCCGTTTGGCCGTCGATCTACCGCCTGCTCGGCGACGAGGTACGCAAGCACCGCTCGACCCTGATTTTCACGAATAATCGTCGCGTCGCCGAGCGCATCACCGCGAATCTCAACGATCCCGAACCGATCGCGCGCGCGCATCATGGGAGCGTGGCGTTGGAAGTCCGGCAGCAAACGGAACAGGCATTGAAGGAAGGCCGGCTGCCCGCCGTGGTGGCAACGGCGTCGCTGGAACTCGGCATCGACATGGGCGCCGTCGATCTCGTCTGCCAGGTCGAATCGCCCGGCAGCGTCGCCCGCGGCTTGCAGCGCGTCGGTCGGGCCGGGCATCTCGTCGGTCAAACAAGCAAAGGCCGCCTCATTCCGAAAACCAGCGCCGACTTGCTCGAACAAGCCGTGCTCGCCCGCGAAATGACGCTCGGCAATGTGGAAGAAATCCGCGTCCCCGGCAATTGCCTGGACGTCCTCGCCCAACAAGTCGTCGCGCTGGCTGCGATGGACGTGTGGGACGTGCCCGCTCTCTTCGCCCTGGTGCGGCAGGCGTATCCGTACCGCGACCTATCGCCCCAGGCGTTCGAGACCGTTTTGGAGATGGTGAGTGGGCGGTTTCGCTTCGGCGACCGGCCGATGGCCGCTTTGCAGCCGCGCGTCAGTTGGGATCGTGTTCACAACCGCCTCCACGCTCTGCCCGGCAGTCAGCAAACGGCTCTTGTCAGCGGCGGCACGATTCCGGATACGGGGCAGTACGCGGCGTATACACGCTCCGGCGTCCGCATCGGCGAGCTGGACGAGGAGTTCATCTACGAACGGCGTGTCGGCGATTCATTTCTACTTGGCACCAACGCCTGGCGCTTGGAGCGAATCGACGCCGACCGCGTGATCGTGAATCCGGCGGAAGGCGCGCCCGCGCTGGTGCCGTTCTGGCACGGCGAAAGGGCGGGCCGCAGCTACCATCTCGGCCTCGCCATCGGCCGGTCCCTGCGTGAACTCACGGAGCGGCTCGACGACGCAAATTGCACGCGCTGGCTGGAAGACGAGTTCCAGCTCGACGCCAATGCCGCAAAGAACCTGCGTGCTTATGTTCGCCGCCAACTCGCCGCCACGGGCACGCTCCCAACCGATCAAACCCTGTTCATCGAGGCGTTCCGCGATCAACTTGGCGACTGGCAAGTCTTGCTCTTGAGCCCGCTCGGCAGCAGCTTGCACCTTTCGTTGCGCTTGGCGATAGAGGCACGCTTGCGCCAGCGCCACGGCTACGGTCCGCAATGCCTGCACGCCGACGATGGCGTGCTCGTCCGCCTTGCCGACATGGACGAGCCGGTACTCGACCTGCTTGACGGGATTACGCCGGAGAACGTGGAAGCGCTGATACTTGATGAATTGGGCGACAGCGCCCTCTTTGCGCTCCGCTTCCGCCAAAATGCGGCCCGCGCTTTGCTGCTGCCGCGCATAAGTCCGGGCAAGCGCGCGCCACTCTGGTTGCAGCGTTTGCGCGGGCGCGATCTCCTTCAGGTCGCCCGCAAATACCCCGATTTCCCGATCGTGGCGGAGACGTTTCGTGAGTGTCTGCACGATCACCTCGACCTGCCGCGGTTACAGCAATTGCTCGGCGACCTCCGTGACGGGAAGGTGCGTGTCGCAACCCGTCGAGCCGACGCCCCGTCCCCGTTCGCTGCGACGCTTCTGTTCGGCTTCACGATGGCGAACATGTACGGCGACGACGGCCCGGAAGCGGAGCGGACCGGCGCACCGTTGCTCGATCGGCAATTACTGGAACAACTCGTCACACCGGGGAAACAGGGCCATTTGCTCGATGCTCGGGCCGTGTACCAAGTGGAACGGCGCCTGCGCGGCATTGGGCAGCCGCCGCGTACTTCCGCGGAGATGGCCGAATGGCTCCGCCGCCTCGGCGACCTCAGCGCCAACGAGCTGGAAGGGCCGATGCAGCAGTTTCTGGAACAACTCGAGAGTGATGGCCGAGCGAAGCGCATTGAGCTGCCGCACTGCCGCGAGTCGCTCCGTTGGGTATCGACGGAAGAAGAGGAGCGTTACCGGCACGCATTCGGGCTCGGCAACGGTTCGGCCAGCGAGTCCGCCGCGGCCGAAACGATTCTGCGCCGCTTTCTCGAGACGCATGCGCTCGTTGGCTTAACTGACGTGCTCGACCGCTACCCCTTCGAACCCGATTGGGCACGGCGCAAGCTGGAGGAATGGGCCGGCGCGGGCCGCCTGATCGCGGTGCGTCGCCCGGTAGGTCCCGGCGGCCCGACGGGACCTGCGGCTGCGGTTGAATCCGAGACCGAATGGTCCATCGCCGACAATCTCGCGCAAGTGCAGCGCAGCAGCCTGTCGCTGCTCCGCCGCGAGATCATCACCTGTTCGCCGACACAATTCACCGATTTCCTGCTGCGCTGGCAAGGCGTCCACCCGGAAGCGCGGCGTGGCCAGGCGGAGGGGCTGATCGAAACGCTTGACCGGCTGGAAGGTTTCCCGCTGCCGGCTGAACTTTGGGAACATGCCGTGCTGCCGGCCCGCGTCGCGGCGTATCAACCGCGCTGGCTCGACGACGCCGCGGCACGCGGTGAATGGACGTGGGTGTGCAGTGGCGCCAGCGACGGCGCCGGCGCGTTAGCCTTTTGGCGGCGCGAAAGTCTTGCCGCGTTGCCGCCGCCCGCCGATCAACCGACCTTATCACCCGCCGAGGAAACGGCGCTAGAATACCTTCGTGGGCGCGGCGCCTCCTTCGTGGGCGACATCGCCCGCGAAACACAAGCGCCGCCCACCGCCGTGCGCGCGTCCTTGTGGGGCCTCCTGCGCCGCGGACTGGTTACGAACGACCACTTCGACGTGATCCGTAAAGGCGAAGAGAAAGACCCTTCGTTAACAAGCCGGGAGCGTGAGCGACCGGAGCTCGCATCGCATTCTCCCCTCTCTCATCTTCGGGGCTCGCCAGGTCGCGGTTTGTCGCCGCGGGCAACGCTGTCGTCGCTTCGCCGCCGTGCTGCCTCGACGCGTCCAGAAGGTCGCTGGTCTCTCGTGCCGTGGGGGCATCCGGAGGCCGAGCAACGGATTGTTTTCCAGGCAGTCCTGTTGCTGCACCGCTACGGCATCGTCGCCCGCGAGCTGGCCCTGCTCGATCCCACCATGCCGCCGTGGCGCATTCTTTATGAAGTGTTCAGCCGCATGGAGTTGGCCGGCGACGTGCGCCGCGGTTACTTCGTGGAAGGCTTGTCCGGCGCACAGTTCGCCCTCCCCGAAGCCGCCCGGAAACTGCAAGAATTGCACCTGCCTTCAACGGTGAATGCCCCGGTCATCCTCTTACACAGCCTGGACCCGGCGAATCCGTACGGCGCCGGCGCGCCGCTCGCCATCGACGCGCTGAGCGAAGGCGCGCGCGCGTTCGCCCGCCGGCCCGGCAATTGGCTCGTGTTGCGCGCCGGACGGCCGGTCCTTTTGATCGAACAACAGGGCAAGCGTCTGACCGCGTTACCAAGCGCAAGTCGCGAGGACGCGGCCGCAGCCGTTGCGTGCCTGCCGAACATCCTGACCGCCGATCGGACGCTCTCCGGCCGGCGCAAGCTCACCGTGGATGAATGGAACGGCCGGCCGGTTGTTGAAACGGAAGGGCGTGACTTGCTGGAATCCGCCGGCTTTGTGCGCGACTACCAAGGCATGACGCTGTACACGTCCCCCCTCGTTTAGCCGCCCGTCTCGGACGGGCGCTCGCGGTCTTGCAATACTTCGCGCGCCCGTCCGAGACGGGCGGCTAAACATCAATCACTCTTTTCCATCCACATCGGTGACGACCACGCGATCTCGTCATCGCTCTGCAACGCGCGCACGTAGTAGTAATGCACTCCCTTCTCGGCCTTCGGATCGGTCCATGTCCCTTTGTAGTCTTGCTTGTCGGTTTTGATGCTCTCGACCACCTCGTGATCCTTCAAAATGTCGATACGAGCGAGCGGCTTCGTGCCGATGACTGTGAAATCCAACTTCGGGGCGTCGTTCGTCTTGAACTCATCCCCCATTATGTGTTTGCCGCTGCGCACGTCGAGGATGATGTTGTCGGTCGCCGCGTAGACGTGCCGTTTTTTCATGGCGTCGAGGATTGCTTCGCGGTCGTGGCGCTCGGCGAGAACGACGGTGTATGAGATATGGGTGGACCAGTGGTCGCTCGACGATTCGAAGCCGAGGCGGTAGCCCTTCTCCTTCAGCGCGTGATTGAGGAAGCCGAGCGGTTGCCAGCCGCCGATTTGGGCTGGCAGTTTTTTGCTCTGCGGGTCGTAACCGGAGCGAGGGGCGCCCTCGTACTCATACGACATGCGATCGCCCTGGTAGATTTCGACCGCCGGCTCGACCTGCGGATCGTTGTCGCGCCAATCGGTCCCCATGCCGGTGGCGGAGGTGTGGCTGGCGCAGATGCCGCCGAGTTCGTGCAGGTAGCGGTACAGCATCTTCGTGTCGTCGGGATGGACGCCGGCGACGCCCTGACCCGGCGCCGGCGGCGCGAGTCGCGGCAATGTCCTCACGCCGCGCTGGGCGAACATGCAATTGCGATGGCCGTGCGGATAGGCCACGCTCCGTTCGTAGGTGAACATCGGCGTGAAGTGGTTCTTGACGTGGTAGGCGTCGGTGAACTTCTGGATCAGCCACCACGAGTATTCCCGCCCGGCCCCGCTGTCGTGGTCGGCGTTGCCGATCCAGTCGAACTGGGCGACGTCGATGGCGTAACGCCACATGTCTTCCAGCGAACCGTCGGGGCCGCAGTCCCAACTGATTTCGGTGTGGCGATGGAACTCGCCGCGGAGCGGTTGATATTTCTTGCCGTCGAGGTCGATGCGGTAGTCGCGGATGCGCTTGACGGCGGCGTTCTCCTCTTCCGCTCGCTTCACCAACGCCGGGTCTTTCTTGCCCGGATCGTGCGGCACCAACTTTGGTTCCACCGGCTCGCCCGGCAAGTCGAGATAGCTCATGTAAATGTTGTTGTCGATGCTCTCCGGCGTGGTGTATCGGCCGTCGGTGTTGTGAATGACAAGTAAGCCGCCGCTCTTGTGCGGCAGCAGCACGGGCCGGCTATCGAGGAGGCCGTCGGAGTGGTGCAGCTCGATCGGTTCGGACCAGTGATCGCCGTCGAGCCGGCGGGCATACGTCAGCCAGTAGGAACCGGGATGCGTCGTGTAGCGCGTGCCGCCTTTTTGGCGGTAGGTGAGCCAGATGCGGCCTTTGCCGTCGATGCCGATTTTTGGGTAAGCGTAACGGAGCGTTTTCTCGTCGGGATGAGGGCCTTGCTTGCTCGAACTCGGTAAGTCGGCGACCGGTCGGAACAATTTGCCGTCCTGCAGACAGACGACCCGGACGGAACGGGCGCGGTAAAGCGGTGAGCCGTCATTCGCATCCAACGCACCGTAGTCCATGCCCCATTTCTCGGCGCTTTCCTCGCAGGCAATCCAGAGACGGCCTTCCTCATCGTAGACAATGGAGGGGCGAGCCTCGAACCGGGATGAGTGTAACGGACGGTCGTTCCGGGCGCTTCTTGGCTCCATGAAATGCAGACCGATGTCATAGTCCCCTGATTTTTGTGAATCATAAGCGGCGGCGACGGTTCCATTTGGGGCGGCCGCTATCGCTGGGTACCAAGTATTGCCTTCCCCGCCGAAGTAGTAGCGCGCCATTTTCAGACCGGCGGTCGTCAATCCGCTCGTCCACTTTCCGTCCGCGCAAGTCAACAGACCAAACGTTGCATGCGCGGCATCGTTTTCTCCGCTCCGCGTGCGGGGTGCGACATCCCAATGTTGATAAGTCGCACGGACTTGTCCACCTTGGTCCATGCACATGACCACACCAAGCGCGGAACCCGATTCCGAGGTCAATTGCTGTTCAGGACCTAGAGTCGCACTTACCCCGCCGGGGCGACTGAGCTTTTTGCTGAGGGGTCTACAGTAGATTTGATGTTCTGCTCGGCGATTCGCACTATACGCGACCCAAGCATTTCCGTCGCTTTCCACCGCAATCGCACACCGCACCAAATCCTCCTTCGGCCCCGTCACCGCTATCGGCTCACTCCACTTCCCGTCGCGGTAATACTTCACAAACAACTGATCCGCGAACTCCGGCGTGTAGAAGGCTTTGAAATCCTTCGGCTGCTCCTTGAGCGCGTGCTGCTCGATGCGGCGGCTTTCGTCGCGGTTGGTGTAGCTGATGTAGGCGACCCAGAGCGTGCCGTCGGGGCCGTAGGCGGCGGCGGGGAAGTCGTCCTCGGTCTTGGCGGTGACGACCGGCGTCGCGGTGGAGATGAGTCGCAGCGCTCCGTGGCCGTTCCAGATCGGCTGCGGTTTGCCGGCGAGCAAGTCCTTGACGGCAACGGTCGCTTTTGCCGTTTCGTCGTCCTTCTTCTGTACCGTGATGGCGGCATCGGGCTGCACGTCGGCGAGGTGCATGACGACGCCCACTGTGGCGATCTGATCGTTGACCGCACGGACCACCATGCGCGGCGGTAAGCGGAGCGGGCGGTGCGAACCGGCATTCCAGCTGTTCGGCTCGATCAGCTTGTCGTCCTTACGGAAACGGTAGCCTTCGCGATGGACGACTTTCGCGCCGGTGACGGTCGACGAGCCGGAATAGTCGGTCGCCGATTCGTCCTTCAAGCCCATTTCCAGCAGAATCGCGAACGGCGGCGTCGGCAGCGACGATTTCGCGGCCCAGTCGAGTACAAGCAGGTTTTGCGTTTTCTTCTGGCCGCTCATGGCGCCGACGCCGATCAAACCGGCGAGAAGGGCGAGGAAAAGAAGGGATCGACGATTCATGGTTGGCCCCCTGCACAGGCGCGAGAAGTGAGTTCCCTGCCGGCCAATCATCCGGACACTGCTTGCCGCTTGTCAAACGAAAAAGAATGCAGTACGAAGGCGTCTTCATAAATGTCCGCGCCGTGGAGGGGACACGCCGCGCGCCCGCGACGTGTGTGCGCCACGTAAACCACCATCGAATAACCACTTAACCGGGCATCGTTGCATTCGTTGCATTCGTTGCACTCGTTGCACGGAGCGCACATCGTTGCAACATGACCACCCTGTGCAACGATGCAACGTGCAACGAGGCGGCTTCGGGTCGCGATATCGGCTCGCATCGGTGGGCGGAGATGATTAAGATAGGGTGAATAATGCAGCTTCTTGGGCCGTCTGACTATCGGGAACGCTGGAGACTCCATGTCCGCCTGTGCCGCACTGTGCTCCCGGCCGCTCCCAAGCGACGACGAGTTGCTTGCGCGCCATGCTGGCGGAGACTTGCACGCGCTGGACGAGCTGTTCCGGCGTTACCGGATGCCGGCGTATCGCGTGGCCTATCGCCTGCTCGGCAACGAGGCCGACGCGCTCGACGCGGTGCAGGAAGGGTTCATTAAGACCCTCACCCATCTCGGCAGCTTTCAAGGACGCAGCTCGTTCAAGACCTGGCTGTTGCGGGTCGTCAGCAACGCGGCCCTCGATCTGGGACGGCAGCGCGGCCGGCGCGAGGCATTGAGCCTTGATGCTCTCGGCGGGCCCGAACGCGAAGAGATGCAGCCCCTTGCCGCCGACTTGACTTCGCAATCCCTGGAACGTTCGGACCTGCGGCGCCAGCTTGATGAGGCGTTCGCAACTCTGCCTGAACCTCAGCGCGTGACCTTCGTTCTTCATGCCGATGCCGAGTTGAGTTATCGCGAGGTCGCCGACACACTCGGCATCTCCATCGGCACGGTGATGAGCCGGCTCTTCTATGCCCGCCAAAAACTGCGGGTCTACCTGGCTAAGCGGACCGATTTATGAAACGGGAGTTTGGAGAACAATCTGAGGAACCCAGCGCGGAACGGCTTGCCGCATACGCCGACGGTGAGCTGGACGACGCGAGTCGAGACGCCGTCGAATGCTGGCTCGCGACACATCCGGAGACCGCCCACGAGATCAAAGGGCAGCGCGACCTGCTGCGCGCCTGGCAGCGGCTGCCGGCGCCGGCGCCGTCCGCTGCCGCATGGGAGCGCGTGCTGACGGGCATTGAAGCCGGTCTGGCGGAGCGGTCACATTCCCGTCCGCGCCGCGTGGCGGGCTTGCCCTGGATCGCGGCGACGCTGGCCGCGACGGCAGCCGCGGCCTGTGTGCTCGTGGCGTTGTGGCCGGCGCCGGCGCCCGTGGAGGAGCCGCAGCCGCCGATCATCGCCGAGGCGCCCGTCCCGGAAAACGAACCGTTTGCCGTCGCCACCAATGAAGACGTTGCCATTCTGACGATTGACGACGAGGACGTGAATCTCCTCATCGTCGGCGTGCCGCCGCTCCGCGAGCCGATCGAGCTGGCGACGAAGGGCGACATCATCGTCAACAAAGTTGAACCGAGCGAAGACGGCGTCTTGCCAAAAATGTGGACGCCGAGCGATCTGCCCAATCCGCCCAATCCGAAGGAGCCGTAGTCATGTCGTTGTCACGTGTCCTCGTCGGTCTAGCGGCCGCGGGTCTGGTGACGGCTGGTCTTTTGACCGTGCCCGGCGCCGCGCGCGCCGACGATGACGACGTGAAAGTCGTTCTCATCGCGATTGTCGCAAATGACCGCGGCACGGAGGTTGACAAACGCCTGCGCTGCATCGCCGACGAAGTGCGCAAACAACATCCGAAACTTACGAGCTTCAAGTTGGCGACCCAGAACGAAAAGCCCGTAGCGATCGGCAAGAAAGAACACTTCCCGCTCGTCGAAAGTGAGAAGGCGTGTGTGACGATCGTGGAAGGTCCGGATAAGGACGGCAAGGTCAAGCTGACCGTGAAGTTGCCCTCCACCGGCCCATTAAGCTACACGACTTGCTGCGGTAAGTACTGGCCGCTCATGAGCCGTTACAAGACCGCGGAGGACGATACCTTGCTCGTCGCCGTCATGGTCAAGTCGTGTAAAGGGAAGTAAGGCGCGTCACTTGCCGATGACCGAGCCGCTGAAGTCAGTCCCGTCGGCGATATTCATGGCGCCGGTCTTCAGATTGTAAATAAGCTGACGTGCTTTCATCCCGGACGGGGGCGCTCCGCGGGCGGTCACGTGGTTGAGCGTCGCCATGCCGCTCGACCCGCCGTCCAGGATCACCTGATCCTTTTCCTGCGAGTACTTGAGTTCCTCGGCGGTGCCGTACACTTCCTTGCCCTTCTCGTCGCGCGCTCGAAAGAAGACCTTGCCGATGGCCCGCAACGACTGGTTTGCGGCGCCGTTGACGTCGCGGCTGTAGACTTCCAATTTCCGTTCGCACTGCAAGTACATGCCGCACGGCGGGAGATTGTTCTTGTCGATTGCCAGATGAACGTCCTCTTTTTCGACGGGGACGTTGAGGACTTCGATCGTGTCGTAGAACTCCGCGAGATGCTTCTTGTTGTTCGCGTTCATGCGCCCAACGTACTTCACCTCGATGAGCTTCAGTGGCAGTTGCTCGGGCGGCGTCGGCGCTTTCTTCGCCGTTGGCGCCGCGGGAATGGTGAGGGTCGCCGAATTGCCGTGCTGGAGGAGGCGGACCACACCGGGACCGCCGCCCTGGGCCGTTGACTCGTCGGTGTCCATCTTGAGTGCGGGACATTGGATGTGCTGCCAGCGCACCAGCTTGCCACTCACGCGGTTTTCGTCCTCGACCTGCACGCTCTGGTCGCAAATCAATTCCTTGGCTTTCGGCTTCGGCTCATTGGTCTTTTCGCCTTCTTTCAGTGAAATGGGTTTGTCGAAATAGACCTGAAGCGACTGGCACGTCAGCTTGCCGCTTTCTTGCTCCGCCTGCACGCCGCCCTGGAACGAGGCGTAATTGTCTTTGAAGAACATCTCTTTGTTCCAGATCACTTTCAGGGGCACCGGGCGATTGAGCTTGTTCCCTTGAAAGTCGCTGCTGCTCTCCATCACCATCAGGCCGGTGCCGTTGACCCACGCCTTGTTGTTGGTCTGATCGATGTTCACCTCAGGACCGATGATCACGAGGCTATTGAGCTGCAACATGGCGAGATCCTGCACGCTGCGGTCGCCGGTGACGACGAGCACATTGCCCGTGGAGTAATGTGTCAGACGGAGGGTTTCTCCCTCGATTTTCACGCCCTTTTCGTCGGGCGCAGACGGCTCCTGCGTGACGCGCACCGTGCCCTCGGTGCGTAGGTTGAGCAACTCGTTCTTCCCGTTCACCTGGCAAACTTCCGCCTCGACCAGATGGGCGCTCAAGTCGATCGGCTTCTGCGGCTTCGGGTTCGCCGGCAACGGTTGAATCGGCAGGTTGCTCGGGCCTTGCGGTAATGCTCCAACCGGCGGAGCGGCTTGCGGAAGGATGCTCGGAGGGCCGATGAGTGCGGTCGGCTGTGTTCCCGCCGGCGCCGGCACAAAGCGAATCTGGAGCCGGTCCGTATCGTGAATGATCATCTCCTTGGAACGCGCGGCGACGCGGGAAATGGCTTCGATGTGGTGTGGCGTACGACCGTGCGGCGCTTGTCCGTTAACGCCGGGTTGAGCCGGTTCCAGCCAGACTCTGAGCGTATCGGCGCGCAGGTCTTGATCGTGTTCGTCGTCTTTGAAAACGGCTTCACCAGTGAGGATCAACAAGTCCAGCGTGCCGTCGCGGCCGGAGATCAACGTGTCTTTCCAGATGGCGTGCTGCGTCCGTTTGCCGGTCGTTTTGTCGAGCATGTCGATCCGGCCGGGCCCCAGCGCCGTGGCTTGCTGAGCGCCCTTCTGGTCGATGAGCTGCAGTTCGCGGGCGTGGATTTCGTTCCCTTCCTTGATCGCGACCATCTCCTGGTCGCCCTTCAGCGTCGTCTGGCGGGTGCGGTTGTCGTAGAAGAGGTCGTTGCCGTAGGCCGTCAGCATCTCGGCGTCGGACGTGATCGTCAGGTTCTCGCCGGTGGCGTGGACGCTTTCGATTTCCAGCTCCACGGAGCGGTCGTCCTTCTTCGGCTCGGTGCTCGACCGCCGGTGGAACTGGAAGAGGAGATGATCGCATTCCAAATGGTCGCGCTTGCCCGCCTCCGCCGGCTCGTGGATGCGCGTTACCTGCACGGGATCGGGCAAGAGGCCTTCTTTCTTGGGAGGCGCGTCAAACTGGCCGATGTCCTTCGCCATGTCGTACGAGAACGGCCCGGCGGTTGTGATGACGATCTTCGCCGTCTCCGGCGGCGGCACGGGTGGATTCGGCGTCTTGCCGCCGGGCGTCGGGCTCGTCGGCAACGCCGGCTTGCCCGAGGCGAGGAAGCCGGAACGGCCGTCCACCCACAGGTCCATCTTCACGCCGGAAAGCAGCACGATATGTTCGACGCCCGTGATTGCATCCCCCTTGCGTCGCGGCGGTTTCGCCTGCGCGGGCGGTGCGGCCGCGGTCACGGCCGTTTCCGTGGATAAGAAGAGTTGTAGTCCTGTCGAATCGATCTTCATCGGTTCCGGCTTGCACTGGTGATCGAGAATGGTGACGACGTTGTTTGTCCAGACGAGGCGTTTCGCCTCGTCAAAATAGATTGGTCCGGGGGTAACGATCGTGATGTCGTCGTCGCGCGGCAGCGTTCGGCGATTATTCGTGATGAAGACTTCTCCGCCTTGCTGATCTTTTCCCAATTGCGCTTTGAGGAGCTTCGCTTTCTCCATGTCCATCGGATTCCTGATCGGCCGGTCAAAGGTGAGAATCGCGTCCTTGGCGCGCACGGTATTAATCTCGGGCACGCCCGCTGGTCCCACGGTCTTGCCAAACAACGCCAGACTAATCGGGGACAGGCTCACATCGCCGTTCTTTTCGAAGATGATAGCGCCGGCCGACAGCGCCATACCTCGATTGCGCACCTCAAAGCGGATAGATCGGGATAGCTCTTCGCAATCTTCGCCGAAGGCCATGCGCAGCTTGCGATCGACCTCCTGCTGCCGGGGTTGGGCCGGCGGTTCCGGCGTCATAACAAGCGTCTCGTTCGGCAGATACGCTTCCGGCAGCGGCGGCAGGCCGTTGATGGCGCCGAGGAAGTGCGCGTAGACCCCGTACGCCCCGGCAAAGACCGCGAAGCCGACGACGAGTAGGCCGATGCGCTTGGGGGTCCACATAGTATTGTCCTTTGTCCTTTGTCCGTAGTCCGTTGCAACCGACAAGGGACTATGGACATCGAACCACTGACTACAGCGCTGCATCCCGGTCGCCGGCCAGCATCCGTTGCCAATGGCCCTGGCAGCTCAGGACCAACTCAATCGCTTCACGCACCGCGCCGTGGCCGCCACCGGCCTGAGTTACGAAATGGACATCGGCCAAGACATCCAGGCAAGCGTCGGCCGGGGCGACCGCCAAACCGCAGTTGCGCAGCACGGGGAGATCAGGAATGTCGTCGCCGACCATACAGACCTGTTCCGGCCGCAGCTTCATCTCCGCCAACAACGGTCGGTAGGCCGTCAGCTTGTCCGCCGCTCCCTGGATGACACGGTCGATGCCGAGTTCCGTCGCCCGAATGTCCACGACCCGCGACGACCGGCCCGTCAGAATTGCCGACCGCTTGCCCGCTCGTTGCCACAGCTTCAAACCCGAGCCGTCGCGCACGTGGAAGCTTTTCAACTCCACGTGCTGATCGGTGTAGATGATGCCGCCGTCGGTGAGGACGCCGTCGACGTCGAGCAGCAGCAGCTCGACCGACTGACAGCGGGTGGCAAGCGTCGGAGTGACAAGGTGACAAGGCGACAGGGTGACAAGGTGACCGGGACCCGTTTGGCGGGTTTTTTCGGCGCCGATCCGCTCACCAGTTCTGTCGCTCACCGTGTCACCCTGTCGCCTTGTCACCCTGTCACCCTGTCGTCTTGCTATTGTCACGCCACCAGCGCCTCTTCCTCCGCCGGGACAAGGCCAATCAGGTCGGTAATGTCGATCAATCCGACCGGCCGTCCCAGGGCGTCGATGACGGGCAATTCGCTGATCTTCTTGCGGCGGAGGATTTCGACGGCGTCGGCGACGCGGGCGCCGACCGATACGGTGATCGGGTGCGGCGTCATCACCTCGTGTGCCGGCCGATCCAGCGCATCGTCGCGGCGCTGTTCGAACAGGCGGGCGAGATCGCTGTCGGTAAATATCCCGCACAGCCGGCCATCTTGGCCGGTCAGCATCACCGCGCCGGTGCGCCGACCGCGGCGTCCGGCTTGACCGAAGACTTGGCGCACGGTTGCGTCGCACGAGGCCAACCGCAATTCCGGTCCGCGGCGCATCACGGCCTCGACCTTCAGCAGCTTTCGTCCGAGGCTGCCGGCAGGGTGATAACGAGCGAAGTCTTCGTGGTTGAAGTCACGCATCCGGCTCAGAACGAAGGCGAGGGCGTCGCCGAGCGCCAACATGGTCGTGGTGCTGGCGCTCGGGGCAAGCCCGAGCGGACAGACTTCCTCCAGTGGCCCGTAGATAATGGCAACATCCGCTTCGCGCGCCAGACTGCTGCGCGGCGTGCCGGTGAGGCCGATCAAGCCCGCGGCCAATTCCTTCAACGGCCGAAGAAGCCGGACAATCTCCTCGCTCTCGCCGCTGTGCGATAGGGCGAACACAAGATCGTCGGGATGCACCATGCCGAGATCGCCGTGGACCGCGCGGGTGGCATCGAGGATGTATGCGCGGGTGCCTGTGGAATTGAGCGTGCCGGCGATCTTCTGGCCGACATCCGCCGACTTGCCGGTGCCTGTGACGGCGACCCGGCCCGAGCAGCCGTAGATAAGGTCAACGGCTTGAATAAACGATTCGCCCAAGCGCTGAGCGGCGAGTTGTAGTGCTGCCGCCTCGGCTTGAACAATTTGCCGCGCGTAATCCAGCCGTTCGCTCTCGCGCCGTGCCGGCGGCCCTGCGTGGATGTGCAAACTCATGGCTCGCGTCCTTGCTGCCCGATCTTACTGCGGAGGACGCGGAGGAAGAAAACTCATTTCCTCTGCGTCCTCCGGCGTGAGTTTCCAGCTTAACTCTTGAAGGCGTCCTACCTTCCGTTGCCGACTTCAACCCGCTGACTATACCGGCCAAGCCGGGAAAAACAACGGCAAGGCGGGTGAACCGGCGCGGTCTGACTAACATGGGCTGTCAATTGTGGCGTGGCGGTTGCTTGACTGCCAAAAATGGTTAACAAACAGAACACCCCAATAGGGTAAAATCGGGCAATTTCTCATCTCGATGTTAGGAATCTTGCCGCGCTCCGCGTAAACTGCGTGTGCCATTCAACGATTCGCCGAGGCCACCGACAAATGAAGGGAATCGACTCATGGCGGCGATGCAGCACAGAAGTTTCTCGAAGCCCGCGGAGACGAGGCAATTTCCGTTGGGTCGGCTAGAACTCGTGACCCTCGGCGGCGTCACCTTCGGCCGCGGCATCTTTCAGCCGGGCTGGAAATGGTCCACGTCGCTGAAGCCCGTGGTGAAAACGAAGAGTTGCGAGGCGCCCCACTTGCAATATCACATCTCCGGCCGGATGCACGTTTTAATGGACGACGGCTCGGAAGCCGAGTTCGGACCCGGCGATGTGTCGCTGTTGCCGCCCGGACATGATGCCTGGGTGGTGGGCGACGAGCCGGCGGTGGTGATCGATATTTCGGGCATGGTCAACTACGCGAAAACCGAGAAGTGATCCGAATGGCCGCGACGTCTGCCCGTCGTCGAGGTGGTCGAAGATGGCGGAGGGTTGACCACGCCCGAGCACACGCCGGTCCGCCTTGGCGCCCGCCACGCGCCCGCTGGAGTCGTGCATGCAACAATCACAAGATTTCCTCTCCCCCGAAAAACTGCAACTCTTCGTCGCGGGCCTCTCCGGGTTGTCGCGCGAGGAAGTGCGCAAGGCGAAATCGCTTTACCTCCGCAACGCCATCTCCGAATACCGGGCGCTGGTTGAGAGCATGCAGGGCTTCCGCAACGTGCAAGGCTGCATGTCGATCATCCCGATTTTCTGGCCGATCCTCGGCGCCCAGCGGCGGATGATCGACGCTCAAATGCGGCTGGCCCGCGAACGCATTCGCAACGCGATCGACGTTTGGAAGGACGATTTGCAAGGCGAGCACTTTGATTTGCCGGAGGAACCGGAGGCCCGTGGCTGAGCGCCGGAGCGAAAACAGATGGCACTTCCTCACCCCGATGATACCAAGGCCGAAATTCACCGGCTGCTGCAACAGATCCGCGATTGCTGGCGCCGTGGCCGCACGACCGAGTTGGCTGCGCTGTTTCATTGCGACATGCGCATCGTCGGCCCCGATTTCCGCGTGCTCGCCGCCGGCCGGGACGCATGCGTAAAAAGCTATGAGGATTTCGTTCGCGATGCTACGATTTTGGAGCACGAAGAGAGCGAGCCCGAGATTTCGGCGTGGGGCGACACGGCGACGGCCGCGTTTGGCTGGAAGATCACCTATCAAATGAAGGGTGAGACCCACCGAGACGCGGGGCGCGATCTGTTCGTATTCGCCCGGCATCAAGGACGCTGGCAGGCGGTTTGGCGGGCGGTGTTTTTCACGCCGGACGCGGGATCGTAAGCTGCCCGAATTCATCGGAATTGCCGGATTGCTACGTCAATCTCCTTAAGGGAACGTCATGTCCACAACGGAGAAAGTCGGCGTTGACCTTCCAGACGAGAAACCTGTACCGAAGACCCATCCGCCGGCAATTTGGTTCTTCTTCTGGGGCGAGTTCGCCGAACGCAGCTCGTATTACGGGATGCGGGCCATTTTGAGCCTTTATTTGACCGGCGCTCTGCACTTTGCCGCGAAGGACGCGGGGCAGATCTATTCCGGGTTCAAAATGGCATGTTACTTCCTGCCTCTCTTGGGCGGCTACCTCGCCGACCGTTGGCTCGGGCGGTACTGGACGATCGTCGGCTTCTCCGTCCCTTACGTTCTCGGCCACTTCATCCTGGGCATTCCCACCGACATGGCGATGCTCATCGCACTCGCCCTGCTCGCGGGCGGCAGCGGCGTCATCAAACCGAACATCTCGAGTCTTCTTGGACAGACGTACGATCAGAAACGGCCCGGTCAGGAGTCGTTGCGCAGCGCCGCGTTCCTGTGGTTCTACTTGTCGATCAACATCGGCGCTCTCATCTCACAATTGGCCCTCCCCGCGATTCGCGAAAACTACATCTATTCGCACCTCACGGTCGAGGCGAGGATGAAAGCAGATGAACTCATCGCGTCCGGTAAGGCGGAGAACATTGCGGAACTCGCTTCTCCGGAGGTCGTACAGACAGCTTACGCCATCGCTTTCCAATTCCCGGCCTGGCTGATGGTCGCCTCCCTTGCGGTGTTCGCGGCCGGCAAACGCTTTTATGCCCTGGAGAAACCCGAACACCATGAGCTGACGCCGGAAGAGCGCCGCCTGCGACGACAGACGTTGGTGCGCCTGTTCGGCATCTTCGCACTGGTGATCTTCTTCTGGCTCGGCTATGAGCACAACGATTCGCTGTGGGTGTACTTCACGCGCGACTACATAAACCTGAGCGTTCCGTGGATCAGTCAAATCCCGGTGGTGGGTGAGTGGATAGGCGACAAGATCGCGCCGGGCGGCCGAATCGCACCGGATCAGTTGCAATTCCTCAACGCGCTCTTCGTCATCATTCTGATTCCGACCTTCAATCTCTTGTACGCGCGCTTTGATCCGGACGGGAAGGTTTTCACGTCCATGCGCAAGATTCTGGCCGGCTTCATTCTGACGGCGGCCGCTATCGGGATCATGGCCGTGGCCGGCTATTTGACTCAGGGCCACACCGAGGTGCTGCCCGACGGCAAGGAAATCGCGACTGTGAAGCTCTCGTATTGGTGGCCCGCGCTGGCCTACATCGTGCTGACGTTTGGCGAGGTGTTGCTGTACGGCACGATGCTCGACCTCTCCTACGCCGCCGCGCCCAAGAGCATGAAGGGCTTCGTGACGGCGTGCTTCTTGTTGACCAACACTCTGGCCAATTTCATCAACGTCGGCTGGATGCCGTTCTACGGCGGCTCGCTCACCGACCCAATCGCGAAACGTGGTTCGCTACCTCCAGGACAATTTTTCGCAATCACCGCCGGCGTCACGTTGATCGCCTCGGTCGCGTTCTACTTCGTCGGTAAACAGTTTGAGAAGCCGCGTGACGCCGTGGATCTCGATGCGGACACGCCGCTGGAATAGAACAGTGTTGATCTAAGGGTGTTTGCTATGGAACAGCTCGGCGCGTCACGGTTATTCAGCGGCATTGGCGCCAGCATCGACTTGCTTGCCATCTTTGCTTTCTTTGCTGTCGCCTTTATCTATCTCCTTGCCCCAGGGGCCATCAAGGGCAAGTCTCGCCGCCCTCGCCGATTCGTGACGTCGTTGTATCTATTCCTCGGCTGTCTCTTGGTTGGCTTTGCGGAGCGCTGCTATCGGTACACTCTCTTCTCCGACCACCCATCATTCTCCCCGTTCGCGGGTGGCAGCCGCACGATGAGCGAAATTGATGTGTACACGATTCTTGGTTTTACAGTCGTAAGGACCATCCTCCTCGTCGCCGCTTTGGTGATGGTCCTCAAGAGTTTGCGATCACTCGGATTGCCGCGACAGGGGCAGACGCAATGACTTGAGTCTGCTCGCGGTGCATCAGGCGCGGCGGGTGGTCGCGAAGGAGGTCTGTAATGGACGAGTTCACGATGCTTCGCATGTTGGGCGTAACCGCCCGTCCGCTCTAGCGTAACCGCTGTGATTGCAGGGCCTTGCAGCCCTGGGATACATAGTCGAGAGGGCCTCCTGCGGATAATCTTGCAGCTGACGAAGTCTGCAAACCCGCACGGAGGCCCGGCCA
>JBGQKZ010000018.1:0-86064 GCA_041499805.1 Gemmataceae bacterium
CACATGCAAAAGGGCCGATGCAAGGGGGTAGGTCTTCACTACACGCTGATTTGCCGGAGCGCGCATTGCCAAATAAGGACTTGCGTCGCTAAACAGCCGGAAAATCGCGCTTTTTTCTTGTAACTCAGTAACTTGGGTTAAGTCGTTTTCAGAAAATAAGTTAGGTATTTTCCTCCACGCGCGGTCAGCGACTGCGTTTCTGAACGTAACCTGTTTCAAATCACATACATATATCGCAAAAAGCGCTCGGCTGCGCCGTCAGCCGAGGCGGCAGAAATGAATTCGCCGTCGTCGCTCGCATGCAACCGACCTTGAGCCGGTCTGGACCCGCTGTATAGTCCCCCTCCGCAGAACTACGGATCGCACGGACGGAGGCAAAGTTGGGCGACTTCGGGCAGACGCCGGCGTACACGACGCGCTGGGGCCGCGCTTATCACGCCGACGCGCTCGACGTGCTGCGCCGGTTGCCGGCGGGCTCGGTCGCGCTCGTCTTCACGTCGCCGCCGTTCGCTCTGCGGCGGCAAAAGGCGTATGGCAATGTCTCGGCGACCGAATATGTCGAGTGGTTCGTCCCTTTCGCGGAGGAGATTCACCGTGTGCTGCGGCCGGACGGCAGCTTTGTTTACGACCTGAGCGGCGCCTGGAACCCCGGCAGCGGCACGAAGTCGCTCTTTCAATATGAATTGATTCTGCGCCTCTCCAAACTCTTCCATTTGGCGCAGGAATTCTACTGGTTCAATCCGTCGCGGCTGCCGACGCCGGCCCAGTGGGTGACGATCAAGCGAACAAGGGTCAAGGACGCCGTCAACACGCTGTGGTGGTTGTCGAAGAGCGTTACGCCCAACGCGGACAACCGCCGGGTGCTGAAGCCGTACAGCCGGTCGATGCGGCGGCTGCTGCGCGACGGTTACGACACGGCGATGCGGCCGTCGCAGCACGAGATCGGGCCGCACTTCCGCCGCGACAACGGCGGCGCCATCCCGCCGAACATGCTCACCATTCCAAACACGCGGTCGAGCGACGATTACTTCCGCCGTTGCCGGGACGCGGGCATTGCGATCCACCCGGCGCGCTTTCCCCATCCGCTACCGGATTTCTTCATTCGTTTCCTCACGGAAGCGAAGCAGCTCGTCGTCGATCCGTTCGCCGGGAGCAATGTGACGGGCTTTGTGGCCCAATCGCTGGAACGCAAGTGGATCAGCGTGGAGATCAATGCGGAATACGTGGCCGGTTCCATGCTGCGGTTTGACGACGCGGTGGCGACGCCTGGAAAATTCGACTCGAAGGCGGGATGAATTGTTTACGGCTCGAGCCCGCCACATTCGGTCAACGATACATGGCGTGGGCGCGAACCGCAAACGACGGATGCGAACCTCGATTACCCCCGATCCGTCCGATTCCGCAGCAAATTGAGATGCCGAGCGAAGCGATCTTCCAGGTATGCATGCACGTCGCAGAGCTGGCCGACGTCGTCGCTTGAAATGCTGCGGCCGTTGCTCATGATCGCGTCCTGGTTGGCCACCTGGCGATCAATCTCGCCGAGGACGGCGCGGACCTTGGAGAGCCTGCCTGTCAGCGCCTCGCCCTGCAGGTTATCGGTGATGCTCCAGAACCGCGTCGCGTCGCCGAAGGTTAGTTCGGTCTTGCGTCCCTCCAGAAACTTCTCGACCGCCGAGGAAGCGAGCAAGCCGAGCAGGAACTTTTCATCGTCGCGCGACAGCCGATTGACCGGCCGCGGCGGCGCGGCCGAGGTGGAGTTCGCCGACAGCAGCGGCGGATTGGGCTCATCCTCGTTAAACAGCCGGCGGACCGCCTCGCGACCTTCACGCGTCAGCGCGTACAGCTTCTGGCCCATCTTCACGAGCGAGCCGCGGCGCGCAAGACCTTTCTCGCCCATGATGCTCGACAACACCT
Source organism: Gemmataceae bacterium (assembly GCA_041499805.1). Classification (GTDB taxonomy): domain Bacteria; phylum Planctomycetota; class Planctomycetia; order Gemmatales; family Gemmataceae; genus JBGQKZ01. Next base: position 1,915 of record JBGQKZ010000018.1, read on the forward strand.
TGTTTGAATCCGGATACTGGTCGGCGAAGCCTTTCAGGCCGAATGTCTTTGGAAACTTCTGCCACGAGGCGACGATCAATGCCTCGGCGCTGAACGGCGAGTTGCCGTGCTCCTCCAGCTGCACAGCTGCGATGAGAATCTTCTCGGGAACGGTGCATTCCGTCAGGATTTCCACTGGTCTCTCCCATGAACTTCGCGTAACCGGAAAACGAACGCGAACCCCTGGCTCCGATTTTCCCGCAGCTGCGGAAAGGGCGTCAAAAACAATCTCCCCGGCGCCCGATCGAAACCACGACCGGGACCGTCGCAAGCGCTACAATCGGCGCGCTCGGACCGTAATCACGCTCATTCGGCACAAGCTGCCCGCTTGTGCTACAGGTGCGACCGGATAAGGCCGGGCACTACGAGCTTGATTCTTCCGAAACGTCAATTGTTTCGCTCTTCATCAATTCGCGGAGCAGGACTGTCGCATAGCTTCCGGCTGGGAGGCGGAAAGCGAGTCGGATTCCTCCGTTTTCCAGCTGCACTTCCAGGTCAATTATGGGGACGATATTGTGCCGCCGGGTTCCTTGCAAGAGTTTACCGAATTGTTTTAGCGCAGCTGACGAAACTTCACAGTCGGCGAGCGCCGCGGTCTCGCGTTCGGCTGCCAATGCGGCAGCGGGAAAGGTTTTTCGACCCCAAATCGGGCCGGTGTGAACGATTTCGCGCGCCTCGAAGCGCAGCTGTTCGGCGGGGACATCGTCAGCTGTAAACATCCCGCCGAAGGGCCACTTGGCCATCACGTCCCCGGGCAAGACGCGCGCGAGCAAGCCGTCACCCATTCGGCACGACAGATAATGGTTGAAAAGAGCCGACTGGGCCGCGGAGAGCGCGAGCTTGCGTAAAAAAGGACTTCGGGCGTTCAGCCGCCCGCCGAAACGCCCCGCCGGCAGCGGTTGATTGCGCAACAGCGCGAGGCCGAGCAAGACCGTTTCCCCGTCGTGGCCGAAGCGCTGCGGTCCATAGAAATTCGGCATCCCTACCGACTGCAAGCGCGCCACCAGGTTCGGCACAAGCTCGGCGGCGTTCGCGACCGCATCACGGATAAGGACGCGAAAGCGGTTGCCATGCAGATGACCGGGCCGGAGCTTGTTGCCGTGGCGATCTACCTTCAAGATGCGGATGCCGTCCCCTTCCAGTTGCGGCAGCCGATCTTCCACGGCGGCGGGGACCGAGACCATCTGCCGGGCGACGGCACGGCGATCCTTCAAGCCCGCCGTACCGATTTCGCCGACCGGAATGCCGAGACGGTGCGCGATCTGGCGCGCGAAGTATTCGGCGCCCATGTCGCGCTTTTCGATCCAGAGAAAAAGAAAGTCGCCGTTGCCCGACGGCTCGTAGGCGGGGATTTCTTCGACCTCAAAATCCTCGATCGCGACCTTGATGCGGCCGCCAACGCCGGGAAGATCGGCGGTGACGAGCGGCGGCGGGGCGAGCGGGTCGAACGGCATAATCGATCCCTGGGAGGCGCCCGAGATGTTCAGCCACCGGCGGTTCCCCGAAGGCCGGCCGGGATCTTGGACGGAATGTTCGCGCTCAACCAGTCGCCCCATTCGTTAGACTGGCGGAAGTCGGCCTCGATCTCGTCACGATTGTCGAAGTAGTAGGTAAGCGCCGCGTACACGTCCGCCAGGCTGACGCCCGGAAATAGTTCCGCGATTTCTTCGGGGCAGTAGCCACGCTTTTCGTGCCAGGTGACGATATCTGCCACGCGGATGCGGTGACCCGCGATACAGGCGCGCCCGCCGCAAATTCCGGGCATCTTGACAATGTGCTGCGTCGCCGCGGCGGACATGGTCACATACCTCCGATCAGAACAGCCGCCTTGTTGTCGTCTGGCAATGCCAGTTTATCCCATTGTGCAAGACCGGTGAAGCAGGTCCAGCTTCTTTCCTCCCCATCTACAGTCTTTGGATAAGATATCCGTGATGACCAGCACTTGCACGACTCCCGATGTGCTGCCCGACATGCTTCGCCGCTGCCGGACGCAACAGCAAGCCTGGGCACGCTTCTCCATACGTCAGCGGCTGCGCTTCGTGCGCGCCTTCCGACAGCGGATCGTCGCGGAGCACGCCGCGCTCGCCGAAGCGGTCAAATGCGACCTTGGCAAGACCAACGAAGAAACGCTCGGCGGCGAGATTATCCCGCTGGCCGATGCGTGCAGGTTTCTTGAGAAGCAAGCGGCGGCGCTTCTCCGCGCGCGTTGCGTGCCGAACCGTCAGCGACCGCTATGGCTCTTTGGGCAAACGGATTCCGTCTATCGCCGGCCGCGCGGCGTCGTCGGCGTCATCGGCACGTGGAACTATCCGCTGTTTCTCAACGGCGTGCAGATCGTGCAAGCATTGACGGCCGGCAACGGGGTCGTTTGGAAGCCCTCCGAGGTGGCGCCGGCAAGCGCCGAAGCGCTGCTTCGTCTCGTGCGTGAAGCCGGATTTCCCGAAAGTCTGGTCGAGGCATTGCCGGCGACGCGCGCGGCCGGTGCGTGGCTCGCCGAGGCGGACGTCGATCATATTGTCTTCACCGGCTCGGCGGCGGTTGGCAGGACGCTCGCGGCCCAGCTTGGCAAACGGCTTGTTAGCTCCACGCTGGAGCTTTCCGGCTGCGACGCGCTCATTGTGCTCGACGATGCCGACATCACCCTGGCGGCGCGAGCTGCATGGTTCGGCGTGACGCTCAATCGCGGGCAGACGTGCATCGCGGTGCGGCGGATCTTCGTGCCGCAAGAGCTCTATCCGCCGTTTATCCACGCACTCCGGCCGTTGGCGGTGGGCGCGCCTGCCGTGACACTCGCGCTGCCCAGCGCGGTGCGTCAGGCCGAAGAACTGTTGCGCGAAGCGATCGCGGAGGGGGCCCGGCCGCTTGTCGATTCCGCGGCGCCGGCGAACGGCTCGGAGCGCCGCTTCACGCCCACGATTCTCCTCGACGCCCGACCGGAGATGGCGATCTGCCGCGAAGCGTCGTTCGCGCCGATCGCAGCCGTCCTACCGTATGCGTCGCTGGAGGACGTGCTCTCCTGGGACGCGCAATACGGTTACGCGCTCGGCGCCTCGATTTTCACGCGCGATTCGGAGAAAGCAAAAAAGTTGGCGGCGCGCCTGCGTGCCGGCATGGTGGCGATCAACGACGTGATCGCGCCGACGGCGCACCCGGCGACGCCGTTCGGCGGCCGTGGACAGAGCGGCTGGGGCAGCACCCAAGGCGCGGAAGGCTTGCTGGAGATGACGGTTCCCCAAGTCGTGAGCATCCGCGGCGGCAGTTTTCGGCCGCATTTCGACATGGTCAAAGATGGCGGACGCGCGCAGGCGGACTTGCTGCACGGCATGCTTGAGCTGACGCACGGGAGGGGACTCACCCAACGCTGGCGCGGGTTGCGCGCGGTGCTGAGGGCGATGTGGAGGATGCGGAGGTAGAGGAGTGGGTACGACGCGTGCAGGTGATTCCGTCTCGTGATCTGGAAGATGATTCTAGCTCGAGCGAAGGGGAATCGACATGAATACGGAAAACAAAACAACTTGGGAGACGTCTGTTTCAACGCCGTCATCGAGCAAGTCGCCGGTTGCGACTTTGCCGACTTCTGGCGTTTCCATTGAGGTCCTGCGCAAATACTCCAGTCCGAAACCGCTCTTTGTTCAGCCGAAGCCCAAAACGTAAGCGCTTTGTTCATGAGTTTGAATTTGAAAAAGCCCCACCTTGATGGCCGAGGCTTTTTTGGGGATTAACTTACTTGACTCATCACGAGGCTTATCTGCCGAAATGGCAGGGAAATGCTTAGCTCTTCTGCCGGCGTTTCCTGCGCGCCTTCCGTGCGGCTTTCCACTTCTTTTCTTCGGCGTCCACTTCGGACTTCGGCACTTTGACGAGCCCGCGCATAGCGCGGTCGAAAGGGGCTAGGGCTGGCGGTATATTCGCGACGCTGCCGTTACGTTCGTGCTTCATGGCCAGATTCCTCGCAGCGGCGACCATGTTTAGCTTCCTCAAGATCGTACCGAATCGGTCGATCTATCGGAAGTGGCCATCGGTTTATTGAAAGGGCACTTGCGTGATACAACGTCTTGTCTAATCACGCATTGCGACATACAGTTGACACAACCCCTTTATTCGCATAGAATTGTGACAAGCGGCAAGATTCTTGCTCAATTCTTTTTCGCGGACCATTGCGCGTGCTCAGGAGGGTGGCTACGTTAATAGGCAATTTTATCGCACGTTTTCAAGCGATCTTTGAGCCGGAGCCCTCGCATGAGTAGCGACCTGGAATTTCCAAGCGATTTTCCCGGTGGCTGTCCTCCAAATGATGCAGGCGATGCGAAGGGGATAGTTTACCGCCAAGTACGTAGTGATCCACCAACGGACAGCGATTTTCTCTCCATTTACGAGGAGGGAAGAAGGAAGATTAGTCAGACGAAACTTTGTCAAGCGAGAGGCGTCTCGGTTCTTCAAACAGAAGAAGATGCAGTGAAGCAGTGCAGGATGTTTCGGATGCGTGGAGAATTCATCGCAACTGGCACATTGACACCTGCGCATGGGAGGCTGAAGCCGACGCACGGCCAATTGCCATCACATGCGACGTGGTGGTGCTACGAGGGAATAGATCGGAAGGAACCGTTCACAGATGTTAGAGGCGTTGATGATGTGGCAGGTTGAGGGGCGCAGAGTCCCGACAGATTGGTTGAACCACGATCCAATGCGGACGTTCTACGACTTCGACGGCCCGAAGGTTTTTGTTTGCCGAAGCGCCATCAGTCGAGAACGGTTTCTTGCGTATTACTGCGACGAAGATGATGAGGCGACGCGGTACTTGATTGTTCCCTCAAGCGATGATTTGGAGAGCCGGCTTGCGATAGGTGACATCGACATCCGCGGCGCGCTCTGGCAACAGACCGCGTGGATATTCGACATCGACAATGATTGGAACGCAGTTCGCGCGTGGGCGGTGAACATTGCCGACCTGCCGCCTAAAGTCATTCCGCAACCAGGCGTGATGCTCTGGGGTCATCTACCACCGCGAACTACCGCTCTGCAATCAATAGCGTGCAGTGGAATGACGGAATTACCCTCAGTTACCGTATTACCGAGCCGCATCACGGAATTTGTAGAGGCATATTGACATGGCAAGGCCGGTGTACATCCTGTGCTCGCAATCAGGCACGGAAGATAAGCACACCGGAATGATTAGTCATTTCAACGTTCTTGAAATGGCCCTAATCAGCCCCATACCAGCACAAGAGCCTGGTAAACCAATCATCATAGTATCTCAACCGATTCAAATTGTTGCGGTGTGGATGCGCGACGACGGCGATATTGACAGGGAATTTGAGTTTGAATTGTACTTGCTAATACCACCGAAGATGACGAGATTCGATCTCGGAAAAGGCACGTTTTCATTTACGAAATTCCGTCACCGATTCACAGTAAACATCCAAGGTCAGCCACCATTGGAGGGGTGCGGAGAAATGTCAGCCGTGAGTCGTATACGGCCAGTCGGTTCAGATGCGTGGATCACGCAGGAGTATCCGATCATAATCGGCTCCGCCGAATCGGAAAAGCAGTCCAACGGCAAGCCGACATAAACATTATTCCTTCCCGATCCATTGCTTGTACGTCACGCGCCGCCCCGGCGTCCCCTCCATCACGGTCAAGAACGGCGTCCCGTCGTTCCCGTCGCGCTCATTAAATCGGAACGTCTCTTCGTCCGGGCATCAACGCCGGAACCGCGAGAATCCCCGTGAACGGAGATTTTGCCGTTTTCGCGTCGCGTCGCGTACCGGCCGTCAACGGCGGGCCTTGACCGCTGCGCGGGCAAGCCCGGTGAACCGGGCTGAGAGCGTTCGGAAACCATGAAGAAAACGTGTTGTTTTTCAGGCTTCCGGCTCCTTGTTTCCGAACGCACGTACTCAATTTCAGCCTCCGTCCACTGCTCATCCAGCGTCCACGGATGTCCGGGGAGTCACGACAGGGTAACAAGTTCAAACTAGGCCACCGCCCGTCAGACTTCCGAACTCTCGGAGACTTCGGAAGTCTTATTCGCAAAATAGGCCAGCGCCCCCACCCGTCTTGCAATTGAACCGTCCTCGTCTAAAATGCGACGAAGCTAGAACTTCGCGAAACTTCATCAAGCATTAGTCGTCAGGACGATACGGTGCTCATTTTCCCGGCTATCGACCTGCGGGGCGGGCAGTGTGTCCGGCTGCGGCAGGGCGATTACAGCCAAGAGACCGTTTTCGGCAGCGATCCCGCCGCCATGGCCCGCCGCTGGGTGGAGCAGGGCGCGACGTGGTTGCACCTCGTTGACCTCGACGGCGCGCGCGAAGGCCGGCCCATCAACGGCGACAGCGTGCGCCGCATCGTCGCGGCGGCCGGCGTGCCCTGCCAGCTTGGCGGCGGCCTCCGGACCGAAGACCACATCACGGAAGTCTTAAGTTGGGGCGTTGAACGCGTCATTCTTGGCACACGCGCGCTCTGCGAACCGGCGTGGCTCGAACGGATTAGCCGGCGATTCCCGCAACAGATCGTGCTCGGCATCGATGCGCGCGACGGGCAGGTTGCCAGCGACGGCTGGCAACACACCTCGTCCGTTGCCGCGCTCGACCTGGCGCGGCAGTGCAGTTCCTGGCCGCTCGCCGCGCTTATCTATACCGACATTCACCGCGACGGCATGCTCGCAGGCCCGAATTGCGCCGCGCTCGCCGAAATGGTCCGCGCCGTGCCGCTGCCGGTCATCGCGTCCGGCGGCGTCACCACGTTGGAGGATATCCTCCGGCTGCGCGACCTGCGGCTGGCCGGATGCATCATCGGTCGGGCCCTTTATGAGGGCCGGTTGGATCTGAGTTCGATCATTACAGCGGTTGGACAACAGGGGTCTGCACGCGGGGGTCAGCGAGCCGCCGAGACGGCTTCCTGACCCCCGTTTGTTGACCCCTGACCTCTCTCCGGGAGTCAGATGATGGCCAAGTATCACGTCGCAGACATCCGCAACGTCGCCCTGGTAGGCCATGGCGCCGCGGGCAAGACCACGCTCGCCGACACGCTGCTCTTTCACGCCAAGGCGGTCGAGCGCCGGGGAACGGTGGAAGACGGGTCGAGCGTTTCCGATTACGACGACGAAGAAAAGAAACGCCGCTTTTCCATTGACACCAGCGTCCTGCACCTCGAACACAAGGGGAAGCAGATCAACCTGCTCGATGCCCCCGGCTACCCCGATTTTGTCGGCGCCGCGCTGGAAGCGCTAAACGCGGTCGAGACGGCGGCGGTCGTGATCTCCGCGCCGAGCGGCATCGAGGTCAACACCCGCCGCATGTTCGCGGAAGCCGGCAAGCGCGGCCTGGCGCGGATGCTGGTCGTCAACAAGATGGACGCCGACAACATCAAGTTGGACGAATTGCTCAAGAACATCACCGGCAGCTTCGGCAAGGCATGTGTGCTCTTCAACGCTCCGATCGGCCACGGAGCGCAGTTCAGCGGCGTCGTCAGCGTGCTGAATCCGCCTGAGAAGGCCCCGGCCGGCGTCCTCGCGGACATCGCCGACGCGCGCAGCAAACTTGTGGACGCCGTTGTCGAAAGCGACGAAGCCCTCATGGAGAAATACCTCACCGACGGGGCCGTTTCCGGCGACGAGCTCACCGCGGCGTTGCCGAAAGCCCTCGCCGCCGGCACCGTGATTCCGATCTTCTTTACCTCCGGCAAGAAAGACATCGGCGTCGGCGAGCTGCTTGACGCCATTGCCGACATCGCGCTGTCGCCGGCGCAAGGCAAAACGCGAACGGCGACCAAGGGAAGCGGCGACAAGGCCGCCGAAGTGACGCTGGAACCGACCGAAACGGCCGAGTTCGTCGGCCAGGTGTTCAAAACGCTGTCGGACAAGTTCGTCGGCAATCTGAGCTTTATCCGGGTTCTCTCGGGCAAGATCGCCGCCGATCAGCCGCTGTTCAATGTGCGCACCGGCAAATCGGCCCGCAGCAGCGGCCTTCTGCAAATGCAAGGCAAAGGGCAGAAGAACCTGACCGAAGCCATGGCCGGGGACATTATCGCCGTCGCCAAGATTGAAGACTTACATATCGGCGATACGGTGGGCAGCAACGCCAACGCCCCGAAGCTCGCCCGGCCGTCGTTCCCGACCCCGATGTACGGTTTAGCCGTCGAGCCCAAGGCCCGCGGCGACGAGCAGAAGATCTCGACGTGCTTGCAGAAGATGGCCGACGAGGATGCGACGTTTCACGTCACGCGCGACAGTCAAACGAAGGAAATGGTCATCACCGGCATGAGCCAGCTCCATCTCGACGTGATTCAACACCGGCTCAAACGGCGGTTCGATCTGGAAGTCGTGACTCACGAACCCAAGATTCCCTATCGCGAGACGATCACGACCCACGCCGAGGCCAGCCATCGCCACAAGAAACAGTCGGGCGGCCGCGGACAGTTTGGCGAAGTACACCTGCGCGTCTACCCGGTGCCCCGCGAGATCGACACCGAAGAGAAGCTGCTCGAACAATTCGCCAACAAGAGCAAGTTCGAAAAGATGCGGTCGGCCCATTACGATCCGCACTTCAATTTTGCCTTTATCGACCACATCGTCGGCGGCAGCATCCCGAACCAATTCATCCCCGCGGTGGAAAAAGGCTGCAAGGAATTGCTTGAACGCGGCGCCCTCGCGGGCTATCGCATTCAGGACGTGGCGGTCGAGGTCTTCTTCGGCAAGGATCACCCGGTGGATAGCTCCGAAGCCGCATTCAAAACCGCGGGCCGCATTGCCTTCAAGAACGCCTTCCTTCAGGCCCGGCCCGTTCTCCTGGAGCCGATCGTCCATCTGGAAGTGACGGTTCCTTCCAAGTTCACCGGCGCGATTCTCAGCGACCTGAACACGAAACGCGCCCGCATCGAAAACCAGGATCAATTGCCGGGCGACCTCGCCGTGCTGGCCGCCCGCGCACCGCTCGCGGAAGTGACGCGTTACGCCGCCCAGCTTGGCAGCATCACGCAGGGCCAAGGCTCGTACACGATGGAGTTCAGCCACTACGACATCGTGCCGGGCAACGTGCAGCAACAGATCGTCAGCAAGTCGAAGGTTGCAGCGGACGAGGAGGAGTGATCGGCTTTCGTCGATCAGTGATCGGCAACAATGAGCTGGAAAGAGAAAAAGCCCGCAGGTAATTGCCTGCGGGCTTTTTGTTTTACGCTTGTCGGCCAGCGGTCGTACTAAGCCGATAGCCGCTCAGAAGCCGAAGCCGCCGTTGAAACCGAAGCCTTTGCCGCCGCCACCGCCGAAGCCACCGGCGCCGAGGCCGCCGCCAAAGCCGCCGCCGCCCGCGCCCAGGCCGCCGCCAAAGCCGCCGCCGCCGAGCATGCCGAGGCCGCCGCCGAAGCCGCCGCCGCCAAAGTTTCCGCCGCCGCCGATGCCGCCGCCGCCGATACCGCCACCGCCGAAATTCCCGCCGCCGAAGCCGCCGATGCCGCCGCCGCCGATACCGCCGCCCGCGATGCCGCCGCCGCCGATACCGCCGCCGCCAATGCCGCCGCCAAAGCCGCCGCCGCCAATGCTAATACCGAAGTTCGGCATGGTGGTGGAACCGAGGCCAATGCTTTGCTGCGAAGCGAGGATCGGGCCGTACGGAATCGGGATGCGCGTCATGAGGCCGAAGTTCGGTCCTTGCCAGAAACCGGTGCCGTAAAAGCCGCCGAGCACGCCGGTGCCGCCGGCGATGCCGCCGGTGTTGTTGCCGCCGCCGCCGAAATTCCCGCCGCCGCCGAAGTTCCCGCCGCCGCCATTGCCACCGCCGCCAATGCCGCCGCCGCCAATGCCACCGCCGCCGATGCCGCCGCCGCCCAATCCGAAGCCGCCGCCGGCGCCCAGGCCTTGGGCGTTCCCGAGGCCGGAAAATAGCATGAGCGTCGCGACAGCCAAGCCTGCGACGCTCGGGAAATAAACCTGCCGGAAGAATTGTGTCACCATGCACCTCATTGAAGGTTTTGCAGAACGCTCTCCGGCAGGCCGCTACTAACGCCTTTAGTAACCGAAGCCGCCATTGAAGCCGAAGCCCTTGCCGCCGCCGCCGCCCAAGTAACCGCCGCCGCCGCCGCCGAGCGCGCCGAGGCCGCCGCCAAAGCCGCCGCCGCCCGCGCCCAGGCCGCCACCGCCAAAACCGCCACCGCCGAAGTTGCCGCCGCCGCCGAAGCCGCCGATGCCGCCGCCGCCAAAGTTCCCGCCGCCGAGAGCGCCGCCGCCGCCACCGAAGTTCCCGCCGCCGCCAAAGCCGCCACCGAAGTTCCCGCCACCGCCAAAACCACCGATACCGCCGCCGCCAATGCCGCCGCCGCCAATGCTAATGCCGAAGTTCGGCATGGTGGTGGAACCGAGGCCGATGCTTTGCTGCGAGGCGAGGATCGGTCCGTACGGAATCGGGATGCGAATCATGAGGCCGAAATTCGGGCCTTGCCACATACCGCTGCCGTAAAAGCCGCCGAGGACACCGGTGCCGCCGATCATGCCGCCGGTGTTGGTCCCGCCGAAGTTGCCGCCGCCGCCGAAGTTGCCGCCGCCGCCGATACCACCGCCGGAGATTCCACCGCCGCCGATGCCCCCGCCGCCGATACCACCGCCGCCGATGCCCCCGCCGCCGAGGCCGAAGCCGCCGCCAGCGCCCAAGCCTTGCGCGCGTGCCCCAGGAACGGCCAAGACCCAGCATCCAAGGGCCAAGAGAATGACACCGACATCCCAAGCCAAGCGTCGAAGTGTGGTCATGGATCACCTCGAAAAAAGATGGAAAAACAGCGTCAAGCGGCCTTCGAGGTACGTCGTCGTTACCCGAAGCCGACCTCCCGGCCGCGTGAGTTCAGTAGGATTCCACCCTGCTATCAGCATAGTCTAGTCGTTCGCCGTTCCGCAAGCGCTAAAACGGTGCGTCCCCGGAGCGCTTAACAGGAAGACGAGCGGCTGCGGGAGACTTGCGCCTCCGCACTCTAGGAAAACATGACCGTGAACACCGTGCAACGGGAAACTTGCACATTTGGCAGCGGCGGCATGCCAAACTATTCCGGCGGCGCAAATTGTGCCATTTTCTCTGGCGATGCCATGCACAGCGGTGTAAAAAGAAATGGCGGCGCACGTTCGGCCGCGCCGCGCCCCGTCGCCACGTGAATCGCCGTGGGGATTGTCCCCTCCAAGAGCAAACGTTCCGGCTCGGATCCTCATCAATTAGGTTGGGAAATTCACGTATGTCTGCATTTTGGAGCTTCGTTAAAGACGACTGGTATTTCGCTATTCCCATGTTCATCATGTCGATGAGCGCCCTGACCTTGGTCATTTGGCGCATCCTGCTGAACGTGAACGGCGACACCAAGATGAACGAGTTCCTGCCGAAGTTCCAGGAGAAGCTGGAGCGGGAAGGCGTGGACGGGGCCTTGCGTTTCTGTCGCGCGCGGACCGACATCATTCCCCGCCAGCTGTTCGTCGCCGGTCTGGACACGTCCAAGCAAGGCCTGTCGGCGATGCGGCGGGCGATGGCGAATGTGATTGAGCTGGAGATTCTGCCCGATCTGAACTTCCTGCTGCCGTCGATTCTCGCCATCGCCAAAATCGCGACGATGGTCGGCCTCCTCGGCACCGTGCTGAGCATGATCGGCACGTTTACCAAGATTCAGGAATCGGTGCAAAGCGGCGGCGATGCCAAGACCAGCGCCGGCGCCATCGGCCTGGCTTTGTTCGCGACCGCGCTCGGCCTCATCACCGCCATTCCGCTGGTCTTCGCGCATGTGCTTTTCAAGGCATGGGTCGTCCGCTTCGAGGCGAAGATGAAGAAAGCCGCCCAAAGCCTTTTGCTGCTCGTCCAAGCCGGCAAGGCCGGCGGCGGCTCGACCAAATCTCCCAGCGCCGCCGCTGTCGCGGCGGCGCGCGTGTGACGTTTATTGACGTGTAGGGTGCGTCGCAGCGGAGACGCACAAGTGTTACGGCTCAACAGAAATTCCGACGCATGAGTGACCAAGTCCGCCGTTTTCTTGACGTCTGGATCATCGAAACGAACACGGTGTACCGCGAGGTGCCGTTCACCGTCGTCGTCGATTGGATTCAGCAGGGCCGGCTTGTCGAAGACGACATGCTGCGGCCGTCCGGGACCGCGCAGTGGTACAAGCTCGGCGGCATGCCGCAGTTCGCGGCATATCTGCCGCGCTCGGAACCGTTCCGCGCTCAGGACCAAGCGGAGGCGCTCGAACCCGTCGAGGTCGAGTTCCGTTGGAAGCGGCCCGTCCGCGACGACGATGACGACGTGGACATGATCCCGCTCATCGACGTCAGCCTCGTGCTGCTCATCTTTTTCATGATGATCTCGACAGCCGCGTCCGCCGCGTCCTTTGTGCAAACGCCGTCTACCGATTTTGTCAGCAACGCCGCCGACCGCAAGTTTTGGGTCGGCATCAACAGCGACGAGCACGGCGAGCCGACCGGCTACCTGGTCGGCAGCGGCGACACGAAGTTGGCCGAGACGAAAGACTGGAACGAGTTCGTCGCCGCCCTCGACCAGCACTTGAAAGCCGCGGGGGGACCCGTGGACGTGACGGTTCTGGCCCACAAAAATCTTGATTTCGACGTGGAAGTCAGCGTGCTCGTTGAACTGGAGAAGCGCCACGCGCGCATCAGCAGCAAGCACCTCGGCGTCAACGCCAGGGGGGGCTCATGAGCTGGAGCATCCGCCACCAGGGCTCGCCGAAATCCGTTGACGACCTTACGGTCGCGCAAATCGTGGACGGCTTGCAGGATGGCTTGTGGGAACCGACCGACGAGGTCATGGGGCCCAACGACGCCGACTGGGTCGCGATCGAGAGCCACCCGCAATTCGCCGAGATCGCCGAAGACCTGGAGCCGCCACTGCCCACGCAGCACGAAGACGAGACGCGCTTGGACATGAACGCGCTCATCGACGTCTGCCTGGTGTTGCTGATCTTCTTCATCCTGACGGTAAGCTTCGCCGCGCTTCAGAAAACGCTCGACGCGCCGAAGTTGACGAGCGACCAACCGGTGCCGGTGATCAGTCAAGAGGTCGTCAAGGACAAGATGATTGTCGTTTCCATTTCGATGGAAGGGGACCAGCCTGTCTATAAGGTGGAAGATCACGTCGTCGATCGCGACGCATTGGTCGGCGTTTTACGGCAACAAGTGAAAGCGGCGCACAAGTTCGATTTGCTCATCAACTACGGCAAAGGCGTGCGTGCCGAGGCCGTCTACGCCGTGCAAGACGCGGCGGCCGGCGCGCGGATCCCAAAGGTCCACATCGTCGTGCCGAAGGATAAGCTGGACGCGCTCAAGAAATAAAACCGGCGTCTAACGCATCAATGCTGATTCGTTACGCGCGGCTCATAGGTGCCGCCACGGCGTTCGATATTGAATTGCGTTTCGTGAATCTGATCCTCGCGCTTGTTGTGATACGCCAGCTCCAATTTGAGCAGCTTCTCCTCGAACGCCAGCGGGAAGAACGCGACGACGAACCGCGGCGCCCGCGGCAGCCCCAGGGCTCGCGACAGCGACGTTACCGAGTCGGGCTTGTCGTCCACCCAGAAGATTTGCTTGATTTCCTCGAGATTGCCGGTCTCCAATTTCACCGGCCGCGTTTTCAAATCTTTGATGAGCAGGAACTGCCCTTGCTCCGTCGGATGCGGCACCGCGAGCAATGCCCCAAGCGCCAAGAGCTGATCGGCATAGTCGCCGCCGTTGGCGGTGTTGAAGATCATGGTCCAGCGGAGAAGACGCTTCTGCCGCTGGCTCATCGTCCCCTTGCCGCCTTCGCCGACGCCGGAACCGGCGCTCGGTCCGGCGCCTTTGCCCGCGCCGCCGCCGGTGCCGGGACCGCCTTGGCCTTTGTCCTGTAGCGCGTTAAACATCTGCTTGCGTGCATCGGACTGGATGGAGGCAAGACGCTTGATCATTTCGTTCGCGGGGAACGGCCGTGACCCGTCCGGGTTGGTCAGCGTCGGCAGGATGACAACGGGGTCTGAATTTTCGGGGACTTGCAGGTTCGCATCGGGTAGTGGCGGCGCTTCTATTTTTGCGTCGGCTGTCTTGGGGTCCACCACGTCCTTGTCCACGGTCTGTGTACGGGGATCGGTTTCGCCGACGGCGCCCTTCGGATCACCCCCGCCGCCACCCAATGCCACCACGCCCACCGCGGGCAGCGGCTCCGGACCCGCCCAACCCAGCAGGTAGGCCAGCCACGCTCCGAGCGCAATCAGCGCGATGCCCAGCACGTGAACCATCACCGAGGTTGCGCTGGACAACGGCAATTCATGGTGTTGCGAATAGCGAACCCAGAACTTTTCGTCCGGGGGAGTCCGTGACTGCTTGCCGGCGGTCGCTTTACTGTTCGCCATGACGGGTGCGCTGCTCGACATGATGGGAACCTGCCTGAGAGAAGAGGTGTCTCGGTGCGCCCAGATTCTCTAGCATAGCGTTCGCGAAGCGACGAACGCAACAGATGCTACGGGGAAAACGCGCAGGGCAGGGCGTTCGTTGGCGGGTATTCGGCTCCGCCGTCGCCTGCCGCCTTGACGGTAGTACACCGGCAAATCCCGACGCGATCGAACGAGAGGCTCACGCCGATGAGTAAGAAACGCTTTTGCTACGAATATCCGAGGCCGGCCGTGACCGTGGACATCGTGCTGGTTACGCGCGAGCAGCAGCCGCGCGTGCTCCTCATCCAGCGAAAACACGATCCGTTCGCGGGCATGTGGGCGTTGCCGGGCGGATTCATTGAGATGGAGGAGAAGCTCGAAGAATCGGCCCGCCGCGAGCTGAAGGAAGAAACCGGGCTGGCCGTCGGGAAGCTCCAGCAGCTGGCAACGTTCGGCGATCCCGGCCGCGATCCGCGCGACCGAACGATCAGCGTGGTCTACCTGGGGCGAGTTTCAGCAACCAGACTGAACCCGAAAGCCGACGACGACGCGGCGGCAGTCGCCTGGCACTCGCTACGGAGGCCGCCCCGTTTGGCGTTCGATCACGCCGACATCCTTGCGCTTACGCGGCGGCGTTTGGCGGCTCGGTAATGCGTTGGCAGAAATGCGTCTCTCGCGAAGGCGCCAAGGACGCGAAGCAAGCGGAAAGAATTCTTCGCTTCCTTGGCGCCTTTGCGAGAAAATCCTACTTCGCAATGTAGCTGCGGTGAATCACAAGTCTTTCCTTCGCTCGGTCCTGGCATTCAATCAGCACGATCTTCTCACTGTCGTATTGGAAGACGCGCACAGGCGCCTGCTTGGCGGGAGCGGTCCCCGCCGGGGGCGCCGGAGCTTGCGGCGTGGGAGCTTGTGCGGCCTGATTCGCGCGATTGCTCTGCGCATCGCGATTAGCCTCGTGCCGTAGCGCCACTTCGGTCTTCTTGCCTTGCGCCGCCGCCGCCATGAACTTTTTCACGTGCTCGGCGGTAGCGGGCTCGAACTTTTTCTCCTTGTCTAACTCCGAGAGTGCGTCAATCGCCGCCGCCTTGAGCAGCTTCGGCGCGAGCTTGGCGAACAGGTCCGCCGAGCCATAGACTTCCGCTCCCTCCACTTTCCCGTTAACCGCCAGCGCGAAGCCGATGACGTCCTTTTTGCCTTCCAGCGCCTTACTGAGCGCTTTCTCGTACGCGGAGAGTTTTTCGAGCAGGTCCTTGTCCTCGAGCGTGAGCTGGTAACTGGACGGCGACGCCGCGTTTTCCACCGACTTGCCGACATTCTTGCCGAGCTTCATTTGGGCCTCTTTCACCTTGGCCCACACTTGATCCTGCCGCCGCGTTGCGTTGACCGCCAGCTTCACGTCCTTGTTGCCGGCCTGGGCGACGGAGGCGTCGAAGGCGGCGGCATTCTCGGCGCCGCGTTTCTGCCAACGGCCGGCTTCGCAGCAAAACGAGGGAATCGGCATCTTGCCGGACTTCGGCCCAACAATCATGTCCACGGCAAGCAATCGATCCTGCCGGCCTCCCTTGACGATGTCGCCCGATTGAATGAACACGTCCACGTCGTCGGCGACATTTTCCACGCTCAGCTCGTTCACGTTGCTCGTCTCATGGACGACGACCTTTTTCTGTTCGAGCGCTTCTTGCAGCGTGAGCAGCTTGCGGCCGGATACGGTGTCTTTGCCGTGAATCAGAAAGATCGTCAGGTTCGCGTGCGTGAATGGGCCGGAGATGGTCAACTCCGGTTGGGGTTGGCCGCATGCGTTCAGGGAACTTCCAATGTACCCCGCGACCAGCACGGCCAGTCCCGCAAGCAAAGCAGCGGATCGGAGCATGATGAGCCTCCTCGGGCGAACGCGACATCGCGGCCGAACCCGACGCGGGAACGGCACTGCGAGCCGATGCATCAATGGTACGCGGAGGAGGCACTGCGAGGTGTAACAGAGGTGTAACTGGCACTCATCTCGCGACTCGGCAATTTCAAGGTCACCGTTCCGAGGTCCACGGTCAATTGCACAGCGGGATCAACTTCTTGCCAACTACTTTCCCGAAATAATCGAAATAAATATCCGCAGCGTAATGGCCCTCCGCTGGCTGCTTCAAATAGGTCTTTAGCCAGCTCGCGGGACGCAGTGGCCGTTGGCCGCCGGACATAAACGTGCCATTGTCGGTTGTTTGTGCAAACACTTGCCCTTCCTCTTTGGATACCTCCATCCCTGCAAAGATTATGTCGATCTCTTGTTCTGTCATCTCGTTTTCGACCGCCTTGTATCTCGCTAGCATGTCAGCGTCTTGGGGCGACAGCGTGGGTTTCGTGCAACCAATCCACGCCCACGCTCCAAGCGTCACGCCAAGGACGACGGCACCGCCAATCCAAGCATGTCTTCTGCGTATTCGCCAGAAGAAAACCTTACGAAGCATGATTCACCTTTCCGGCAAAAGATGTAGACGCGTCGCTTCATCCGCGATGGCCGACCTAATACGCCTTCGCAAACACAACCCGTCCCGCCGACGGTTTCCCTGTCAAAATGCACTGCCCCGTCTCCGCCGTCCGGTCAAACGGAATGCAGCGGATCGTCGCCGCCCCGCCGCATTCTTTGCGGGTGTCCTCGGCGATTTTATCTTCCGTTTCGCGCGTGCCGTCCCAATGCGCCCAGAGGAAGCCGCCTTCGTCGCGCAGCCTGCGTTTGAACTCGTCGTAGGAATTGACTTCCGAGCTATTCGCCTCGCGGAACTTCTTGGCGCGGTCGAACAGGTCCTGCTGCATCTGCCGCAGGAGGGCGTCGATGCGCGTGGGGGCCTCGGCGAGCGGCACGCCCATGAGCTTGTTTTCCTTCCCCGGCATGTCGCGCCGCGCCAGCACGCACGCGGTTTGCGCCAGGTCTTTCGGGCCGAGCTCGACCCGAATCGGCACGCCGCGCAGCTCCCACTCGTTGAAGCGGAAGCCGGGCGATTGGTTGAAATTGTCGTCAACCTTTACGCTGATCGGTTCATAGCCGTAGAAGTCCGAACGCGGAATGCCGCGCAGCGCCGCCGCCAGTTTCTCTGCCGCCGCCACGGTCTGTTGCTTCTCCACGTCGTTTTTGCCGATGGGACAAATCACCACGTGCGTCGGCGCCAACCGCGGCGGCACGACGAGGCCCTGATCGTCCGAGTGCGTCATGACCAGCCCGCCGACCAACCGCGTCGACACGCCCCAGCTCGTCGCCCAGGCGTATTCCAGCTTGCCTTCCTTGCTCTGAAACTGCACGTCGAACGCCTTGGCGAAGTTCTGGCCGAGAAAGTGGCTGGTGCCGGCCTGCAACGCTTTCGTGTCCTGCATCATCGCTTCGATGCACAGCGTATAGACGGCGCCGGGGAACTTTTGCCCGTCGCTCTTGCGGCCGGTCAACACCGGCATCGCCATCCATTCATCGGCGAACTTGCGGTAGGCGTCCATCAGAATCTTAAGCGCTTCGTCCTCGGCCTCTTGCTGCGTCGCGTGAGCGGTGTGGCCTTCTTGCCAGAGGAACTCGGCCGTCCGCAGGAACAACCGCGTGCGCATCTCCCAACGGACGACGTTGCACCACTGGTTGATGAGCAATGGCAAATCGCGATAACTCTGGATCCACGTTTTGTAGGTGTTCCAAATAATCGTCTCGGACGTCGGCCGGATGATGAGTTCTTCTTCCAGCTTTGCCTCCGGATCGACCTGCACGCCCTTACCGGGAATGGCCTTCAACCGATAATGCGTGACGACGGCACATTCCTTGGCGAAGCCTTCCGCCATTTCCTCTTCCTTGGCGAGGAACGATTTCGGGATGAAGAGCGGGAAGTAAGCGTTGACGTGGCCGCTGTCCTTGAACATGTGGTCCAACGCCTGCTGCATTTTCTCCCAAATGGCGTAGCCGTTCGGCTTGATGACCATGCAGCCGCGGACATCGGAATTCTCCGCCAAGCCGGCGCGATTGACGATATCGAGGTACCACTGGGAGTAATCCGTCTTGCGCGGCGTAATCTTCTCGGCGGCCATGCGTGACTCCTTCCGGGGCGAGCTGAATCAAGCGGATTATAGAAGGGACACGCTGGCATGGGGAGGTGGTTCGGACTGGTGAGTGGTGAGTGGTGAGTGGTGAGCGCTTGCTCGTCGCCACACTTCCGCGTTGAACTGCAATTCAAGTCGCCACTCACCCTTCACCACTCACGCACTCATCGCTAATGCTCGATCCACGCGCTCGATGAAGCCCAGAATATCAATCGGCTTCAAGATGTAATCCGCGCAGCCGGCGTCGAGCGCGCGCTGCACGTCGCTGCTCAGCGCGTAGGCCGAAAGCGCGACGATCGGGATCTGTGCCGTGCTTGGATCCGCCTTGAGCGTGCGCGTGAACGAGAGCCCGTCGAGTCCGGGAAGCTGCACGTCCATGAGGATCAGATCGGGCTTTTCTCCTCGGAGCTTGTCGCGCGCATCCTCCGCGGACTCCGCTTCGATGACGCGATGGCGTCGTGCGAGCAGACCGCTAAACATCAAGCGACTGACGGGATTGTCTTCGACCAGCAGGATGGTGGACATTCTTTGTCTGCTCCGGTGCTCCGGACCGGCAGCACTGACGGGCCTGGTGTGCGGACTGGGCCTATCCGTTCGGCAGATGTGCGGATTGGCCTCTCCGTTAGTAAAGACGAGACAGTGGGAAAGGTCAACGCGCCTGCGCGCGGAAATGCTCGATGACTTACGCGTCAGGCCGCCTCGTGGGCATCGTCAGCGTGAAGTCGCCGCTCCGCTACGACGCACCCTACGGAACTCCCTATGCTCCGCGCGTCAAGCATCCGGCCAAATCCGCGCCCTCGCATACAAAAGTCGAAACTGCCGCAAGGAGTAATCGCGCATGTCCCTCGTTCTCGTCACCGGTTCCGCCGGGCGCATCGGCCAGGCCGTGGTCCGTGAGCTGCGGGCGCGCGGCCGGCCGGTCCGCGGCCTCGACCGCGTTCCGACTCCCGGAGCGGACGACGCCGTCATCGCCGACATTACCGATGCCGACGCTGTTCAGCGCGCCGCACAAGGAACAAGCGCCGTCGTCCATCTCGCGGCGACGCCGGATGACGACGATTTTCTCACGAAGCTCGTTCCCAATAACTTGATCGGCGTTCATCATGTCTTTGAGGCCGCCCGGCTGGCGAAGGTCCGCCGTGTCGTGCTGGCGAGCAGCGGTCAGGTCGTTTGGTGGCAGCGTTTCACCGGGCCGCTGCCGATCACTGCCGACGTACAGCCGACGCCGCGCGGCTGGTATGCGGCGACGAAGTTATTTCAGGAGGCCGCGGGCCGCGCCTACAGCGAAGCGCACGGCATGAGCGTCGTCGCCGCGCGGCTCGGTTGGTGTCCGCGGGATCGCGCTCACGTGGAGGAATTAGCTCGCACCGATTGGGGGCCGGATGTCTATCTAAGCCCCGGCGACGCGGGCCGCTTCTTCGCGTGTGCGGTTGAAGCGCCGCTCACGATTCGCTTCGCCGTCGTTTACGCGTGCAGTCAGCCCGTGCGTGAACTGGTTTACGATCCGCAGCCCGCGAAGGAATTGCTCGGTTACGTCCCCCACGATCGTTGGCCCGGCGGCAGCGAAGAAATCGTCTAGATCATTCCGCGGCGCCGTGCGCACGCTGCCATTGCCGCCACATCACGAATGCGACGCCGAGCACGATCAGCAGCCCGGCGATGAAGCGCCGGCCGAAGTCCTGTTCTTTGAAGAAAAAGCGCCCGCCGACGATCGACCACACCAGCGCCAGCCGCTGGATCGCGACCACTTCCGGCCCGTCCAGGTATTGCAAGGCCGACAGCTTGGACACCATGAACGCGATTTCCAGGAACCCGCGCGACAGAAGCCCGCCCACATGATCGCGCATCGTCTTCACGCGGTCGCGCCGGCGGAGGACAAATGGCGCCAGGAACGTCGCCGAGATCAACGTCATCGTGAAGCCGGAGAAAACGGGCGTCCCCTGCTGCACCGCCAGCCGGTCGAAGCACGTATTCAAGCTGAAAAACACCGCCGCGCCGAGCGCCAACAGGATGCCGCGCCGCTGCGACCGCCAGCTGCCGCTTGTCGGCCGATAGACGAGCACCAGGCTGCCTACGACCGTCAGCAATACCGCGAGCGTGTCGAGGAGCGATACTTCATCCTTTGTGATCAAAGGCGACAAAAAGAGGAGGAAGAGCGGCGACATCGAGAAGAAGGTCGCCACCAGCGAGATGTCGCCGTGCGCGAAGGCGTGCATTTTCAACCCCTCCGCGAACGAATCGGTCGTCGCGCGGAGAAGGACGAGCACCCAGAATTCGAGCGAATACGTGAACGTCTCCAAGCCGAGGAAAGTGAGCACCGCCAACAGCAGAACGTAGAACGGCAACGCGAACGCGAACGATGCGAACGTCGACGTCATGCCGTCCATGCGGAACGAAAAACGCTTGCTCAGCAGATCTTTCGCCGCCGAGAAAACGGTACACAGTACCGCCGCGAACAGTCCCATGCGCCTTTCCCTCGACTGAAAGCGTTAGCAATAGCTTACGGCCGAGTTTGCCATCGGCAGCGCGGCGCCGCACGCGCCCTTGACGCCGCGTTGCTATGATGGTCGGTGTCTTCCACGCGAGGAGCCCTGCATGGCCATCGACATTGCCGGTCCCAACAATGACGGTCTGCGCGAAAGCGACGTGGACCCTGATCCCATTCGGCAGTTCCACCGCTGGTTCGACGCCGCACGGCAAACACCCATAAAAGAACCGGCCGCGATGACGCTCGCCACGGCGACGCCTGATGGCCGGCCGTCGGCGCGCATGGTTCTGCTGCGCGGCGTGGATGAAAACGGCTTCGTCTTTTTCACGAACTACGACAGTCGCAAAGGCCGCGAGTTGACTGCCAATCCGCACGCCGCACTCGTCTTTTACTGGGCGGAATTGGAACGACAAGTGCGTATCGAGGGACACATCGCGCACGTCTCCGCCGCCGAATCGGACGCATACTTCCAAACCCGACCGCGTGGCAGCCGCTTGAGCGCGGTCGTCTCGCCGCAGAGCGAAGTCATTCCCAACCGTGAATACCTCGAGCGCGGCGTGGCGAAACTTGTTGTCGAGCTTCGGGACGGGCACATTCCGCGGCCTGCGGGCTGGGGCGGCTATCGGCTGCGCCCCGCCGTCCTTGAGTTTTGGCAGGGGAGGCTCGACCGTCTCCACGACCGGCTGCGGTACACGAAGGCGGGCCAATGCTGGAGACTCGACCGGCTCGCGCCGTGAACATTCCTTTGCCGCTTTCAGCGGTACTCCATTTGCACTACGTTGCTCCTGAATTGTGGAAAAGGGCGACTCTTGCGCCTTACTCTCAAAACAAGGAGAAAGAGCTATGACGAAACGATGGTTCACGGCAGCGGCTGTGGTCGGTCTGGCAGCGTCGGTGATGCTGCTCTTCCCGACAGAGTCGCAAGCCCAAAGGCGCGGCGGCTGGGGCGGGGCGCGCGGCGTGAACGTTGGCGTCGGTCCCGGCGGCGTGGGCGTGGGCGTCGGCCGCGGCTACGGGTGGGGTGGCTATGGCTATGGCTCCCCGTACGGCAACGGCTACGGCTTGGGCGGCTACGGTTACGGCATGGGCGGCTACGGCTTGGGCGGCTACGGTCGCGGCTTGTACGGCTACTCGTCGCCCGGGTATTACGACAGCGGCTACAGCTACGACACCTATACCTCCCCGTCGTACGCCAGCGTTCCAACCTACACCGACTACCAGTCGTTCTACCCGCCGCAAGAGTACGGCAATCAGCAACAAGCGGGCAACGCGGCGCACCTAATGATTCAGGTGCCCGATCCGAACGCGCAGGTGTGGCTCGAAGGCCAGCAAATGAACCAGCAGGGAACGACCCGGCAGTTCTACTCGCCGCCGCTCGAGCCGAATCGCGACTACAGCTACACCGTGCGGGCGCGCTGGATGGAGAACGGCCAACCGAAGGAGCAAACCAAGGAAGTCGATGTCCGCGCCGGCCAGCAAGCCAGTGTTCGATTTGGCAACCAGGGCCAGAACATCGACATGGATCTTAATCGCGATCTGAATCGCGATCGTGAACTGAACCGGATTCAGAACCGCGGCACGACCAAGACTCCGGACCGGCTCCCGCCGCCGCCGCCGGCTAACCCGGACAAGACGAATCGGATCGATAAATAAGCGATCCGACGTCGAACCCAGTGGGTTGGTCCTTCAGCCTCGTCCTCGGTTGCACCGAGGACGAGGCTGTTTCGTTGTACTCCCCCATGCAGTGTCGGAGCCGAGCGGAGACGCGCCGAACGCACACGAGGGCACCCATCAACATCTTGAATTTTGTTGTTGACAATGGCCGCGACTTGCCTTAAGATCATCCCGGCGGCGGGGAACGGGCTCTGTAAGCCAGCCCCCAAGGCGAATCCTGACCTTTGGTTGTGGGGACGCTCTTGTGCCTGCACCCCTGCTTCGGTTGATCGTCGGGTCTTAGATTCAAGAGGCAATCCTTCGTTGAGGGTTTGCCTTTTTTTCTTCCTCCCAAGAAACTGGGCCGAGGTCGCGATGCCTCGCCCGACCTACCTGTTCGAGCCCGCGGGTGACTCGCGGTCCCGCTATCTTTCCTCGCGGCGACCGGACCCGTCAGCGCAGCATCAACTATTCTCTCCCTGGAACGGATCTCCGGGAGCCAAAAAGCACAAGGATGGCCCAAAGGACATTTATCCGCAAGCCTGTGTTACACAGGCCAGGGGAGTTGTTCCGCATGACCCGTGAGCAGCTGCAGGCATGCACCAAAAAAGAGCTGGAGACGCTTGCTCGGAAAAAGGGCATTCTGGGCTGGCACGAGATGCGCAAAGACCAGCTTATCGCCGCGTTGGCCCGGCGCAACCGCCAAGCGAACGGTAAGGCAACCAACGGCAAGGTTCACGCCAAGTCGCTAAACGGCCGGATGAAGTTGAAGGCCCCGCGTCCGCGTCCGCAAGCCTCCGCCGCCCGCGATACGTCCGCCAGCACCGCGGAAGAACAGGTAGAACGCAGCAAGTTTGACACCGGCGTCCCTACGAAGGACCTCTCGGTCCGCGTGCCCAAGGACCTGCCCGGCGGCTACGGCAAGGACCGCATCGTCGTAATGGTCCGCGATCCGTACTGGCTGCACGCCTACTGGGAACTGACCCGGCAAGCGATTCAACGAGCCGAAGCCGCCCTCGGCCAAGAATGGCACACGGCCCGCCCGGTTCTGCGTCTGCTTGATGTGGGCCGGCACGAGACGACCAGCAGTGCCGAGGCGACCGTTCGCGACATCGACATCCACGGCGGCTGCAACAACTGGTACATCGACGTTGGCAACCCGCCGCGCTCCTTCCGGGTGGACATCGGCTACCTAGCCCGCAGCGGCCGTTTCTACGTCCTGGCTCGCTCAAACGTCGTCTCCACGCCGCGGGCCGGCGTCAGCGACATCATCGACGAAAACTGGGCTGATTTCGACTCGAAGAAGGCCGACCGCCTCTACGCCATGTCCGCCGGCTTCGATCCGACCGCCAGCAGCCTGGAATTGAAACAACTCTTCGAGGAACGCCTCCGCCGCCCGCTCGGCTCCCCCGCCGTCACCAGCTTCGGCTCCGGCGGCTTCGTCGCCGGCAAGCTCCGCAAGTTCTGGTTCCAGCTCGACGCCGAATTGATCGTCTACGGCGCCACCGAGCCGAACGCTCGCGTCACCCTTCAGGGCGAACCGGTGAAGCTTCGTCCCGACGGCACATTCACCATGCGGTTTAGCCTGCCGGACAGCCGGCAGATCATTCCGGCCGTGGCGACTTCTCCCGACGGGGTTGAAGAACGCACCATTGTGCTGGCAGTGGAACGAAACACGAAGGCGTTGGAACCGATGATTCACGACGGCAACGAGTAGCATGACAAGGCGACTGGGTGATAAGGCGAATGGGCGGCCCGGCGCGGATCGCTTTCACGTTGTCACCCTTTCACCTTGACACCTTGTCATCCCATGCACCGCCGCGACTTCCTCAATCCCGGTCAACTCGCTCGCACCGCCGGTCAAGTTGCAGCCGTTCTGGAACCGGTCGCTCCCTCCGAAGATTCAACCGAAGAAATCGCGCTGCTGCGCGTCGCGCGCCGTGCGATGGCTACGACCTTTGAAGTCGTTCTGCCGTTCGGGACGCCGGACGGTCTCGCGGCGGCGGAAGCGGCCCTCGACGAAATCGATCGTATCGAAGCACAGCTCACCGTTTATCGCGAGACGAGCGAAGTGACTCGGCTCAATCAACTCGCGGGCCGTGTCTCCGTACCGGTTGAAGCCGGTTTGTTCGATTTGCTCGCCGCCTGTGCCAAACTCTCCGCCGGCACCGAAGGCGCCTTTGACATCACGGCAGGCGCACTCATCAAGGCATGGGGCTTCTACCGCGGTCCACGGCGCGTGCCGACCGCCGAAGCATTGGCGGAAGCACGCATGCTGACAGGAATGCATCACGTGCATCTCGACGCCGAAACCCATTCGGTGCGCTTCAACTGTCACGGCTTGGAAATCAACCTCGGCAGCATCGGCAAAGGTTATGCGCTCGACCGTGCCGCGGAGA
Organism: Gemmataceae bacterium; assembly: GCA_041499805.1. GTDB lineage: Bacteria > Planctomycetota > Planctomycetia > Gemmatales > Gemmataceae > JBGQKZ01. The sequence goes on from JBGQKZ010000018.1 coordinate 26,926, forward strand.
TTCTGCGGCGCGACTGGTCGATCTCTTCCGGCCTGTTGCACGGCGGGCACAGCAGCGTGTACGCTATAGGGACCGAACCAGGAAGCGAGCGCGGTTGGATGGTCGGCATCCGCCATCCGTGGGACCCGGAACGAAGGCTCGCCGTTGTGCGTTTGCGCGATCAGGCGCTCGGCACGTCGGCCGCGACGTTTCAGCATTTGGAGCACGAGGGCCGCAAGCTCGGCCATTTGCTCGACCCACGAACGGGGTGGCCAGCAGAAGGCATGGCGAGCGCTTCCGTGATCGCGCCCACCGCCGCGGAGGCGGATGCGTTGGCGACGGCGTTTTTCATACTCGGTGTGGAGAAAGCCGCGGCATATTGCGCGACGCATTCAAGCATCGGGGCAGTATTGCTGCAAGATGGAACGACTGATCCTGTGACGATTGGGATGATTACATAATGACATCGTTTAACCGCGACCCAACGGGGAGCGCGGCTCCAGGCGCAATCGATGACCCCACGCTCCCCGCTGGGTCGCGGTTAAACGAACTGATATTGATGACCCCACGCTCCCCGTTGGATCGCGGTTAAACAGGCTGAATACTGGACTGGCTATAGCGATTATGAATGGGTTCACGCGCATCTTCCTCGTCTTGCTTCGCCTTTGCATCGGCTGGCATTTTCTCTTCGAAGGCATCGAGAAAATCGAATCGATTCGCACGGGCCCGACCGAAACGAGTAAGCCGTTCAGCAGCGCCGGCTATCTACGCGAAGCGAACGGCCCCCTTGGCGAGTTCTTCCGCCGGCAGGTCGGTGATTTGGATGAAAACGCGCTCGACCGGCTCACGCTCCGCGGCGATGAACTTTCGCCGGAATTAGTGAGCGATTGGCAGGGTTACGTACATCGCTTCGCCGCCCATTACGAATTCGACAACGCACAGCTACAAGCCGCCGAGGGGAAGTTGGCGGAGGCAAAAACGAATGCCGTGAAGTGGCTGCGCGACGGCGATATTACGGTTGAACGGAACTGGCCCGGCGCCACCGTCAATCCCACCATCAAAGTCCCGGAGCGAATCAAGGAGTACCGCGACAAGCTCCGCCAGGCGCGCGCGATGGAGAACACCTATCTTCCCGCGTTCGAGTACGACGTGCTCAAGCAGAAACTGCGCACGGCGAAAGCAGACGCGGCCAAGATGCGGACGGAGTTGCTTGCCGCACTCGACAAGCCGCTGAAGGACGGCCTCGCGAGCATTGAATTAACATCGGAGCAGAAACAAATCAGGACGCCGGTGCCGCCCGCGGCGCCGTCGTCGAAGCAACAATGGATGGACAACATCGTCGCCTACGGTCTCACCGCCGTCGGCGCTTGCCTCTTGCTCGGCCTGTTCACGCGCCTGTCATGCCTCCTCGGCGCTGCGTTTCTGTGCTCGCTGTATCTGGCGATGCCGGCATTCCCGTGGCTGCCCGAGCCCCTGAAAACCGAAGGGCATTACCTCTTCATCAACAAGAACTTGATTGAAATGCTCGCCCTTCTGGCCCTGGCGACGACACGCAGCGGCCGCTGGTTTGGCATCGATGGGCTTGTTCGTTGCTTGCTGCCGTGGAATTGGCGGCGAGCGCCGGCACCCGCGCCGACGGGCCGCTACGAGCGCGTCGTCGCCGCTTCCTCGATACGTTAATAGGGAGCCCGACGCGCCAGCGAGGGAGGACAAACTTTCCTTCCTCGCTCGCGCTTCGGGCTCCTAGGAAATCGCTGATATTCAAGGAGTCCGTGCAATGGCTCTCTACCTTCCTCCCGATGCAAAGGCCGCGGCGAAGGCGAATTATGAACGCGCGGTCGGCCAGAACGCCGTCAACCGCCGCGACTTCATGAAGGGGCTCGTCGCCGCCGGAGCGGTGCTGCCGGTCTCCGCGGCGGCGTACTACGGCTATACGAAGCTGCACGGCAAGCCGGTGCGAACGGGATTGATTGGCGCCGGCGACGAAGGCGGCGTCCTGGTCGGCGAGCACAATCCCGATTACTTGGAGTTCATCGCGTATTCCGACTTCCGCCCGTATAACCAGAAACGCATTTTCGAAGGCCAACCGAACACGCCGCGGAAGGGTTTCAACGCCAAGTATGGCCCGAACGCCAAGGACAAGATCAAGCTCTACGAAAACTACAAAGACCTGCTCGCGGACACGGACATCGAAGCAGTCGTCATCGCCGTGCCGCTGCACCTGCACGCCCAAGTCGCCATTGACGCCATGAAAGCCGGCAAGCACGTGCTGTGCGAAAAGCTGATGGGATGGAACATCAAACAATGCAAGCAAATGATCGCCACCGCGGATGAGACCGACCGCGTCCTTGCGATCGGGCACCAGCGGCATTACAGCCTGCTCTATGCCCACGCCGTCGAGGTGCTGCGCTCCGGCGAGATCGGCGACGTCAAACACATTCGCGCCTTGTGGCACCGCAACAATGCGTGGCCGCAAGTCGATAAGGACGGCAAACCAATCGTCGGCGCCGACGGTTTTCCGGTTTATCGCGACGGCTGGCACCCGCCGATTCCCGAAGAAGACCGCAAGGCGCTGGCCGACAAGATTAAACAACTCGGCTACAAAAGCATGGAGGAGCTGGTCCGCTGGCGGCTCTTCAACCGCACCGGCGCCGGCCTCATGGCGGAGCTGGGCAGCCACCAGCTCGATGCGTGCAGCATCTTCCTCGGCAAAGTGCATCCGCTCGCCGTCTCCGGCGTCGGCGGCAAGATCTTTTATCACGACGAACGCGAGTCGGACGATCACGTCTTCGTCACATTCGAGTTCCCCGGACCGAACTATTACGCCGATAAGGAACGCCTTACACCGAAGGACAAGAACGACATCGTGGTCGTCACCTACTCGTCGATCAACACGAACAGCTTCGAGCCCTACGGCGAATGCGTGATGGGCAGCCGGGGCACGCTCATCACCTCGAACGAGCAGGAAGTGATGCTCGTGCCGGAGCGAAATCCAAATGCGGCGGCGATGAAAGATAAGGCGACAACCGTTTCCGTCTCCACGGCCGGCGGCGGCAAGCCAGCGGTCGATTCGTCGGCGACAACCGGCGCGGTGGTCGATCCGTCCAAGCTCGGCCAGGCGGCCCTCGCGGGTCCGGTCAGCCGCGGCTACACCGAGGAGATGGAACACTTCGCCTACTGCGTGCGCATGTGGGAGCAAGGCATGAGCAAAACGGATCGCCCGCTGCCCCGCTGCCACGGCCGCGTGGCGATGGCCGACGCGATCATCGCGCTGACTTCCAATCAGGCGATGAAGAAGCATCAACGCATCGAATTCAAGCATGAATGGTTTGAAGCCGGTTCGCCCGAAGTGCCCGACCCGGACATGACGCCGGAAACACTTGCCTGATTTGATTTCGCCGTTATCCCGACGGAGGCGAGAGAGAACAGATTTCTCGCAGAGGCGCGCAGGAGGCAAAGCTCGCAAAGAGCCTCGGTGCTTGGCGACCTTTGCCTCCTTCGCGCCTTTGCGAGGAACTCATCGACAAGTCCCTCGCTTGCGCCTCGGGCTCGCTAATCAGACCATGACGCCACAATTGAATGAGGCCTGGGCCGCGCTGGAAGCACGCGCCCAGCGTCTCCTCGAACATGCGCGTGAAGTGCCGCCGCGCGACGAAGTGCGGCACTTCGGCTCGCTCCTTCGGCTCTGGCATCTTCCCGCGAATCAATCGCCGTGTCATTGGACAATTCTTGTGCCGGGCAGGCGGACCGCCGATGCCGAGCCGCGGGTGCGCGAAGTCGTTTGGGATCGCGACGCCGATGAACGCAGGCTGTTTGATGCCCGCGATATTTCCGCGACGCCGGCCATTCGCCTGCGCGAGGCCATCGTGCCATCTGTGGAACTGAATCGGCTAGTCGCAGCGGGAAGAGATTTGAGCGTGCCTATGCTGGCGTCGGCGGAAATGGCTGGGCTTGACGGCGAGTATTTCGGCATTGAAACGTACGAGGTGTCGCCCAACGTCCGTGCCCAATGGTGGTGCGAAGGGCCGACCGAATGGCGGCATTTCACGGATTGGGTGGCAAGCTTACGGGCGTTCTTGCTCGAATGCTTGCGAAGCGCGTAGGCAACCGACACAAGCGCAAATAAATCTTCGGCGCGCGAGCGGAAAACCGCTCGCGCGCCGAACGCTCTTTTGTGCTCGACGAGCGAACTTTATTGCAGTCCGCCGTGAACGCGCGTCGGCGTCAGGTGCGACGGCTGGTCGGTGAACCAGATGCGTTCCCACTCATCCTGGATGACGCGCATGTCTTCCGATTGGTTGAGCAGTTCTATCACGCGACGGTTGGGGTCGCTGGAATAGGCATTGATCAGGCAGCCGGTGTTGCTGATCCCCAGTGCCGCCACCGCCGCCAGCAAGAGCAAGCGCCGCATTGAACTGGCCTCCCCTGCTTCGTGGTCCGCGCAGTCCCCCGACCGCAAGGCGCCACGTCCCCGAACACCCGACATGAATTGGGCGGAACGACCCACTTCCCCCCGTGGGTCTTAAGGAAGGTATCGGATGTAACGCGGAAATACTTGAGAAGGGCCGTGCGGAATTTAACGATTGAGCGGCGACATGCGGTTTGAAGGAGCGGAAAAAGAGAAACGCAGATTTCGCAGATTCGCGCCGAGAAAATCGCAGGCTCTCTGCGCGAATCTGCGAAATCTGCGTTTTTTTATTTTCCCTCTTACTTGTGCCGAGCCCCCGCCTTGGCGGTTTCCAGCGCTTCGCCGTTTTCCTCACCATCGCCGTTCAGCAGGCCGTCTTCGTCCTCGTCGTGCATAGTGGGAACCTCGGTCATCTTGCGGACGCGTTCTTCCATCTCTTTGCCCGGCTTGAACGTGACCACATTCTTGGGCGGAACGTCAACCTTTTCTCCCGTCCGCGGATTACGGGCTTTTCGAGCCTTGCGTTGTTTGACCTCGAAGACGCCGAAATTGCGCAGTTCAATCCGTTTGTCCTGGATGAGCGTGTCCACAATGGCGTCAAACGTCAACTGGACGATTTCTTTCGTCTTGAGCTGCGTGAGCCCGATGCGGTCGGAAATCTGTTTGACGATCTCTTTCTTGGTCACGGTTCCACTCTCCCTGGTGAAAGGGGTGTGTTTCCACCACCTGCCATAGGCTCGCGAATGTTTACAAGTGTAATGAGCACAATCGGTTAATGTCAAGGTAAAAGGCGGGCTTATAGAAACTTTCATCACCTTCTAGAATGGCCGAGCCCGCTGAAAACCGCGCAGGAACCGAGGAGAGCGGCCTTCATGCGAAACGTGCTGATCACCGGCGGCTGCGGCTTCATCGGCAGCAATTTCGTTCGCCACCTGCTGGCCACCGACCCGGCGTTGCACCTCATCAATTTCGACGCGCTCACTTATGCCGGGAACCTGGCAAACCTGACCGACGTTTCCGCAAATGCCCGGTATCGCTTTGTTCACGGCGACATCACCGATCGCGCCGCGGTGCGCTCGGCCGTCGGCGCGGGTGTGGACGCGATCGTCAACTTCGCCGCCGAGAGCCACGTCGATCGCAGCATTCATGACTCGACGCCGTTCGTTCGCACGAACGTCCTCGGCACGCAGTTATTGCTTGACGCCGCCCGCGAGTTCGGCGTGCAGCGCTACGTCCAAGTCTCGACCGACGAAGTGTATGGCAGCCTCGGCCCGACCGGCGCCTTCACCGAGGAGACGCCGCTCGCGCCGAACAGTCCCTACGCGGCGAGCAAGGCGGGCGCGGATTTGCTCGTTCGCAGTTACGTTCACACGTTCGGCTTGCCGGCGCTCATCACGCGCTGCTCGAACAATTACGGGCCGTATCAGTTCCCCGAGAAGATCATTCCGCTCTTCATTATGAATCTGCTGCGCGACGAGCAAGTCCCGGTGTACGGCGACGGGCTCAATGTGCGCGATTGGATTCACGTGTACGACCACTGCGCGGGCATCGACGCCGCATTAAGGAAGGGGCGCGTCGGCGAGGTTTACAACTTCGGCGGCCGTTGCGAAAAAACGAATCTTGACCTGACCCACACGCTGCTCGCCGCGGTCGGCAAACCGCCCTCGCTGATCCGCTATGTCAAGGATCGTCCCGGCCACGACCGGCGTTACGCGATCGATTGCTCGAAAGCCGAACGCGAACTCGGCTGGCGGCCGCACATTGCCTTCGACGAAGGCTTGCGCGAAACGGTACGCTGGTACCGCGAGAATGGCGACTGGGTGGCGAACATTCGCAACGGCGCGTATTTGAACTATTACGAGAAGCAGTACGCGAATCGGTAACTTTGGTCCGATACCCCACCATGCGAATCCTGATCACCGGCGCTACTGGTTTCGCGGGCAGCCATCTGGTCGAGGCGCTGTTGGCAGGCGGCGCGGAGCAGATTCTGGGGATCAGCCGTCACGCGGAACTGCCGGAATCATGGCGTCGCGACGCTCGTATCCGCCTGCGTTCCTGCGATCTCGCCGATCGCGCCGCGCTGGAAACCTTGCTGCGCGACGAACAGCCGGAACAGATTTATCATCTCGCCGGCTATGCCAACACCGGCCGTTCGTTCCGCGAGCCCGAAGCGGCATGGGCGGGCAATCTGACCGCAACGCTCAATCTCTACGACGCCATCGTTCGCTGGGGCGACAAGATTCGCGTCTTATTTGTCGGCAGTGGCTTGATCTACGGCGATCCCGAAGACTGCGACCTGGCCTACGACGAGAACTGCCCGCTGCGGCCGCCGAATCCGTATGCCGCCAGCAAGGCTGCCGCGGACCTGGCGAGCTATCAATACACGCGTTCGCCCGGACTGGACATCGTGCGGGCCCGGCCGTTCAATCACATCGGTCCGCGGCAGTCGCCTCAGTTTGCGGTCGCGAATTTCGCCCGGCAAGTGGCCGTCATCATGGCGGGCAAGCAACCGCCCGTACTGGAAACCGGCAATCTTCGCCCGCGCCGCGACCTGACCGACGTGCGTGACATGGTTCGGGCCTATATTCTCTTAATGGCGCACGGCCGGAGCGGCGAGGCGTATAACATCGGCGCCGGCAACACGTACAGCATGCAGGAAGTGGTCGATCGCTTGATCGCCCGAGCCGGCGTGCCAATCGACGTGCGGCCGCGTGCGGACCTGGTTCGCAGCATCGAAACCGCCGCGGTTCGTGCGGACAGCACCAAGCTCCGCCATGAAACCGGCTGGGCGCCGAATTACAGCCTTGAACAAACGTTGGCCGACACGTTGGCCTATTGGAGAGAGCATTTATGCGCATCGCAGTGATCGGCACCGGCTACGTCGGCCTGGTGACCTCGACGTGCTTGGCGGAGAGCGGCAACACCGTCATCGGCATCGACAAGGACGCCGCGAAGATCGAGACGCTGAAGTCCGGCAAGCTGCCGATTTACGAGCCGGGACTCTTGGAATTGGTGCAGCGCAACCGTCGCGAGGAGCGCCTCGCGTTCACCACCGATCTCAAGCAAGGGATCGAGCAGGCACAGCTCGTTTTCATTGCCGTGGGCACGCCGCCGAGCGCCGACGGGGCCGCCGACCTGTCCGCGCTATGGGCCGTCAGCGAAGCGGTGGCCAAGAACCTTGACGGGCCGAAGATCCTCGTCATCAAGAGCACCGTTCCGGTCGGCGCCAATCACGCCGTCGCCGAGCGCATCGCCCCGTTGGCGAACCACCGCCTCGACGTGGCGAGCAACCCCGAATTCCTCAAAGAAGGCGCCGCGGTGGACGATTTCATGAAGCCCGATCGCGTGGTCGTCGGCGTCCGCCGCCCCGAAGTCGGGGAGGCGTTGCGCGAGCTGTACGCGCCATTCCTACGCACCGAGCGGCCGTTCTTGATCATGTCGCCCGAAAGCGCCGAGATGACGAAGTACGTGGCGAACGCCATGCTTGCCACGAAGATCAGCTTCATCAATGAGATGGCCAACTTCTGTGAGCGTCTTGGCGCCGACATCAACGACGTTCGCCGCGGCATCGGCCACGACGCCCGCATCGGCTTCCCGTTTCTGTTTCCCGGCGTGGGCTATGGCGGCTCGTGCTTCCCCAAAGACGTGCGTGCCCTCATCTCGCTGTCGCGCGCGAAGGATGTGCCCCTGCGCCTGATGGAGGCGGTGGAGAAGGTGAATGAAGCCCAAAAGCGCGTCCTGGGCCAAAAGATTCGCAAGCACTACGGCAATAAGCTCAAGCAAAAAACGCTCGCGATATGGGGGCTGGCCTTCAAACCACGCACGGACGATGTGCGCGAAGCGCCGGCCCTCACGTTGATCGACGAATTGCTGGCGGAAGGCGTCCAGCTCCGCGTCCACGATCCGGAGGCGATGGCAAACGTGCGGGCGCAATACGGGGACAAATTGGTCTACTGCGATCGTCCCTACGGCGCCGTGGAAGGGGCCGATGGACTCGTCATTGCGACCGAGTGGCAGGAGTTCCGTCACCCCGATTTCGAGATCATGCGCCGGCTGATGCGCGAGCCGGTCATCTTCGACGGGCGGAATCTTTACGAGCCGAAGCCTGTCGCGACGGCGGGCTTCACCTATTACGCAATCGGCCGCGGCGCCTGAGGACAGCGCTCGCGGCCTAGCGCTCGGCCGTCACCATGATGCAATCATTCTGTCGCAGCAGTGTGCCGTACCAGGTGGCGAGACGAGAAACGGGCTTGAACGTAAGACAGCGCCGCCACACATCGCGCGGCGCGGTCTGGCAGGCGAGCCGCGCCGACGAGCGGAGCCAATCGCTGTGCCGCACCATCTGCACGGGCCCGACCCGAAAGCCGGTTTTCTGCAACATGAGGTGAAGCGTCCACGGCGCGAAGTGCGTCAGGTGCCGCGGGAGGTCGAGCCCGAACCATGCGTGGCCGAACCAACGGAACGGTAGGCTGTCAATGTTCGGGACGGCGACAAGCAGGCGGCCCCCGGGAACCAACAAGCGGCGCGCTTCGTGCAACACCGCGACCGGATCGTGTACGTGTTCCAGCGAGTGCCACATTGTGATGACGTCGAAGCTGCCCGCCTTCAACTCAGCGTGCGGCAGAGTGCCGACCAGCGCACGGAGGCCCAGGTCGTCTTGGATATTCCGCACGGGGACGGGCGACGTGTCCAGGCCGGTGACGTTCCAGCCCTGAAGGTGCATACGATAGAGGAAGGAACCGCCGCCGCAGCCGAAATCGAGCAACCGCCCCGCGCCGTGCCAGGCCAGGGTGCGCCGATGCTTGCGTGGTCGCCGCGCAAAGTGTGTCGCGACCCGAAAGCGGCGGCGCTTCTCCGCGTCGACGTTGGGCGCGCGGTGCGGCGGGTAGATGTCTGGATAGAAGCGTGCGATCGAGGCCGCGGTGGGCCGGGGGTTCGTCAGGCAGAGACCGCACTCGTGGCACTGCACCACGACAAACCAAAGGCCGGAGCCGCCGGGACCCTGATCGGGGGCTTCGACCAGCGGCGTCCACCGCGCGCCGCCGCAAAGGAGGCAGGGCGTTTCTTCCCATTCAACGGTCGGTTCAGTCGAAGTTGCCGGCCCGGGCACCTCGCGCAGCAAGAAGCTCATCAGCCGAAGTCCCTTTCGTCCCGCGAAGCGATCGCCGTCGTGGCGCGGTCCAAATATATCGGGGGGCGGAAATACGGTCAATGTTAGTGGGCCGCGGAATGTGGGCAATTGGCAGCTGGCAGAGACGATTTGGTTGAAGGTAGGCGTCGATGCCTCGTGGAAGTTCGAGGGCGTTATGGGCATCCAACAGTCGATTTCCGTTGCAACGCCGCCTTCTTGGTCGGCGGTCCGTGACCTGTCGGCACGGCGTCAGTTCCCGCTGCAAATGCGCATGATCGACGGCGAACTGGCGTTCCCTGATGAGGAACCGCCGGCGACGTGGCGTGAGTTGCGGATCGGCACGCCGCAAGGAATGGTCACGGTGCGCCGTGAGGGGGAACGGCTCCTGTTCGTAACCTGGGGAAACGCGGATACTTCAATGCGGCAAGCATGGAACGCGGTGACATGGGCCTTCGCGGAAGTCAGTGGAGGCAGGATAGAGATGGATCAGGGAGTGTTTGCCGCCGAGGAGTTCCGCCGGACGGCGGAATTACCCGATTCGTTCCGCTTGACGCCAGGCGCCGCGGTCTAATGGTCCGACCACAACCTCGGCGCTCCCCGCAGGGTCGCGGTTAAACGAAACGTTGTCGTTTCCAGCTGGTAATTCAGCCGCCGTCACGGTAAATCGCGGGCTGTCAAAGTGCCGATAACAACGATTTGTCGCCACGTCGGAGCGGGGGCAGCGTGTTGCGCGTCGCCGGCTGGATGCTGGTTGCCGGGGTGATCGCGTCGGCGTCGGGCTGCGCGGCGCCGCAACGGGTGGTATGCGCCCATCAGCCGGTCGCGAATCCGGCAGGCGTTGTCTTCGTCGCCGACGGGGCAGGGGACTTTCGCGCGGCTTCCCACGCACTACGGCAAGCAGCGGCGGACGAGCGCAGGGAAGTGGACGTGGAAACCTTCGTCTGGTCCCACGGCCCATATCGCATCGTCGCCGATCAGATGGACCGGGCCCATAGCCGCGCGGAGGGGCAGCGTCTCGCTCAAGTCGTGCTGGCGCAGCGGGCGGCTTTTCCGGACACACCCATTTATTTCGTCGGCCACAGTGCGGGTTGTTTCGTGGTGTTGGCGGCGGCGGAAGCGTTGCCGGCGGGAAGCGTGGACCGTATCGTGCTGCTCGCCCCGTCCGCCCCGGTCGATTACGATCTTCGACCCGTGCTGCGCTGCGCCCGCGACGGCGTCGATGTCTTTTGCAGCAAGGTCGATTTTTGGTACCTGCGGGTGTGGGTGCCGTTCATGACGGCGCTGCAAGGCAAGTGGTGCGGCGCCGCCGGGTACTGCGGCTTCGAACTGCACGCGGAAAAGGCGGACGATGCACGCTGCTATGCCAAATTGCGACACCATCCCTGGCAACCGTACCTCGCCTGGACCGGCAACGACGGCGGGCATTATGGGTGCTATCAACAAACGTTTTTGAAGCTGTTTGTGCTGCCGCTCTTCGAGAAACCCGGATCAGGAAGCGGACAGCCCTATTCCCGATCCCTAGTCCCTAATCCCTAATCCCTACTTCCCCTTCTTCCTGTCCGGACCCGCTGTGTCCGGTGCATCTTTCAAGATGACAATCATCTTCACGAAAGGTTTCTTCATCTCCGGCTTTTTGTCGTTGTTCTTCTTGTCTTTGTTGTTGTCCTTGTCGTCGGCCTTTTTGGTTTCGGGCTTCTTGGTCGTGAGGTAGACCGTGACGGTTTGCCCGATCTTCAGGTCGCCGAATTCGCTTGTGTAGCCCGGCAGTTTGGTGTCCGGGCCCTTGAGATCCTTCAATTCTTGCGACGTGTATTTCTTGGGATTGCCTTTGTCGTCGTATTGCTGGGGCGGTTGGGCGATGCGGACCTTCACGTCCTCGAGCGCGTCGAGATCGAAGTCTTTGCTCACGGTCGTGACCTTCAAATTGCCGTTGCCGCTGGCCGATTGCAACAGTCGCTCCATGTGGCGGGCGCGTTCGGCGGGGCTGCGGCTTCTGAGGATCTCTTCCTGCTGGCGGAGAATATCGCGCTCGCGGGCGGAGACGTTGCCGGCCGCGCCGAGCGTCGGCGTGTCGATGCGAACGGTGATGCTCTGGTCGCTGCCGCCAATGCTGACAACCTTGCCGGTAAACTGCCCGGCCTGCGCGATTTGATCGTATTCGGCCTGTGTCGCCTTGTCGGCGGCGCGAAGGGATGGGAGCAGGACCAACGCAACCGCGGCAGCGAGCAACCAGCGTATCATGAGCGTCTCCCTCGGAATTCGGCGGACACTTCCCCGGTTAGAGATTAGACCACGCGACCGCAGAAAAGTTCCGGTACGAGTTTCGCCGCCCGTCTCGGACGGGCGCATCAGACAAGCTGCCAAATCGCCGCTCTTGTTGACGCCCCGCGCACCGCCATGTTACGATCCGGATTCACCCGCCGTCAATTCCGCAAGGAGATCACCATGAGCCAGGGGAATGCGTTCACCCGCCGTTCGGCACTGAAGGCCGCGGGGGCCGGCGTCGCCGCCGCCACGTTGGCCGCCTACGTCCAGGCCGATCCCGCCGAGCCGTACAAGCCGAAGGGGAACATCAGGCAATCCGTCTGCCGCTGGTGTTACGGCCGTATCCCGCTCGAAAAGTTGACCGTTGAAGCGGGCAAGATGGGTTACCAGTCGATCGAGCTGCTTGGCCCGGAGGAGATCAAGACCGTCAAAAAACTTGGGCTGACGTGCAGCATCATGCGGTGCGCGAACGGCATCGTAGACGGCCTCAATCGTGTGCAGAATCACGACAAGATCGTGCAGCAATTGCACGACGACATCGACTTCGCGGTGGCCGAAGGAATTGAAAAGGTGCTGTGCATGTCGGGCAATCGCCGCGGCATGGCGGACGATGAAGGACTCGCCCACTGCGCCGCGGGTCTGAAACGCATCGTCGGCTACGCGGAGCAGAACAAGATCACCATTTGCATGGAGGGGCTCAACAGCCGAATCGACCATAAAGATTACATGTACGACAAGACGGCGTGGGGCGTGGAGCTGTGCAAGAGGGTCGGCTCGCCGCGGTTCAAGCTGCTGTACGACATCTATCACATGCAGATTCAAGAAGGGGACGTGATCCACACGATCCGCGACAACAAGGAATACATCGCCCACTACCACACGGGCGGCGTCCCCGGCCGGCACGAGATTGATGAGACGCAAGAGTTGAACTACCCCGCGATCGTCAAGGCGATCCTCGACACCGGTTACAAAGGCTTCCTGGGCCAAGAGTACATCCCCGCACACGACCCGCTGCCGAGCCTGGCGGCCGGGCTGCGCATTTGCGATGTGTGAGGGACCTTCCTATCGATCGCAGCAAAGTGGCCGGAGCGATGCGCGCTAGGTTGAAATGAGCCCGGCATTGCTCCGGCCACTCGCCTTTCCGCTCGAACGCAAATCCCGCCGAAAGCCTGGCCGCACGGCAATTCGTCAAAAGCACCAAAAGCACCGTGTTATTGAGTTTCTGCCAGCGACAGCGATGTTATAAATAACACGCGATAGAGCATTTACGTCCTAAACATCGTCCAGAAAAACGCGAGCGCTGGTGCTTTTGATATAAACGCCTTTATCACAGTAACTTATGTCAATTCTGGCTCCGCAGTCGCTTCCGACGCGTTTTTTGGCGCGCGCAAGAAGAATCGCATATTACGTCGTATGACCGTTGACAGGAGTGTTAGTACAAAGTATAACCAGGAGCACGAGTCGAGAAACGTCCATGCGACGGCACCAAGGAGTCACCCCCATGCGTCGGCGTGCAGGCTTCACGCTCATTGAGCTTCTCGTCGTCATCGCCATCATTGCGATTCTTATCGGACTGCTCGTGCCGGCGGTGCAAAAAGTGCGCGAGGCGGCCGCGCGAAGCAAATGTAAGAACAACCTAAAGCAATTGGGGTTAGCGTTCCATAACTACCACGCTGCCCACGGTACTTTCCCCCCCGGGTTCGTCTCTGCGGCGGCGTTTACCGATGGCCCGAGCTTGGGTCCGGGCTGGGGGTGGGGGGCGCATTTGCTCCCGTTTCTTGAGCAGGACAATCTTTACCGCCAGATCAACTTCGCCAGAGATATTGCTGACCCAGCCAACGCCCAGGCGCGCATCACTCCGCTTTCTGTATTCCTTTGCCCTTCCGACATCCCGCCTCGATCCACCGTCACGGTAAACGACGGTTCGGGAAATCCGATCTGTGACGTGGCGTTCGGCAACTACGTAGGAATGGCGGGAGTCTACGAGGTGTCGGGTTATCCGGACACAAGCAACGGCGCCCCCGGCGTTCTGCTCCGCAACAGTAGCGTGCGCGTCACCGACATTTCGGACGGCTCCAGCAATACGCTGTTTGTCGGCGAACGGGCGTGGATGTGGAAAGGCAAAGTGCGATCGCCGCAGACCACTTGGGTCGGGGCGGTGACCAATGCCGTCATCCCGCAGCTTCTCAACCCGGCTCTTGGCTACGAAGTGGAAGGTGTGTTGGTGTTGACCAACTCAGGTGTAGTAGCTGAAGCGCGAGTTCCGAATAACCCTCTGGACCATGTCGAGGACGCGAGCAGCAATCACGACCAAGGCGTGAACTTTTTGTTCGGAGACGGCTCGGTCCGCAGCATACAAGACTCGGTCTCGCCCGTAGTCTGGGTCGGTATCACGACCCGCGCAGGAAACGAGGCTGTCACCCCAGATTTCTAATCGAGATAGCACGGACTGAATGAACGGTCGCATGCGTATTCTTGTTGAAAACGAAACGAAACGGGCACTCCCGCGCTACGTACTCGCCCTCGGTTTAGCGGGCGGTACGCTCCTGGCCATAGCGGCTTGGCTCTGGTTTACACGGGGAAACGAGCTGGCGGCCTTGCGAAGCCATCGCGGAATGGTGCGCGCTTTGGCTTTCTCGCCGGATGGCGCGCTAATGGCAACGGCAGGAGAGGACCGACGTATTCGGATGTGGGACCCGACAACCTATCGGTTGCGGCTGACCCTTGACGGCCATGCCGACACGGTCAATAGCGTGGCATTCTCTGCCAATGACGGGCTGGTGGCGTCGGCCAGTTCGGATCACACGGTTCGGCTCTGGGACTCCAGCGCCGGGCACGAGGTCGCGGTATTCGTCGCCGGGGCGAAGCCTATGATGAGCGTTGCTTTCACTCCCGACGGAAGTGTGCTGGCGGCGGCGGGGGCGGATGGCAAGGTGCAACTTTGGCAGGTTGCCGGCCGCCAGAAGCTACGGGTTCTCAGCGGGCACACGAAAGGCATACGTGCGGTTGCCTTTGCGCCGGACGGCCGCACCTTGGTCTCGGGTGGTGAAGATGGGAACATCATCTTTTGGGATTGGAAGGGCGGCAAATCCGTTGCACGTCTTCGGGTTGCTGGGGGCCGCATCTATGCATTGGCCTTTACGCCTGACAGCGGAACTCTTGCAGCGGCCATGACAGGAGCAGGCATTCAATGGTGGGCGCTAAACACCCTTCAGGAACGACTTCGTTTGTCGGACGGAGCGGGCTTGGCCATGAGCGTCGCGTTCAGCCCGGACGGTCGTTACATGGCGTCCGGCCATGAGGACGGTAAGCTCAAGCTTTGGGATGCAGGCGATGGCAGATTGCTTCATGTCACTCCTTGTTATTCACGTTCGATCATCGGACTCCGCTTTACCCCGGACGGCGGGCGGATCGCCACGGCAGGGGCGGACGGAACCGTCAAATTCTGGGCCGTGCCGAGTTTGTAGATGAACCACGTGCAGAAGGATCGCAAACGGCGAGGTGGAGACGCGTCCGCGCCGGCTCTGAGGCCTCCTTGTCACTTCGCCGTATAGCCGCCATCCACCATCAAAATCGACCCCGTACAAAACGACGCCTCCTCGGAGGCGAGGAAGAGCACCGCGTTAGCGATCTCGCGCGGCTCGGCGAGGCGTTTGATCATGTGGGCGCCGCCCCAGTCGGGATGTTTGTCCGCGGCGGCGCGATCGAGACCGGCTTCGCGCGTCAACCGTTGGACAATTTGCGTCCACACCGTGCCGGGGGCCACCGCGTTGACGCGGATGTTGTCCGGCGCGAGATCGAGGGCCATGCAGCGCGTCAGATTCGCGATGCCGGCCTTGCTGGCGTTGTAGGTCCAGAACTTCGGCTGCGCGATGAAGCTCGACATCGACGCGATGTTCACGATCGCGCCGCCGCCGGCCCGACGCAGGTGCGGCACGACCTGCTTCGCGACCAGCGCCGGGGCCATGACGTTCACATCCATGATCTGCCGCCAGTCTTCCGGCGTCGCGTCGATGCCTTTCAGCACGAAGACCGCCGCGTTATTCACGAGTAGGTTGATCCCGCCGAACTCCTCCACCGTTTCGGCGACCATGGCGACGATGCTTGCCTCGTTCGCCACGTCGGTTTCGACGAAGAGTGCCTTGCCGCCTTTGTTGCAAATGAAGTCGGCGGTCTCACGGCCGGTGCGCGAGTTGCGTTCCGCGAGGACGACCGCCGCTCCTTCCTCGGCGAATCGCTCACAGATCGCCCGACCAATGCCTTCGCCGCCGCCCGTGACGATGGCGACCTTTCCCTTGAGTCTATCCATGGCGCTTCTCCCGGTTTGGGTTTCCGACTAACATTGTAGAAATGGCGGCGCCGGCAACGAGTGATGAACCATGAAGCCAAACTCCGACGAGACGCAGGAACTGCTCGACCGCGCGAAAGGCGGCGACAACCAGGCCGTCGAGCGCTTGCTGGAAATGCACCGCGAGCCGCTGCGGCGCATGATCAGCTTGCGTCTCGATCCGGCGCTCGCCGCACGGCTCGATGCCAGCGACGTGGTGCAGGAAGTGCAGCTCGAAGCGTCCCGGCGGTTGGATGATTATCTGCGCAGCCCCGCGATGCCGTTTCATCTTTGGCTGCGTTACATCGCGGGCGATCACATCAAGGACGCGCATCGGCGCCATCGCAAGGCGCAACGCCGCTCCGTGGACCGGGAGCGGCAAATGCAACGGCCCGCGACGTTCGATCAATCGTCGCTTGAGCTTGCCGCGCAGCTCATTGATCCGGAACACACGCCGGCCACCGCGGCGATGTTGCACGAAGCCGCGCGCCGGGCCGAAGCGGCGCTGGCCGAACTCGACGAAGCGGACCGCGAAATCATTCTCATGCGGAATTACGAGCACCTCTCGAACAAAGAAGCGGCGACCATGCTCGGCATTTCCGAGGAAGCGGCGTCGATGCGTTATCTCCGCGCGGGCCGGCGGCTGGCGGCGCTGTTGCAACCCGGCTCGAGTCAATCAGAGCCCGGCGCGTAAGCGAGGGCGACGGCAACCGTTGCTTACAGGGCGGGCTCCGACAGCACTTATGGCGACCGCAAACGACACACACGACGCGCGCCTTGCAACTCTTCTCAACGAGTTGACCGACGTTCTCCACAACGGCGCGCAGCCCGATCTCGATGCCGTCTGCCGGCAAAACCCCGATCTCGCGGACGAATTGAGGCAGGTCTGGACCGCTCTCCGCTTCACGGAGGCGTTCGGCAATCGCACCGGCGCGGCGACGACCGCGCTCGCGCCCGCCACGCGGTTGAGTCACGAACCCGACGACGATTTGCCGCGCATCTTCGGCGACTATGACCTGCTCGAAAAAGTCGGTTGCGGCGGTATGGGCGTCGTCTACAGAGCGCGGCAGCGCAGTCTCGGCCGCACCGTCGCCGTAAAGATGATGCGCCGCGAATTGGCAACGGCTGCCGATCTGGCGCGCTTCCGCGCCGAACCGGGCTCGGCGGCACGGTTGGATCATCCGAATATCGTCTCCGTCTACGACGTCGGCGCCTGCGACGGGCATGAATACTTCAGCATGCAGTATGTGGAGGGAGAAACGCTGGCCCAGCGCATCGCCCGCGTACCGCTGTCCCCAAGGGAGGCGGCCGCGCTAATGATCCCGATCTGCCGCGCAGTTCATCATGCCCACCAGGCCGGGATTCTGCACCGCGATTTGAAGCCGTCCAACGTTCTCCTCGATCACGAAGGCAAGCCGCACGTCACCGATTTTGGCCTGGCGAAGCGTGTCACGGGCGGGCCGGAATTGACGCTCACCGGCGTCCTCGTCGGGACGCCGAGTTACATGGCCCCAGAGCAGGCGGTCGGCCAACGCGGCGTCATCGGGCCGGCGACCGACGTATACGCCCTCGGCACAATCCTCTACGAATTGCTGACCGGCCATCCGCCGTTTCGAGCGACAACGCTCGACGAGCTGCGCTGGGCGATTCTCGAACAGGAGCCCGTGCCGCCACGCATTTTCAACCGGCAGATCGATCGCGAGCTGGAAATGATCTGCATGAAATGCCTGCAAAAGCCGCCGGATTTGCGCTATCAAGCGGCGGGGCAGCTCGCGAGCGATCTGGAGGCGTACTTGAGAGGCGAGCCGACGAGCGCGCGGCCATCGGGCGTCGCTTTTTTTGTCAACCGCGTCCTGCGCGATACGCCACACGCCGCGGTTTTGGAGAACTGGGGCGTGCTCTGGATGTGGCACAGTCTCGCGATTTTTGTCCTGTGCCTGATCACGAACGTCATGCTGTGGAAAGGAGTACACAATCCGTGGCCGTACTTGCTGCCGTGGGGCGCCGGCCTCGTGACCTGGGCCGGTATCTTTTGGACGCTGCGGCGACGCGGCGGGCCGGTAACGTTTGTCGAACGGCAATTCGCCCACGCCTGGGGTGGCGGCGTGTTGGCGAGCATCGCGCTGTTCTTCGTTGAACTCTTACTTCATCTCGACGCACTGACGCTGTCGCCGATGCTGGCGCTGTTCGCCGGCATGGTATTCATCAACAAGGCGGGGACGCTGTCGGGCTCGTTCTATTTTGCGGCGGCGGCGTACTTCGTCACCGCAGGGTTGATGGCCCTCTTCCCGGAGTTTGGGATTCTGCTGTTCGGCACGGTGTCGGCGGTTTGCTTTTTCGTGCCAGGCTACAAGTACCACCGGCAACGCATTCGCGCCCTTCGCGAAGGACCGAAAGGGAGCCCGAAGCGCTAGCGAGGGAGTCCGTCCTCTCTCGCATTGAACGCCGGGAGGCCCGTCACGCCTCTTGCATGCGCCGACACAACGCGGAGTACCGGCGGGCCGTGTCGGCGCGGCCGACCGCAATGGTCAGGGCTTTGCGGCTGCCGACAATCACAACCAGCTTCTTGCCGCGAGTGATGCCGGTGTAGAGCAGGTTCCTTTGCAACATCAGGAAATGCTGCGTGTGCAGCGGCATTACCACCGCCGGATATTCGCTCCCCTGCGACTTGTGGATCGTGAGCGCGTACGCCAGGGTAAGCTCGTCCAACTCGCCGAAATCGTAAACCACGCGGCGGCCATCGTAGGCGACGGTCATTTCCTGCTCATCCCTGTCAATCGCGGCGACGCGGCCGATGTCGCCGTTGAAGACGTCCTTGTCGTAGTCGTTTTGCGTTTGCAACACCTTGTCGCCGACGCGGAAGGTGACGCCGAAGCGTTGGATTTCGGTCCCCTCGCCGGAAGGGGAGGGCGGGTTGAAGATTTCCTGCAACTGACTGTTCAAGCTGCGCGTGCCCATTTCGGATCGGTTCATCGGCGTCAACACCTGCACGTCGCGCAGCGGGTCGAAGCCGAAGCGGGCGGGAATGCGATCACGAACCAGCTTAATAAGGAGATCAACGATCGCGGCGGGCGTGTCGGCTTCGATGAAGTAGAAATCTCCATTTTGGTCCGCCGCCGATTCGGGAAGCTCGCCGGCATGAATGCGGTGCGCGGCGCGCACGATCAAGCTCCGTTCGGCCTGCCGGAAGATTTCGGTCAGCCGCACGACCGGCACGGCCTGCGACCTGATGATATCCGCGAGCACCGTTCCCGGACCGACGGAAGGGAGCTGGTCGACGTCGCCGACCAGGACAAGACACGCTCCCGGCGGGATCGCGCGCACCAGCTGGTTCATCAGCACCATATCGACCATCGACGTTTCATCGACGATAAGCAGGTCCAGGTCGAGTGGATGATTGCCGTCCCGCTTGAAACCGCCTTTGGATGCGTCGAACTCGAGCAATCGATGAATCGTCCTCGCCTCGCGTCCGGTGGTTTCGCTCAAGCGTTTGGCCGCACGGCCGGTGGGCGCACACAGTCCGACGCGTTGCTTCTTGGCGTTAAAGATCTCCAAAATGCCGCGGACAATGGTCGTCTTGCCGACACCAGGGCCGCCGGTGATGACGAGGACTTTCCGCGTGACCGCCTGTCGGATTGCGTCGCGCTGGGCGGGCGCCAGCTCCATGCCGATTTTTTTCTCGACCCATTGCAACGCGACGTCGAGGTTGATCGGCGGCAGCGGATGCGATCCTTCCTTCAGTTTGCGCAACGTGCAAGCGACGCCGACCTCGGCAAGATAAAGCGGTTTCAAGTAAAGCCACGGTTCGTCGCCGCCGGTTTCGCGGATCAGCTCCTGCTCGGTCACTTGGTGCGCGACCGCTTCACGAAGGATGGTGGCGTCGATGTTCGTCAGCGTTGCCGTTTTCTCGATCACGGCTTCTTCCGGAAACCCGACGTGCCCTTCGCTCGTCAGTTGCTGCAACACGAAGCGAATCGCCGCTCGTGCCCGCAGCGGCGACGCGCGGTCGATGCCGAGCCGTTCCGCGATCTGGTCGGCAGTGTGGAAGCCCACGCCCCAGATGTCGGTCGCCAGGCGATACGGATTCTCCTGCACACACTCAATCGCTTTGTCGCCATACGTCTTGTAGATGCGCACCGCTCGTGCCGAGCCGATGCCGTGCGACTGGAGGAAGACGAGGATCGCCCGCACCGCTTTTTGCTGCTGCCAGCTTTCGCGGATGCGCTGGATGCGGCGGGCGCCAATGCCCTTGATCTGTTGGAGAAACGCGGGACTCTCGTCAATGATCGCCAGGGTGCGCTCGCCGAACGCTTTGACGATCCGGTGAGCATAGCGCGGGCCGATGCCCTTGATCAGACCGGAGCCGAGGAACTTCTCGATGCCTTCAGCCGTCTGCGGCGCCGCGGTGCGCAGTGATTCGGCCTTGAACTGCCGGCCGTGGTCGCGGTCGTCGACCCATTCGCCGGTCGCTTCCAGGTACTCGCCCGCCACGACGCTGGGGATTTGACCGACGACCGTGACTTCCTCGCGCCGGCCGTGCGCCTGGACGCGCAGCACGGCGAAGCCGGTGTCGGCGTTGTGAAAAGTGACGCGCTCGATGATGCCGGAAAGGGATTCGGGCATGGGGATTGTTACGGCGGACCGCGCTGGCACATCGCTCAGCGCCACTGGTTCAACACGTAATGCTGGCTGGCAATGAGCACGCCGGCATGAGTCAGCCGCTGGATGGCGCGCACAATGTGGTGCGGCTTCATGCTTCGCTTCCTGTCTTTTTCCTCACGAATCGTCAGTATGCCAAAGTGTGCGCCGCCGCAACCAATAAGCATTTCGTGCAAGTCCACAAAATCCCTGTGATTACGGGAGAGAAAGACACGCTGTTGCCCGAAAGCGAACAGGAGTTGACGCGGATCGCGCTTGCCGAGCATCCCGACGTCGGCTGGAATGAGAACAGCGTGGCCGACAGACCGGAGAAGACCGAGCAAATGTCCATGCGAGCTGTCTTCGTCCAAGTACAACTTCATTGATCTGGTTGATAGTCGGCTGGTACGTACGGCGGCTTGTCCAAGCCCCTGGCGCGAATGTCCGCCCAATCTTCATCGAGTTCTTGGTTAAGAAGATCCTCATTCTTGATGCTGTAGTCAATAGCCTCCAGCACCGCCTCCAACGGCACGTCGTAGTCGCGCGCGACTTCTTCGGGCGTGCTCGGCTCCTCACCCACGGTCTCGCGGTAGAGCGTCTCGGCGCGGATGCGGCGGCCTTTCACGAAGAATTGACGGTAATTCGAGCCTTGGCGCGGCCCAAGGTGTTTCCATTCATTTTCGTTCGACATGGCACACCTCCCTGGGCCCATCATAGGTATCGCAAGATGTGCGGTCCAGGAAGCTACTTCGGTACGCGCACATTCACCCAGCCGCCTGTCAAATTGCACTCCATTTCGAGCTTCACTTGGCCAACACACAAGGCACGTAAGCCAAGCAATGGCAAACGCGGCCCGCGCACGGGTGCGGCAGCTGGATAACACGCGGCGCCCACGGCCCCAAGACGCAAAGGGTAAGGACGACGCTCGTACCGGCGGAGATTTGAATGAAGCCACGCGTCAACGAGCAATCGTGGCACCGTCCGCTCGATTCCTGCTGCGTCGCGCACGATCAGCGGAGGAGCCGCCCACCGCACGTCGGATGGTGCGATGCCGCTCCGACGCAGGTGCTCCTCGTGCAACGAGAAGTTGTGGTTGTGGCCGATGTCCAGGAGCGCCGGCAGGCGCGGGGTCGTTCCGTGCAGACTCTCCATCCCGCGCGGGCTAATACTGACCCAGAGAAGAATCTGAAAGGGCTTGAGCGCGATCGGATTGGATCAAGGACTCTCCACCCACTCCGGGCGAGCGAAGAACGGCAGGCGCTTCAGGAAGAGTTTCATGCCGGCGAATTATCCGCGGAGGAAGGCGGGAACCAACTGTCCGAGACGTCGGCTACCGGCGCATCCGGTTCGACGCGCGCGACCAAGAACTGATCGGGCGTCATTCCCCGATGCGCGAATTCACGAAACAGCGCCAATTCATCGGTCCCCTCCGCGACCTGGCCCTGCTGCGTGTAAACCACCCACCGTCCAAGCTTGGTCTTCAGCAACCCGGGAAGATCACGGAAAAACGCCTGGCTCGCCGCTGCAAGCTCCGGAGTCGGGCGCGTGTCCGACGCTGACTCCAACAATCCGCTCATACACGCACTCCTCTTTCTTTTAGTATACTCCCGAAGACTTCAAAGCAGCAATACCGCCGCACTGGCCTATGAGGTACGCGGCAAGGTTAACTCTGGCCGATTGGCTTCGTTTCTTTCTTTCCCTTCGGCTTGTAAATCTCTTCAATCACCTTTTTGTACTCCGCCAACGGCATGAGCCCGATTTCCACCCGTCGTTTGTCTACATTCGCTTCATCCTCGATCGGCTGGAATTTCACTTCGCCGTTTACCACCTGGCATTGGGTGCCGTAGAGCTGCTTCTTGCCGTCGCCGACGAGGACGCGGTCGCTGAGATAGGCGATGTCCTGGCCGGAAACCTCGCCCTTGGCCATGTCCTTCATCAGGGCGAGACAGCGCTTTTGAAAGTCGCGGTCTTTGTCCGCATGCTGGATGAGCAGCCAAGCGTCATGAGCGCCGTCGGCGCCGACGACGCTCTTGCCCGGCCAGCCGTGTTTCGCGACGATTTCCTTCATGCGGGCGGTGTTTTTGCGGTCGATCTCTTCCAGCTTCTTGGCGAGGGGTGAATCGCCTTTCTTGGCGGCGTCCGAATCGGCGTTTTCTTTATTCAGCAGCTTGATGAACTCGTTGCGCACCTCCTGGTCCACTTTCACCATCGCCGCCAGCTCCTTGCGAAGTTCCTGGTGCAGATTTGGCTCGTCGGCAACGATCGATCCTGCGAGAACAAAAAAACAGATGGCGGCGAGCGCTCCGTATTTCTGTCGTGACATTGTGACACTCCTAATTCATGGCGAACGGGTTGGCAGCGGCCGGCGACCGCGTTAGAGTGTCCACCATACCGCGAACCCCTTGGAGAGGCCAACGATGAAACGCTGTACGCTCGCTCTGCTCGGAGGCGCGGCGCTCTTGGCGAGCGCGAACCTTGTTCAGGGGGCGAACGATGAGGACCGGCGCCTCAACGCTTTCTTTCAGCAATACCTCGACGAAGAATTTCGCCAGCGGCCGCTCGATGCCACGCGGGCCGGCGATCATCGCTTTGACCATTTGCTCGACGACCTGTCGCCGCAGGCGCGGGCCGGCTGGGTGAAGCGTTACCGCTTGACCTTGGAAGCCTTGCCGCAGCGCGTGAGCTACGAGAAGCTGTCGCGCGACGGCCAAATCGACTACGAGATTCTCGAACACAATTTGAAGGCCGCCATCTGGCAGAACGTGTACACGAATCCGTACGAAGACGACCCGCGTATTTACAACGACTACATCAACGACAGCACATTCCTGCTGCTCACGCAATCGACCGCGCCGAAGGCCTTGAATCTCAAGAACTGCGTTGAGCGGATGCGGCAAATCCCTAAAATCGTCGCGGCCGCGCGACAGAGTTTGAAAAATCCGCCGCGCGTTTACGCCGAGACCGCCATTCGGCAAAATCGGGGCGCCATTGCTTACTACGAGAGCGGCATCTTCGAGATCGCGGGCGAGACGCCGGGACTGAGCGAATTGACGGCCGCCACGAAACCGGCGGTCGCGGCGCTCAAGGAACATCAGCAGTTTTTGGAGAAAGAGCTGCTGCCGCGCGCGACCGGCGATTGGCGGCTCGGGAAGGAACGCTTCGTCAAGAAGCTCGACTTCGATCTCAATGCCGGCATCTCGGCCGCGCAAGTGTTATTGGACGCGGAGGCCGAAGCGGTCCGCGTTGAAGGCGACATGTACGTGATCGCCCGGCAGCTTTGGGCGACGACTTTTCCGAAGAAGCCGTTGCCGCCGGATGATGCGGCGGGGCGGCGCGCGACCATTCAACAGGTGCTGGCCGCGCACAACCGCGAACACGGCCGCGTCGAGGATTTGGTGAGCGACGTGCGCGCGACCGTGGCGCGCATCAAGACCTTCATCAAAGAACACGACATTTTACGCCTGCCGGAGCCCGACCGTTGCCAGATCATGGAGATGCCGGAATTTCAGCGCGGCAACACAGTGGCGTATCTGAATCCGGCCCCGCCGCTCGATCCGAAAGCGGCGAGCGTCTACGCCGTCAGCCCGCCGCCGAGAGACTGGGACACCCGACGCGTGCAAACGTTCATGGAAGAGTACAACCGCTCGATGATGCAGATTTTGACCATCCACGAAGGCTATCCGGGACATTACGTCCAGCTCGAATACGGCAACCGCAATCCATCGCACATTCGCAATGTGCTCTGGTCCGGCGTCTTCGCGGAGGGGTGGGCCGTCTACACCGAGCAGATGATGCTCGACCAGGGATACGGCAACGGCGACCTGGCGCTGCGGCTGAATCAATTGAAGTTCTATCTGCGGGCTGTCGTCAACGCGATTCTCGATCACCAAATGCACGCCGGGCACATGAGCGACGAAGAGGCCTTGAAGCTCCTCACCCAGCGCGCGTTTCAATCGGAAGCCGAGGCGGTCGGCAAGATCATTCGCTCGAAACAGAATCCGTGCCAGCTTTCGACGTATTTCGTCGGCCGGATGGCGTTCTATCGACTGCGCCAAGCGATTGAGCGGGAACAGGGCGTTCAATTTGATCTGGGGCGCTATCACGAGGCGGTGCTCGATCACGGTACGCTGCCGGTGAAGTATCTGCCGGAACTCGTACGCGCCCGGCTGACAAAACCGCGCTAACTTGGGCGAAAGTCTAGACGGCAGCTTCTTCTTCGGTGGCAGCATGAGCGGTCGGCGCCAAGCCAAGCAGTCGCCGCGTGTCCAGCACCCACTGCATCAGCTCGGTTCTGGTCGCGCGCTGGTCCGCGAGCATCGTTGGATCGACCAGCCGCGGCTCCGAGACCGCCACGTCAATCCGCCGTCGCCAATCCCATTTTTTGCTCTTCGTCGGCGGGCCGTTGAAGTAGGAGAAGTAGCAGCCCCAATTTCCTTCGATCCAGCAGGTGACGACTGGAGTCTCGGGGCGCTGACTGAGAATGTGCCAGACGCCCTGGCCGAATTGACGAAGCGGATGTTCTTCATCCCGCCGCATGCGGCCTTCCGGGAAGATGACGACCATCTCGCCGCGATCCAGCCGGCGGACCGCTTCCTCCAGTTCCGGCGCTTCGCGCCGATACGCGGACTGCTCCACTCGTATGGCACGGACGACATGGACCATCAGCCAACGCAGCACCGGCTTGTCGAAGAAGACGCTGATCATCATCGGCGTGATCGGCCGCGGCAGCACCTTCGCGAGGAAGAGCGGATCAAGCCAGGCGGCGTGATTGGCGACGACGAGAACGGGGCCGTGACGCGGAAACCGAGCGACGCCGAGGCCGTAACCGCGGATGCGATACAGAGGCCAAATCAATGGTTCGAGAAATAACTCAAACACGGGCCGAGTGTAGAGTACCCAGGCGACGCATGCCGCTACCGCGTTCACAATTTCGAGTTCAAGGTCGCTATGAACGTAGCGTATGCCTCCTAACGCCATCGGCAACGCCGCAACGCCCAAGAGCAGCGCTGGCAACATCCGAGCCATGCGTTTCGGGACCGTCGCCGCCGGCCGAAAATCAGAAACACTTTGGCGAAGAAACGTAATTCCGGCCAACCCCATTCCGAGGCCGATGAAGAACGACACGCCGGACCGGAATAAGCCCGCGAGACCAAGTATCCATGCCGTCGAGTACAACGTGAGCCCGACCGGCAGGAGCCCAAGACGGCGGTACCGATGGCGTTGAAACAACCCGATGCAGCAGCCGATCGCCACGCCCAAAAAGTAGTGCAGCAAATCACGTTGAGTCTTAGGGCTCACCGTCTCCTGCAGAGCCTCACTGCAAATAGCACCGATTACCAGACCAGACATGAGACCGAAGATAAGCAGAAGGAGGAGATGTCCGCCGAATCTAAAACTGCCAAATATCCTTTGTGACGCAGCCATCTCACTTCCTCTTCGCCTCATCCCAAATCGGCCCGTACACATCCTTGTCAAACGGCGGACATCCCGTCGCGAACTGCCCCAAGTCGTTGTGCTTGGACCGCATCAATGCGGTGCAATAGCTAAAAGTACGACACAATCGTTTGCCGTCGAGCCTGCCGTGCTCCAGCAACTGGCGCACGAAATCGGGCTGGGCCAATGTTGCCCGGCCGACGCCGACAAGCGTAACACGGCCGTCACGCACGTTGGCGGCGCCGGCGTGGGGAAGGAATTGCTGTAGATAGCTATAACCGCTGCCGACGATGGGGAAACTCGGAACCGCTCGTTGGATTTCCGCCGCGAGCCGGAAATGTCGATCGACGCCGATCAGCGGGTGTTCGGGCGTTTCATAAGCGTCCGGCGGCGGATACTCGAACGGGCGCAGGACGTGCATCGTCGCGTACGGATTGCCCATGCTGACGTTGATGAGCGCGACACCCCGTCGGATCATCTCGCCTACCCACCAGAGCGGTTCGGTGAGGTCGGGTGTGAGCGGATCACAGTCACTACTGCCCCAGAGAGGCATTGCAGATTGCAGATTGCAGATTGGAGACTTCCGAGCAATCTGCAATCTGCAATCTGCAATCTGCAATTCTTGCGGGGGAATGCCGTCGTACACGTTCAGCCGCGTGGCGATCAGCAGGCCCGGCACTTCGTCGCGAATGCGCGTGATGATTTCCGTCGCCAGCCGCGTGCGATTTTCCAGGCTGCCGCCGTAGGGGCCCGGCCGCGTCTTTGCCGCCAGCAGCTCGCTGAGAAGATAACGGTGGCACTGCTTGATGTCGACAAATTGGAAACCGATCCGGTGTGCGAGGCGGGCGGCGCGAACGTACTCGTCCGGCAAGCGTCGCAGGTAATCGTCGTCGAGAAGAGGATACGCCGCGTCCGCGCATCGTCCCGTGTCTTTGTCGACGATTGTCCGCGGGTCAAGTACCGGGTCGTGAAACGCGAGCAACGGTTTGCGGTAGGAATAACGGCCGGAGTGCGTGAGTTGCAAACCGACGACGAGATCGTCGTCCGTGCCGAAAGCCGCGCGGTGCGCTTGCCGGCATTCACGCAGCATGCGTTCGAGATCGGCCGCCGTGTCGTCGTTGATGAGCAGTTGCCGTGAATTAGCGCGTGCTTCATCGAGTACCGCGGCGGCTTCACCCCAAATCAACTTCGCGCCGCCGCCGCCGAACCGGCGATAGCGGCGAAACGTCAGTTCGTCCGGCCGTCCGTCGAGGGTGCCGTCGCAGCCCTCCATCGGCTGAATGCAGAACGCATTGCCCAGTTTGAACGGACCGACGTTCACGGGTCGGAAGAGCGGCGTGAAGTCCTCGCTGAAACGCAAATCGAGGCCCAGGCGTTGGGCCTCGGCCTCGACGTCGGCGACGGAGTGGAATTTGAAGTAGTGCGCCAACGAATCACACCCCATCGTTTAGCCGCCCGTCTCGAACGGGCGCGTGGAGAAGCGTCGCGCTTCACGCGCCCGTCCGAGACGAGCGGCTAAACATCACACGCATTCGCGCAAATACCGAATCCCGTGCGCAATATCCACGACACGCTGTTCCTGATCGCCGACCTCGCGTTCAATGCACAGCGGCCCCCGGTACCCGACTTTCTTGAGCGTCTGCACCCACTTCGGAATATTGACCTGCCCCTTCCCGAGCGGCACTTCTTCGCCCCAATTGCCGGGGACGGTTGGACGGTTCGCGTCTTTCACATGTACGCTACGGATATCCGGTCCGAGGATTTCGACAGCGCGGATCGGGTCGCCTTTGTCGTAGAGCAGCATGTTCGCCGGATCGAAGTTCACTTTCAGGTTCGGGCACTTCAATTCATCTAAAGTGAGTCGGAGAAGATCCGCGGTTTCCTGACCCGTTTCAAAAGCGACAGTGACGTTTTTCGTCTTCGCAAAATCGCTGACTTTCGCCAGCGTATCGAGGAACGGCTTGCGGTCGCGCGACTTTGGCTCCGGGATGAAGCCAGCGTGCAGCATCAGGTCGCTAAGTCCGAGCGCTCGCGTGCGCTCCAACGCCCATTGGAAGCGTTCCAATCGTTCGGGCCGTGTGGCTGGGTCGCCGAAGCCGCCGGTGCGTTGAATGTGCTGCGGCGTGGTGTAGTCTTCGCCGGGGAAGCCGAGCATCGTGCCGGTCAATTGGAAGCCCGCCGCCTTCGCGACGTCGGGAAGTCGGTCGCCTTCTTCCCACGCGGCGTGATGCGGGTCGCCGCACGCGATCTGTACGACGTTGACGCCAAGCCGATCCATAAGGCGGCGCAGTTCGGGGATGCTTTTGACTTGCAGCGACCAACTGCAAACGCCGATCGCGAGGGGTTCCAGAGGCATGGCTACTCCGATTTAGCGATTGCAGATTGCAGATTGCCAATCTCGGGCGCGTGCCTCTGAAAATCTGCAATCTAAAATCTGCAATTCATCCGCCCGGCGCCGGTTCAATGCTGCAACCGAGCGGGCCGAGGTCCATGTCGGGGCGTATTTCGTGAAACGTTTCGATCTGCTCCGCCTTCAGCTCGGCGACTTCCTTCGGGCCGGTGTAGACAATGGCCCGGCCCGTTTCGTGCGCCTGCATCGTCAATTGAAAACAGCGTTCCAACTGGTAACCGAGCGCCTTGTTCAGCGTCTCGACCACGAATTCAAACGAATGAAAATCGTCGTTTTCAAGAATGACGTGGTACGGCGGCACGCGCCGCGTCTTGGTCTTCTCGCGTGGTTTCGTCGTTACGTTGACTTCGGGGAGAACCGCTTGCTGACTCATGGCGCAAATCCCGGCAAAGTGGCCGTCTCGCTCCGCGAGACGAATGTCTCTCGCGGCGCGAGAGGACAACGCTGCCACGCCTATTTTAGCGGGAGATGCGCAGGACTTCCAACCAGGAAGATGGATTGGAAAAGAAGGAAGTGCGTTTCGGCGGCCGCGCTTTGAGCCACGGCGCGACCTCGGCGCCGAGAAACGTCGGCAAGCTCGTACCCACGTGCAAGCCGGGGTTGCCTTCGAGCAGCATCGTCGGCTGCCACGGAATCTGCACAAGCCGGCGATACGCTTCCCATTCCGGATCGTTCGGGTAGGGCGGCGGGGTGAACCCGCGCAGACCGGCGCTCGGTCCGAAGACGCGATCCGCCGTGCCGAAGCGCTTGGTGCCGATGCCCAGCACGATCTGATCCATGACGGAATGGAACGACACGATCTCGCCGCGCGTCGCCTTGAAGGCGGGGCGAAGATCGTAGTTGGGCGAGACCGCCGCGGACAGGAGGATGACGCGCTCCACGGTCGCCGGCTTCAATTGCTCCAACGCGGCGAGTGCGATCGCTGTCCCGCCGCTCTTCGCGACGACGTAGATCGGCCGTTCCGGCTCGGCTTCCTTCTGTTTGCGAATTTGTTCCGAAAGCTCGTAGCCCTTGCGGAGCAGATGCGGATTGTCTTGCAAGTCGCGCAGAATGTGCCCCCAGCCGTGCGACCAGTTGAACTCGCGTAGCTCGTGCTGCACGCCCGCGAGGGGAAACGCGACCCGTGCCGCCGTCACCATCGTCTCGAAACCGCCGACGCCATCCACGAGGAAGACGACGCCGCGCGGCTCCGACGCCGCATGTTTCTTCGGGTCAGCGCGGACGAATGTCGTTGTGGCCAGGAGCGCAAGCAGAAGAATTCCAGGTCGAGGTCTCATGTGCGCACCTCCTCGGCACAAGCGGCGTAAGCGAGCGCTTGCGTTTTCCCTCGCTTACGGGGCGCGCTCTGAACAACCTCGATGCTCAACAAGGCGACCAGCGACAACAGCCCGGCGAGCGCCTGTACGCCCGAGGCATGGACCACGCGGCCGAGCGGAAACCACGTCGCCATTTGCGCCGCCAGGAACAGACCGTAGCCGGCGCAGGCCGCGGCCATGCTCCAAAACGAGCGACCGACGCACGCTTCAAGAAGCGCCCACGCCGCGGCCGGCGCAAGCAGGAGGTAGGTCGCGGATTCGGTGGCGGAACCGAAAACCGTCATCCACACGCACGCCAGCGACAATAAGGAAGCCAGCACGCGACGCCGAGCCGTTGGCCCGCTGCCGAGCAGCTTCGCGCGCTGGACGCAGACCACGCCGATCACACCGGCGACGAGCATCTGCAGCGCGACAAAGAAACCGTGCGTCAGCGACATGCCGCACACTTCCAGCAACAACCGCACGTCGCGGTACTGATCCACACGCGGCAACGCCTGGCGATCGTCGTGCAGAAGATGGCGCCACCAGCCCGCGTATTGCTCCACGACGTAAGCCTGGTGCTGCCACAAGAACGGCAGCGCAAGCCCCAATGCCAAGGCCGCCAAGAAGCGAACGCCGAACCGTCGCGGATACAGAACCACGAGCAGCAAACCGACCGCAAGCGGATAAACCTTGAACAAACAAGCCAGCGCGACGCCGCTTGCCGCGAGAGTCCAGCGTTGGCGGCTCACCGCCGCCGTTCCACCGAGAAGCAGGCCGAGCACGAGAGGGTTGCTCTGTCCGTTGTGCAAATTGCCCACCGCCAGCGGCGCGATGAGGAGCCAGAGGAGGGCGCGCTGCGTGTGCGTCAGCGACGCCGGCAGCACGTCGCGCATCCACCAGCTCAATCCCCCAAGCAAAACGGCCGCATTCACGAGCCGCCATAGGCCGCCGCCGAGCGCTTCCGGCATTGCGCTAAACGGCACGAACAGCAGCGTCGCCAACGGACTGTACCGGTACTGCTGATCCGCCGAAGTGTAGAGATCGGCGCCCGCGACCCAATTGCGGCCGGCGTCGGCGAAGATGGAATAGACGCTGTGTGCTCTGGGCGACACCAAAGCACGTCCGCACGTCGCCGTGAGAATAATCAGCCAGACGACAACGGCGGTTCGTTGAAAGCGATGGGCGCCCACGATCGTGCCAGGGCCGGGAGCGCTCCCGGCGCTGACGCGACCGGGCTCGCCAGCGCTCGCAAGTTCAAGCCGCATGCGCGATCGTCCCGGTGGGAATGCACGCGAGCGCCGTTGGCGCGATCAGCGTAAAGCCGGCCCGCGCGCAAGCTTCGCGAAATGTTGGCTCTTGCAGCCGATGGAATTCGTGAACGCGGCGCTGCAACTGTCCGTCGGTTGTCGTGCAATCGCGACCAATGAGCGTCGTGTCGAGGTGTCCCGGATGGCATGTCAGTTCCACGATGCGGCCCGGCACGCGCGCGAGCCAACGAACGAGGAAGTCGGGATCGGCGACGCACGGCGGGTCGGTGACGCCGGCAAGCCAGTCGTTGCCGGGAAAGCCGGCCGCGCGTTGCAAGGCGGCGTCGCGCCGCCCGAGCCACGATAAAAAGGACCGCTTCAAGCGAGCGCCCGGCACGCGCGTCAGGGCGCGCCACGGCTCGCGAATGCGGCGCACGTAGGGCAGGGCGCCGCGACCGCACAGAATCCGCAGCAGGATTTCGCCGACCGGCGGAAAGACCTGCACATGATGATGCGAATTCACCACGGTCGGCGGGCGGCCGACGATTTCGCGGAAGCGGTTGTATTGCGCTCGCAGCTCCGCCTCGATTTCGTCGGTCCGGATTTGCCGCGCGGCGAGGCGACGCATGAAACGGCCGAGCCGCCAGAAGCGACCGTTCTCGTCCACCAGGCTCGGCGCCTTGTGTGCGGGAAGAATCGGTTCATCGAGCGTCAAGCACGGATGCCAGCCGACTTCGAGCGGCAGGTTCTCACGTCGCCAGGCGTGAACCGCCGCCGTAGCGTGCGGCGAGTTGACCAGGAGGACGGTACACGTGACGATGCCCCGCCGAGCCAGCTCCAGAATGCCCTGCGAGGTGGCGGGTCCAATGCCAAAGTCATCGGCGGTGACGACGAGGTAACGGGGGGCTGGCACGGCAATTTGCCCTCGCAGAAACGGCGCTGTCGTTTAGCCGCCCGTCTC
This sequence comes from Gemmataceae bacterium, assembly GCA_041499805.1. Lineage (GTDB taxonomy): Bacteria > Planctomycetota > Planctomycetia > Gemmatales > Gemmataceae > JBGQKZ01. Next base: position 59,023 of record JBGQKZ010000018.1, read on the forward strand.
GGACGGGCGCGGACGTCGCGCGGTTGTTGCCGTCCGCGCGCGTCCGAGACGGGCGGCTAAACAATCATCATGCAGCGCGGCGCGGCGCCGCAACCACCGACGCGGCGTTCGGCGCTTTGCGCCACGTTCGCCGAATGCTCCAAATTTCACGCAACATCCGTCCCATCGACGCGACACTCGTCGTGCTCGCGGCATCGACGTATTGCACGCTCACGGGCACCTCGCGCACGTTCAAGCCGAAGCGGACGCATGCGGTCAACAACTCACAGTCGAAGCCGAAGCCGTCGCAGCGCAGATGCGGCAACACACGCTCGGCCGCGGCGGCGCTCATGCCTTTCAAACCCGCCTGCGTATCCGCCTGCGCAAGCGGCAGCAGCAAGCGGACCACGGCTGAGAAGATCTGACTTTGCAAGTGACGGCGATACGCGTAACCCTGCAATTCCGGTGCGACGACAATGCGGCTCTCCGGGTGCGTCCGCGAGGCAATCGCGACCTCCGCGCCGTTGCGCAGCGTCTCGGCGACACGCACCACGTCATCGAAGCCGTAGGCCAGATCGACGTCGGTGAAGAGCCGCCACGCGCCACGCGCCGCGCGCAAGCCCTGGCGCACCGCGTGCCCTTTGCCGCGATTCGGTTTGCAACAGAGGACGCGAATGCTCGCGGGGCCGTGGGCCGCAAGCTCCATCAAGCGTTCCGCCGTGCCATCCGTCGGGCCGTCGCAAGCGAAGAGGATTTCCCAGCGGCCGGTAGCGGCGGTAAGAAAATCGCGCACCGCCGCCCACGTCCGGTCGATGAACGGCCGAGCGTTGTACGTGGGAAAAACGAGACTGGTCAACGGCTGCTCGCGCCCGTCCTTGCGCGCGTGCATGCATCCTCTCCGCGGGGCGCCGCGGCTTGCTGTTCCGTCCAGGACGCGCGCGGAGAGCGTCCCGGTCGCCCAAGCAGTAACGGAATCGCGGGAAACGGTCAAGGCACGCTCGCAGCATGCCGCGTCCGTGGTCCGTTGTCAGTTGTCAGTCGTAAACTACTACTGGCAACTGACAATGGACCACGGACGACCGACAATTTCTCCGGCGATGCAGCGTCTCGCGTTTGCCTAGCACGCGAACGCATCCTAGATTTGTGCAGCAAACGGGGCCGCCAGCTTTAATGGCGACATCCGGGGGCAAGCCTGGGCGTCTTGCCTGGACCGCAAACGCCTTTCATCCTCGAAAGGGCAAACCCGCCGAAAGGCGGCGACGCAAAGCTTCGGGCCTTCGGCAGCAATGCCGGTGGCAGCCGGGCTGCCGAAAGGATGGATCGTGGCGAAGTGCCCGTCCATCCTCGACGTATGAACAACATACGTCGTTCCCTTGGTCCAGGGCCGGAGGAATCCGGTACGTCGGGGCTTGCCCCGCTTTCTTTTCGCGTCACTTCGTCCCTACACCACAACCGATACTTCTCGATGAGGCGCCGGTCCGGCGCTGCGAGTCACCACGTCGTTGCAAACTGCGTCGAAAGAGAGTTTCTCGCAAAGGCGCAAAGAAGGCAAAGCTCGCGAAGAGACGCGTGTTGCTTTGCGAACTTTGCTTCCTTCGCGCCTTTGCGAGAAACGCAGGACGCCTAATCTTTTCCTGGAGCGCCGAGGCCATGCGAAAACGGATTTTCCTCCTCCTTTGCCTGAACCTATTCGCTCCACGCGCATTTGCTCAGGCTCCAGGAAGTCCCCCGCCCGCGCCGTTGCCCGATCTCAGCCAGGCCGAGCAATTGTTCCGCTTCGACACACGCACCGCGGACGTGCAATGGAGCGAACAGCGCTGGCAATTGGTCGCGGGCGGCCGTGTCTTGAAAGACTTTGGCCGGCGTGAAATGGAAGCACGCCAGGCGCTGCGCGCGATTCGCGATCTCGGCCTCTCCGAATATGGCACGGTCGGCTCGCCCCGGCCGGTAATGGAATACTGGCTCGCCCACGGTCAGGGACCGCAAGGCACTCTCCCCGGACTGCGCTCGGTGCCGTTCGATCCGCAGACGCTGCACGTCGCGAAGGAGCAGGACCAGTGGTGCGTGCGCGACGATCGCCGCGTGCTGTTCACGTTCGGCTCGCACGCGGAAGAAGCCCAATTGGCGGAAGCGGTGATTCGGCAACATCAGTTCTCGGAGGTGGCGTACATCGGCCAGCCGACGCCGTCGATGCTGTTGTTCCTCGCGAACCCCAGTGTGATCAAGCACCAGGCGGGCGAGAATCCCGCGCATTTCGTGAAAGATCACGACACGACGAAGCCGCAACAGTCGAGCAACGGCATGCCCGCCCTCGCCGACATGAACCGAGGGACAAAGCCGCAGAGCCCGCCGCCGCCGTTGGCCGACCTACCGTTGCGCAAGCCGCTCGGCTACACGCCTTCGACGGTGAACCTCGCCGCGGCCAGTGACCGCGTGCCGTTCGATTGGCGACAAGTGCGTCTGCAACACGAAAACGGCGATTGGAAACTGCTCATCGGCGGCTACGCGCTCGCGACGTTCGGCGGCAACGAGCCGGAAGCCCGGCAGGCGCTTGCCGCCATGCAGTTTTATCGCTTCACCGAGCAATGCCTGATCGGCAAGCCGAAGCCGACGTTCAGCTACTTCCTCATCGCCGGGCAAGCGCCGCGCGGCCTCATGTTCGGCGTGCCGACGACGCCGTTCCGCAGCGAAGAAGTCGTCGTCAAGCAGATCAACGGTTCCTGGGTGCTGCACGACGGTCAGCAAGTGCTGCTCGATTTCGGCGACAAGGCGGACGAGGCGCAGCAAGCCTTGCAAGCGATTCAACGCTTTCACGTCGATCATCTGTGCCGCGTGGGGAACAAGGAACGCGGGATGACGTTTTTTGTGCGCGTGCGGTGACCAGCGCCCTCAGTTTACGTTTCGCGCCCGTTTGACATGACGCCGTCGAATTTGCGCCACGAACCCGAAACGTAAACTTAAGCGCTCCGCCCCGTGGATTGCATTTCCCGCAGCACGGCTTCCTGGTCAGTGTCGAGATAACGCGCGCCAAGATAGAAGAACACACCGCTCAGAAACATCGACGGGATCGTTATCGCCAATCCCCAAAACAATCGTCCCGTTGCGTCCGACACCCAGCCCATCACATACGGCGACGGAATGTCCCCGAAGAGGTGGATGAAAAACACGTTGACCGCGAGCGCCGCGGCTCGGATGCGGGGAGCGCTCACGTTGACAAGGATCGTGTTCGTCGGACCGTAAGTTGTGAAGCACAGAACGAGACCGATGAGCATAGAACCAAAGATGAGCAGCGGTTGTTCGAGCAGGAGGACCAAGGTAATCATTGGGGTCGCGGCCAGCATTGCCCAGGCGCAGACCTTGAAATAGGAACCGCGAACGTTTCGGCGGGCGAACAAATCGCCTAACCAACCCCCCAGCGCCGGCCCGACAAGACCGCCGATAACGGTCACAAGCCCTAACCGAGCGTCCGCGTCGGTCAGGTCCATGCCTCGCTCTTTCCAAAAGAATTTGGGCGCCCACACCTGCAAGCCGCCGAGCGCGAACGTGAACATCGCCACAGCCAGCGTGTTGTAGACAAACGAGCGGTTCCGCAGCAGGTTGCCGTACGTGGACCACGACAGCGGCAACTTCTCGTAGCGGAGCTGGTCTTCCTCCGTAACGTTTTCACTAGCGCCCCGCCGTGGCTCGCGAATCAAAAGCGCGGACAGCGCGACGACCAACCCCGGCAGCCCGACGACAAAAAACGCCATCCGCCAGCCCTTGCTTGCTTCGTCGAAGTGCTGCCCGGTCACCGCTTCCAGGGCACGTTCGATGTACGGCAGCAAATGCAGGCTCGCGTGGTTTTTTTCGATCCAGCCGCCGAGCAAATAGCCCAGTGCCGCCCCGACAGGAATGGCCATGTAGAAAGCGGCCAGCACTTTGTTGCGCCGGTTGCGCGGAAAGAAGTCGGCGAGCAGCGTGGGAGCGATAATCGTGTACGTCGCCTCCCCGACGCCAAGAAAGCTGCGCGCGACGATCATCTGCCCATACGTCTCCGCGAGACCGGACCCGAACGTCGCAATGCTCCAGATACCGACGCCGATCGCCAGCAGGACGCGCCGGTTCACGCGATCGCCAAACCAGCCAATGAACGGGCTGCACAAGGCGTAGCTCGTGAAGAAAATGGTCGTCAGCGACCCGGCGAGAGCGTCGCGGTCTTGCAGGCCGAGCGACTCCTGCACTTTGGGCAACACGGCTGCGAGAATGTAGCGGTCGATGTAATTCAGCAAGTTCATGCTGAACAAGATGAACAGTGCCCAATACGCCGCCCTGCGTGAAATGCTGACCGTGCCCATCGACATGGTTTCCTTTCCGCGAGCATGCGCGTGCGCGGGACGGGGGCAGATTCTAATGCAAGCGGCACGGCACAGCCAGCCACGTCACGCCGCCCCATGCAGCTGGATTCATAACATCGAGATTGCAAAATGGTCGAATTGTACTGTATGGCGTGTGATGTTTGTTATCCATTTATGGCGTTGCTCCGGCGAGAGTTACGTCGACCGTCACTAACACGCCGTCCAACTCGTGTTAGCCATTTCCCCTTCAGCGTCCCGCCGGCGTGTTTTTTTCGCCTTGTCGCGTCGTTCTGTCCGGCATTGATTAACGAATGAACCACTTCTTCGGGAGGATTGCATCATGGCCACACGTGTCACCTGGCTCGGCCACGCATGTCTGTTGATCGAAAGCGACGGCCAACGGTTGCTGATCGATCCGTTCCTCACAGGTAATCCGGCCGCCGCGACGACGGCCGACAAGGTGCAGGCCGACTTCATCCTCGTTTCGCACGGCCACGGCGACCACGTCGGCGACACCATCGCCATCGCGCAGCGCACGGGGGCGACCGTCATCTGCAACTACGAAATCAGTGAATGGTTTACGAAGAAGGGCGTCAAGAAAGTCCACGGCCAGCAGCACGGCGGCGGTCACGGATTCGCATTCGGCCGCGTGAAGTTGACGCTGGCCTTCCACGGCTCCGCCTTGCCCGACGGCAGCAACGGCGGCAACCCGTGCGGCTTCCTGTTCTATCTGAAAGACGGCACGAAGATTTACGACGCCGCCGACACCGGCCTATTCGGCGACATGAAGCTGATCGGCGAGGAGGGGATCGACCTTGCCATACTGCCGATTGGCGACAACTACACAATGGGGCCCGACGACGCCGTCCGCGCAGTGAAGCTGATTCAGCCGCGGAAAGTGTTGCCGATCCACTACAACACGTTTGACTTGATCAGGCAGGATGCGAACGCCTGGGCGGGTCGCGTGACAGCCGAGACGAAAGCGGCGCCTGTAATATTGAAGCCCGGTGAGTCGCTCACGGTTTGAGTTACCAGCCGAGCGCTTTGCGTAAGTCTTCGAGCCCGCCACGCGCCGCCTCGTCGATGGTGGGATACACGGCCGCGCTTTCGAGCCGCTTGCCGTTGTTCGTCTGCTTCACCTCACACGTGAGTTTTCCGGCCGCGGGCAGCACGAACAGCGCGTATTGCGGCTCGCCGGCGAGATAGACGACACACGTTTGCCCATCTTGACCGCACGCGAGTTCGCCGTCATGCTTCGTCAGCCATTCCGGGGTTGCGACCGCCATGGAATCTCCATCTATTCAGGCAACGGTTGGCCTTTGGTCTCGGGGGCGAAGGGCAGGGCGATCAAGCCGATAAGAAAGAAACCGCACATCGCGACGCCGGCATAGCGCATCGGCTCGCGGGGAAAGTCGGGACCCACGAATACCTCGCTCGTCAGGTAGCCGAGCGTGAGCGGCCCGACCGCGGCGACAAAGCGGCCGACGTTGTAGCAAAACGATGTGCCGGTGCTGCGCAGCCGCGTCGGGAATAATTCCGGGAAGTAGATCGCGTAGCCGCCGAACATCGTCAACTGGCAGAAGCCGAGCACAGGGATCATCCAGAAAACATCCGAGAAGTCTTCTAGATACCAGAACGTGCCCGCAGTGGCAAAAAGGGCCAACAGAAACGACACCGCGAACGCGGGCTTGCGGCCGGTGTGATGGCAGACGCGCGAGAAGGCGTAGACTCCGAGGAAACCGCCGAAGTTTTGCAAAAGCGACGCGATGCCGACCCAGAGCGTCAGCTTGGCGTTTACCGCTTCGTTGGCCAGGCCTTGAGCTTCGAACGACTTTCGAAAGACGGAGCGGATCAAGTCGAAGCTAAAGAATCCGATACCCCACAAACCGACGACGCCCGAGAAAGCGAGCAAGAAGCCGACGATTGCGTTTCGCCGCCAGCGCGGATCGCCGAACAGTTCGCCGTACGAGCCGAGCTTCGGCGCCGACGGCGGCGTCGCTCCCGTGCTCAGTGCATCATCCCGGCTAACGCCTGCCTTCGCAGTCGTCCATTTCTCCGGCTCCTTGAGCCGCCGCATGATGAGCAGACAGAGGAACGCGGGCAGCGCGCCGATGACAAACATGAAGCGCCAAACCCATTCACCGCCGATGACGCCTGCCTCGCCGAGCTGGCCGAGCATCATGCTCGTCACGGCCGCCATCATGTTCCCGAGCGCGGACGATGCCTGAAGCCAGCCCAGCGCGTGCGGCCGCGCATAGTCGGGCATAACCTCCGCAACGAGCGCCACGCCCACGGCGAATTCTCCTCCTACGCCAAGGCCCGTTAAGAAGCGGTACAGCGAGAAATCCCAGATGCCGACGGAGAGTGCGCTCAAGCCGGTGAAAAACGAATAGAGCAGAATCGTCAGCATCATGGTCTTGGCGCGCCCGATACGGTCGCCGAGCACGCCGAAGATCAGGCCGCCCATCGCCCAGCCGGTGATGAAAATGGAAGTGGTGTAGCCCCCGAATCGGTCAACACGGATATCGGTAGGGGAAGTGGCCAAGAGGGACGTGACGGCCGGCTTTCGTGCCAGATTGAAAAGCTGCTGATCCATCGTATCGAACAGCCAGCCAAGAGCCGCGACCACGAACACAAACCAGTGATAACGTGTCAGCGATCGATACCAAGGTCGGCCATCCGGCGGAGACGCGGAAGCAGAAGCGGGCAATAGATCACCCATGCGATCCTCGCGAGGATTGGCGGGACGTGGCGGCAGGCGGGCGAGCGTTCACATATAGCGGGATTCCTCACGAGATGCCAGCATTTACGCACAGACGCCCGGTTTTGTAAGATAGCCGCATCACGCAGACGGCACTCTTCGACCACGGAGCATTCATGGCCGGCAGCGACGGCTTCCGCGTCGGCTTCCTGGGAGCAGGCAAGATGGCGACCGCCCTCGCCCGCGGCTGGCGCGCGGCTGGGCTGGTGGCTGCCGAGAGCATCGTCGCCAGCGATCCTCTGCCGCAAGCGCGCGAGGCATTTCGCGCCGACACCGGCTTCCGCGTCACCGTCGACAACCGCGAGGTCGTCAATTCCGCAGATGTGCTTGTCCTCGCCGTTAAGCCGCAAGTGATGAGGAGCCTGCTCGCCGAAATCAAGCCGGTTGTTTCAAGCAAGCACCTCGTGATCTCCATCGCGGCCGGCGTCACGATGCCGCAACTGACGGACGGACTTGGTGCTGATCGGCGGTTAGTCCGCGTGATGCCGAACACGCCGTGCCTCGTCGGGGCCAGCGCTTCTGGGTATTCAGTTGGCGACCACGCGACGACCGAGGACGCCGCACTCGTCGACCGACTTATGAATGCGGTTGGTCGGGCATTCCGGTTGCCGGAGCATTTGCTCGACGCGGTGACCGGGCTGAGCGGCAGCGGGCCTGCATTCATCTATGTGATTATTGAAGCGTTGAGCGACGGCGGCGTGCGCGTCGGCCTGCCGCGCGACGTGGCGACGGCGTTGGCGGCGCAGACGGTTCTCGGCTCGGCAAAGATGGTGTTGGAGACGGGCGCGCATACGGGCGTGCTCAAGGACGCCGTAACCAGTCCCGGCGGCACGACTATCGCGGGATTGCACGCGCTGGAGCGCGGCGGTTTGCGGGCGGCGCTCATTGACGCCGTGCAAGCGGCGACCCAGCGTTCCGCAGAGTTGGGAAAAGGAGCCTAGGGAGGCGGGACCGACAGGCGGAGTCGAGCGATGGTACGTTCTCCAAAAAGCCGTGGAAAAGGCAATCGCCAGCGGCCCTGGCGTGACGGCGGCGCCAAGCGGAAGAAGCCGGGACTGCCGAAGACAAGGCTGACCTCTCGTCCGCCAGTTGCTCACTCGATGTGGCGAGAAGTTGAACCGTTGCCGCTGTCAAATGCGTATCGGGATCATCCTTGGCTCTTCGCGGTCTACGACGAATACAATCGGCCGGACGGCCTGCGATATCAGGCGTTCCTTTTCCGCAACCAGGATCGAACGATCTTTGGCATGAAGGAGTGGTTGCACCAACGCGCCGATTGGCCGCATGCCGATTTGCGGATGCTCGCGCACCGCGTCGTTTGTGATCGCGAGTTTCGAGCCGAATTGGTCTCAGACGACCCTGATCTGCCTGCGCTCTGGCGACGACATTAGGCAATGATTCAAATGGTCTTTATTTCGTCGCAAACAGCCGTTGAACGGAACGATCGGTGAGTAACGATGACGCAGCCGCTGTCCGAAAGTGAACGCATCCTGATCTTCGACTTCGGCGCGCAATACGCCCAGCTCATCGCCCGGCGCGTGCGCGAGCAGAACGTCTTCGCCCAGCTTGTCCGCCATGATGTCTCGGCGGCGCGTGTCGCGGAGTTGAAGCCGAAAGGCCTCATCTTCTCCGGCGGCCCGATGAGCGTGTATGAGCCCGGCGCGCCGAAGTGCGATCCCGGCCTGTTCGATCTCGGCGTCCCGATTCTTGGCCTGTGCTACGGCATGCAGCTCGCCTGCCAGGCGATGGGCAGCAAGGTGCAGCCGGCGCCGAGCCGCGAGTTCGGACGGGCCCACTGTCATGTGCGTGAAGCGGGCGGGTTGTTCGCCGGTGTGCCGGACGAAACGACCGTGTGGATGAGCCACGGCGACCAGGTGCAACAGCTGAGCGACGACTGGATTCCCCTTGCGGCGACCGACACGTGCCCCATCGCCGCCGTCCGCCACCGCAGACGGCCGGTGTTCGGCCTGCAATTTCACCCCGAAGTGAGCCACACGCCGTATGGCAGCACGATGCTGCGGAACTTCCTTTACAGCGTGTGCGGCTGCCAGGGACTGTGGCAGATGCAGTCGTTCATTGAGCGAACCGTGGCCGATTTGCGCGAACGCATCGGCGGCCATCGCGTGATTTGCGGTCTGTCGGGCGGGGTCGATTCGTCGGTCGCGGCGGCGCTGCTGCTGCGAGCCGTCGGCGCCCAGGTGGCTTGCATTTTCGTGGACAATGGCCTGCTCCGTCTCGGCGAAGCAGAAAAAGTCAGCCGCACTTTCCGCGACCATTTCCACGCCGACCTGCACGTCGTCGATGCCCGCGACCGTTTTCTGCAAGCGCTGGCCGGCGTGACCGATCCCCAAGAGAAGCGAAAGATCATCGGCCACGTGTTCATCGACGTTTTCAAGGACGAGGCCAAACGCATCCAGGGCGCTCGTTTTCTCGCGCAGGGCACGCTCTACCCCGACGTTATCGAAAGCGGCGGCGCCGTCGATGGACCTGCCGCAAACATCAAGACCCACCATAATGTCGGCGGCCTGCCGAAAGAACTTGGCTTTGAGCTGATCGAGCCGCTGCGCGATCTTTTTAAGGACGAAGTTCGCCGGCTGGGTCTCGAACTAGGTCTGCCGGAGGAAGTCGTCTGGCGCCACCCATTCCCCGGCCCCGGTTTGGCCGTTCGTTGCATCGGGCAGATTACCGCGTCACGATTGGATACCGTGCGCCAGGCCGACGCGTTGTTGCTCGAAGAATTGAAGCAATCCGGCTGGTACGCGAAGACATCGCAAGCGTTCGCCGTCCTGCTGCCGGTGCAATCGGTCGGCGTCATGGGCGACGGCCGCACCTACGAAAACGTCATTGCCTTGCGGGCGGTGCAAACGGATGATTTTATGACGGCCGACTGGTCGCATCTGCCGTATGAGCTGTTGGCGAAAATCTCGACCCGCATCATCAATGGCGTCCGCGGCGTGAACCGAGTCGTGTACGATATCAGCAGCAAGCCGCCGGCGACGATTGAGTGGGAGTAAGCATGCGTTTCACAAAAATGCAAGGCTGCGGCAACGACTATATCTACGTTGATTGCACGCGTACCGCGCCGCCGCGCGATCCCGCCGGGTTAAGCCGCCGTATCAGCAACCGGCACTTCGGCGTCGGTTCCGACGGCCTGATTCTGATCTGCCCCTCCGAACGGGCCGACGTGCGCATGCGCATGTTCAACGCCGACGGCAGCGAGGCGGAAATGTGCGGCAACGGCATTCGCTGCGTGGCGAAATATGCGTACGATCACGCTCTCACGCGCAACAATCCGCTTAAGGTCGAGACCGGCCGCGGCGTGCTCACGCTGCAATTGGAAGTGCGGCAGGGAAAGGTCGAGCGCGTCACGGTAGACATGGGTGAGCCGATTCTTGACGCAGACAAGATTCCCACCACGCTCCCGGGACCACGAGTAGTGGATGCGCCGATGCCGGACGACCTCGTCAGCAAAATGACGCCGGGCTGGCTAAGAACGTGCGGATGTGATGGTCGGCTGACCTGCGTGTCTATGGGAAACCCGCATGTGGTTTTGTATTGCGATAACGCGATAAACTTGTGTCCTGCGATGATTGGTCCAATACTCGAAAAGGCGCCGCTGTTTCCCCGGCGAATTAACGTACATTTCGTGCAGGTGCAATCGTCTGGGGAAGTCACGATGCACACCTGGGAGCGCGGCAGCGGCGTCACGCTCGCGTGCGGCACCGGGGCGTGCGCGGTCGCCGTCGCCGGCGTGCTCACCGATCGAACCAACCGCAAAATCACGGCTCATTTGCCCGGCGGCGACCTCGAACTGCACTGGTCCGCCGACGACAATCACGTATACATGACCGGCCCCGCGGTGGAAGTGTTCAGCGGGGAATGGATGGAGTAGGCGAATAGGCAAGGACGCCGAGTATGAAACTACGCAAACCGTGGATGATTAAGGCGGCCGCGTTCCTCGCGGCGTGGTTGCTCCGCGTGTGGATCGGCACGCTTCGATTTCGCTACATTGCCCTCGGCCCGGACTGGTGTCCGACGTCAAAGATGGCCCGCCGCGGACGTTACATTTACGCCTTTTGGCATGAAGGGCTGCTGCTCCCGGGCTACCATTACGGTCGCAAGCGCGTGCGTGTCTTGATCGGCCAGCACGCGGACGGCCAGCTCATTGCGGAGATCATGCGGCACCTCGGCTTCGGCCTGGTTCGTGGCTCGACGACGCGCGGCGGCGTGGAAGCGGTGCGGCAGATGCTCAAGATAAGCAAAAAGGACCACCTGGCGATTACGCCCGACGGGCCGCGTGGTCCGCGGCGACAGGTGCAGATGGGCCTGATTTACCTGGCGTCCAAAACCGGCCTGCCGATCTATCCCGGCGGCTTGGGTTACGACCGGCCTTGGCGGATGCAAAGCTGGGATCGCTTTGCCTTGCCGCGCCCTGGCAGCAGGGCGGCGTGCATCTGCGGCGAGCCGATCTACATCCCCACCGACGCGAGCCGCGCGGATATGGAAAACTATCGCCGGCACGTGGAAGATGAGTTGAATCGATTGACCGCGATGGCCGAGGAACTGGCCGAAACCGGGCGCTGCCCACAACTTAGGAATGAGCTGCGACAGCGTGTGGCCGCGTAAACCGGCTTCTCCGTTTGACCTTGCACGCCCCTGGGGTGATCGCTATCGTGCCCGCTCCTTTGGAACAGAACGTCCCGCACCCGGAGATCGCCGACGCCGTGCCGGCCCTGACAAACAGGGTTCGCGGCGCGCTGGTCGGCATGGCACTCGGGCTTGCGGCTGTCTTCGGGATCGCCATCTGGCTGAACCCGTATGCCGCCGACGGCAGCGCCCGCCGCATGGAGACGCACCGGCAACTTGGGTTGCCGGAATGCACTTTCAAGACCATGACCGGCGGCATGCCCTGCCCATCCTGCGGGATGACGACCAGTTTTTCCTTGTTGATCCGCGGCGACCTTTGGAACTCGCTGCGGGCCAACTGGGTCGGGACTTTGACGGCGGTGCTCTGCCTTACCCTGATCCCGTGGGGCATCGTCAGTGCGATTCGCGGCCGGCCGCTCTTCATCCTGTCCATGGAGCGAACCCTCACGCGGATTATGATTGCCTTCGTCTCGCTCATGCTGTTGCGTTGGGTGCTCGTTCTCGGTGTCGGCTGGCTGAGCGGCACGGGCTTTTGATTTTCGGCCGAACGCATCTCGATTCCCTACTCGGACCGGCCCGTTCCTCACGGAGGAGAGAACATGGCAGCCCCGCGTGAACGCACGATGCTGTACGTCAGCCTGATATTGTCCGTATTCCTCGGAGCAGGCTGCAACGTCCTCTCGCTCCCTTATTTCCTTGCCGCCCCCGAGGAAAAGAAGGCGCCGGAGTGCAAAAAGCTCGCGTCGGAGGACAAGGAGAAGACCGTCAAGGTCATGATCCTGACGTTCGCGAACATTGAGGCGCGCCCGGAACTAGTGCGGATGGATCGCGATTTGACCGCCGCGGTTGCACGTCATCTCGAGGAAGGTTTCAAGGGAAATAAAGAGAAGGTCACGATCATTTCGCCGCGGCAGGTGGACCGCTACAAGGACGAGCATCCCGGCTGGAAGAATTTGCACCCCGTCGAGATCGGCCGCAAGTTCGACGCCGATTACGTCGTGAGCCTCGAAATCAACTCGCTCGGCTTATTCGAGATGGGGAGCTCCAATCAGCTTTATCGCGGGCGAGCCAGCATCTCGGTCGACCTGGTGAACATGGCGAAATCGGAAGACGCACACGTTCACAAAGATTTCGACTTCCACTATCCCAGCGACGCGAAGGGGCCGATTCCGGTGGGCGACAGCAGCCCGCAGCAATTCCGCCAGGCGTTCCTCGATTATCTCGGCGAGCGGCTGTCATGGTGCTTTACGGCCCATCCCGCCGAGAATGAGCGTCAGATTGATTAGCGGCTACGGAATGTTTGGAAAGAGAAAGCGGCCGCGACGATCGATGTCGCGGCCGCTTTCGTTCTGTTCCGCGATCGTCGTTCCGCAGCGTACGAGAATGGACGGCCGGCCGCCCCGTCCTTAAATAAGTTGGGACGGGTGGTTTATCTTGCCGTTCCAATATCACCGCATTCAGGAGAAGCACCATGGCCGAACCGATTGTCATCCGCGCTCGAGAGAACGGTCCGCTGCTCGTCCAGGTTCCGGTCAAGATTATCGACCATCTAGGCAACGAATTCCCCATCGCTCCGGGCAAGGACGTGATTGCCCTCTGCCGCTGTGGACATTCAAACAACAAACCATTCTGCGACGGCTCCCATAAGCAATTCGGCTTCGTCGCCCCCGCGGCTCCGGTCCCCGCCCCAAATCCCGCCTCGTGATCGGTGGAGCCGATCGTGTTCCTGCTGGCCGCATCGATGCGGTCCTGCCGCGCGAATGAATCGCGGCACGACAAACCGTGTCAGGCGCGTTGTCGCACGCATCTTGCGGTGCGTCCACGGCCTTCTATAATCATCACCAAAGTGCCGTTGCCACCGTCAGCCAAGAGCGAGAACCGCATGCGCGCATGGTTCCACGACGTTTTTCAGGCCGTAAGAACCGTCGGACAGGGCCTGTACATAACTCTGTCGTATTTCTTCCAGACGTACAAACGTAGGACGTTCACGGAGCGGTACGAGTACCCCGAGTTGCCCGTGCCGGTGCGTGCGCGCTATCGCGGCTTTCACCGCTTCGATTTGACTACTTGCATCGGGTGCGACAAATGTGCCCGCGCGTGCCCGGTCGATTGCATCTACATCGACAAGATCAAGAACCCGGTCGGCAAGGGCTTCCGCGTCACGGGCTTCAAGATCGACTACACGAAGTGCATGTTCTGTGCGCTCTGCGTCGATCCCTGTCCGGTGGATTGCATTTTCATGGGCTCGACCTTCGATCAGAGCTGCTATAGTCGCGACGGCTGCATCATCGACTATGCGAAGCTACCGCTGGAAACCGCATGGGGCCAGGCGACGCTGAACCCAATCGCGATCGCGGCGTCGAAGTTGGAGGCCGAGCCGGTCTGGACCAAGCCGCCCGATCCCGCGCCGCCGCCCAAGCCGGCGCCCGCGGCGCCGGCCGCTGCCAAAGGGTAAATCCGCTTCCGCACCGGGGGACGAATTTGCCCGTAAAGCGGGACCGCACGAGGGTAGAAACGAGGAGGTGTGGAAATGGCCGTCAAAAGAGCGAGGCCGAAGAGAAAACTTTATACCGTGGCCGAGGCGAACGCGACGCTGCCGCTCATCCGAGCCATCGTCCGCGACGTTGCCGAGTTGGCCAACTCGCTGCGGGAACGACATGAGCGCTTGACCCGCGTGGAGCCCGGCGAACGGAGTCAAATGGGCCAGGCATACCGAGAAGAGCTGGAGCACGTGCGGAAGGAATTGGAACGCGATCAGGAACGGATGGGCGAGTACGAACAAGAATTGAAGAAGCTCGGCGTTGAGTTGAAGGACTACTATACCGGCCTGATCGACTTTCCAAGCTGGATGGAGGGTCGAGAAGTGTTCTTATGTTGGCGCCTCGGCGAACCCGATATCGGGCACTGGCACGAACTCGATGCCGGCTTCGCAGGACGCCGTGAGCTGGGCACGAGTCTCGCTCAGAACAACTGAATTGTCCTCGCCGCTTCCGGCGAGAGGAAGAAGCCGATATGCCGACTTTTGTTGGCTACATTTTGCTGTTCGTCGCCCTTGCGGTGTTCTTCGTTTTTATTCACCTGGTGATGGGCCGCTTCCTGCGGCCGGTGAAACCGGACGCGGACAAGCTCACCATCTACGAATGCGGCGAACCGACAATCGGCAGCGCGTGGATTCAGTTCGACCTCCGGTTCTACGTCGTCGCTCTCTTGTTCGTGATTTTTGACGTTGAAGTCGCCTTCTTCTTCCCTTGGGCCGTCGTGTTCGGGCAGGCGAACGCGGTCGCGAAAAACGACACGCCCGCGGCGGACAACGCCACGCTCAGCCGAGCGCGCAGAGAATTGCTTCTCGTGAATCCCAACGCGCCGGCCATGCTCAGTCCGAGCGCCGCTCCCGCGGCGCCGGGGGTGGCTGGGGCGCCCGCTCGACGGCAGGCGGGGATGGGCGGACTTTCGTTGCCGGCGGGCGAGATGGTCGGCGACGCGGCCGCCGTGCAGCAGGAAGCGGCGCACGAGTTGGCGAAGATCGCCTTCTACGACATTCTCGTCTTCTTCGGCGTTCTGCTTGTCGGCTTCGCATATCTCTGGCGGCGCGGCGACATCAACTGGGTGCGCAGCATCGCCGCGGAGAAAGAAGACGAAGAGGAAGCCGCGCATGTGCCGCCAGTGGACTCGCCGTCCTCGCTCAAGACGATCGTGGATGGCTCTCTACAAACGATCTCTCACTGAGGTGAGCAGGAGATAACCGAATGGGTTGGCTCGAAGGGCAGTTCCAGGAAGAAGGCTTCCTGGTCACGACGTTGGAGCACGCCGTAAATTGGGCGCGGCAGTCGAGCATGTGGCCGATGACCTTCGGTCTCGCATGCTGCGCCATCGAGATGATGGCGACGGGCGCGTCGAAATATGACATGGACCGTTTCGGCGCCGGCGCGTTCCGCGCCACGCCGCGGCAGGCCGACCTGATGATCGTCGCGGGAACCGTCAATTTCAAAATGGCGAGCCGCGTGCGCCGTCTTTACAATCAAATGCCGGACCCGAAATTCGTCATCGCCATGGGCGCCTGCACCTGCGGCGGCGGGCCGTATTACAAGTACGGCTACAACGTCGTGAAAGGGGTCGATCTCGTCGTCCCGGTCGATGTCTACGTACCCGGCTGCCCGCCGCGTCCGGAAGCGTTGCTTGAGGGCTTGATGCGCATTCAGGATAAAGTGAAGGGCATGAAAGGCTTCAGTAAAAATCAGCCGGTCGACGTTCCAATTCCGTCGCGTACCGGCTACGTGCAACTCCCGCCGGAACTCGCCGATCCGGAAAGGGCCAACGAGTTTGCCAAGCGCACCAAGGAACAGGCCGCGCCCGTAAAGGCATGACAAGGGATAGCGGATTTGAGATTGCAGATTTCAGATTTGCGCTGAAGCTGCCGTCCAAATCCGCAATCTGAAATCCAAACGTCGAAATTCATCCCTATGACTTCCGCTGAGTGCATTGCCATCGTCGAAGAGAAATTCGGCTCACGCATGAAGTCGAAAAAACTCGACGCGCTCGATCCGTTTATTGTGGTCGACACGTCGGACTTACTGGACGTCTGCCGGTTCCTGCGCGACGACCGCCGGTTGGCGTTCGACTTGCTCAATTGCATCAGCGGCGTGGACTACTTCGAGCCGGACCCGAAGAAGGCGCCGAAGTCTGGCTTTGAGCCGCATGTTGAGGTCGTTTACCATCTATCGAGTTTCGCGCACCAAGGCCAACGTCTGGTCGTCAAGGTAAGCCTCCCGCGCTGGAAGAACGACAAAGCCGGCGAGTTGCCGGAAGTGCCGTCCGTGACCTCGATCTGGATCGCCGCCGATTGGCACGAGCGTGAGGTCTACGACCTGAGCGGCATTTGGTTCAGCGGGCATCCGGATCTGACGCGCATTTTGCTCGCCGAAGATTGGGTCGGGCATCCGCTGCGGAAGGATTACGAGTTTCCGTTGGAGTATCATGGAATTCGAGGGCGATGACTTCTATTCCGAGCGGCTGTCAGCTGTTGAGCGGAGCAAGGTGAAGCAAATGTCAAGAAAACAAGAAATCCTACAAATGATCGATAAGCTCCCTGACGACGTTCCGTTCGCTCGCGTGATGTACCATTTGAGCGTTTTGCAGGACATTGAGATTGCTCTTGGACAAAAAGCACGGGGCGACGTAATCGATCACGATGAGATGTTTGCCAAACTTCTAGGCGACGATGCGAACGTTCAAACTGGTCTGGACCCCGCGGGCAAAGCAGCGTCTCGAAGAAATCCGAAGGCACATCGCGCTCGACGCCCCGCGGACCGCAGTGTCCTTCGTGAGACGCCTCAAGCGGGCGGCAGGAAGGCTAAGACTGTTTCCTGAATCTGGATCGCCGCTCGGCAAGCGCGGCGATGCGGACCTCCGCGAGATCTATTACGGCGATTATAGCATCATTTATGATTTCGACGGCAAGGATGTCACGATTCTCACGGTACGGCACGGCGCACAGATGTTCGATTAACGCCAATTAACACAACGTCAATTATGGCCACCGCCACCCTTCCGCAAGACCCCACCATCGTCGAGTTCGACGTTCGCACCGACGAAATGCTCGTCAACATGGGCCCGCAGCATCCGAGCACGCACGGGGTGCTCCGGCTCGTGTTGCGTACCGACGGCGAGATCATCTCCGAGGTCACGCCGCACCTCGGCTACCTGCACCGCTGCGCCGAGAAGATCGGCGAGAACGTCACGCCGATTCAATTCATCCCGTACACCGACCGGATGGACTATCTGGCGGCGATGAACATGAACCTCGGCTACTCGATGGCGGTCGAGAAGCTGTGCGGCATGAAGATTCCGGAGAAAGCGCAGGTAATCCGCGTCATTATCGCCGAGATGGGCCGCATCGCCAGCCACCTCGTCGGCATGGGCGCCTACGGCCTCGATCTTGGCACGTTCAGCCCGTTTTTGTACGCCTTCCGCGAACGGGAGATGATCCTCGACCTATTCGAGGAAGTTTGCGGCGCCCGCCTTACCTACAGCTACATCACCATCGGGGGCGTGCATGATGATCTTACCGACGGCTGGGCGGATCGCTGCGCATCGTTTCTCGACTATTTGGACCCGCGCATCCCCGAGTATCACGCCTTACTCACGACGAATCACATTTTCGTGAAGCGCACGGCGAATCTTGGGATTCTGACAAAAGAACAAGCGATCGCGTACGGCTGCACCGGGCCGATGTTGCGCGGCTCCCTCAACGGCCGCAAGGGCGATCCCGCCTGGGACCTCCGCAAGACCGAGCCTTACAGCGGCTACGATACCTACGACTTTCGGGCGGTGATCCCCCCGTTCAACGAGTGGGACGTCGCCAACCGCACTTGGGCCCCGCCCGTCGAGGCGGTGATCGGCGACGCCTGGCACCGCTTCATGGTGCGCATGCTGGAAGTCGTCGAGAGCATCAAGATCGTGCGGCAAGCGCTCGCGCGCTACCGCCCGCTCAAGGAAGCGGCCGACGCCCTGGTGCGGGATTACGCGAGCCGAAAGGAGACGCTCACCGCCGACGAACGCAAGAAGACCGAAGCAAGCATCGCGGAAGCGTTCAAGACGAAATACAGCCACCGCATCGAGCCGCCGAAGCATGTATCCGCGGGGGAAGCGTATCTCGAAACCGAATGCCCGCGCGGCCAGATGGGGTTCTACGTCGTCGGCCGGGCGACCAAGGACCCGGTCCCGTTCCGCGTCCGCGCGCGCTCTTCCAGCTTTTCGAATCTCAGTGTCACGAATGAAGTCTGCCGCGGCTGTCTCATTGCAGACGTGCCGGCGATCGTCGGCAGCATTGACATCGTCATGGGCGAAATCGATCGCTAAGGCGAGAGCGGCAGACGAAAATCTACCCGGCCCTCGCGGAGCGAGCGCTCCACAATGTAGCCGCCTCGCACCGCGAGGCGGGACGGGGGGTAGATTATCTCGTGATGCTCGCCCGAGATGCTCGAGAAGATTCTGGGCTGGAATCGCTCAGGATATTTATGTATACTACCTACGCGCGTCAGCTGGTGAGGGTCAAACCCGGAAAATGGGGCAGTGAGCAAACAAATCCCTGTGGAACAAGAACTTCGAGGTCATAAATTGGGACGCTTGGTCGGTTTCTCAATGATTTGTCAATGTAACCTCTTGTTGAGACTGAACCTACGCATAACCACCGTTTTGAGACCTTTTTGATTTTCCGGTGGTTAACGGTGGTTATGGATCGCTTTCCTTGCCGCAGAGTTAGGCGAGCGGCAGGCGAGGATTTACCCGGCCCTCGCGGAGCGGCGGCTCCACATGGTAGCCGCCTCGCTCCGCGAGGCGGGACGGGAAGGTGGATTTTCTCCTGCCGCTCGCCTAAGCACGCTCCGTAGCCGCGCGTTCGGTTGACAGCCTTTCCGCGCTGCGCGACCGTACCAGCCTGCCGTGTCCTCTCGCTCGAAGCGATGCGAGTGTCGTCCTGGTTTCTCATCCGTATTCATCTACCGCCGGAGGACTTCCGCGATGCGCACCCGGACGTTCGGCTTCTTCTCGCGTCTGCTGATCGTGGTTTCGCTGTGGACCGGCGTGCTACTGGCGGCGACGTTTTCCCCCGCGGCGGACGAAACAGCCGGCCCTGCGGGCGCCGTTGCAGTCCTCAAGGGCCACGCCGAGCCGGTGTACGCGATCTCGTTCACGCCGGACGGCAAATTCGTAATCACGGGGAGCTTCGACCGCACGCTCAAGATGTGGGACGCCGCGACAGGCAAGGAAGTGAAGACGTTCGGCGGCCAGGCGGGGCATCAAAATCTAGTTTTGAGTCTCGCCCTGACGGCGGACGGTCAGATGCTTGCCTCCGGCAGCAACGACAACACCGCAAAGATATGGGATGTCCCGTCGAGTAGCGCGTTGCGGCAGTATGCCCACGCGGACGCGGTGAACGCCTTGGCCCTGAGTGCCGACGGCACAAAGCTCGCGACGGCGGGCAAAGACGGCGCGGTCAAACTGTGGAACGCCGCGGACGGCAAGCAACTATTCAATCTCACCGGGCACTCCGGAGCGGTGAACGGCATCGCGTTCAGCGCCAACGGACAGACCTTGGCGAGTTGCGGCGCGGATCGCACGGTGCGTTTCTGGAATCCAGCCAACGGTCAAGTAATCGCGACGCTCGGCGCGCACACGGCCCCGGTTACGGCGCTCGCTCTGAATCCGAACAATGCGGCGGCGTACAGCGTGGCCGAGGACGGTACGCTCAAATTCTGGCAACTGCCGACGCCGGCGCCCCGCGCTTTGCCGCCACACGCCGACGCCGTGACGGCCGCAAGTCTCTCGGCCGATGGCAATCAAGTGCTGACCGCGAGCGCCGACAAGAGCGTCCGCCTCTCCACCTTTGGCAACGGTCAACCGATTCGCGCGTTTTCCGGGCCGATGGCCGGCGTAACCTCGGCAGCGCTTTCCCCGAACGCCGCGCTCGTTGCGGCCGGGACTGCGAACAATCGCCTATTCGTCTGGAACGCCGCGGACGCGAAATTGGTGAGCGAGGTCCGTGCCCACGCCGGCAGCGTTTCGGCGCTCGCTTTTTCGCCACAAGGCACTCAGCTTCTAACCGGGGGAGCGGACGGGCTGCTCAAGACCTGGGCCATGCCACCGGCGCCGACGCGAGCCATCACTCATCCGGAGGGAGCGCTAACGGCGGTCGCTTCGCCGGATGGCAAACGCCTGCTCACGGGCTCGGCGGACAAGATCGTGCGCACGTGGAATCTCGGCGTCAATCCGCCGCAAATCGAGAAACAGTTCACAGGGCACGCCGCCCCGGTGACAGCCGTGGCATTGAGTCCGAATGGGCAGATTCTCGCGTCGGGCAGCGCGGACACGACGATCCGGCTTTGGAATTCGACGAACGGACAGCAGTATCCGGTCCTGGGCGCTCACCAAGGCCCCATTTCATCAATTCAGTTCCATCCGTCTGGAACTCAAATGGCGTCCACGTCCGACGACGGCGCCGTAAAACTCTGGATCGCGCCCCCTCCGCCCGTCACACCTCTGGCGCACGCCGACCAAGTAACCTGCGCGGCACTCACACCGGACGGCAACAAACTCATCACCGGTTGCGCGGACAAGCAAGTGCGCGTCTGGAATCTAAGCAACAACCAAGCCGAGCGCGCGCTGCCCGCCGGCTCGCTGGCGATTGCATCTGTGGCGGTAAATCCGACGGGGAATCAAATCGCAGCCGGCGGTCTCGACAAATCGCTGACGGTGTGGAGTCTCGCGGACGGGAAGGAGGTCAAGAAACTCGCGAACTTGCCCGCCGCGGTACAGAGTCTCGCGTTCTCTGCCGACGGCAAACTGGTGCTCGCCGGCCTGGGCGACAATTCGGTTCGCCTGTACGACATTGCCCAAGGTAAAGAGACCAAAACTTTGACCGGCCACACGGGTCCCGTGGCCGCCGTGCTCGTCACCTCCGCCGGCGATCGTGCGATTTCCGCGGGAGCGGACAAGTCGATCCAAGTCTGGAGTCTGCCCGACGGAACGCCGAAATCGAAGCTCGATGCCGGGGCCGCTGTGACTTCGCTCGGACTAACAAAAGACGGCGGCCGGCTGGCCGCAGGGTGTGCGGACAAGACGGTAAAGTTTTGGACGCTGGCCGACGGCAAGCCCGCCGGTTCTATCGCAACGCCGGCGGAAGTGCGCGGCGTCGCCTACAGTCCGGACGGCTCCCGTGTGGCGGTGGCCGGCGCGGACAACAAGACACGCGTCTACACCGCGGACGGCAAATTGCTCGAATACTTCAGCCACGACGGTCCCGTTACTGCGGTGGCGTATCATCCCGACGGCAAACGTGTCCTCTCTACAGCCGCCGACAAGACGGCCCGCCTCTGGACGCCTGCGCTCCTCTGGCACGGCAAACACGCCGGCCCGGTGCGTCAGGCGACCTTCACGCCGAAAGGAGACCAAGTAATCTCCGGTGGCGATGACAAATTGATCCGTGTTTGGAGTGTGGCGGACGGCAAGGAAATCAGGGCGCTGGCCGGACACGAAGCAGGCGTCTCCTGCGTCGCAGTCAGCGGCGATGGCGGCAAGTTGATCTCCGGCGGCGCTGACAAGATGGTAAGAGTATGGGCGTTGCCCATCGCCGCTCAAACCGAAACCAAGCCCGTCGCGTCGTTCCAACTCGCCGGCGCGGTTCAAAGCGTGGCGATCAGTCCGAACGGCGCTCGCATTGCCGCGACGACCCTCGACAAGGAAGACAGTGTGATCCACGTTCTCGACGCGGCCACCGGTCGCGAGCTCGAAGCATTCGGCGAGCAAAAAGGCGCGGTGCGCTCGCTTGCGTTCTTAGCGGACAATCGCACGCTTGTTTACTCGGGCGCGGATAAGACGGTGCGGCAGGCCGACGTCGGCGTCGTGGCGGTTCTCGACGGCCACGCGGGCGGCGTCACCGGCGCCGCATACTTGCCGAACAGCGCTCAAGCCGTGACCGGCGGCGCGGACAAAACGGCGAAGCTCTGGGATATCGCGGCCGGCAAGGTCCTGAAGACGTTCGGTCCGCTCGCAAACCCCGTCGCTGCTATCGCGCTGAGTCGCGACGGCGCACAACTCAGTGCGGCGGCTGGCAAGGCGGTCAAGGTTTGGAATCTTGCCGACGGCAAGGAAGTTCTGACCCTGGCTCATCCAGCCAACGTCCTGTCTGTTGCGTTTAGCGGTGACAAGACACGCCTTGTTACCGGCGCCGCTGACAATCAGACGCGCGTCTGGGACGCCGCGACCGGCAGGGAACTACAAAGCTTCGCTCAGGCCGGGCCGGTGCGCGCCGTGGCGTTTCATAACAACAACGCGGCTGTCATCTCCGGCAGCGACGACAAGACAACGGCGATCAACACGCTTTCCGTCGTACGCGTCATCGCCGCGTCGCCGAATCCGGTGCGCGCAATGGCCGTTACGCCCAACGGCGCGCAGGTGTTGACCGCGGGGGACGACAAGATCGTCAAAGTGTGGAATGCGTCGAACGGCAACAACGAACGCTCGTTCGCGGGTGCGACGAGCACCGTGAACGCCGTCGCGGTGTCAAAGAACGGGGTCCTCGCGGCGGCCGCCGGAGCCGACCAGACCGTGCGGCTGTACAACTTCGCCGACGGCAACCTGCTCGGCGAGTTCAAAGCCCCGGGTGCCGTGCGCGGCCTGGCGTTCACGCCGAACAGCCAGGCGCTCGCCGCGGCGTGCGCGGACAAGTCGATCGCGACCTGGAACGTGACCTACGCCGCGGGGCAACCGACGCCGGCCGATTTTGGGAGAGCGCAACAATCGTTTGCGCACGCGGCGGGCGTCACCGATATCGTTTTCGGCCCCGACAATGCCAGCCTCTATTCCGCCAGCCTCGACAAGAGCGTCAGGGCCTGGCGATTGGCGGCAGAAGCTCCAACGAAGAACTTTGGCCACCCGAATCTGGTGGATGCCGTTGCTTTCTCGCCAGATGGCAAGTTGCTCGCGACCGGGTGCCACGACGGCATTCTCCGCATTTTCGACGTGGCCAAGGCCCAACCCGTGCGCCAGGTCAACGCCCACACGATGCCGAGCCCGTCGCCGATCTACTGCATCGCCTGGAGCCCCGATGGGAAGCAGATCGTCACGGGCAGCCTGGATCATACCCTCAAGCTTTGGGACGCCAACAATGGCGCCGCGGTCCGCGAGTTCAAGGGCTTCAAGGAGAAGGATTTCGAGAAGGGCCATCGTGACGGCGTCTTCTGTGTAGCCTTCAGTCCCGACGGCAAGCAGCTCGCTTCCGGGAGCAGCGATCGCCTCATCAAGCTGTGGAATATCGCCGACGGTTCGGTCGTGCGGGACTTCGTCAACCCAAACCTCAAACCGCAAGGCAACGTTCCGCCGCCTTCGCAGCCCGGCTGGGTTTACGGCGTCCGATTCACACCAGACGGCAAGTATCTCGTCAGCGTCGGCGGCGCGCCCCAGAACAAAGGCTTCCTGGGAATCTGGAACCCGGCTGACGGCAAGCTGCTCAGCGGCGAGGAGATGCCGTTTGGGGCGTTCTACTGCGTCGCTGTTTCGCCCGACGGCAAACTGCTCGCAATTGGCACCGGCGCCCAGGGACGGCCGAATCAGGACTTGAATAGCAGCTTCATCATCAAGATGCCCGACGCCGTGAAGTAAACGGAGCGCATGTTCTCTCACTCAAATAGGAGTCGCTGCGCCGCTTCGTGCGTGGACGCAAACGGGCTTATCACATCGACATCCGGGGCGGCCTCTGCAAACAACTCGCCCATGCGGCGCGCGTTCTCCGCCGCGTGACTCCGATGGCAATTGTTGAAAAGCAACAGAACGCGCTCGAGCCGTTCGCGTTCCGTCGTCACGGCTTCAACCCAGTCGCGTAGCGCTGCGTCGGGATAGTCGAAATCGTAACGATCCTTGTCGGAGCGATACCAGTTCTCGGCATTGCGCGAATGAAATCGCACATACGCGCGCGGACCGTTATAAACCAGGCCGCGCGGAAAAAGGGCTGGAATCTCCGGCACATCGACGGCAACGAGATCGAGCTTTCTTTGCTTGAGCCATTCGGCGACGTCGGAGTGTTGCCACGACCGATGGCGGAATTCGACGCCGAGTCGAAAGGCTCCCAATTCCGTCCCCAGTAGCTCGATCCAGCGGCGGCGCTCCGGAACGTTGTGACATGACTGCGGTAATTGGCACAGCAGTTCTTCCAGTCGGCCGCGCTGTTGGAGCTCCTCGACCGCCCGGCGAAATCCATCTAGATCGTCCGTTCGTTCCTCATGGCTAAGCGACTGCGGCAGCTTGACGATGAACTGGAAACCCGCGGGCGTCTGTTCGGCCAGCCGGGCCAGCATGGCCGGCGTCGGCGAATGATAGAACGTGAAGTTCAACTCCACAATCGGGAAGTGCCCAGCGTAATAAGACAACATTCTTCGCGCCGTGGTCCCCCGCGGATAGAAACCGCCGACCCAATCGCGGTACGAATAACCGGAAGTGCCAATCCAGACCTGCATACGCGTATTGTAGCAGTCGTTCTTCGAGCTATGTATGCGCGACTTCTGGAGCGCGGCTTTCGACCTGCTGCGGCCGGGCTTCCTGGGCGGCCCACATCATCACCCGGCGCGTGACCTCGGCGGCCAGGCGGCTGTGAACGGGCGGCAACGGCTGGCCGACCGCCAATCCCAAATCGATGCCCAAACGCCGCTGCACTACATCGGCCGTTGCCAGGGCGATTTCGCGGTTGGGCAGACGCGCCAGATCGCGCAGTGCCAGCACGGCGTCCGCATGGTCGCCTTCGCCGAGCAAGGTCTCGACCGCCATCAATCGAAGCGGCGCGGGGTTGGCGGAGTTGAGGAGCTTTTCCAGCACGTTGTGATCGAGTTCTTGATTCTGGCGCAGCAGGCGGCCTAGCTCGATGCGAAGGGCCGGCGCGGCGTGCGGGTTCGAGAGTTGAGTTCGCAAGTCCTGAAGGAGCGTGTCGTCAACACGTTCGCTGAGGGCTCGATTGTAGTGGACGCCGAGTGTGGACGCCGCACGCACGCCCAGCACGCCCTTCTCCGATGCCCATGCGGTCAAGTCCTTGAGCGCCTCGGGCGCCAACAGTTGGCTATCGAAGTGCAATGGCCCGTCATCGTGAAAGAGGGGATTGGCCAGGCTACGGCGAACCGCGTGGCGAATCCAACTCCAACGGTGTTCCGTGTCCCAAAGAAGCGCGTCCGCCGTCGCCCGGCGCACTTCCCACGAATTGTCGCTGAAAAACTCAGCGAGCAACTCCACGAGGAGTCGGTCGTGCAAGTTGCCCAGGGCGCTGATCGCGGCGGCGCGCACGGCCGGCTCGCGTGTTTGCTGCGCCAGCTGCAGAATCATCTCGGCCTGACCCGGACGCCAGTTCTGACGAAATTCCAGTGCCGCAAGAGCCGCTACGCGCACCTGCACGCGCGGATGGTGCAAAAGCACCAACGCCGGCGCCGCGTCGAGATGCAGTGATTCCCGCAGGGCCTTCACTTCCGGCAGCGATCGGCAGGCGCCGAAGTCGGTGGGCCAGTCCTGCCGCCGCGCGACCCGATCCGCCAGCAACCGCGCCCGCCGTAACGCCGGGGCCCCTGAATCGCGCAATGTCTGAAACGCGAAGACGATCAGCGGCACCACCAACAGGACCGCCTGGGACAGATACGTGAACCAGTTGTTCCATTCCGCGGCCCCGAGGCAGATCCAGCCCAACGCGATGACGTAGAGCACGATGACGGACGGCCCCAGGGGCATGCGCCAGGCGCGTCGTGTCACAAAGGTAAGCGCGCAAACGACAAGTTGAAACCCGGCCCCCATGGCCAGCATGATGGCCGGAGCGCCCGTGTGATTCAAACAGCCGACGATGAGCAGGGCCGCCGGCAACAACAGCACGGCGACGCGAACGAGAAGGACAACCCCAGGCGGGACATTTTGGCCAACGTGCGTCCAACCGGTAGAGCGCATGATCAATCCTCGTATCTCTTTCCGGAGCAACCCGGGGCTCAAATCCTGGACGGCGCGCGGACTCAGCCCGAGTACAACTTCTCATGGAAGTATGGCTCACACGAAGCGAGAATGCCAAAGATTCGACTAGCAACGAGGATGCGTTCGGCGCTGAGTTAAAGCCCGGCGCGAGATTTCAGACGTGCAAACGAATTCACGAAGAGGCGACTCGCTGACCAGTGTACATTTCGTGAAGTTCATTTCTTTCATTTCACTTCACATACACCCAATGGCGGGCCTTGCCCTTTTTTGCCCCTCTGAAACGCTTTTCCGTTCATTCCATTTCAATTCAACCCATTTCGTTTCACGCCGTTGGATCAACGATGACGAATTCGGCCCCGAACGTCTCATTCCCGACGAGATTCTTCAACGCCATACCCAAGGCCCTCAAGCCCCCGAGCTGGCCGATTTGCTTAACCGCAAAAGGATGCCCACAGGACGGACACAAAACTGCGGCAACCAAGGCGTCCAATCGGACCACCGGAATCTCGACGGTGCCGCCGCAGTTTTCATTGCGACACGCGATCCGCACCGTCTCCAACTCCTCAAGCGGAATCCTCAGAACCTTTTCAGCCACAATTGACTCCTTCATCATTTTTCCTCCAAGGAATCAGGTATTCCCTAAAGGAGTGTGAATGGCGTTTTTTCTCAAGAATTTCTTGCTCTTACTAGCCTAGACTGCACTTTCTGTGAAATCCTCAGAGCCGACTGCGGCGTCGAACTGAGCTAGGCAAGAGAACGGCTCTCCAGCACGATAGCGGTGCATTACCCCCGCATCGCACCGGAGAGCCAAGGATGGCGACTCAATGTCTGACC
>JBGQKZ010000019.1:0-82953 GCA_041499805.1 Gemmataceae bacterium
CGTGGTACGGAAACGCGAACCCCGGCTGGACCACGTCATCCAGCAGCTCGCGGATGAGCATCGCGCGCTGGCGCACACGCTGGATACGATCGTGCGCGAGGTCCAAACCCGCCAGCAAGTGGATGACACGTTTCGCAAACAAATCCAAGACTGGATCACCCACGTCCGCCGGCATGAGGAGTGCGAAAACGATCTGGTCCAGGACGCATTCAATCAGGAGACGGCGGCGGAGGATTGAGCGGATCCCGCCACCCTTCTGAATGCATCACCTCTCCGTGCGCCGAAGGCGTTAGAGAACAAAGCCGAAAGTTCAACGAGTCATTTCAGTACGGCACGTCTGTCAAGGCCGTTCACGAGTATCAGGCAGTTGCCACGAACACCTACGAAACGTCCGCGACCGTGGAAGATCAGGGCCAGATCCGCGTGGCCGGCGTGCCGTTCGCGCCGGGCACAAAAGTCGAAGTGACGATCAACCCGATCCAGAAAGGCGCGGCCCGGCCGGTCGCGCAAGCGGCGGACCGGGCCGAGCGGCTCCTGGCCGCCTTGGACAAGGCCCGCAATGTGGAACCCATCGGCGCATTCGATCGCGAAGAACTTTATGACCGCCGCGTCCTTCGTTGATACCAACATCCTGCTCTACGCGGCGTCCAACGCGGTTCAGGATCAACGGAAGCGCCAGACTGCGCCCCTTGCTGGTGCAGCCGCACATTGCGTTTTCTGCCCAGGTGTTGCAAGAGTTCCATGCCGCGGCCATCTAAGAAGCATCTGCAAATGAAGTCCGCGGTCTATGAACGACTCGGCCAGCGCGACCGCGCCGCGAACTGCCGTCGTCGGGCGCAGAGAGCGCGGCGGGAAGAAGAAGGTCCCTCGTTCCTTCGCAAGTCTGCCATGACGACTGGACTACTTTGAGCAGACGAACCTGACTGCAGAGACCTGAATGTCCATCCGGTCCAAGTTCCACTACGGAAAAACCGAGGAAACCTCGCGGAGCACGGGCGAGCATCGGCGAGAATTCACTATACCTGCGCATCCTGGGCTAAGAATGAGGCTGTCGCGGGAGGGCGGCGAGCCATACAAATGCTTTGTTTGAAGCGCTGCCGCCGTTTGGGGGAAAGGGTCGGCTCTGTGACAAGAAAGCCATTTCGACGTCCATACATTGCGTTGTTTACGAGCGCTCTTCTGGCGGGATCTTCTGCCGCGCATGCGAGCAACGTAGGCGTGGACACGCCGGAGGAGACTCGTTCCACCTCCGCCGACGCCGCGCCGGCGGTGTCCGCGCCGCCGGAGGCGTTTTTCGAGACATTCCGCGAACGCGACCGGGACGCGGCGCGCACGTTTTACAAGAAGTATCTCACGGCCAAGGGCCTCCCGGTCGCCGCCGCGGCCGAAGTCGCGGATGCGGCCCTGCAACGCACCTACGACATTGTCACGCACCTGCTCGCCGGCCGGCCCGACGTTCTTCAGGCCATGGTTGACCGCGGCACGCGCCTCATCATCATCGGCAAGGACCAGGTCTACACCGACATGCCGGAGTACCGGAACAATCCGAACGCGGCCTACCTCAACGAGCGCGTACGCGGCACCGGCGGTTTCGACGTGACCAGCTTCGGCGAAGAGAACCTGCTCAATCTCCCCCTCGACCGCTACGACGACGAGAGCATCGCGGTCCACGAATTCTGCCACACCATCGATGCGGCGCTGAGCCGGATCGACCCCGCGTGGCGCGGGCGCTTGGCCCAGACATTCAGGAACGCCCTCAGCAAGGGTTTGTGGAAGAACACCTATGCCGGCTCCAATCAGGCGGAATACTGGGCCGAAATCTGTCAGTCGTACTTCGACTGCAACCGGATAAACAACTGGAACCACGGCCCGATCGGCACGCGCGAGTTGCTGCGCCAGTATGACCCGGACGGTTACGATCTCGTCCGGACGACCTTCAGGCTCGCCCCGCAAAACGATTGGCGCTACCGACCGTTGCGCCGGCAACCGAGCGTCCTGCCGCCGCCCGCCAAATGCAAGATCGACCCTTATTACACGAAATTCACGTGGGCGCGCGAGTTCCCCGTTTTGGGATCGAAGCATGTAAGCGACGAGGCGCTGCTGAAGGCCAACGACACGATCCGCAAGCTGTTCGCTTATCGGCACGATATTCTCAAAGCGTTGATTCAGGACGGCGTGCGGCTCGTGGTGCTAGGTCGCGAAGAGAAACTGAGCGATCTGCCGGAGTTCAAGGAAGCGAAGCAAGAGCCGGGCTTTGACGAGACTCGTTATCTCGATTACTCACCCAAACAGAAGCTCTTGGTCGTTCCCGAGGAGAACATCCTCGGCTTGGCGGGCGAGCCATTTGCCGGCAAAAGCATGGTTGTCAGCACATTCGCCAAGGCGCTGCACCAAGTGGCCGGCCTGCGTCCCGTCGATCCGGAATTCGAGCGCCGGCGTGACAAGCAACAGTACGAATTGCACGTCAAGCGGCTGGATGTCGACTTTGACAAACGGCTGCGACAGACTTACGACGACGGCGTAAGCAAGGGATTGTGGCACGGCACGTCGGCGGCACGCAACCCGGTAGAATACTGGGCGGCGGGCGTGGAAGCCTACTTCGACGCCGGCGGGGCGGGTCAAGCGCCGATTGGCGCCGACCGGCCCATCACAACGCGCGAGGCACTCAAAGCTTACGACGCGCCCCTGTATGCGCTGGTCAACGAAACGATGGCCTACGACGGCCACGTGGATTGGCGTAAGCCGCGCTGACAAGCGCCGCGCGCGGAGCGGAGTCATCGCGTCCTTTGCCG
Source organism: Gemmataceae bacterium (assembly GCA_041499805.1). Taxonomy (GTDB): domain Bacteria; phylum Planctomycetota; class Planctomycetia; order Gemmatales; family Gemmataceae; genus JBGQKZ01. The sequence continues at coordinate 2,793 of JBGQKZ010000019.1, forward strand.
GGATTTCACGCAAGCGCGATGAGCAACGGAACACAAATTCCCTTTTCGGAACCCAGCGATGCAGCGCGCCTCGACTTCCCGCCAGCGCTACGAGTCCTTTCGCGAAGCCTACCGGCAAAACTCCATCGACGAAACGCTCGCCGACAGCAAAGAAAAGCCGCAGGCCGCGGCGCCGGCGGAACGGCGGCGTTATCTGGCCCACTACCGCAAGTGGCTCCGCCCGCATCTCGGCGCCATTGCCGTGCTGCTCACTCTCGCCGTGTTCGGGGCCGCGCTCGACATGGTGCATCCGCTCTTTCTGAGATACGTGGTCGACCGGATTCTCTTGGTCCAAGACGTGCCGAGCGAAGCGCGGCTGAACACGCTGCACCTCGTCGGCGGCCTCTTCCTTGCCGTGATCGTGATCGCCCGCCTTGTCGACGCTCGGCGCAGCTTCCTCCAGCGGCAGCTCAATGCTCGCGTGATGCTCTCGCTCCGGCGAAATCTGTACGAGCGTCTTCTCCACGCGCCTTTGCAAAAGCTCTCGGACCTGAAGACCGGCGGGATTATCTCCCGGCTGAGCAGCGACGCGGACACGGCGTCGAGTCTGCTGCAACTTGCCGTGGTGTCGCCCAGTCTTTCGCTGCTGCGGTTGATGATCGCGGTGACGATTTTGTTCTTCTTGAACTGGCGTCTGGCGTTGACCGCGCTTGCGGTCGTCCCCGGCGTCATGCTCATCAGCTTCATTTCGGCGCGGCGCATTCGGCCGATTTATCGAGCGATCCGCGACGACAAGGCCGACGTCGACGGCCGCGTGGCGGAGACGTTCGGCGGCATCCGCGTGGTCCGCGCCTTCCGGCGCGAGACGCTGGAAAAGCACGATTACGCCGTCGGCCACCAAACCGCCCTGCGCAAGGAGCTGTTTGCCCATCGGCGTGAACTCCTGTTGTGGGGCTCGTGGGGCGCGCTCATCGCCTTGGTCGATCTCGTCATTGTTTGGTTCGGCGGTTACCTGGAAATCCGCGGCGGCGCGACCGTGGGCGACATCATGGCGTTTCAGTGGTACACGTTTCTCCTGCTCAATCCAATTTGGCAGATTGTCAATTCGTTCTCGGAGCTGCAACGTTCGCTGGCGGCCATGGACCGTGTCTTCGAGGTGCTGGGGATGGCGCCCGACAAGCCCGACGCGCTCGACGCCACGGACGCGCCGAAAGTCGTTGCGGAGATTCGTTTCGCCAACGTCTTTTTTGAATACGTGCCGGGACAGCCCGTGGTCAGTGATTTCAACCTCGTCGTGCCGGGGGGCTCGATCGTGGCCCTCGTCGGCCGCAGCGGCGTCGGCAAGACGACCGTGACCGACCTGGTCGCGCGTTTCCACGATCCGACCCAGGGACAGATCTTGGTAAACGGCGCCGACATTCGCAAATTCCGCTTGCACAGCTACCGCGATTTGCTCGCGATGGTCCAGCAGGAGGTTTTTCTGTTCGACGGCACCGTGCGCGAGAACATCGGCTACGGCCGGCGCGGCGCCAGCGACGCCGAGATCGTCGATGCGGCGCGGCGCGCCAATGCCCACGAGTTCATCGCCGCACTCCCGGAGGCGTACGACGCGCTCATCGGCGAGCGCGGCGTCAAGTTGTCGGGAGGCCAGCGCCAGCGGATCGCGATCGCCCGCGCGATTCTCGCCGCTCCGCAAATCCTGATTCTCGACGAGGCGACCAGCAACCTGGACACGGAAAGCGAGCAGTTGATCCAGGGAGCATTGCAAGACCTGCTGCGCGGCCGGACAAGCTTCGTGGTCGCCCATCGGCTTTCGACGATTACGCACGCCGACCTCATTGTCGTGATGGACGGCGGCCGCATCGTCGAGCACGGCACGCACGACGCCTTGATGCGCGCCCAGGGCACGTACCACGCGATGGTCACGCGCCAGCGCGAAGCGATGGCAGCCGGCAACGACGGCACATGGAGCTGAGATGTCCGGTTTTGTCCGGTTTTTCAACCGGACATTTTCCCCTTGTCGTTTGCTGCCATAGAGTTGCGCTGACACAAGCGCTGTACGACCGGACATCGTGTCTCTTAAGCGATTCTTGCTCAAGGACTTAAGTATGTCCGCATCAAAAAAGAGCCGAGAAACGTTGAGGGCCGATTTCCCATACAAAGCGTTGCTTTCCATTACGCCTTTTTTCCGGTCGTCCAACGCGTAATCCTCCACTTGTCCTTTTCTACCATACAGTTGAGTTGAGAGCACCGCTATCCGATCGGCAGATTTGACTCTTAAGCGCTTCATTTCAAGGGCTTTCGTTACGCGCTATCTAAAGATACGTGACAAATGTCAACTTTTCATGTAGTATACTAAAATATCGTATGAGCGTCAAGGAATTGCTGTGGTCTTCTTGGATGGGTCGCGAGGGCGACTGCAAAGCTACGGCTGAGGTCCGGCCGATTGCCGGTTTCAGCGCCGGCTGGAGAAGTTTTGAAGCAGTAATCGAAGACTTTTAGGGGTAACGCGGCTTGATTTCGGCAAGCGCAGCAGAGAGAGGAATGGCGCGTAGTGCGGCGGGACCAGTTTATCCGCAAACGGGAACGCGGCACAAGGATTGGTAAGCTGTCCCCAGAGTTCCGCTTGAGCCGAGACGCAACTAGATTCTGGCACCTCGCCGTCCCGTCTGGTCTAATGCTCCGCAAAGCCGTTTTGGACCCGTGCTGACATGAAGGAAGGCGAACATGGCCCGACAGAAACGCCCGGCGAAGTCTCAGCAGGCGGAAAGCTACGCACACCCCGATTCGACGCTGCTGCTCCGGCCCGACGCGGGGACGCAGGCTCAGTTCAAGAAAAGCAAGACACCGCAGCGGTATCGGTACGATTCGTCGCTGTCGCCTGCCCTCGAATGGGACGGCCAGAACTCGGCCCGCGAGCAAGGCGAGGCGCTCATCGCGGAAATCCTCGCGCTGTCCGCCAAGCTCAACGCCGCTGTAGGTCCGGCGAGCCGAGCCGGACCGGCACATGGCGGGCCTGACGTTCCCGGTACCGCTCGGCTCGCGGCACCTACCGAACTCGTCGCGCTCTTAGGCCGGCTCGACGAGGCGGCGCGCCGGCTGAAAGCGCTCGGCAAACCATTCCTCAATTGGGCGGGCAAAGCGGAGCGGCTCTCCTTCGACGTGCCTACCTTGCCGCTATTCGTGCATGAGCGGCTCTCGACCAAGGCCATTATTGAGACGTTGATCGGCCACAAGCGCGACAAACAGCCGATGTTGTTCGATTTGTTCGCGGATCCGTGCCATTCCATCGCTGACCAGGTCCTGAAGGCTTACGAGTACCGCGATCAGTGGACCAACCGCATGATCCTCGGCGATTCGCTGGTCGTGATGAACTCGCTCTTGCACTTCGAGAACCTCGGCGGCCAGGTGCAGATGATCTACATGGACCCGCCCTACGGCATCAAGTACGGCTCGAACTTCCAGCCGTTCGTCCGCCGCCGCGACGTGAAGCACAACGACGACGACGACCTGACCCGCGAGCCGGAAATGGTGCAAGCCTACCGCGACACCTGGGAGATCGGCCTGCATTCGTATCTGACGTGCATGCGCGACCGGCTGCTCCTGTGCCGCGACCTGCTGGCGCCGAGCGGCAGCGTGTTTGTGCAGATTAGCGACGTAAATATTCATCATATCCGCGAGGTGATGGATGAAGTATTCGGCGAGGAGAATCGCGTCGGCCTCATCAACTTTGTCAAGTCATCGGGATTGGCTGCTGCAGAGAATCTGGGCACAGCTTGCGACTACCTGGTTTGGTATGCGCGAGATCGAGAACGGATCAAATACAACCAGTTGTTCGTACCCAAAGAATCCAAGGGTGAGGGCATTACACCCTATTCGATGATTGAGCTTGCCGATGCAAAACGACGGCAGATGACGCGAGAAGAACGTGAAGGTACAGTTGCCATTCCAGAAAAGTCACGAAGGTATCGCATTGACAACCTGACGAAACCGGGACCTGGAAGCCGATTCGATTTTGAGTTTGAAGGTCAGCGCTTCGGCCCCGGAAAAAGATGGTGGGGCACAACGCCGGAAGGTATGTCGAAACTGGCGGAGATGAAACGGTTGCAGGTGTCGGGCCAGGGATTGTGGTACGTGCGCTTCTGGGATGATTTTCCCTGGAGCCCGGTCAACAACCTTTGGACCGACACAGGTTCAAGTTTCCTCGCAGACAAATTGTATGTCGTTCAAACCACCACGAAGACAATCGAACGCTGCCTCCTTATGACCACCGACCCTGGCGATCTGGTGCTGGACCCGACGTGCGGCAGCGGGACGACGGCGTATGTCGCGGAGCAGTGGGGACGACGCTGGATCACGGCGGATGTCAGCCGCGTGCCGCTCGCGCTGGCCCGGCAACGGCTGCTGACCGCGACGTTCCCCTGGTATGACCTGAAGGACGAGGAACGCGGGCCGGCTGGCGGGTTCGTTTACAAACGCAAGCAGAACAAAAAGGGCGAGGAGGTCGGCGGCATCGTGCCGCACGTCACGCTCAAGAGCATCGCCAACAACGAGCCGCCCACCGAGGAGGTGCTGGTCGATCGGCCGGAGAAGGATGACAAGATCACGCGCGTGACTGGGCCGTTTACCTTTGAAGCGACCATTCCGACGGCGGCGGACGTCGAGGTAGGTGCCGCGGAAGTAGGTCCCGCGAGCCGAGCGGGACCTGCAACCCCCCCGGTCCGGCTCGGCTCGCCGGACCTACCTCAGAATGAAAGTAGCCGCATGTTGGAAGTGCTGCGGCGCAGCCCGGTGCTGCGCCTCGACGGCAATCGCACGATCACGCTGCACAACATCCGGCCGCCCGCCAAGTCGCTGTCGCTGTCGGCGGAGGCGATGGTGAAGAACGGCAACGACAAGCCCGTCGCGTTCGTCTTCGGCCCTGAGAACGCGGCGGTCAGCGAGAAGCTCGTCAAGCAAGCCGCGTTCGAGGCCAAGGCGAAGAGCTTCGCGCATTTGTACGTGATCGGCTTCGCCATTCAGCCGCACGCTCGGCAACTTGTCGACCAGTGCGAGGCGGTGATGGACATACCAGCAACCTACGTGCAGGCAACGCCGGACCTGCTGATGGGCGACCTGCTAAAGAACATGCGGTCGAGCCAGATTTTCAGCGTGTGCGGCTTGCCCGAGATTGAAGTGCGCCAATGTAGGTCCCGCGAGCCGAGCGGGACCGGGGGCAAGAAGGGTCCGGCTCGGCTCGCCGGACCTACCACCAAGTACGAGGTCGAGCTGTTGGGGCTGGACGTGTTCGACCCGACGACGATACAGAACGACCCGCGCCGCGGCGACGACGTGCCGGCGTGGTTTCTGGACACGGATTACAACGACCTGTGCTTCCACGTCTGCCAGGCGTTCTTCCCGCGTACAAGCGCGTGGGAAAACCTCAAGAAGGCACTGAAGGGCGATTACTCCGAGACCGTGTGGGACCACCTGGCTGGCACGGTGAGCGCCCCATTCGAGGCGGGGGAGCATCAGCAAATCGCGGTGAAGGTGATCGACGACCGCGGCAATGAGTTGGTGGTGGTGCGGAAGCTGCTGTAGGTGCCGCGAGCCGAGCGGCACCGGATGCTGCCTAACGTCCGGCTCGGCTCGCCGGACCTACGGGATTCGCCGGACCTACGGGATTCTCTGATGTCTCGCAAGCCGGAAACGATTGCTTTTTGGTATGGAAGGCTACCGCATTGGGAAGTCGTTGAGGGGCGCTATTTCGTGACGATGCACCTCTCCGGCGCCATTCCACAAGAAGGCCGCGACCGCATCCATGCGCTGGCGGCGGAACTGGAGAAAATCCCGCGCGGCGAGGCAGAGAAGCGGCTGAGGGTTCATCGCCGCGTTTTCGCGGAAATGGAAGCGTGGCTCGATCGCGCGGAATACGTCAGCCACCTGCAACGCCCCGAGGTGGCCCAAATGGTCATGGAAGCCATTGCGTTCCGTCAGGGACGAACATGGAACATGTTCGAGTACGTTATCATGCCGAGTCACTTGCATTTGTTTTTCGAGATGGTCCATGGAGGATTGAAAGAAGCTCTGGAGCAGTTCAAACGCTGGACGGGGCATGAAGCGGCCAAACTCTTGAATCTGGATGAAAAACGCTTTTGGCAAGACGAATGGTTCGATCACTGGTCACGATCCGACGAGGAGGATGACAAGATCGCCGTGTATATCCGCCGCAATCCAGAGAAGGCAAACCTGGTGACAAGCTACTTGGACTGGCCGTACGGCTCGTGGAGCAAGACAGACGCGAAGTAGGTGCCGCGAGCCGAGGGGCACTCGGTTGACGGCGCTTGTTTGACGCGGAATCGTTGCAAGCTTCCGGTCCGGCTCGGCTCGCCGGACCTACGGTAGGTGCCGCGAGCCGAGCGGCACCGGATGGCCTCGGCGTCGAGTAAACCAAAGGGAGATCCCATGACGACCGCAACTCAATTCCTGCGTCGCGACCCGGCCGACGTAAAACCCTGGACGGAAACCTGTGGCCAAATCCGCTGCCTCATTGAGGCGAAGGACGGCGCCGCCGGCGAGGTCCATCAGGTCGAGATCCACGACGCCAAGCTGCACTATCACGAGCGGACGGATGAGTTCTACTACATTATCGCCGGCCAAGGAACGATGGTCCTGGACGACGAGGAAATCGAACTGCACGCGGGAGTCGTTGTCTACATCCCACGCGGAGTGAAGCATAAGGCCAAGGGGAATTTGACGGTCCTTACGGTCTGCATCCCCCGCGGCGTCCTGGATGACGTGCATGAGTTGGAATGACAAACAAGGCCACACCAACCGTCTCTGAGGCCCCTCGTGCAAAAAAAGGCGATGCGATGAACAGTTTCGAGGTTCCTGAGCCGATCCTGAACGCACCATTCGCGGCGCCGGCGCACCACTGGTACATCCGCGAAGGCGAAGAGCCGCAGAAGCGGGAAGGCCGCCGGCCGTCCATCGTCTATCCGCCGCGCGATGAGCGGAAGGACAAGCACGTCGATTGGAGCCTCACCGATGGCACGTTGCGCCCATCCGCCGACTACTCGCCGGGCTACGAACTGGTGCTGGTCAATCTGCTCCGCGAGCGCGTCGCCGCGTGGCGCAAGGAAGGTTATCCGAACGTCACCCGCACGACGCTGCAAATGCTGCAATGGCTGCGTCGCGAAGGCCGCCCCGAAACGAAACGCCAGTTCTTCGCGCAGATCGAAGCCGTCGAAACGATCGTCTTCCTGAACGAAGCCCGGCCCGATTTTCTGCAAGGCATCAACGTCCCGCGCGACGAGCCGAGCGCCGAACGCAAGGCGGAAGGCTTCGCCGGTTTTCGCCGTTACGCTTGCAAGATGGCGACCGGGACGGGCAAGACGACGGTGATGGCGATGCTGGCGGCATGGAGCATTCTCAACAAGGTCCACAATCGGAGCGACGCGCGCTTCTCCGACGTGGTGCTTGTCGTCTGCCCCAACGTCACGATCCGCAGTAGGCTGCGCGAACTCGATCCCGAATACGGCGACGCGAGCATCTACCGCACACGCGACTTGGTGCCGCCGGACCTGATGAAAGACCTGACGCAAGGCAAAGTGCTGGTGATGAACTGGCACGTCTTCGAGCCGCAAGTTGTGCAGTCGGGCGGGGAGCGCTCCCGCGTCATGAAGGCGGGGCGCGAGGAGCGCACCGTTGAGACGATCCAGATCAGCACCAAGACGACAACGGCGCACGGCAAACGCTATTTGAAGCAAGAGGACTACGAGCGCCAGGTCAACGCGAGAATGCTCAAGGTGATCGAGGAAGAACGCGACAAACAGGGGGTGCTCAAGAAAGTGCGAGTCGAGTCGGTTCGCTACGTGGAGAGCGACACCGCGCTCATCAATCGGCTGCTCGGCCGCGAGGTTGGCGGCAAACAGAACATCCTCGTCATGAACGACGAGGCGCATCACGCCTATCGCATCAAGCGCGAGGAACCCGACGAAGAGGAAGGCGATCTCTTCGGCGAAGAGGACGACGCCGAAGATTTCTTCCAGGAAGCGACGGTCTGGATCAACGGGCTGGACCGCATTCAAAAGAATCGCGGCATCAATTTCTGCGTCGATATGTCGGCGACGCCGTACTTTCTCGGCCGCGTCGGGCAGGAAACGAATCGACCATTCCCGTGGGTCGTTAGCGATTTCGGGCTGATCGATGCCATCGAATCGGGGCTGACGAAGATTCCGCAACTCGCGGTGCGGGACACGACGGGCGCGGACATTCCGGGCTACTTCAATATCTGGAAATGGATTCTCGAAACGAAGCTGACGCCCGCTGAGCGTGGCGCCAAGCGTGCCAATCCCAAATGGGAAGCGGTATTGAAGCATGCGCATCATCCGATTGCCATGCTTGGCGGTCTGTGGGAGGACGAAGTTAAGGAATGGAAGAAGGCAGGGCGCGATCGCTCGCCGGTCTTCATCATCGTCTGCAAGACGACGGCGCTCGCAAAACTCCTGTACGAATGGCTCGCGGCGGGGAATCCTCCGACTGGAATTCCGCCGTCGAAGCTCGAAGGGTTTCGCAATACGGACGACAAGGTGAACACGATCCGTGTCGATTCCAAGGTCGTTCACGAAACCGACACGGGCGAATCGAAGAGCGACGAGTTTCGCTGGATGCGGTTCATCATGGACACCGTGGGCAGGGCAGGCTGGCCGACGGACCGCCAGGGCCGGCCGATCTATCCCGACGGATTCGAGGAACTGGCGACGAAGCTGGAGCGCCCGCTGACGCCGCCGGGGCGCGACGTGCGCTGTATCGTCAGCGTCGGCATGTTGACCGAAGGCTGGGACTGCACGACGGTGACGCACATCATCGGCTTGCGGCCGTTCATGTCGCAACTGTTGTGCGAGCAGGTTGTGGGCCGCGGCCTGCGCCGTACCAATTTCGATGTGGATGAAAATGGGCGATTTCGGGAGGAAGTCGCGAAAGTGTTCGGCGTGCCGTTTGAAGTGATCCCGTTCAAAGCGAACACGCAAGGACCGCCGGTCGAGCCACCAAAGCGGGTTCACGTTCACGCGCTGCCGGGCAAGGCGCGGTATGAAATTACATTCCCGCGCGTCGATCAGTATACGCAAGCGATCCGCAATCGCATCATCGTGGATTGGCAAACCGTCGCGCCGCTCGTGATCGACCCGATGCAGATTCCACCGGAAGTCGAGATGAAAGCGGCGCTGCCGAACAATCGCGGCCGCGCGTCGTTGACCGGTCCCGGCCGATTGGAAAACGTGACGCTGAATCCGTACCGCTCTAGCCGCCGGCTGCAAGAGTTGATTTTCGATCTGGCCGCTGCCTTGACACGCGATTACGCGCGTCAGCCAACTTGCGACGTGCCGGCGCACGCGTTGTTCCCGCAGATTGTCTCCATCGTGGATCGCTACATTCGTGAGAAGGTCAAGCCCGTGTCGCCGGCCGATAAACGGGATGCGTTCCTGTCGCCGTATTACGGCTGGGTGATCGAGCGCCTCATCTCAGCAATGCGTTCCGATACCGGCGCCGGCGAAGTTGCCGAGATTCCCCGCTACGAGGCGAACCGCGCCGCCGGCTCGACGGCCGATGTCGATTTCTGGACGAGCAAGGACGTTCGCGAAGTCGTCCATTGCCATCTCAACTACGCCGTTGCCGATACGCTGCGCTGGGAGCAATCAGCCGCCTACTATCTGGATCGCCATGCCGTGGTGGACGCGTTCGTCAAGAACGCGGGGCTTTATTTCACGATCCCGTATCTGCACAACGGACAGATGCACGACTACATTCCTGATTTTCTGGTCCGCTTGAAATCCGACCCGGTGCTGCACTTGATCCTGGAAACGAAGGGGTACGATGCTTTGGAGGAAGTCAAAACAGCAGCCGCGCACCGCTGGGTTAACGCAGTGAACGCGGAAGGGAGCTACGGGCAATGGCAGTACGCGATTGTTCACAGGGTTGGCGAGATTGATGAAGTGTTGAGCAAACTGGGCGTGGAACGTGTGTCAGGGACCTCTGATTAGAGTTCTTGATACCTGTTCGGCCCTATCTCATCTACACGTCGCAGTGGTTCTCGCCGACGTCTTCCGCTCGACGCCGCGTCACATCCAAGCGTCTCCATCGCCGCCCGTCAACAAGCAGCCTGCTTCGACGGTCGCCTGTGGCCCCCCCCTCACTTCTTCCTCACATACCTATCAAACCAATCCATCATCGCCACGACACCCTTGTCGCCTCCGGACTAGCGGAGACCCTCTTCAAAGACCCCTAAAAGTGCGACAATCATCGGAGAATTCGCTTGCCTTCCCTCTCAAGCTCGGCTATATCCGGCGACTAGGATGATCGGTGGCCGGAAGGATCGCGGCTTTTCAAAAGCCCCTTCAGGAGAACCACTGCCCGGTCCGGATTCAGCCCTTCGTCTCTCTGCCTTTCGCTGATGTTGCACTCCCCGTTTGGCGAGCGGTCTCCTCCCGAAAGCATCCGAGAAGATGGGTGAGAGCCGGCCTCGTGGCCCTGGTCGGGGCGCAAGTTCTCGGCTTTCGGGTGAGGGTGTCATGGCGAAGAATCTTTATGTCGGCAATCTGACGTGGGACGCCACGGCCGACGACCTGCTGGCGCTGTTCCAGCAGCACGGCGCGGTGGCCCGCGCCCAGGTGATCACGGACCGCGAGACGGGCCGGTCGCGCGGCTTCGGGTTCGTCGAGATGAGCAACGACAGCGAGGCGCAGGCCGCGATTCAGGCGCTTGACGGCACGGATTTTCAAGGCCGGCCGCTGACGGTGAACGAAGCCCGGCCACGCGAGGAACGCAGCGGCAGGGGCGGCAGCAACGGCGGTGGGCGTGGAGGATACGGGCGCGAGCGCGGACCGCGCTCGTGAGAAACGCCAAACGCTGATTTCGCAGATTATCGCCGCTTTGCAACGCAATTGCCGAAAAGGTTAAGCCAGCGAAATTAGGCAGCCACCTGTTTTGCTTATCGTGGTGTTTTTCGCAATTACGTTGCAAAGCCGATTATCGCGGAGAAGAGACAACCGGCCGGCGTTCTCTCTGCGCGAATCTGCGACATCTGCGTTTGTATTTCCACGGAACCCGCCCCTTTCGTCCCCCGTCCAATTCAAGTAGAATTGCTCATGCACGCAATCCAGCCGCGCTCGTTCCTCCGGGGTTCGCCATGCACGACCGTTCGCTGCGTTGTTCGCGGCGCAAGTTTCTCGCGTCGGCCGCCGCCTTGACCTTGTCCGGCGGGTTGCCGTCCTCCAATGGCGCTGCGGCGGACGACAAGTCGCCTCCGGGCGGCTTCCGCACCCGGCCGGGCAAGCCTTCCACCGAAGGCCGCAAGCCGATCGCCGTCGTCACCACCGTCTATCGGCCGCTGTCGCATGCGTATCACATCGCCGGCCGATTCATCGACGGTTACAGCCGCGACGGCAAGTATCATCTGCCGAAGGAATATGTCCGCACGCTTTACGTCGATCAAACGCCCGACAACGATCTGTCGAAGTCGCTAAGCCGCGATTTTGGCATCCGCCTGAGCCGCACGGTCGCCGACGCCTTGACCGCGGGCGCCGACAAGCTTGCCGTGGACGGCGTCCTCCTCATCGGCGAGCACGGCAACTACCCGCGGAACGACAAGGGCCAAATCCTCTACCCGCGTTACGAGCTGATGGAGCAGATCGTCTCTGTTTTCCGCAAAGTCGGCAAGAGCGTCCCTGTCTTCTGCGATAAGCATCTGTCTTACGGTTGGCAGAAAGCCCGGACGATGGTCCATTGGGCGAACGACGCACGCTTTCCGCTCATGGCGGGGTCAAGCTTGCCCGTAACCTGGCGGCGGCCGGAATTGGAGCTGCGGCTTGGGACACCGGTGGAAGATGCCATCGTCGCCGCCTATGGACCGATCGAGGTCTACGGCTTTCACGCGCTCGAAGCGCTCCAAGTGATGATGGAACGCCGCGAAGGGGGCGAGAGCGGCGTGAAGGCCGTCACCTGCCGGACCGGCACGGACGTTTGGGACGCCGGGGACGCAGGCCGTTGGAGCTGGGACTTGTTGGAAGCGGCGCTCAGCCGCAGCGAAACGCTCTGCCCCGGCGACATTCGGCGCAATACGGGCAGCACAACGTCCGTTCAAAGCATGCCCGCTAACTTGCCGACCGCGTTCCTCGTGGAGTATCGCGACGGCACGCGCGGGACGGCGTTGCTGCTCAACGGCCACATTCAAGACTTCTGCTTCGCCGCCAAGATAAAGGGCGAAGCGAAGCCGGCGTCGTGCATGTACTACCTTCCGCAACCACCCGGCGCGAAATACTTCGACTGCCTCGTGTCGAACATCGAAAAGCTGTTCGACACCGGCAAGGCGCCTTACCCCGTGGAGCGAACCCTCCTCACCAGCGGCGTGCTCGATGCGGCGCTGGAGAGCCACTATCGCAAAGGCAGCCGCGTTGAAACGCCGGAACTGGACGTGCGCTACAGCGCTCCGGCCGACAGTGGCTTCTGTCGCGGAACCGTCGCGTCGCCCGTCTGAGAATCTCTTTCCATGCTCATCTTGGCGCGGCGCCTGCTCCTCGTCCTTGCGCTCATGTTCTGGCAGGGCGGATTTACGTTCTATGCGTCCGTGGTCGTGCCGATCGGCCGAGAGACCGCCGGGGACTCGACCCAAGGCGATATCACGCGGCAAGTCACCCTTTATCTCAACGTCGCCGGCCTGGTTGCATTGCCGCTGCTGGCGTGGGACATCGCCGCCGCGCGCGACGCCTCCGGCGTCCGAAAGTCGAGCCGCTGGCTTTGTTGGCTCGTGATGGCCGGGACGCTCGGCTATCTCTTCTGGTCCCACGAGCATCTTGGCGGCCTACTCGACGGCACTCATTACGAGCGCGCCGTGTTCCGCACGCATCATCGCATCTACCTGTGGGTGAGCACGGTCCAGTGGGTGGCAGGGTTGCTGTTTGTGGCGCTGACGCTGCGTGCCTGGAGCAAAAATGTGAGCTAAATGTGACGTGGGCGCAAAAAAATGTCCCGCCGCTGACATCTTCGGCGTCGCCCAGTCACCGAAGTCGCCATACGGCAGGACGAAAATTACTATACCTGACCCGACTCCGGGTGCAAGGAGATTTTGAAAAGATTCTTCAAAAAAAGACGGAAGAAGGGTCGCCGCGTTTTTGGCCGGCTCATACGCAAGTGCGAACTTCGCTGAATTCCGCCCTTCGCCGTGAGGCCGGCGGAAAAAACGGCAGAGATGTTCTTGTCCCTGTTCGCCTGCCCCGCGCCGTCGTCGCGGCTTTACCGGAATATGTCGCCGCTGCTACACTAAATTGAGCAATTCGCTTCTCCCGCGCGAAGGAGTCACGATGCGGCCACGCCCGGCTTCTGTGCTGTTATTGATTGCTTTCTTCGGCGTCGCCGGTCGCGCCGCGGCCGGCCTCTATTACGCCGGTGAGACGTTCGCGGAGCTGCCGTCGCAGTGGCGCGGCTTTTTGCTTGACCAGCGGACGCTGCGGAACATCGGTCTGCGTCCGAGTGCGACCATCCAGGCGTCGCCCGCGCGCCTGCGTTATGACGACGCGGCCGCTCGACTGGAAACGACCGCGAAAGAGCGCAAACTCACCGCCGATGAGACCGCCGACCTCGGCGCACTATGGATCCGCCTCGGCGAAACCCCCAAGGCGGTGGCGTTGCTGCGTGCGGCCCAGCGCGAACACGGCAACCATTTTCGGATCGCCGCGAACCTTGGCACGGCGTGGCAGCTGCAAGGCGACCTCGATCAGGCCGCGGTCGCCCTGCAACAGGCCGTGCGCCTCGCTCCGGGCAAGTTGCAGCGTGCCGAGGAGCTGCATTTGAAGATTGTGCGTCTGCGGCAACGGCAGCCGCGCGACGCCCAGGATTTGGACGACCTGTTCAGCATCGAATTCATGGGCGAGGACGGCAAGTATCAGCCGGGCAAACTGGCGGCCGCGGAAAGCAAAAGACTGCCCTCGGACGCCATCGCCCTTACGCAGCAATTAGCGCTGTGGCTGCCGGCGGACGGCCGTGTGCTCTGGCAGCTCGCGGAATTGGCGAACGCCATTGGCGATGTTCGCACGGCCGCGGCGATCATGGATGGCTGCGTAACCGAGTTCGGCATGAGCGCCGACGCGTTGCGGCAGCACCGTCAGATACTTCGGACGGCTGCCGATGAATTGGCAAAAGCCGCCGGCGACGGCGCAAAGGCCGTACACGACGGCCACGCCGGCAGCGTCCTCAAAGCCCGTTCGACACGCCCGTTGCTGACGAAAATCGACCGCGCGCCGCTGCCGCCCATTGATCCCAAGGGGGTCAACGCCGTGCCCTGGAACGTATTCGCCGAAACGTCGCTCGATCGCAAGTTCCATCCGACGTTCGCGAAATACCTGCAAGAACTGGACGGCAAGCAAATCGCGCTCAATGGTTTCATGCAGCCGCTCGGCGAGGAAACGGAGTCCGCCGCGTTTATGCTGATCGAGTACCCCGTCGGCTGCTGGTACTGCGAAATGCCGGAAATTAGCGGCATCGTCCTCGTTGAGCTGCCCGACGGCAAATCGAAGACGTACACCCGCGGGCTCATCAAGATCACCGGCAAACTCAAGTTGAATGCGACCGATCCCGAGAACTTCCTGTACACAATCAGCGCGGCCCGCGTGACCGAGGCCGAATGAGGTTCATTTTTCAGTTCACTGTTTGTTGACCTTCAGGAAGCAAAAGCCCGTAGGACAGGTTTTCACCTGTCCCGACAGGTTGAAAACCTGTCCTACGGGGATTGTCAATCGGAAGAGCAATAAACCGTCGTGGGGTTTTTATGCCGCTCACCGACAAACAGTTCGCCGAACAGAAGAAGCAAGCCGAAGAGCTGTTGTTCTCCGGCCCCGAGACGCTCGGCTTCGCGAAGGCCCTTTTCTACGGCCGCTTCCAGGCCCCGCTGCTGTTCCCGTATCCGCAGCTCAAAGCGGGCGAGCGTGCCGAAGTCGAACAGGCGGTCGCCGAAGTGAAGCATTACGCCGAGGAAAGTATCGACGCCGCCGCCATCGACCGCAACGCCGACATTCCGCCCGAGGTCGTCGCCGGCCTGGGTCGTCTGGGCGTGCTCGGCATGACGGCGCCGAAGGAGCACGGCGGCCGGGGCTTCTCGCAACTTGGCTTCACCAAAGTGATGGAGGTCATTGGCGGCCATGACTCCTCGACCGCCGTGTTTGTCAACGCTCATCACAGCATCGGCATCCGCGCGCTGCTTCTGTTCGGCACGGAAGAGCAAAAACGCCGTTGGCTGCCGTCGCTCGTCAACGGCGAACAACTGGCCGCGTTCGCGCTGACCGAACCGCAAGCCGGCTCCGACGCCGCCAACGTGCAAACTACCGCCACGCCGGCGCCCGACGGCCGTTCGTACATCCTCAACGGCGAGAAGCGCTACATCACCAACGGCGGCATCGCGAAGTGTCTGACCGTAATGGCGCGCACTCCCGTGCCGAACAGCAAAGAGACGAAAGTCACCGCCTTCCTCGTCACGCCCGACCTGCCGGGCTTCGAGGTCGTTGAGGCACGCATGCCGAAATGCGGCATCCGCGGCACCGCGACCGGGCGACTCGCGTTTCACAACATGCCGGTTCCCGCCGAAAACGTCCTGGGCCAGGTCGGCAAAGGCTTGCGGCTGGCCCTCACCGTGCTCGACTTCGGCCGCACGACGTTCGGGGCTAGTTGCGTCGGCGCCGCGAAGAGTTGTTTGAAAGCGTCGGTCCGCCATGCCAAGCAGCGCGTTCAATTCCAGCAGCCGCTCGCCGACTTCGAGCTGGTGAAAAAGAAAATCGCCTACATGGCAGCTTGCGCGTTCGCGATGGAAGCGACCGTTACGGAATGCGCCGGCTTCATCGACCGTGGCGCGGACGACTACATGCTCGAAACGGCGATGTTGAAAGTCTGGTCCACCGACGTGCTCTGGCAGATCGTCAACGACACGATGCAGATCTACGGCGGTCAAGGTTACTTCGCGACCGAGCCCTTCGAGCGGATGATGCGCGACGCCCGCATCAATCAGATCGGCGAGGGGGCCAACGACGTGCTGCGCTCGTTCATCGCGATGGTGGGGATGCGCGGCATCGGCATGGAGCTGCTCGGCGTCTGGAACGCGCTCTTCCACCCAATTCGCGACCGCGGCACGCTGTTCCGCTTTGGACGGAAACAAATCGCCGCCCGCATGACCACGCCGGACGTGCCGGTGCGTAGCGCCGATTTGAAACATGAAGCGCATCAACTCGGCAAGTCGGTACGCGATTTCGGCCTGGCCGTGCAATGGTTGCTGCGTCACGCCAAGAGCGAAGAAAACCTGATGCGCAGCCAGTACCAACAGGAACGCATCGCCGACGCCGCCTGCGAGCTGTACGCCGCGAGCTGCACCCTGAGCCGCCTCGATCATCTGCTGACGGACGGCAACGGCAATCCGAATGAGCTGAATCGCGACGTGCAGGCGGGCCGGTATTACCTGGCGATCGCGAACCGCCGCGTGCGGCAAAATCTGGCGGCGCTGGCGGAGAATGACGACGGATTGACGACGGCGGCGGCGAACGCGGCGCTGGGAAAGTAGGACGTGCAGGACACGGGTGAATACACCGACGACACTGTACGCCTTTGGTGGTAGATTAGCGCCGAGAGCGCCGCGAAGCGGCATTGACTTGGTTCCTGATGCAATCGGGGAACTTCGGCCCGAGACGCCGCCATTTCCGGCAGGGGCGTCTACGTTCGCGTCGGTCGCGGATTCCCAACTTAGGGGACATTATCATCGGCTGCCGGCCGGCACACCCTTGCCTCTCGGTCTCGGTGTGACCGCGGACGGCTCGGATGTCGCTCCCGGAAGCCCTTGGCCGCCCACGCACCATACGATCTACCCGGCGATCAAGATGACGTTCGCGGATTTCGTCCGGGCGTTCCTTGGCCTGCCGTGGCAATATGCGGGAAAACAACCATGAGCACCGACAGCGAAAATGGAGACGGCGCGTGGCGTCGAGTCGTCGATGCCTGGACCACCTACATAGAGGCATTACAGCCGTTTTGGGCAGCGAGCGCGCAGCGCGTCGAAGTAATCCGCCGTGCTTTGCATTCCCCGGGCAAAGAGCGCGCTCTCGCTCTTACCCTCATTCCTTCTCTTCCGGTGGCGGAACGGAAACTCCTTTTGAACGATCTTCTCCAACTGGCCAGCTACGGCCATGGATCAATTGCTGCCGTTCGTCAGATCGTCCAAAAGTTGCCCCGGAAGTGGCTGTTGGACCGGATCGAAGAACTGGTTAAGCCGATCCTTGAGGAGGGTGAGGAGGAGGAATATCGCAGGCTCCTGGAATTGTTCGTGAAGCTAGACCGTGATTTGACCCTTCGCCTAGCACGGCAGGCTTTGCAGCACGCCGATGAAGGCGTGCGCGAAGCGGGGGAAGACTTTTTGCACGAGTTGGAGGGCCGGCATGCGCGCACGGCCTAGTCGTCCCACTTTGGACAACCTCAGAATAATTCCGGGCGCTTCAGCCACAACCGCACCAAATGCCGCCGCCGTTCTATTTCCGGATAATCCTCGAACGCCGTGCGATTGTGCAAGATCCACCGGTTGTTGATGAAGAACATTTGCCCCGGCTCAAGGCTGAATTCCGCCTGCAATTCCGGCCGGCGCATCACGGCGTCGAGCGTATCCAGCGCGTTTACCTGTTCCACTGTCAACGGTAAACCGGCGCGCTGCTGCCCGGTCTCGATCCAATAACGCAAGTAGCGGAATAACAGATCTTTGCCGTTCCAGGCGATCACCGGCGAGCGGATGGTCGGCCCTTCCCCTTCGCGCACGCCGCCGCGGCGTTCGATGTGGAACGGCTCATAAAGGGCTCGCAGGCAGTCCCGATGTCGTGCCAGCAATTCGTTGTGAACCGCGAAACCGCTTTGTACCTGACTTTGGCCCCCCGACTTCGCCGCGCACAGGCAGAGAAGGCCGACGTAATCGAGCACCTCTTCGCCAAACGAATTGTCCGTGTGAAAACTACTCTCGTAATTCGTAACCGAGAAGCGGGCGCCTTTGCTCAGGTCTTGCCCGGTGTCGCGGACGTCGTAGAGAAGCGTGCCTTGAATATTCTGCTCAAACGGCCGGCCGAGCGCCTGGCCGACGAGCCAGTACAAGTCCTGAGCCTCGTCGCGGCTGTAGCGGTCGA
This sequence comes from Gemmataceae bacterium, assembly GCA_041499805.1. Classification (GTDB taxonomy): domain Bacteria; phylum Planctomycetota; class Planctomycetia; order Gemmatales; family Gemmataceae; genus JBGQKZ01. Next base: position 20,945 of record JBGQKZ010000019.1, read on the forward strand.
GCGGCACACGGTCGATGATGATGAAGCCGCGGCCGTTTTCCAACGCGTCACGTGCCGGAAGGAGATCGTCGCCGCAGCGGGCACGCTGTTGCGGGGTGAGGAAGACCGTTGTGGTCGGCTGCGGCTGGCGCCGCTGTGCGCGGATGCTCTCGTCGAGCGCGGCCAGAGAGCGATCCGTGAGGGGACAATACCAGGCGGCGGGCGAGTCGAGTGTCGCCGCCGTCCAGGCCCGACGGTCGGTGATGGTTCGGGTCAGCATCGCGTTGGTCATCGTCAGCCGTCGCTGGACCGCCTTGGGACGCCACGGCCCGCACGAACAGAATAACATCCGGCGGCGCCAGCCGTCAACGATTTGCCGGATTCAAGCGACATTTGCGGTAATTTCGAGAGTTTCCATACTTGTATTTTTCGCGTTCTCAGAAATCGACCTAACCGTCCAATTCACAGGAGGATATGGATCTCGTGTGGGAAACGCGCTGCCGAGTAAAGCGGAAACAAGCGGCCACGTTTTCGGCCGGACTTGCCCACCGGCTCATACTGCTGTCAAGAGCAGCAGTTGCATTTTTCTTCAACGACGTACTTGTTTACCACGAACGGCAGCCGCGAATCAAAATCACGGTAAACAAGTACAAACCATCTCGGTCCGCATTTCACCAGGTTTTTCTGATCGTCGGATTCCTGAAAAATGGCAAAAGTCGAGCGAAGTGCGTGCGGGCCGCGCGGGCGGATAGACCCGGGCGCTCGGGTAAGTGGTCGCCGAGTCCCGCGGGCCCGAGTGGCCTTTCTGCTTGCAAGGGAGTACGACGGTTTCCAGAATAAGCCGGGAAGCGCATGCCCGATACGCCGCATCTGAGACCACCAGCGCGGTAGGGCGCGCTGGGTATTCGGAAGGGACTCACTCAATGCGCATGATCGCTAGTGCGGTAACGCTTGTCTTGGTTACGTTCTGTCTAGCCGGTGATCCTGCCGATCTGAAGACCGAGCTGCGTTTCGAAATCACTGTCGGCGAGGGATTGCTGCCGGCGCCGCAGGACGGCCGACTGCTCGTCGTACTTGGTCGCCGCAACAAGGATCCCGAGCCGCGTCAGTCCATCAACCAAACCGGTAACGGCGGTCCTGCCGTTCTGGGAGTCGACATCCGGGGACTGAAGACGGGTAGTAAAGTAATTGTCAACCAATCCGCGCTGATCTTTCCCCTGGAACACCTCGCGCGCGTCCCAGACGGGATGTATTTCGTCCAAGCTGTCTTCGACTACAACCCCGACATTCGTCTGCACGACGCGCCCGGCAACCTCGTCAGCGAGCCTGTCGGCATGAAGCTCGAGCCGCGCGCGGGCGGCACCGTCAAAATCGAGCTGACGCGCAAGCTGCCGGCCGAAGAGTTGCCGGCTGAGACGGCGCACGTCAAGTATGTCAAACTCCGCTCCGAGCTGCTGAGCCAGTTCCACGGCCGACCCATGTACCTGCGGGCGGGCATCCTTTTGCCGCGCGATCACGGCACGGACACCGAACGGCGCTATCCCGTACGCGTGCATATCGACGGCTTCGGCTCGCGCTACACGGATGTCGGCAGAAGAATGGACGTCGGCGCCAACTTTCGCAGTTACTGGTTGTCGGACCGGTGTCCGCGCATGATCCTGTTGCATCTCGATGGGGCGGGCCCCTTCGGCGATCCCTATCAGGTCAACTCCGCTAACAACGGCCCCGTGGGCGATGCCGTGACACAGGAGTTGATTCCCTATGTGGAAAAGATGTATCGCGGCATGGGCCGGCCGTCTGCCCGCGTTCTGGATGGAGTCTCGACCGGCGGCTGGGTGTCGCTGGCGCTGCAGATCTTCTATCCGGAGTTCTTCCAGGGAGCGTGGTCGCACTGTCCCGATCCGGTGGATTTCCGGGCCTACGAATTGATCGACTTGTACACGGACACGAACGCCTACGTGAATCGTCGCGGATTCGAGCGGCCCGCCTCGCGCGACCTCAACGGCGACATTCGCACGACGGTAGGGCACGAATGCCAACTGGAAAGAGTGCTTGGCCGAGGCAATCGCTGGGAACTATCGGGCAGGGATTGGTGCTGCTGGAATGCCGTATTCGGTCCGCGCGGCGCCGACGGTCTGCCGAAGCCGCTTTGGGACGGCAGCACGGGTAAAATGGACCTGAGTGTGCTCGAACACTGGAAAAAATACGATCTGCGTTTAGTGCTGACGAAGAACTGGCCAACGCTGGGCCCGAAGATCAAAGGCAAGCTCCACGTCTGGGTGGGCGATGCGGACGAATACTATCTCAACAACGCGGTGCATCTGCTCGACGACGTTCTGAGCAAGGCACAACCAGCCGCCGAGCATCGCTTCGTCTATGGGCCCCGCCAAGGACATTCCTGGCGCGGGCTGACCGAGAGCCAGATGATGGACGCAATGGCCGAGGCCGTCGTGCGCGGCCAGAACACGCAGCCGTGAGCGTTCCTGATCCGTAGAGTGAGCAATTTCATGAAGGGGGACACGAGGCATGGCCGAACACGACCTCCATTCCATCGCCTTTCCGACGCTCGACGAAGCCCAGATCGCTCGACTGAGCGGCTGCACGGCCGCCGTGCCCAGGTCTTTTCAGGACGGGCAGACGCTCTTCGCCGTCGGCGATCGCGACATGAAGTTCTTCGTCTTGAAGTCGGGCGAAGTCGAGATCGTCGATTATTCCGGCGACGAGCCGAAGACGGTCACGGTCCATCGTAAGGGCGAGTTTACCGGCGATGTCTCCCACCTGACCGGCGCCCGTGCGGTCGTCAGTGCCATCGCCAGGGGCCCCTGCGAAGCGATCGAGATCCCGGGGGACGCGTTGCGCCGCGTCCTGAACCAATGCCCGGACCTGAGCGACATCATTCTGCAAGCGTTCATCGCCCGGCGGCAGCTCCTGCGGCAGTCGCCCAACTTCACCGGCCTGCGCGTGATCGGCTCGCGCTACTCCGCGGATACTTTTCGAGTCCGCGACTTCCTGGCCAAGAACCGCGTGCTGTTCACCTGGGTGGACGTAGAGACCGACCCGCAGGTGGACCGGCTGTTGAAGCAGTTCGGCGTGACCGAGGCCGACACGCCGGTGGTTGCCTGCGGGCACCGGCTGATGTTGCGCAACCCTTCGAACCGGCAACTGGCCGACACGATTGGCATCCGCCAGCCGCTGGAGCAAACCGTGTACGACCTGGCCGTCGTGGGCGCCGGGCCGGCCGGGCTGGCGGCCGCGGTCTACGGGGCGTCCGAAGGGTTGCATACTGTGGTGCTGGAGCAAACCGCGCCCGGGGGCCAAGCGGGCAGCAGCATGCGCATCGAGAACTACCTCGGCTTCCCGACCGGCCTCACCGGGAGTGAACTGGCCAACCGCGCCGTGCTCCAAGCCAACAAATTCGGCGCTCACCTGTCGGTCCCTACGCCGGTGATCCGCCTGGAGTTCGAGAAGGCCTACCCCGTTCTGCACCTGGACGGCGGCGAGACCCTCGTCGCCAAGTGCCTGCTGATCGCCTCCGGCGCCGAGTACCGCCGGCTCGGCGTCGAAGGCTGCGAGCGCTACGAGGGCACGGGCGTCTATTACGCCGCGACGCCCAACGAGGCGAAGCTGTGCCAAGGCGCCCAAGTCGTGCTCGTGGGCGGCGGCAACTCCGCCGGCCAGGCCGCCGTCTTCCTCGCCGCGAACGCGCGCAAAGTGCTGCTTCTCATCCGCGGCGACGACTTGTACAAGAACATGTCCAGCTATCTCGCCCGGCGGATCGAACAGACGGCCAACATTGAGCTCCTCTGCAACACGACAATTCGGCGGATGCTCGGCGACGACCACCTTACGGCCGTCGCGATCGTCAACACCAAGACGGGCGCGGAACGCACGGTCGAAACGCCGGCGGTGTTCAGCTTCATCGGCGCGGCGCCGCGGACCGATTGGCTGCCTCCGGAAATCGAGCGAGACGCCAAGGGCTTTGTCCAAACCGGCCCCGCGCTGGCGAAGTCCCCGCACTGGACCGCTCGGCGGCAGCCGTTCCTGCTCGAAACCAGCCGCCCCGGCGTGTTCGCCGCGGGGGACGTGCGCTCCGCCTCGGTCAAGCGCGTCGCCTCGGCGGTGGGCGAGGGCGCGATGGCAGTCCAGTTTGTGCATGAGTATCTGAAGGAGATGTGATTCGGCCATCGCCCCGGACCCGGCGAAGCTCGACAAAGACATCACTGTGCCGGTCATTAGCCCGATCCTCAGCCGAAAGAAGACGCTGCCGATGAGATCGCGGCGCTCAACGTTGCGTCGTTTTCGTGCCCGGTCCTGCCCAAGAAAGAGAACGATCTCGAGGCGCAGAACTTCCGCTATGAGGAGTACGATCTGCTGTCGCTGCAAAAGATCGTCGAGCGGGACTACAGGATCCCGTCCCCGCAGACGGCGGCCGAACGTGATCGGCGGCGGTCCCCCACGACTGATACCCGCCATCGTCCGCGCGAGTGCTTCGCCTGCAAGGCACACGACAAAGACCGCCGGCCAGGTCACGGCGGGAAATTCATGCGCCGCAGCAGGTCGGCGAAGCGCGGATCCGAATGAAGGCTATCCAGCATCGGGTCCACGCGCAGGAGAGGCAACCACAGGCCCCGGTCCTCATAGGCCTTTTCCAGGCAGGCGAACGCTTGCTCCTTGTCGTCCAACCCGGCATAGATGGTTGCTATCTCATAGGGGGCGACAGGACGTCCCTTCAAGGGTACCTGCAACTGGTCGAGCGCCTTGAGCGCCTTCTCGCGCTGTCCCGATTTTGCCAGGGTGTACCCAAGGCTGGCCAGGAACTCGGGGATCTCATCGAGGCGCCACGCCTCTTCGAGGGCTGTGAAGGCCTCCGCGTACATCCCCTTTTGCCCGTAGGCGAGTCCGAGCAGGGAGTGCGCCCAGGCGAACTGTGCATCCAGTTCGAGGGTCTTGTGGCATTGCTCAATGGCCCGATCAAACCGGCGTGAGTTGTAGTACACGAAGGCCAGCCAATGGTTGATGATGAGCGAGAGCGGGTCCAACTCTTCGGCCCGTTTGATCGCGGCGAGGGCCTCGTCAAACCGCCCGAGCGCCAGCAGATACGAACCGTACGCATGGTGCGCCCGCGCATAATTCGGGTTCAACTCGATCGCGCGCTTGAACCCGCTCTCGGCGCCGGCCCAATCCCAGTCGAACTGGAACTTGGCGAAGGCCAGCGAGGCGTGGGCTTCCGCGAGGTTCGCATCAAACTCCAGGGCCTTTACGGCCGCGGCCTTCGCCCGGCGGCCAGCCTCTCGGGTCGTTAGCGCCCCCAAATGAGGCAAGTTGTAGCAGTCGGCCAGCCCCGCGTAGGCCAGCGCGTAGGCCGGGTCGATGGCCAATGCCTCCTCCAGGCACTGGACCGCTTTCTTCAAGCCCTCTTCGGTCCGCTTGTTCCAGTGGTAGCGGCCCTTCAGGTAGAGCTGGTATGCTTCGGCGTTTTGCGTTTGCCGCTTGGTGAGACGCTTCTTCTGTTCGCTATTCAACCGTAGCCGCAGGTTCTCGGCGATCTCCTTGGCGATCGCCTCCTCCACCGCGCCCACTTCCGCGAGGTCCCGATCATAGTCTTCGCCCCAGAGTCGCGACCCGTCGGCCACGACCACCAGGTCCGCTTTGATGAGCACGCGGTTGTCGCGCAGTGACACTCGGCCCAGGAGCACCGCGCGAACGTTGAGGGCCCGTCCAACCGCTTGCGCGTCGAGATCGCGGCCCTTGTAGCGAAACACCGTGCTCCGCGCCATCACGCGCAGCCGAGGCAGCCGCGAGAGCAGGTTGATGAGGCTTTCGGTGATGCCATCGCTCAGGTAGTCCAAATTTGGGTCGGCGGCGGCGTTGACGAGCGGCAGGATGGCCAGGGAGTCGATCGGCCGGTCGTCGGCCGTCTCGGTCGCGGGAAAGCCCACGTCGCGCAGGAGTGCCTTGAAGCGCGGGTCGGAGCGGAGACTGTCGAAAAAAGGGTCAGCTCGGATCTCGCTGAGCCATTGCGTATGATGCTCCAAAGCCTTCTCCAGCCAGCCGAAGGCTTCGTCCTTCTCGCCGAGTCCTATGTACACAAGCGCGAAGTTGATAGGCGAAACATACCGCGTTTTTGCTATGGTATTCAGTTCGTCGAGCGCCGCCTGTGCCTGTGCCCGCCGCCCGAGCGTGCCGTAGGTCAACCCGATGCAGGAAATCGCTTCGAGATTGGGCTCTAGTTGTTGAGCCCGAGTAAAGGCCGCGAGCGCCTCCTGCAGGCGGCCGGCGCAAGCATAAACTCCACCCAGAAAGTGGTGAGCCACCCAGAAGTGCGGGTCCAGGTCGATGGTCTTCTGGCACTGCTCAATCGCTTGGTCGTACTGCCCCGCGAAGAAATAGCCATGCCGCCCTAAAGACGCGTTGATGATGAGCGAGAGCGGATCAAGCTCCAGGGCGCGCTTGATTTCGGCAATCGCTTCCGCATGCCGGCCGACGGCCGCCAGGCATTCGCCATACCAATGATGAGCAACGGCGTAATTCGGGTTCAGCTCCAAGGCGCGCCGATAGGCTCTTTCAGCGCGCGGGAAGTCCCAGTCGTACTCCTTCGCGGCCATGGCGAGGGAGGTATGCGCCTCGGCGAGTGTCTCGTCGATCTCCAAGGCCTTGGCCGCGGCCGCTTTTGCCTTGGGATAGGCGGCGTAAGGCGGAAGCTGTCCCCAACCGCCAAGATTGAGGTAAGTATCAGCGATCCCGGCATAGGCGAGGGCGTAGGTCGGATCCAAGTCGATGGCTTGCTGGAAGAGGTCAATGCTTTTCTTCATGCCCTCTTCGGTCCGCTTATTCAAGTAGTAGCGGCCCCGGAGGTAGAGTTGATAAGCCTCCGTGTTGATTGTCGTCCGTTTTCCCAGGCGCCGCCGTTCGGTTTCGGGCAAGTGAAGGCGCAGCCGATGCACGATCTCCCGGGCTATTTCTTCCTCGACGGCAAGGAGATCCGCCAGCGGCCGGTTGTACTGTTCGCCCCAGAGCTGCGCGCCGTCTGCCGTATCGACCAGCTCTGCCCGGAGGATCAGCTGGTCGCCGCGCTGAAGCATCCGGCCCGTGAGCACCGCCCGGACGTTCAGCTCGCGGCCAACGGCGCACGCGTCCACGTCCCGGCCCTTGAACCGGAAGACGGTGCTCCGGGCCATCACCCGCAGCTTGGGGAGCTGCGAGAGGTTGCTGATGATGCTCTCGGTGATCCCGTCGCTGAGATACTCCATGTCGGGATCGTCCGACGCATTGAACAAAGGCAAGACCGCGAGCGAATCAATCGCCTTGCGGGGCCGGCTTTGCCTCCGCTTGGGGGACGATTTTGTCGGCAGGAAGGGTGACGGAACGTCCGAACCGCTCAGAAGGGTCCGTAAGGCCAAAGCGCAGTCCTGCGCCGACTGAAATCGTTCCTTCTGCTTCTTTGCTAGGCAGAGCCGCACCGCGCGCTCCACTTCGGGGGGAACCTTGATCCCGAGACCGGCCAGTTCCCGCGGTTCGTCGGACAAAATCGCTGCGGTGGTGTCGGCGGCGGTCTTACGCTGAAAAGGACGCCGGCCCGCCAGCATTTCGTACAGCACGCAACCCAGGGAAAAAACGTCGCTGCGGGCGTCAACCGTCAGGCCGCGTACTTGTTCCGGGGACATGTAGCCGATGGTTCCCAGGACGGTACCAGGGGCCGTCTGGGCCAGCAGATAAGGCGCGGTTTCCACTTCCTCCGTCGGCTTTGTCTCAACCCGCGCCAGGCCGAAATCGAGAATCTTCACCCGGCCGTCCGCGGTCAGGAAGAGGTTCTCCGGTTTGAGGTCCCGGTGGACGATACCCTTGGCGTGAGCGGCGGCGAGCCCGTCGGCGACAGCCCCGCCCACCTCGATCACCTCCCGCCAGGGCAGCGGCCCCTTGGCCAGCCGGCTGCGGAGCGTCTCGCCTTCCAGCAGTTCCATGACCGCATAGGTGACGGCCCCGTGCGTGCCATAGTCATGGATGGCGAGGATGTTCGGATGGGAAAGCGCGGCCACCGCCCTGGCTTCGCGCTCGAAGCGCGCCCGCCGCTCGGGGTCATCGGCGAACAGTTCCGGGAGGACTTTCACGGCGACCTCGCGCCCGAGGCGCGCATCGCGGGCGCGATAGACTTCTCCCATGCCCCCCGCGCCGAGCGGGCCGACAATCTCGTATGGGCCGAGCCGGGTAGAAGCTGTGAGCATGGAGTCTGGTCCTACGGCTGCAACACCTCGCGGGCGCTTCCCCTCCAGCGCCGAACTTGGTGATTGTGCTGACCGGCCGGTAAGCCTCGCACGGTTCGCCGGTCAGCATACCAGCGCACCGGGCAGCCTATTAATAGCACGGCACTGTACCCCGTGGGACTTGGAATTGGTTCGCCGAACCGGGCGCACACTTACTGCGGTGCGATGCCGGCGACGCGTGCTCGGCATGGTTGGACCGATGGGGCATCCGCGAACGCGAATGTAACCCCACAGTCTATCGGGCACGGCAAGATCACCTGATCTTCAAGGCGATGTCAATTTGCTTGATCGCCTCGTTCACATGATTCAGCACCTTGGGATGCTTGCTCTCGACCAGGGCGCCGCGGACCTTGAGGAGCAATTCGCCCGCATACTTCATCTGCGCGTCGGACATGTTTTGACCTTCGTGGAGCTTGGGCGTGTGCTTGGCGGCCTCCTTGGCCAGCGCATCGACCTCGTCTTCCTTGATCGTTGCGTCCTTCTGCGCTGCGGTGCCGTGACGCAAGACCTTGATGTCCAGAAGCTTCACGGCCTCTTGCAGCTGCTTCATCGCTTTCACGCGGTGGCCGTCGTAGTCATGGTCGGCCACGGCGACCATGATGTAGGCAACGCGCAGCGCCTCGGCTTCCTTGAAATTCGCCTGCTGCTTGGCCGCCTCTTCGGCGTTCTTCTCCGCCCGCTTCTTTTGAGCCTCGGCCGGGCTTGTGGCGATTAGGAGAGCCGCGATCCCAAGGAGCGCGAAAAAGAAAGCCGGAGAACGCTTGGACATGTCGGTCTACCTCGCTTGTTGTCCAGTAATGCAGTGCGCCGCTTCTTTGCGCTTACCCACTCATTCGGGCGTCGATGTTAACCTGAGTGCAGCGGTCGGTCAAGTGGGTTGAGTCACTTGCCCAGATTTGACGCTGCTGCGTCATTCCCGTTTCTCCCCGTTCGCGAATAGTGCCCGCAAATCGAGCGTGTGCAAGGGCAAGCGGGTCGCTGGGCCTTTCCCGAACGCCACATGAAGCTTGAGCGCCGCCGGCTCGAACACCATCGTCTGTAGGGTCCAGGCGCCTTGGTTTACCGCGTCCATCTGTTTGGCGACATCTGCTACGTTGAGTTTCGCGAGCGCTCGGCTCTTGTCCAGAGTGTCATACCGGTCGCAGCGCATGGACATGGCCAACGCAGCGGTCCGGAAGTGGTTCGTGCAGGCGCACACTCCCTCGACGGCCGTGCGGACGACTACGTTCCGCGGCGTGATCTCAAACACGGCGCCGCCTTGCCGGTCACAAATGGCGACGTTCTGGCGCGTCGTCCTCTTCAAGGAACGGAGGAGTTTTTCGGCCTCCGCGACCGTGCTGCATTCTTCCAGCACACGGCGCAGCGCCAGCGTGTAGGGCGTCCCGGTGACGTCCAGCTTTGGGGAGCCGTCGTTCGCGTCGTTGACGGTGAGGTCCGCCAAGGAGAGTCCGCGCTCGTTCATGCCGCTGCCGACGCCGAGCATGCCGGGATACGTGACCGAGGCAAAGGCCAGCTTCCCCGCTGGCTGATACACGGCAACGAAGGCATATTCGTGAATCGGGCCGAACGGCGGCCAGTCGAGATTGCGGCCGAAGAGCGGCCCGCCCGCGGCGCTGCGGCTGGGCTCAATGATGAGGGCGGAACAGCCGCCGAGCTTGCGCAGATCGGGGATCGTGTTGCCGAATACCAGCAGCTCTTCCGACCAGCCGGAGGCCCGGGCCGCGGCCGTGAGTTCATCGAGATGGTCGCGCGGGAATTGAGGCCGCATGAGCCCACCCGTCTTGAGTATCACCGGGTAGAGCTTGTCCCAGCCGCGCTGATTCAGGAAGCCATCCGCGAGCTTGGTCAATCCGGATGCAGGCTTGAGGACAAGGACGCCAAGTTGCTCGCCCATCTCTTGGGGCGTGCCACGAACATGGAGCACCGGGACGCCGTCGATGATCCGGAGGCTGCCCTTGCCCGATTGTCCGGGCGGGTAGTGGAAAGGCTCGGCGGCGACCAAGTGGGCTATCGGACAGACGTTACTGAATGGCCAGGCCAGCGCCACGACGAAACAGACTCGTGCGAACATTGGCGTTTCCTCGGCAAGAGTGAAAACGCGCGGAAAGACAGCGTTGGCAACGATTATGCCGGCTCCCCTCGCAACTTCCGCACGCAATGAATGCAAACCGCGTGCAGGTCTTCCACCGGCAGGTCAGGATGTTTGGTGAAGCACTCCGGACACAGCCAATCGTTCTCCGCCTCGGAGCCTTCCTCTTGCGGAATCGGCTGCCAATCCTTCGAGGTCCCGCGGAGCAAGTGCGTGCAAACGATCGACCAAGGAGCCCATGAGTGATCGCCGCATTGGATGAGTTCACCAGCCACGCTGCACGCTCCACGCCGCCGCGGCGATTTGGGCCGATGGGTGACGGGCAGCGGGCGCCGCCGCCGTGACGGTTGTGCCCGATGCCGAATCGAGGGACTCACCGCAGTAGCCGCAGAAGGAAGGGCGTTTTTTTCGAGAATTCGAGCGTTGCGCAGCAACGAGGACATTCGAGCTTCATGGCGTGTTCGTGGGCGTCCGAAGCCTCGGGTTGTTCTTCGTCGCCGCGAGCCCGTGCGGCAGTAATGTCGGACGCTAATGATAGCGGGACAGAATCACCCTAGCCAGTGCGGGGCCAAAGAACAGTGCGCGACGCCAGCCGCCGCATCTCCGTGCGTAGCTCCGAACGACCGCGGTACGGCACATTCCCGCCAGCGGCCAGGCTCCTTAAGTGCTCATCTCGTGCCCTCCGAGCAGCATGGTAAGCACGAAGCGGATGTCGTCCAGCTCTTTCCGCTGCTTGGCGCTATCGGTCCTGAGTTTATTCAAGGCGACCTCAACGCCGAGCAACTTCAACATCGGTATACGATCGAGAAGCTCCGGGCGCCACAGGATGGCGATGACAAGGACAATCTCGATTGCGGCAAGCTCGCCGGTGCCGTGTCGAGCCTCGCCGACCTCGTATGCCCTGCGTGGCAGGCCCCTCCAAGGCATCTCCGACGCCGTCCGGCGACACTCCGAGTATGTGCCTTCTGCCGCGACCGTTCGCGTGCCCGCGCGGCACTCGACACGCCGCCCGCACGCATTTGTTGGCAGACTTCTGTTGGCGGCCGGATGATCCCGCGTGGTGTTGATTTCTTCGGTCAAGTCGGTAATGAACAGCCGGCGCCGTTCGGCATCATGCTGATGGTCATGGGAGGGGGGCGGTTCTTGTCGGCTGGTTATTCGCGGCCCTCCTCGTCGTGGCGGGACGCGTCTCCGATTCCGGGAAACTGGCGCATTGTCGGGTCACGCGTCAGTCATACCATGAATCTACCCAATACTACATCCACACAACGGAGGAGTCACATGCCACGCGGAATCCCGAAGAATAAGGCCGACATCAGCAAGATGGAGGGTGTCCGGAGAGCCCTGGCGCACCTGGGCAACGAGGCCATGCCGCTCGAAATCCAGAAGTACCTCAAGTCCGAATTCGGCATCGACATGGACAATAGCATGATCTCCAACTATAAGAGCGCGGTGAAAACCGCCGGCAAGAGCGCCGTTCTTCGCACGCCGGCAGCCGCCCGTGTTGCGCCGGCGTCCGCTGCCGCGGCTTCCAGCGACACGGGCGGCATTACGCTCGAAGAGATTCGTGCCGTCAAAGCGGTGGTGGATAAGATCGGCGCCGACAAGGTTCGGCAACTGGCAGGCGTCTTTGCCAAGTAAGAACGCATTCGGTCCCACGGCACGCGGCCTTTCTTCGCTTGAAGGGCCATTCTTTGCTCTTGGGTTTCGCTGGCACGCCCTCCGATCAGACTGCCGTCGTCGTCGTGGATGACGAGCTGCCGATCGCTGAGGTCCAGACGCCCCGTAGAGTCTTTCGAGTTGGTTAACTTCTGTGGGATAATTTCACCGATTACGATGAGTTGGTGCGGCGCCCGTTTTCAAGCGCATGGGGACATAAACCGATTCACCCGCCACCGCGCGATCCCCGGTCAAAAACATGAAGAACATTCTGCTCATTCATGTCCTGCTGTTGGCGCCGCTGGCCGCGGTCCACGCCGCCGATCCGACCCAACCACCCGCCCGCAAACCCAACATCCTCGTGATCGTCGCCGACGATCTGGGCTATGGCGACATCGGCGTTCACGGCGGCAAAGACGTGCCGACGCCGCACCTTGACGCGCTCGCCGCCGGCGGCGTGCGTTGCAGCAACGGTTACGTCGCGGCGCCGTATTGCAGTCCGTCGCGCGCCGGCTTTCTCACCGGCCGCTGCCCGACGCGCTTCGGCCATGAGTTCAATCCGCACGTCGGCGATGACAAGAAACTCGGGCTGCCGCTCGATCAGCGCACCATCGCCGACCGCCTGCGCGGCGCCGGTTATGCCACCGGCCTGATCGGTAAATGGCATCAAGGCTTCAGTGCCGCGCATCATCCGCAGTCGCGCGGGTTCGATGATTATTTTGGTTTTCTCGTCGGCGGGCACAATTACCTCCTGCACAAGGATGCCGAGGCACAGTTCGGCTCTGCCTACTCGTATCACATGATTTATCGCGGCCGCGAGGTGCAGAAGCTAGACGGCTACACCACCGATCTCTTCACCGATGAAGCGCTCGCCTTCATGGATCGCCACGCGCGCAAGCCGTGGTTCCTCTACCTCGCATACAATGCAGTCCACACGCCGCTGGAAGTGCTTGAGAAATACGGCGCGCGTGTGCCGGCCGCCATCACCGATCCCGAGCGGCGCGGCTATCTCTCGCTGCTCGTCGGCCTGGACGACGCGGTCGGACGCGTCACCGCCCATCTCCGCAAAACGGGACGCGACAAGGACACGCTGATCTTCTTTTTCAGCGATAACGGCGGCTCGGGCCGCAAGCCCTTCCTCGCCTACAACGCAGGCGTCAACTCCCCATTGCGTGGCGACAAAGGCCAGACGCTCGAAGGCGGCATCCGTGTGCCGTTCTTCGTCTCGTGGCCCGGCAAACTGTCCGCGGGCAAGACTTGCGACCAGCCCGTGATCGCGCTGGACATCCTCCCAACCGCCTGCGCTGTCGCCGGCGCAAGAGCGGACGGCGACCTCGACGGCGTGAACATTCTCCCGCATTTGACCGGCGAAAACACCACCGTCCCGCACGAAGCGCTCTTCTGGCGCTTCGGCCAGCAAAAAGCGATTCGCAAAGGCCAATGGAAGCTCGTGGACTGGCGCGATTTTGAGACCAAGCAGAACAGTGGCTGGCAGCTCTACGACCTCGCGAACGACGTCGGCGAGAAGAACAACCTCGCGGCGGCGCATCCGCAAGTCGTCGCCGACCTCAGTGCCGCGTGGAATGCTTGGAACAGACGTAACATTGGCCCGCTCTGGCACGGCGGCTCGACCGAAGACCCGACCGCGCCGGCGAACGCCGACGGCGCCACGACACGCACCGCTTGCACGCTTCTGGACTGACGCACTACCGTGCGCGGCTCAGAGGTCTCATTCGTTCCGGGGCAGACATTTCTATTGCGCTGCGGCACATCCACGGTGCGCTATCTCGACAAGGGCGGGGCTTCCGCCTATGCTGTGGCCCCATGCACACGTTTCGCACCGCACGCGGTCGTTCCTTGCCGTTGGGAACGACGGGACAGCCCGACGGCGTCAACTTCGCTCTTTTCTGCCGGCATGGCACTCGTGTTTGGCTCGCGCTCCTTGATGCGGAATCGGGCAAATCGCTCGCGCAGTTCGAACTCGATCCGCTCAAGAACCGTACTGGCAACCACTGGCACATCCAAGTGAGCGGGCTGCCGCCGGTGTTCAGCTACGGTTGGCGGGTGGACGGGCCGCGCGATCAAGGTCACCGTTTCGATCCTTCCATTGTGCTGCTGGACCCGGCTGCGACCTCTCTCTCCAACGGGGCCGTCTGGGGAGAATCATGCGAGGCGTTCGCGCATCGTTCCGCGCGACGCAGCCTCTATGTCCGGCGGGCCTATCATTGGCAAGATGACCTCCCGCCCCGGACGCCGCCCGAGGACTCCGTCATCTACGAGTTGCACATCCGCGGTTTCACTTGTCATCCCTCGTCCGGTGTGGCGCGACCGGGCGCGTTTTCCGGCCTCGCGGAGAGGATTCCTTACCTGAAGGATCTGGGGATCACGGCCGTCGAGTTGCTGCCGATTCACGAGTTCGACGAGTGCGACTGTCCGTTCACCAACCCGCTTACCGGCGAATATCTCCGCAATTTCTGGGGCTACAACAGTATCGCCTTCGCGTCGCCGAAGTCCGCATATGCCGCCACGGGCAAGGAGCACGGCCAGATTACCGAGTTCCGCGACATGGTGAAGGCATTTCATGCCGCCGGCATTGAGGTAATTCTCGACGTCGTCTTCAACCACACCGGCGAAGGTGACGACCGCGGCCGCACGTATTCCTTCCGTGGGCTCGACAACGAGCTGTATTACTTGCTCGGCCCGCACGGCGAATACCTCAACTATTCCGGCTGCGGCAACACCGTGAATTGCAACCATCCGATCGTAAGGCAGCTCCTGATGAATTGCCTGCGCTTCTGGGTAGCCGACATGCACGTGGATGGGCTGCGGTTTGACCTGGCGTCGATCCTTGGCCGCGACATTCTGGGAAATGTACTTGTGGAACCGCCCGTCGTCGAGTTGATCGTCGAAGACGGCGTGCTCGCAGACACGAAGCTGATCGCAGAGCCGTGGGACGCCGCGGGTCTCTATCAGGTCGGCAGCTTTCCGTACGGCCGGCGCTGGTCGGAATGGAACGGCAAGTTTCGCGACGATGTCCGCCAATTCTGGCGCGGGGATCCCGGGCTGGCCGGCGCCCTCGCCACGCGCATGTGCGGCAGCGCCGATTTGTATGAATGGTCGGGTCGGCTGCCGACGCACTCGATCAACTTCGTCACGTGCCATGACGGGTTCACGCTCGCGGACCTCGTCTCGTATAACCAAAAACACAACGAGGCGAACGGCGAGGCCAACCGCGACGGCATGACGGACAACCTGAGCTGGAACTGCGGCGTGGAGGGTCCGACCGACGAACCGGAAATCCTCGGCCTGCGCCGCCGGCAGGCAAAGAACCTGTTCGCAACGCTCATGCTCTCTCAGGGCGTGCCGATGCTGCTGGCCGGCGACGAGTCCCTGCGGACCCAGGGGGGCAACAACAATGCATGGTGCCAAGACAACGAGACGAGCTGGGTCGATTGGTCGCTCGCGGCAAGAAACGCGGATTTCCTCCGCTTCGCGCGCAAAATGATTTGGCTGCGGCGACAGCACCCGGCGCTGAGGCGCCGGAGCTTCTTCCGTGGACCCGGTCCCGACGGGCAAATGCCGCACGATATTGTCTGGCACGGCGTCGAGCCGTTTGAACCGGACTTTTCGACCGCCAGCCGCACACTCGCCTTCGCGCTCGACGGCAGCCAGACGGGCCGAGAACCGGATCAAGATTTCTACGTCGGCTGCAACGCCTGGCGCGAGGCGGTGCCGTTCCGCATTCCGCCGTCGCCCTCGGGGCGTACGTGGCGCCGCGTGGTCGATACGGCGCTCGCTTCGCCGCTCGATATCGTGGATTGCGAGGAGGGCCCGCGTGTAACCGCGGGGACCGTTTATGCGTTGGCGCCCTACTCGCTCATCGTCCTCGTGTCGGAACCCGCGGCGTGACGGGTCGGCCCGGATGTGGCATGGTCTCAGACCACCTGGTTGTGGCATGGTCTCAGACCATGCCGCAACCGGCCGGTTCGGCGCTTGCGTTCGTCTCCGCGGCGCACTATTCTGGCTCGCACTCAGCCGGAAAAAGGGGTCTGGAACTCTGAGGAAAAGTTCCAGACCCCTTTTTCCGGCAAACACGCACAACGGAGGAAACGCATCCATGGCTGCCAGCAAGAAAATCCGCGTCGCCATTGTCGGCCTCGGTTTCGGGGCCGAGTTCATTCCGATCTACCAACACCATCCCAATGCCGAGATGTACGCCATCTGCCGCCGCAACAGGGCGGAATTGGACAAGTGCGGCGACCGCTTCGGCATCAAAGTCCGCTACGCGAATTATGAAGACCTGTTGAAAGACCCGAACGTGGACGCCGTACACATCAACTCGCCGATCCCCGACCACGCGCCGCAAGCGATCGCCGCGCTCAAGGCCGGTAAGCACGTCGCGTCAACGGTGCCGATGGGGACGAGCGTTGACGAATGCCGACAGGTCGTCGAGCAGCAGCGGAAGAGCGGCAAGGTCTACATGATGATGGAGACCGTCGTCTACAGCCGCGAGTATTTGTTCGTGAAGCAACTGCACGACAAAGGGGAGTTGGGCAGGATTCAGTTCCTGCGCGGCAGCCACCAGCAAGACATGGACGGCTGGCCCGACTATTGGCCCGGCTTGCCGCCGATGTGGTACGCCACGCACTGCGTCAGCCCGTGTCTCGCGCTGGTGAGCCAACCGGGAAAGCCGGCACTCGCGGAGAGCGTCGTCTGCCACGGTTCCGGCCGCATCCGCGAGGATCTCATCAAGCGTTATAACAGCCCGTTCGCCATCGAGACCGCAACGTTCAAAATTGCGGGGACCGATATTTGTGCGGAAGTAACCCGCAGTCTCTTCGATACGGCCCGGCAGTATCGCGAGAGCTTCGACGTGACGGGCAGTAAAAAGAGCTTCGAGTGGCAACAGGTTGAAAATGAAGATCCGATCATCCACACGAAGAGTACGCCGGAGAAACCGCTGCCGGAGCCGGAGATTCCGAAGCGGGTGAAAGTGCCCGACTTCGCGAGCTTGCTGCCGGAGCCGATCCGCCGGTTCACGCAACCCGCCGCCATTCAAGACGCCGAGCACCTCTCCTTCCTCCAGGGCGGCGGCCACGGCGGCAGCCATCCGCATCTGGCGCACAACTTCCTGACGGCGTGCGTCGGCGAGAAGCCCGCGTTTCCAGATGCGCCGACTTCCGCAAACTGGACGTGCGTCGGCATCTGCGCGCACGAGTCGGCGTTGCGCGGTGGCGAGCGCGTCGCGCTACCGCGTTTCTGAAAACGACTTTCGCGGTGGCGAGGTGGTGAGGTGGCGGCGCGCACCACCTCTCTACCTCTTCCGCGTTATCGCCCCAGTCCGGAGAAATCTCGCCCGCCGTTGTTCCTTGCTGCGTTCCAACCCGCAATCTAGCGGACCTGGATAAAGCCCACGCGACTCTTCTGCCGAAGTAATCCACGTCAACGAGCCGTGGCGGGCAAGCCGTGCCCTTCGCAGGGTCGTCCCCAGTTCGCGGCTTGCCGCGCGGGCCTCTTTCCTTCAAGTTCTCGCAGGAGCAAACAACTATGACGCGTGCCAACAAAGCGCTCGCTGTATTGATGGTGGCGGCGCTCGGCTTATGGGGCTGCGCTCAGGGACCGTCGAATGGACCGGGCTCGGCCGAGCGGATCAAGTCGCTGGAAAACAAGTGCAACAAGCTCGACGAGGATTACCGGGCCGTCGCCGCCGTCCGAGATCAGCTCCGCGCGAAACTCAACGATGTCGAGGAGCAACGGACAAAGCTCCGCAAAGAACTGGATGTGCAGCTCGCCCTGCTGAAGGACCATGAGAACATCAAGGCGCAACTGACCGCGCGGACGCAGGAACGGGACAACCTGCAAAACCAATTTGAAGTATTCCGCAAGGGAATTCGCAACCTGCTCGGCCAGGCGGAAGCCGCGCTCCCGGCAGCACCGGCGCAACCGGCTGTCTCCGTCGCCGACGGAAACAGCAACAACAAGTCGTAAGTCCTTCCCTGAGCGGAACCACCGAAAGAGACGCTGAGAAGCAACGAACCCGCGGGTCGGGCGGCCCGCGGGTTCGTTCGCTTTGTCCGGGTGGATCGACGTCGCCAATTCCGTCAGACGCCGTAAAGCTCGCTGTATTTGGCTCGCAGCGCTCGGACGAGCGCGTGATGGCTCGGCGGCGCGCCGGTCACGCGCTCGATCAAGTGCGCGGCGGGATAGCGATGTCCCTGCCGATAGACTCGGTCACACAGCCATTCCAATAATGGCCGAAATTGCCCATCGGCGAGAAATTCATCAACGCCGTCGAGTTCCCGCGAGGCCGTCGCGAAGAGCTGGGCCCCGTAGACATTGCCCAACGTATACGTCGGGAAATAACCGAATAAACCGGACGCCCAGTGCCCGTCTTGAAGGCAGCCCTCGGTGTCATTCTTGGGCGTGACGCCTAGATAGCGCTGATAAGACGCCTGCCAAGACGCACCTAGATCGGCCGTTTCGAGATCGCCATTTAACAGCGCTTGCTCCAACTCGAAGCGTACGAGGATATGCAGGTTGTACGTCAGTTCGTCGGCGTGAACGCGGTCGGCAGCTAATTCGACGCGGTTGACCGCGTGGTGCCAGTCGTCCAGCGCCACGTCGCCGAGTGTTTGCGGAAACGCTTTTTGTGCCTGTGGAAAGACGTTCCGCCAGAATGCCCAACTCCGGCCGATGGTGTTCTCCCAGAGGCGGGCCTGCGACTCGTGCAGGCCGAGCGATGCTGCGCAGCCGAGCGGCGTGCCGAAGTGTTCGGCGTCGAGGCCCTGTTCGTAAAGTCCGTGTCCGACCTCGTGCATCATGCCGAAAAAGCCGGCGCCAAAGTCATGAGCGTCGTAGCGCGTCGTCAACCGGCAGTCGTCCGGACCGATCGCGGTGAAGAAGGGATGATCCGTGGTATCGAGCCGGCCGCGAGCGAAGTCGAAGCCGACCGCGGCTGCCGTTTTCGCGCAGAATTGTTGTTGCGTCTCGATCGGGAAATGGCGGCGAAGAACATCCGCCTCGGTACGCTGGCGAGAATCGCGAACGGCGGCCACGAGCGGCACCAGTTCCGTTCGCAGCGCCTCGAACAGACGAGCTAACTCGTCCGAAAGTGCGCCGGGCTCGTATTCCTCTAACAACGCGTCATACAACGGCCCGCCGTCGCAGAGCGACTCGGCTTCGCGGCGCTTCAAGCCCACGATCTTCGTCAGCCACGGCTTGAAGCGGGCAAAGTCATTCCTGGTCCGGGCGGCGACCCACTCTTGATGGGCAAGCGACGTGACGCGCGCCAGCTCCTCGACAAGCTGCCGCGGCAACCGCGTGTGCCGGCGATAGAGCCGGCGCAGCTCACGGACGTTCGCGGCTACCGGTAGGGATGGATCGTTGATCAGGGGCGAACCTTCCAGGATGTCAAGCAGTTCGCCCAGGCGGGGATCGGTCGCCCGTGCGTGCTGCATTCCAGCCAGCAGCGCCATTTGTTCGGCCCGATGCGCGACGCCGCCGCGCGGCAGGTACGTTTCCTCATCCCAGCCGAGCAGTTCGGCGCAGCACGCGAGCAAGGATTCTTCCCGCGTGCGTCGAATCAGTTCGTGGTAGGCGGCCTCGGGTCGCATGGATTTCGGCGACTCATTCCGTCGTTGCTCGTCAACTCATTGTAGCGTTCCGGTGCGTGCCTTGCGGCTCGGCGCCACGGGTGCGATGATACATCATCTTCCTCCCGGAGCCGTTCTGCATGCTGACCCCCGCCGAAGAACTGGGGCTGAGCGGTTTGAGTCTCGCCAGCCGGGTGCGCACGGCGTTCCATCACATCCCGGAACCGCGGCTCAAGGAGCTGGTCGAGCGCATTCGCGAGGAATCCTTCAAGCGGCACTTAATCTACCTGCGTGACGGCGAAACGGACACCATTCGTGTATTGCCGTGCCCATTGACCGTGCTGCCGGATCAACTGACGTATCTGCACTTCGTCTCGCTGACGATTCACAACGCGCTCAAGCGGTTGCCGGAACTCTACATGCAGGATTTCGCGGTGCGTGAGGTTTTGCAAATCTCACCGGAGGAAGAGGAGTGGCTGTGGAAATCCTGGGGCCCGAGCCAGCGCGAAAACAACCCCGTCTTTGGCCGGCTCGACGCGATGGTGGACTTCACAAGTCCGATGTGGAAGGACTCGCTGCGCTTCGTCGAGCCGAATCTAAGCGGCATCGGCGGCCTCCACCTCGTGCCAACGTCCGAGCAGATCATCGCGGAGGTGGTCTTGCCGGTTTTGCAGGAACAAGATGCGCAATTGCGCCTGGAATTGTGCCGGGACATCCGTGAGCTGCTGATGCAAGAGATTCTCGATCATCTGGAGGCGATTGGACGGCCGGCGCGGAACGTCTGCTTCGTCGAACCGAAATATGCCGGCAGCGGGCCGGACGAACAGGAGGCGCTGGCCCAGTATTTTCACGACCGCCACGGCATGAAGCTAATGCACGCCGACCCGTCCGAGCTGTCTCTGCACGAAGGCGAAGTCGTGTACAACGGCGACGTGGTGGACCTGGCGTATCGCGACTATCCCGTCTACGACCTGATCGATCTGGAGCGGCACGGAGTGGACGTGGAACCGATGCGGGTGCTCTTTCGCGAAAACCGGATCATCTCGTCGATTACCGCGGAGTTGGACCAGAAGAGCTGCTGGGAAATCCTCACCGATCCGCAGTTCACGCAAAAGTACTTTAGCGCGGACGAGCGGCAAGTGTTTCGCCGGCACGTCCTGTGGACGCGGATTCTCTCCGATCGGAGCACACTGTTGCCGGAGGGACAGCAGGGGCCGCTGCTCGAGTATGTCGGAAGGGAACGCGAAGGGCTTGTGCTGAAACCCAATCGGGCGTTCGGCGGCGAGGGGGTAGTGATCGGGCCGTCCACGACCCAGGAAGAATGGGACACGGCGGTCGCGAAAGCGCTCGGAGATAAGGAACGCTGGGTGGTGCAACAACTCGCCAGCATCCCGGTCAACGAGTTCCCGGTGCTCGGCCCCGACGGCAAGATGCACGTCGAGCCGTTTTACACCGTGATGGGTTTCGCCGCTACGAAATACGGCCTGGCGATTTTGGGCCGGGCGTCACAGAAACAAGTTGTAAATGTGGCGCAGCGCGGCGGCATGTGCGCCGTGATGATCGGCCGGCCGCCGGGACGCCTGGTTGGGCCGGGTCCGACGACCGAAGCCGATCACGCCCTCTGACCGGAACAAGCGCCGGCCGACGGGACGAGCACTCAAAAATGGATTACTTGCATTACATCCCACACACTGTTTTCGACCCAATTTGAGGGGGGTGTAACGAATCCTAACTATGAGCCCGCCGGGCGAATCTTGGGGTAAACGTCTTTTCAACAAGCACTTGCGACAACGGGCGGCGCAGCCGCAGAAGCTCAACAATTACCCGGTCGGGGTCGGTTTGCTTGGTCGGGGTGTAACGAATGCAATCCACTAATTCTCCTTCGCCGCGGTGTTTTTCTCCTGAATCAAAAACGGATCAATGCGCGTTTCCTTCAACTGATAGCCGCCATACGCCGCGGCGATCAGCAGGACCAGCAGAACGAGCTTCCCAACTTTGCCGAATAGATTGAACAGGCCTAACACGATTTGCAAAAGCAGTCCCGCGCCGACGATGCCGCCCGTGTAGACGATCGCGTGTGCGAAGAGTGGGTTTTCGCGGGCCAGCCACCAGCAGGAGATGTCCGCGACCTGGGCGACCAGCGGCAGCGGGGCGATAAGGACGCGCAAAAAGCCGGGGTAGCTGCTGAACGCGAAAATCAGTCCGGTGAATCCGTAAAGCACGGCGAAACCGAGCAGGTGTACGTGCGTAGTTTGAGCCAACTTGGTCAGCGACATCGCGCCGGTGTCAGCCGCTTGCACGTAGGGCTTCAGCCGTTCCCACGTATCAAGCGGATAGTCGGCCGCGTGCGGATCGGCCCCGTCCTTCTGGTGGCAGCGGACGCAGCGGTCGTCCAGCATCTTCTTGAGTTTGACGGCCGGGGGTTTTCCGTCGTCGCCGCGAAGGACGTATTCGTCGGTAATCGGTCGGCCGGCGACCTCCGCGGACAGGGCGAAGCTGTCCTTTTTGTACGCGTCCTTGCTCGCGCCGGAGCGTAGCCAATCCAGTAGCGCAAGACGCTCGCCTTCGCGCGGCTTCTTTATTTCCGCTTCGGCCTGGGCCTCGTCCATGTGCTTGTTTTTCACGAGGTCCTTGATCGCCTCTTTCCAGCCATCGGAGTGTTTGGTGAAGGCGGCCCGCATCTGCCCATTGCCGCCGAACGGCAAGTTCTCGTCCGCGTCGATGAGGCTTTCCATGACGCTGACGGGGCGGCCTTGCTTGCCGGAGAAGACGCGCTCGGCGTCCGCCGCGGTCGGCATCACGCTGCCGGGCGTCGCGTGCTGAAAGTGAAGCTGCACGAGAGCGGACAGGTAGCCGATGCCGACGGTGATGAGAAAAGCCGCGAGCACGAGCCGGGCGGCGAACGGTAAGTCACGCAGCACCCAACGGCGAGAGGTGTCAGCCATGGTAGGAACTCCGTGAGGCGGGAGAAAACGGGGTGGGACTAACGGGCGGCATCCAGGACGTTGCCAACAGCGTCTAAAACGCGAGCGCGGGCATCGTCGAGTGTGGTTTCCAAGGTCGCGCCCGACGCCAACCGATGGCCGCCGCCACCGAAGCGCTCGGCCACTTTGGCGACATCCACGTGCCGCGAGCGGAAGCTGACTTTTACGCCGCCGCGCGGCTGCTCCATGAAGAACACTGCGACTTCCACACCGCCAATGCAACGAATGTAATTGATTAAATCCTCTGAATCCTGCGGTACAGCCCCGGTCGCCGCGTAATCCGACCGGCGGATGTACGAGTGAGCCACGCGGTCCTCGTGAGTCACCTGCAAACGATCGCGCTCCAACACGACGCCGATCAGCAATTGCCGGGGCAGCGTGCTCTCCTCGAATAGTTTCTCGTAGAGCAACTCCGGCCTCGCTCCGGCGCGGATCAACTCGGCAGCGAGCGCAAACGTCGGCGCGGTCGCGTTGCTATGGCGGAACCACCCGGTGTCCATCGCCAGCGCGACAAAGAGCCGGCTTGCCGTCGTCGCCGTCAGCGGCACGCCCAGCGCCTGAATCGCCTCAAAGGCCAGGCGTCCCGTCGCTTCCGCCGACGTATCGACGAATCGAATCGCGCCCAGATCGTCCTGCGTCTGGTGATGATCGATCACCGCTTTTTTCGCCGGCAACGAGCGCAGCAGCGGCCCGAAGTCGCCGAGCTGGTTCCACGTGCCGGTGTCCATCACCACGACCACGTCGGCGTCACGGTATTCCTCGCCGGGCAGGGCGAACGGCCGAATGCGGCCTGCAGGGTCGAGGAAACGGTAGCGCTGCGGGAACGTGCTGGCGATCACGAGACGCACGTCCTTGCCCATGCCGGTAAGCACTTCATCCATCGCCAGGATCGAGCCGAGCCCGTCGCCGTCAGGCCGCACGTGCGTTGTCAGCACGAACCGCTGGTGCAAACGAACGAGATCGACGAAGGGCGACCAGTTGACCGGCATGTAGGACCTTTCGTGGGGAAGCTTGCTGAATGAGTAATTATAACGCGGGGCAGGCGGAGCGCAAACCCGTGCCAACGCAAGGAAGTCGTTGGGGTTGGATTTCACGGCGTGGAATTCTGGTTCACGAGGGCGCGCCGCCCTTAAGAGAGGTTGGCGTTTCGTTTTCAGGTCTCGGTTGAGCGGCTCCGGTCATTAACTTTGCCTTGTTGGTTCTTTCTTCGCGCCTGCTCTTTGTTCCGTGAACGAAGACCGCTGCCAAACTGACAAGCGCTGCGCCACCGAATAAACCTGACAATGCCGTCTGTCCAAAAAGACCAAGAATGACGCCGCCGATAATGCCTGTCATCCCGATGACGAATCCGGTCCAAAGCCCGGCCCAGGCCCTCCGAACATCGCTATTGACCACCGTGGTTTCCAGGCTTTGGCGGTGAGCGGATTGCTTTTCGGCCATTTTCATTATCCGCCCAGCAAGGCCAGGCATGACTTGCTCAAACTTAGCCAGGATATCTGGGTGCGGAAGTGGGCCGGAGAACGACTCGGCAATCAACTGCGATTGGATTTGAAGGACAGAAGCTGTTTGTTGGCTCGCGGCATCTTCTCCTTGCTTGAGTTGAATACCCGGGCTGGTCGGCGACGGAAGAAAAAACGGAGGCTGCTGTTTTGATCCAGAGGCATCCTTTGCAGCGGCGGGTTGACTTTCTTGCGGGCTGGACATCGTCGTCTCACCGATGCAGCAATCGGTTTGCTTCGTTCATCTCCGCTTCCCGAATATCTTGGCCGACTGCTCGCCAATCCGAATAAATGGCCCAGAAATCGGCCTGCTTCGGCGTGGCCGACTCGTTGTGCAGTGTGAGTGTCCCTCCCATGTCCAGAGTGCGAGCAAGTCCTTCCGTGAAGGATGGCTCCGCGAACAGCAAGGAGGAAAACGAGGACATCGTGACCTGCTTGAATGGTTACTCGCTGAAGTTGCACGCTTCTTTTACGGCTGCGCCGCAGCGCTGTCAAGATGCACGCGTGTCACACGATAGCCGACGCTGTAACTACTCCATGTTAGCACGCGTACTCCTCCGTTCAAGCGAGCAACTCTCCTGCTTCTTTGGCACGTTCAAACTCAGTCAAGCTTGGCTCGACGCAAACGCAACGAATTTCCAATCACGGACACCGAACTAAGGCTCATCGCCGCGCTCGCCCAAATTGGTCCGATAAGAATACCGAAGATTGGATATAAAACGCCCGCCGCCACGGGAATCGCGAGGACGTTGTAGATGAAAGCCAGGAACAGGTTCTGCCGAATCGTCCGCATGGTCGCCCGGCTGAGCCGGCGGGCGCGCGCGATTGCGCGCAAATCCCCATGAACGAGCGTGACGCCAGCGCTTTCCATCGCGACGTCGGTACCGGTGCCGAGGGCGAGCCCGACGTTTGCCTGCGCGAGAGCCGGTGCGTCGTTCACGCCGTCGCCGGCCATGGCGACGACGTGGCCTTCTCCTTGGAGCCGTTTCACGGCTTCGGCCTTATCTTGCGGCAAGGCGTCGGAAATCACGTCGGCGATTCCTAGTTTGCGCGCCACCGCCTCGGCCGTGACACGATTGTCGCCCGTCAGCATGAAGAGCCGCAGGCCGTCGTCACGCAGTTGCTGAACGGCTTCCGGAGTCGTGGCGCGGATCGGATCGGAGACGCTGATAAGGCCACCGAGTTGGCTATCGATGCCGACCAGAAGGACGGTATTGCCTTCACGGCGGAGTTGTTGAAGCTTTTCTTGCACCGAACCGGTTGCAATGCCGCCTTCTTCGAGAAAGCCCGCCGTGCCGATCGCGAGAGTATGCCCGTCCACTTGGCCGCGGACGCCTTTCCCGGTCATGGAATTAAAGTTCTGTGTGGGCGCGAGCGCGAGATGCCGCTCCGCCGCCGCGCGGACCATCGCGGCGGCGAGAGGATGTTCACTGCCGCGTTCGAGACTGGCGGCGAGGCGCAGCAACTCGTCCTCCGTTAGCGGCCCACGACTTTCGAGCCCGGTGACTTTTGGCTTGCCTTCCGTGAGCGTTCCCGTCTTATCGACAAGCAAGACGTCGGCTTTCTCGAGGGTCTCCAGAGCCTCGGCATTCCGGATCAGAACGCCGTTCTCCGCCCCCTTGCC
Source organism: Gemmataceae bacterium (assembly GCA_041499805.1). GTDB lineage: Bacteria > Planctomycetota > Planctomycetia > Gemmatales > Gemmataceae > JBGQKZ01. The sequence continues at coordinate 46,632 of JBGQKZ010000019.1, forward strand.
CGTGCCGACCATAATGCCCATCGGCGTCGCCAGGCCCAGCGCACAGGGGCAGGCGATGATGAGCACGGCGACGGCGTTCGCGAGCGCCAGCGCGAGGCTGCCGGATGCGGGCCCCCATAGCGCCCAAACGATGAACGTCAACACGCTGATCGCCAGCACCGCCGGCACGAAGTAGCCCGCGACGACGTCGGCCAAGCGCTGCACGGGCGCCCGGCTGCGCTGGGACTCGCTGACCATGCGGACGATCTGGGCCAGCAGCGTTTCCGCGCCGACGCGCTCCGCCCGCATGAGGACGCTGCCGGTACCGTTTACCGTGCCGGCGATGACTTTCGAGTTCGGCTCTTTCTCGACCGGGATCGGCTCGCCGGAGATCATCGACTCATCGACGGCGCTGCGGCCTTCGACCACGACACCGTCTACGGGAATCTTTTCGCCGGGGCGGACACGCAGCGAATCGCCGGGCTGAATCTGTTCCAGCGGCACGTCTTCCTCGTGGCCGTCCGCGCTCACCAGGCGGGCGGTGCGCGGCGTAAGACCAAGCAGTTTACGCAACGCGGCGTTCGTTTGCGTGCGGGCTCGGATTTCAAGCACTTGGCCGAGCAGCACCAACACCGTGATCGCGGCGGCGCTTTCGAAATAGAGATGAACGGCTCCATGCGCCATGCCATTCGCCATACGAAAGCCGGCCGGGAACAAGTCCGGAGCGAAGACCGCCACCACGCTGTAGACATACGCCGCGCCGACGCCGAGCGCGATCAGCGTAAACATGTTCGGGCTGCGATTCACGAGCGATTGCCAGCCGCGGACAAAAAACGGCAGGCCGCACCAGAGGACGACCGGCGTCGCGAAAATAAGTTCGAGCCAGCCGAGCCACTTCGCGTCGATCGTGTGCAGCAGATTGCCCGGCAGCATGTCCGCCATCGCCAGGGCGAGAAGCGGCAACGTAAAGACGACGCTGACCCAGAAACGACGACGCATGTCAATCAGTTCGGGGTTCGGCCCCTCGTCGGCGACCACGCCGCGCGGCTCCAACGCCATGCCGCAAATCGGGCAAGTCCCTGGATGATCCTGCTGAATTTTGGGGTGCATCGGACACGTATAGATCGTGCCCGGCGGGACCGGGCGCGCAGCGGCCGGCGCCGGGGTGAGATACCGCGCGGGATGCGCGACGAACTTGTCGCGGCAGGAAGGGCAACAAAAGTAGTAAGTCTTGCCGTCGTGTGTCGCGGTGGCCGCAGCGCGGGCGGGATCGACGTGCATGCCGCAAACGGGGTCGATCGCGGCGGGAGGCGGCTGGTCCAGGATTGGAAGGAGGTTTCGCGGGCCGCCCGATGGAGCGCTCATGTTCCGTTCCCATAGGTCGAAGAGCGCACCCAGCGTCGCTCTTCAACCTATTCTACGGAAGCCGTTATCGGCAGCGGCAGCCGTCCGCGGCAAAGCCCAGTCCGGGACCGTACGGGATGGGCGGCGGCGGCCCCTTCAGGCACGGGTCGCCGAAAAAGTCGCGGCAGGATCCGAAGATAAACTTGCACTCGGATTTGCCGCTGCCGCAATACATGTTGTCGAAATCACCATAGCAGTGGAACTCCCGCTTCACCCACGAGCAGATGGGGTGCGAATGGAGCTTTTCCTTCAGGGAGTGCTTTTGCTCACCCGCGGCCTGGCTGTCGCACGTCGCACAACTCGGGCCGGGCAACGGAACGGGAGCGGGCGGCCCGTCGGCGCGCGCGGTTCCGAAACTCGCCCAAGCGGAGAACATGCCGACCAGAAATGCTCGTTGCAACAATCGCCGGATCATCGTCGCACCTTCTTCCTGAAGAAATTCGGGAGCGGACCGCATTTCTCCTATCGGCACATCCTTTTGGTTGTCTGTCGCGCAGCGCGCGGCACAGGCACATCCGTTGCGGCGAAAAGGTGCGGTCGCGCGCGGCGTTCGCTTTTTGCCGGCGGTCGCATTCGGAAGAACCTGTTGAGGGAGGGCTATTCGCGTCCGAATTCGCCAGAGTTCGTAAGCCTGAGTTCACAAGTTCCGGCGACGAACATCTTTCCCAGAGGCATTCGTTCCTGCGCCGCGCACGCGTACGCACGCCTTTCGGCAACGCTGCGCCTGAAGGTGGACCGTATGAGAACGCGCAGGGTAATTCCCGATCATGCTTATCCCTTTTCGAGAATGGTAGATGGACATGCGAAAGCGTTTGCCGGTTCCAGCGTTGCACCGCCCTCGAGCCTGGCACGCGCTTTGCGTTTGCCAACAGGACCATCGCCAGGGCCGACGCCCACGCGGCGACCTTTACCGGCGAACCGCGGGTCTTCGGCCCCAGGCGGTGGCTAGCCCGCAGTTTAGGCGACATCGCGAGGTTCGGGTCCGCGGGTGCGTCACCCCCAGGGCGACCGGACCGTGTGAGGTTTCGAGGGAGCGAAAGGAGCAACCGATGGTTCGCGTTCTAACACTGTGCCTGCTGGCTCTGGCCGTGGCGTGCTTCGTGGGCGCGCCGGCCCTGGCCGACGACAAGACCAACAACGAGACGCACGAGGGCAAGGTCGTGACCGTCACCAGCACGCGGCTCACGATGAGCGACGCCCAGGGCAAGGAACACACGCATGCGCTGGCGACCGACGGGAAGGTGATGCTCGACGGCCGCAACGCCACCCTGACCGATCTGAAGCCCGGCATGCGCATCCGGGTGACCACGCCGAAAAGCGATCTCAAAACCGCGATCAAGATCGAGGCGCTGGACAAAAACGACAAGTTCGAGAAGCAGTAAGGCGCACGAAACATGGACGGTGCAGCGACGCCGGCGGGAACCGCTAAACGGGGCCCGCCGGCGTCTTGCATTTGACGGGGTTGGGCAGAATCGGGAAGCGTAGACGCACGCCTCACTGCTCGGCGCCGGTCCGGTAGAGTTGGTGTTGCGCGACGTAGACTTCCACGCTCCGCGGCACAAGGTAGCGAATCGATCGCGCTTCGGCAACACGCCGGCGAATGTCGCGACTGGCGATTTCGAGGAGCGGCACTTCGACGTTCTCCACCCGCACCGCCGCCGTTGAGCCCAGTTCCTTGCAGACCTGCTCCACGGACAGGACCGGCCAGCCGAGCCGCCGCACAACGAGAAGCGTGGCCAATTCGAGCACGCGGACCGGCGCTCGCCAATGCGGCAAATCGGCGAGCATGTCAGCCCCCATTAAGAGGCAGAACTCCGCGTTCGGGTGCTGTTCGCGCAGCGCCTCCAGCGTGTCCACCGTGTAACTCGGTCCGGGACGATCTTTTTCCAGCTCAGCGATTTGAAACGCCGGCTGACCGGCGAGAGCCAGCGCCAACATCTCGACGCGGCGCTCGAACGGCGTCAACACGCGCTCCGGTTTGTGCGGCGGACGAGCGGCGGGGATGAACAGGACACGGTCCAAACGTGCTTGCTCACGGCACTGCTCGGCGACGACCAAATGGGCCAGGTGAACGGGGTCAAACGTGCCGCCGAAGACGCCGATACGCATGACGAGCCTCAAAACGAACTAGTCACGGATAAACACGGATGAACGCGGATAAGACAAAAGAGGAATTAGCTCTCGAATCGGATTCTCCCGTTGCCAGCGATGCTGTTCTCTTGCTTTTTCTTTCCTAATCCGCGTTGATCTGTGGCTCATTTCTTCGCCGCCGACGGATCAACTTCTGTCTCGTGCAGAAACGCCGCGGCCTGTTCCGGCGGCACGGGATTGATGTAGAAGCCGGTGCCCCATTCAAAGCCGGCCACGCGCGTCAGACGTGGAATCACCTCGATGTGCCAGTGATAGTGCGGCAGAAGCTGCGTGTCAAACGGCGACGTGTGGACAACGTAGTTGTACGCGGGTTTGTCGAGAGCCGATTCGAGCTTCAAGAGGATCGTCTTGAGCACCGTGCCCAACTCATCGACTTCGGTCTTTTGAATGTTCTCGAAGTGGCTATTGTGGTTCTTGGGCAGAATCCAGGTCTCGAACGGAAACCGGCTGGCGAACGGGGCGAGGCTGACGAAGTTCGGCGTGTCGAGGATGACGCGTTTCTCCACGCCGAGTTCCTGATGGACGATGTCGCAGTAAATGCAGCGGCCGCGATAGTTGAAGAACTCGAGCGAACCCGACATTTCTTCCCAGACGTTGATCGGCACGATCGGCGTGACGATAAGTTGCGAGTGGGTGTGCTCGAGCGAAGCTCCGGCCGCGGCGCCGACGTTCTTGAACAACATGCCGTAGACCAGCCGCGGGTCTTTTTTCAGATCGACGAGCCGATCGCGATAGACCCAAAGGACTTCACGAATATTGTCCTCCGTGAGGTTGGCCATCGAGATTTCGTGGTGCGGACATTCGATAATGACTTCGTGGGCGCCGATGCCGTTCATCTTGTCATAGATGCTCTCGCCGCGCTTGTTGAGATCGCCCTCGATTTGCAGGGCGGGAAACTTATTCGGCACGACGCGAACGCGCCAACCGCGCTCGTCATGCCGGGCGCCGCGATCGCGGTAGGCGAGAATTTCGTGCGGCGTCTTATCCTCGTGGCCTTCACAGAACGGACACAGAGCGGCGCCGCCCGCGATCGGCTCGTTCTTCGCCGCAACGGGTCGTTTGGCCCTATCGGTGGCAATGATGACCCAGCGGCCGACTACCGGGTCTTTCCGCAGTTCCGGCATGGGAAGGCTCCGGAGGTTTTTCAGTGCGAATTCAGGGAAGGAGTGGTCCATGATTACAGATCGCAGATTGCGGATTGCAGATTGCAGATTGTCCAGCGGTATCCAAATCTCAAATCTGCAATCTGCAATCTGAAATCAATTCAAACGTCCCACATCGTCTGCTCGAAATCCGGCGACGGCCGCAACAAGCTGATCACGCCTTCGCGCGGCGCGCGGTCGCGGCTATGTCCGTCTTGGAACAATTCGATGTAAAACTGCACCGCTTGATCGAGCTGTACGCCGAGCTGATCGAACGGGACGGAGATTTCGGCGATCCGGTCGATGCCGATCGCGAGGTCGGTTACGGGCAGCTCGCGTCCTTCACGACGTAGCAGAACGGACGGTTGCGCGGCGGCAAGATTCTGCACGAGGACATCCCAGTTCGGCGGCTCGATGAAGGCGAGCCGCAGCGCATCATATTCGGCAAGCACAAGACGCGCGCGCCGGTCGAAGTCGATCCGGACCAGAAGCGACCGCGCGTCGAAGCCGAAGTAAAGGTCTTTGATTGGCCCGGCGGCAGCTTGAGCCATCGTACCGCGTTCGTTCTGTGCGGTGTAGTGCCCCGCCGCGATCCATTCGAAAAACGATTTTCGACCGTTGATCTTCACGTCGAGCAACGACCGCGGCAACGTGTGGATGACCCGCTGTCCGCGACGCATGATGGGCCGCGAAAGATCGTCCGGCGGCGTGTCCCCTAGGAGCAAATAGACGTTTTGCAGATGCTTGCGGAACAGGTAATCGAAAAGCGCGTCCTGGGCGCTCGAATGATCGTCGCCATACCACCAAAACCAGTCGCTTCCCTCGGCGATGTAGATTTCTTCCCACGCCTTCTGCAAAGAAGTCAGAAGACAGAAGTCAGAAGTCAGAAGGGGGTCGGGGTTTTCTTCATTCTGACTTCTGACTTCTGACTTCTGACTTCTCTGCACCAAATGCTCGCGCGCGCGGTGCAGGGCATCCCACGCCGTGTTGTCTTCTTCGTGGCCGATCCAGATGGCGAAGTTGTGACTTATCCAACTGCCGGCCGCGAGGCGCGGCAAGGCGTCGCGCGGCGGGTGCTTTTCCAGAAAGTCGCCGATTTGCACCGGGCGGATGCCTTGGGTGCGCACGCAGCGGTCGTACAACGCGCGCAGGAAGGGAACGCCGCCGCTCGGATAGTGTTCCCAGCAGTTTTCGCCGTCGAGAATGACGCTGACCAGCGCGGGATCGTCCCCGCTGACGGCTTTGCCGATGCCGCGTAGGTTGGCGACAAAATCGTCGGCGGCGGCAAGCGCATCGCTTCGTTGGTAGTGAAAGCCAATCAGATCGCTCAGCGCGTGGTCACGAAAGACGATGCCGAGTTCATGACCCGCCTCGCTTACTCGATACGGACGATAGAGGTGCTCCGGGTTACGGACATGCCCGCGGTTATCGCGGCTGACGGACCCTTGCGTCGACCTGCTGAGAATCTCTTCGTCCGTCGCGATCCAGCGAATGCCGTGGCGGGCGAGGAGCGGCAACATCGACTGGCAGACCGACCCCTCGGCCGGCCACATGCCGCTCGGGGGCGTACCGAATAGGGCGGCGTGCTGTGCAACGGCCCGCCGCACGTGCAACTCGGCGTCCTCGGCGTAGCCGCCAGCGTAGCGCGGCAGCTTTGCCTCCGGCATGGCCTCGCGCGCCAGCTTCTTGTCGAGGAGCAACGGCAAGATGGGGTGGTAGAAGGGGGTAGTCGTCAGCTCGACCTGCCCGCTGTCCGCAAGCTTGCGGTGCAACGGGATGACTTCCCGCAGGATCTCAAGGTGCTTGTCGAGCAGCCATTGTTTCTCGTCTTCGGTGAAATGGCGGCCCTTGGTCCGAAGCGCGTGCAATTCGGCATCACGTTCGAAGGCGATGGGATGAATCCAAGCGAGGTTGAACCAGACCTGCAAATCGCGCAGGTCACGGGCATGAAACCGACGCAACGCCTCGCGGGCCGTGTTCTTGCCGGCGGCACGTCGCTGGTGCAGCTCGGCGTAGCGCGGGAACGGCCGGATCATGTGGTCCGGGTTGGCCATGAAAAAATGATCGAGCAGAAAAAGCGCGTCGGTTTCGTCAAGCCCGTCCGCCGGCTTCCGTGTTATGTCGAGAAAACGGTCGCTGGCGCCGCGTTCGGTGTAGGCCTGCAACTGGACAAGGAGGCTTGGGACGAGATTGATCGTGCAGCGCATCTCCGGGACTTCCAGGAGATGCAGCGCCATGCCGTAGTAATCCTTGACGCCGTGCAGGCGAACCCAGGGCATGGGGTTTTCACCGGCGAGGTCGTCGGGGTAGTACGGCTGATGCTGGTGCCAGAGAAACGCCAAGGCGATGTCTGCCATTACTCATATCCTACGGCGAGCGGGGAGTGTACGCTCCCCGGTCCTAACCCGAAGCGTCCTGCGGACCAGGGGGTTTACGCCCCCCGCTCGCCGACTAACTTCCTGTAGAGTGCCTCATACTCCGCCGCACTGCGATCCCAGGACCAATCCTGGCACATCCCGTTCCGGACGACGTTCCACCACGACTCGGGCTCCCGGCGATACAGTTCGACGGCCCGCGTCACGGTCTCCAACAGCGCTTCCGGCGAATACGGTACAAAGCAGAAGCCGGTAGCGGCGCCCTCGGCCAGCGACGCGGGCGTAGTGTCGGTCACGGTGTCGGCCAAGCCGCCGGTCGCGCGCACCACGGGAGGCGTTCCATATTTCATGCTGTAGAGCTGGTTTAACCCCGACGGCTCGTACAGGCTCGGCATCAGGAACAGGTCCGCCCCCGCTTCGATCTGGTGAGCCAGTGCCTCATCAAAGCCAAGATGAAGGCCGACACGGTCCGGGAAGCGGGCGCGCAGCTTTTGCAACATTTGCTGATAACCCTGGTCGCCGTCACCGAGCAACACGAGCTGAGCGCCCTGGCGCAGGAGCACGTCGGCGGCGCGGCCGACAAGGTCGATGCCCTTCTGCTCGGCCAAGCGCGCGACCATCCCCAGAAGCGGCGCGTGCGGTTCTTCCGCCAGGTGAAGGCGGCGCTGGAGCGCCGCCTTGCACTGCGGTTTCCGTTCCACAACGGAGTCGGCATCATAGGTCGCCGGGAGATGACGATCGGTCGCGGGGTTCCACTCGGTGTAGTCAACGCCGTTCACGATGCCGAAGAGGCGGTCGCTCCGGGCCATCAGCACGCCTTGCAGCCCGCAGCCATAGTAAGGTGTTTGAATTTCGCGGGCGTACGTCGGGCTGACCGTGTTGATGAGGTCTGAGAAGACGATGCCGCCTTTGAGGAAGTTCAAGTTGCCGTAGAACTCGAGTTGGTCCGGATTGAACAGCCGCCAATCAAGCCCGGCGAGTTTCATGTCCCACTGCCAAAAGATCCCCTGGTACGCAATGTTGTGGATCGTGAACAGGGAGCGGATGGAGCGGTACCACGGGCGATTCACCGGCGCCGGACGGCGCGCATATTCCTCCTTGAGGTAGACCGGGAGCAGGCCCGTCTGCCAGTCGTTGGCGTGGACCACGTCCGGCCAGAAATCGAGGAGGCGGATGGCTTCCAGCACGGCGCGCGTGAAAAAGATGAAACGTTCACAGTTGTCTGGGTAGTCGCGGCGTTCGCCGGTCGTGGTCGTGAATTGATAGAGGCCGCGGCCGAGTGTTGGATCGTCGCGGTCGAAATAATCGGGCTGTTCGATCAGGTAGACCGGAACTTCGGACCCGGGCAGCGTCGAGCGCCAGAGCCGCCCTGTCACCTGACGGTCGCCGATGGGAACGTGGAAGCGGAGGTCGGTCGGTTGGACGGGAAGCCGTCCGTGGCGGGCGCCGCGATAGAGCGGCATCATTACGGCGCAATCATGGCCACGCCGGGCGAGGGCGCGCGGCAGCGAGCCGGCCACGTCGGCCAACCCGCCCGTCTTGGCAAAGCCCACCACTTCGGAGGCCGCCAGCAACACTTTGTAGCATTCAACTTGCGCCATCGGCTGTGCGGCATCCGGCGGCTTACTCGGCAGACCGGTTGCCAATCTCATTAAAGCATCGCGGCAATCCTTGGCAATCCAGACCCGCCGGCCGCCGTCAACAATCGCCATTATGCGACAGCAATAACGCCGAAGAGGCACGGAATGACTGCCGAGCAACAAATATTGAGGAATGGCAACGGTTTCTGTCCTTCGGCGCCTCGGTCATTCGTGGTCGCACCGTCGAGACGCATTCTCCCGGAAGCGGACACTCCGTCGCACACCCTTTGCCCGCGGCAATTTGTGCGCCACGCGACCGTAACCTACACTTGTTCGGAATTCCGTTTTCTCGGACCCAAGGACATAACGTTTCCGGCAGACTCGGCTCCGGAAACCGGGATCCAAATCACCCACCCTCGGTGGATCAACGGTGATGCATTTTGTCGACGCCTCCGGGCCGGGCACGGTCACACCCACGCGGTTTGCGGACCGCCGTGGCTGGCTGGCGGCTATTGGTCTGGTGGTCTTGCACCTGAGCCACCCGGTCACGTGGGGACAACCCGCTGTGATCGCTTGGTTTGCGCCGGTCGGCGTAGGGACAGCGCTAGTCGCCTGGCTCGGCTGGCGAGGCGTGGCGCTCGTTGCGGTACAAACGTTCCTGGCGGCAGTGCAATCGTGGCTTTTGCACCGCGGAGTAGCGCTCGGTTGGGACGCCGCTGCGCTCCCCGGCGTGTTTTGGCATGCGCTTCTCGCTGGGGCGGAGACGGGTGTCGCCTGGTGGCTTTTCCGTACACTGGCTGGGCGGAGTCGTAGTCTCAGTGACCCGCAAAACGCGACGCTTTTTCTCTTAGCTGCGCCTGGCGCGACGGCCGGGTTCTTTTCGTTACTCCGCGTCCTGCCGACGGGGTTGAAGACGGGCTCGTTCCTCAACGGGTTGGCGTCGGAATGGACCGCGCATGCACTAGGCATCCTGGCGATTACGCCGCTGCTCCTGGTCACGCTGACACCCAGCCTCCGGCGGTTACGACTCGCGCCCGCGGAACCCGCGGACGGCGGCCTGGTGGACAATCCGCACTTCACCGCGATGGAATGGATGGAAGTGGCGGGGCTTGCGGCAGGCGCCATCAGTCTTGGACTTCTTCTTGCCCTGGGACACGGTCCACAGTCGATGGCGTCGTGGCAGATTTGGGGCATTCCGTTGCTTCTGATTGTCTGGGCCAGCCTGCGGCATGGGCTCTGGGGCGCCACGATCATCGCGGGCACGTCGGCAATCGTTTCCCTGGCATGCGCCGGTTTCGTGGACAACGGCGGCGCCGGTTATCACCTGCTTCAGGGCAACGTGATGGCCCAGTGCAGTACCGCGTTGCTGGTCGGCGCCTCCGCCGGGCTGCTCCGAACCAATGAAGCGCGCTTCCGCCAGGTCGTCGGCCAGGTTCCCACGTTGCTCTACAGCGCGCGCGTGACCGAGCCGGCGCCCGAAGGCCGGCCGCCCGCGGCGGAGGTCACCTTCGTAAGTCCGGCGGCGCGCCAAGTGCTCCGCTGCGAGCCCGACGAGCTGCTCGGTTCGTTTGACCGCTGGCTGCGGCGGGTTCATCCGGCGGATAGGGAAGTCGTGCTGGCAGCGCTGGCCCAAGCGGGACGGCAGACGCAGCCGGTGACGTGCGAATACCGTCTCGCCCCCACCGGTGAACCGGGCAGTTTTCAAATAGCGCTGGAACACGGCGGCACGCAGCCCGAAATCGTGCAGTATCAGCGGCACACGAAAAACCCCGATCGTTGGATTCGCGATACATTGGCGCCGCGCATCGGCCGGCGCGGCGAGTTGGTGGGTTGGGACGGGAGCGCCGTCGACATCACCGAGCACCGGCAGCTCGCCGACGACTTGCGGCGCACGACGAGCATGTTTTACTCGCTCGTGGCGAATTTGCCGGCGGGCGTGTTCTTCATGCACTATCCCAGCGGCCGGCCGATTCTGGTGAACGTCCGCGCGCGCCAGCTTCTGGGGCAGCGCGAGGACGCCGCCGCCGGGTTGCCCCAGTTCGCGGAAGTTTATCGTTTGTTTCGCACCGACGGCACGCGCTACCCGTTGGAGGAGTTTCCGGTCTCAATCGCACTGCGTCGGAACGTGACCGCGATGCGCGACGATATTGTCGTTCATCGGCCCGATGGTCGGCGGATTCCGCTTGTCGCATGGGCTGCTCCCATCGATCTCGCCGGCCACGGCGAGCCCGACGCCGCCGTTTGGGTCTTCGAAGACCTCACCAGCTTGCGTCAGGCCGAGGTGGCCCGCCGCGAGAGCCAGGACCGGTTGCGGGCCGTCGTCGAGACAATGGAAGAGTGCCTTGTCGTGCTTAACGCCAATGGCAACATCGAGGAGTTGAACCCGGCGGCATGCGCGTTTTTCGGCGCCCGCGCGGAGAGTCTGTGCGCTCTGTCGTTGGACGACCTTGACGTGCAGTTCCTGAGTGAGTCCGGCGAGCCACTGCCCGTGGAGAAACTTCCCGGCGCCCTCGCGGGCCGAGGCGGTTCGCCCGTGCGCAACACTGTATTCGGCGTGGACGCCAAAGGCGCGAAGGGAGACGGCGCCGGGCGGCGCTGGCTGCTCGTCAACGCGATGCCTCTGGCCAACGGTACCGATTTGGCGGGGCGGCGCGTCGTCGTGACGTTCACCGATATTACCGCACACCGGTTGGCGCTCGACATTTTGCAAGCTTCGGAGGAGAGCTACCACGGCCTGGTCGATTCGCTGCCTGTCATGCTCCTGCAGTTCGACCGTTGGCTGCGTGTCACCTACGTGAATCCCGCGGTCGCCGACGCGACGGGATATAGCCTGCTGGAGCTGCGCGAGCCCGCCGCCTGGCAGCCGCTTCTCCATCCAGAAGATCTTCCTCGGTTGCTGGCCGCGGCGCAAAAGATGATGTCCGACGGACAAACATCGCGCTTGCACCTTCGCTATCGCGTGAAGGATGGGTCGGAACGCACCGGTTATGCGCTCCTGCAACCGCAACGGCAGGCGGACGAAATCGTCGGGGGCGTGGCGCTGATCGTTGACATGACGCGCGAACGCCGCCTGGAGCAGGAGCTGCAGCGGGCGCAGCGCTTGGAACAGGCGGGCCAACTGGCGAGCGGCATTGCGCACGACTTCAACAACCTGCTCACCGTGATCGCGGGCATGGCCGACCTCGCGCACACGTCGCTTGCCGCCTCGCACCCGGCGCGGGACGACCTGCGGCAGATTCTCGAAGTAAGCGCCCTCGCGCAAAACCTTGCCGGCCAACTCCTCGCCTTCGGCAAGGAGCGCCATGTTGCACTGCACCCGGTGGCGGTCAATGGCATTACGCGACACACGCTGAAGTTGCTGCGCTCGTCGCTGCCTGCTTCGATCAAAGTCGAACAGGCGCTGGTTGACGACGAACTTCACGCCCAGTCCGACGAGTTGGAACTCCAACAGGTGCTCATCAATCTGTGCCTCAACGCCCGCGACGCAATGCCGTCGGGCGGGCGACTCAGAATTCAATCTTCCGGCTGCGAGAGACAGTTCGCGGAGTGCGACGGCTTACGTCCTTGGGTCGTGTTGTCCGTAGCGGATACCGGCGAAGGCATGACGGAGCACGTCCGGCGTCACTTGTTCGACACGTACTTTTCGACAAAAGAGCTCGGCAACGGACTGGGCCTGGCGGTGGCCCAGCAGATTGTCGCGAATGCCGGGGGTCACATCGAGGTGTGGAGCGAACCCGGACAGGGATCGCGTTTTGACGTGTGGCTGCCGGCCGCGGAGGTGGCGGCGGTGTCTATCCTTGAGCAGCCGTGCGCAGCCGGCGTATAATCAACGGCGCCCGCCGCGAGCGCTGGACACAAGCTGCGTCCCGCGCTCACGCGCCGGGTTCGCAACGTCTCGCGTCGATTACTGTTTGCACATGCGCGTGATGTGGCGCAACATGTCGCGGACGGAGATTACGCCGGCCGGCTTGCCTTCGTGGAGCACGGGCAAGTGGCGGTAACCGCCGATGTCCATCTTGTGCAGGGCGAAGGCCAGCGAGTCGGATGCGGTCACCGTTTCCGGATTGTGCGTCATCACGCGCTCGACCGGAGTGTCCGCATCGACGCCGGCTGTGCCAGCGGCTTTCGTGAGAAAATCCCGCTCACTAAGGATGCCGAGCAATTTGCCGCCGCCGTCAACCACAAGCAGCGCGCCGATCTTCTTGGTCAACATCGCCTGCATCGCATCCCGCAAGCGTGCCGTCGGCGGCAGCGTGATCGGCTCGACCGGGCGCAGATCGCCGACCCGATCTTCCATCAAACTGCGTTCCACGCGGTCATGCGGCTGGGGCCGATCGAGTTGCGTCAAATCCTGCTGGCAGCGATCGCATTCTTCGCTGCCGGGCAGGTTGTCGTGGCCGCAGGTTGGACAAATCATGTCGATTGCAGATTGCAGATTGCAGATTGCAGATTGAAATCTCAAATCTGCAATCTGCAATCTTAAATCACTGGACAACCCAAGTATCATCCGCCGCGAACAGTTCGTCGAGCTTGCCGCGGCCCTTTGCCTTGACGGCTTCCTCGATCTGCTGGTTGAGCAGGTCGTCGTAGGTCGGGCGTTCCACGTTGCGGAAGACGCCGACGCATTCCGGAAAGCGCGGGTAGACCATGCGGCTGAGCAAATACGCCAGGCTTGGCTCCTCGGCCTTCTCGTCGTGGATCAGCAGGTCGTCCACGTTGATGCCGCTGCCGAGCGTGACCACTTCCGGATCAAGACCGTGCAGCCGAATGCCTTTGTTGCGATCCTTGCCGAAGATGAGCGGCTTGCCATGTTCCAGGTACAGCGTGTTGTCGGCCTTGATGCTCTTGTCGGTCGCGTATTCGAAGACGCCGTCGTTGAAGATCTTGCAGTTCTGGTAGATCTCAACAAAGGCGGTGCCTTTATGAGCGGATGCCTTGCGCAGCGTCTCGGTTAGATGGTTAATGTCCACATCCACGGTGCGCGCGACGAACGTCGCCTCGGCGCCGATGGCAATGGAGAGCGGCCGCAACGGATTATCAATAGAGCCGAGCGGGCTTGACTTGGTCCGCGTGCCGATGCGCGAGGTAGGCGAGTATTGACCCTTCGTGAGGCCGTAGATTTCGTTGTTGAACAGGATGATTTTCAGGTCCACGTTGCGGCGGATGCAGTGGATGAGGTGGTTGCCGCCGATCGACAGGCCGTCGCCGTCGCCGGTGATAACCCATACCTGCAAATCGGGCCGGCACGCTTTCAACCCCGTGGCGAACGTCGGCGCCCGCCCGTGGATCGAGTGGAAACCGTAGGTGTTCATGTAGTAAGGAAACCGGCTGGAACAGCCGATGCCGGAGATAAATACCATCTTCTCACGCGGCACGCCGACGCCTGCGAGAGCCTTTTTCATCTGCGCGAGGATGGAATAATCGCCGCAACCGGGGCACCAACGGACTTCCTGGTCGCTGGCGAGCTCTTTGGCGGTCAGAGTGAGAAGGGGCGTGGTGGTTGCCATACAAACCTCAAAGAAACACGTATGAATAAATCGTTTAGCGCACGGCTCGGAGAGCCGCCCCGGCAGTTCTGCGAACCGCCGCTAAGCAGAATGAAACCCTAATTCGCATTGCCGGCATCATCGACGAACTCGTCCATCAACTTGCCGTCCACGCGCATCGTGACCTTGCCGTGCTTGTCGTTAATCAACTGTTCAATCTTTTCCTCAATCTCACTGACCAAGAACGGCTTGCCCTGCACCTTATTCAACCCCACGGCATCAATGAGGTACTCCGCCCGCAGCAACATGCGGAGCTGGCCGCGATTCAGTTCCGGCACCAGCACGCGGCGGTAGTTCTGTAATACAGCGCCCGTGTTCTTCGGCATTGGATTCAGATAACGCAGGTGCGCCTGCGCCACCTTCAATCCTTTCCGCTGGCAGCGTTCGACGGCGGTGGAAATGCTGCCAAAGGTGCCGCCCCAGCCGATCACCAGCACGTCGCCGTGATCCGGTCCCTTTACTTCCAGAGGCGGAATCTCGTTGGCGATGTTCGCGATCTTTTGGGCCCGCGTGCGAACCATGTGTTCGTGATTCTGCGGGTCGTAGCTGACGTTGCCGGTAACGTCTTCCTTCTCCAACCCGCCGATACGATGCTCGAGGCCTGGCGTGCCGGGAATGGCCCACTCGCGGACCAGGCGGCTGTCGCGCTTGTACGGCAGGAAATGGGGCGCTTGACCGTTGCCATTGCCGTTCGGCGCCGTCGGGTGCTTGATGTTGATCTTCGGCAGGTCTGCGACGTTCGGGATCAGCCACGGTTCGGCGCCGTTCGCCAAATAACCGTCGGAAAGCAGGAAGACAGGCGTCATGAAGCCGATGGCGAGCCGCGCGGCTTCAAACACCATGTTGAAGCAATCCGCCGGCGAGCACGGCGCCACGATGGCAACGGGGCACTCGCCGTTGCGGCCGAACATCGCTTGCAGTAAGTCCGCTTGCTCCGTCTTGGTCGGCAGACCGGTGCTCGGCCCGCCACGCTGCACGTCGATAATAATAAGCGGCAGCTCGGTGATGACCGCCAGGCCGATCGCTTCCGACTTCAAGCAGACGCCGGGACCGCTCGTCGCGGTGACGCCGAGCGCCCCGCCGAATGCGGCGCCAATCGCCATGCCAATCGCGGCGATTTCGTCTTCCGCCTGAAGCGTGCGCACGCCGTACCGCTTGTAGCCGGCGAGCTGGTGCAGGATGTCGCTGGCGGGCGTAATCGGATAAGTCGCATAGCACAGCGGCAGGTTCGACAATTGCGAACCGGCGACCAGGCCGAGCGCGATCGCCTCGTTGCCGGTGATCTTGCGGTACTTGCCCGGCTTGATCTGCGCGGGGGCGACGCGGTAGTGGACCGGCAGCGCCTCGGTTGTCTCGCCAAAGTTGTAACCGGCTTTCAGCGTGCGGATGTTCGCTTCGAGCACGGCAGGGTTCTTGGCGAACTTATCCTTTATCCACCGAACCGTCGGGTCGAGCGAACGTTCGTAGAGCCAGTAGACCAAACCGAGAGCGAAGAAATTCTTGCAGCGGTCGGCTTCGCGCGGGCTCATTTTGATTTCGCTGACGGCCGCGCGATTGAGCACATTGATCGGCACCTTAATGAGACGGTAGCTCTTCAGCGAGCCGTCGTCGAGCGGGTTCGACTTGTAGCCGGCCTTGTGCAGGTCGCCGGGGCCGAAAGCATCCGCGTTGACGATCAGGATGCCCCCCGTCTCCAGGTCCTTGATGTTCGTCTTGAGCGCCGCCGGGTTCATCGCGATGAGCGTGTTAAGGCTGTCGCCGGGCGTGTGGATGTCATTGCGGCTAAAGTGAACCTGGAAACCCGACACGCCCGCTAACGTACCCGCGGGAGCGCGAATTTCGGCGGGGAAGTCGGGGAATGTCGCGATGTCGTTGCCAAGGATCGCCGACGCGTTTGTGAACTGCGTGCCGGCGAGCTGCATGCCGTCGCCGGAGTCGCCGGCGAAGCGGACAATCGCGGAGTCCAATTCTTGAATCTGGGCGTGCTTAACGGGGGGCGGCTGCACGGGTGAGTTCAACACAGTCATGAAAGAAAATCCTCAATCTCTCGCGGACTGCACTGTCCGCGTGCCGGCGGCGGTCCATCTCAGGCCCCTTCAGCCTCTTGAGGGACCGTGCCGGGGTCCGGAGGTAAGTTATAGACCGTCGCGGGAAAATGTTCGACCAAGTAATGCACGATTCGTTTTACCGAGAGCACTCCCACGGGGCGGCCCGTTTCATCCACGACCGGCAAATGGCGGTAGCCGCCTTCTTCCATGCGCCGGACAGCGGCGCCAATCGCCTCTTTGGGATAGACGACCACGGGATCGGCGGTCATACATTCGGCGACCGGCACGGTCAAGGGCTTCCCGACCGCCATCACCTTACGGACGAGATCGCGCTCGGTAAAAATGCCGAGCAGACGGTCCGCGTCGCAGACGAGGACGCAGCCGACGCGCTCATGCCGCATCAGAGCGACGGCTTCGGCAACGGTCTGGCTCGGGCTGACATGGTGCGGCGGATTCGGATGCAGCCGCGAAACGCTGTCAATCTTGAGATTCTTGGCCAGGTCCATTGCGGCTCGCGCCAAACGGGGAGAGACCACAGGGAAGGGTCGGTTGCCCCTCATCCGACGGCTCCCGTTGTTGGGGAGAGCATAGGATGAGGGGCGACCCGCGGGGCGGTGCTCCTTTAGCGCCCCCGCTGTTAAAATAGCACCCTCGATGCGGGCTGGCCCGGAATTCCATCCCCGCCTGCCTGTTTTGCCAGCCTGGCGAATCCGCGGATGCGTGTTTCAACGACGGTTGCTCTATAAGCATCATAGGCGGAAAAGCCGGCAAGGGTAGTGGAAACGTTGTTTGAGGTGAGCCCAACGCACTCCCTTTTGCGTTACGCGGAAGTGATTTCAGCGGTGTGTGCGAGCCCATTTTGCTGCAACGACCGGGTCACTCGGTCTCGCACGAATTTCGACCCCCTTCTACAATACGTTTGTCGCCCGTGACGATTTTTCAAGCCCTCATCGGCATTAGGTTCATGCCCGATCCCGACCGCCTGCTCACTACGCTTCACCGTGCCGTGCAAGCGTTCCGCGAAACGCCGGGCCGGCGCGGGCGGTTCGTGGAGTTACGCGACGCGAGCGACGTGCTCGTCGGCGGCGATCTACACGGCAACATCGAGAACTTTCGGCTGCTGATGCAGAAGGCGGACCTCGCCAAGAATCCCCGGCGTCACTTCGTCGTGCAGGAACTGGTTCACGGACCGTTCCGCTATCCGGCGGGAGGGGATAAATCGCATCAACTGCTCGACCTGGTCGCCGCGCTCAAATGCCAGTATCCCGGCCGCGTCCACGTGCTTCTCGGCAACCACGAGTTGGCGCAGTGGAAGAGCCAATGGATCGCGAAGGCGGAACAGGATTTGAACGACGTGTTTCGCGCGGGTGTCGCCGCGGCGTATGCGCCGCGCGATGATGAAGTGTACGCGGCGTACCACGCGTTATTCGCAATCGTGCCGCTCGCGCTGCGGACGCGGAATCGCGTGTTTCTCAGCCACAGCCTGCCGTCCGCTCTGCGGATGGCGAGCTTCGATTTCGGCGCGCTTCAGAAAGAAGAGAACGACGACGCGGATTTGGCGCCGGGCGGATCGGTGCATGCCTTGGTCTGGGGGCGTGACACCTCGCCGCCGAACGTCCGAGCGTTTCTTGAGAAAGTGGACGCCGACCTGCTCATCACCGGCCACATCCCGTGCGAACGGGGTTTCGAGGCGCCAAACGACCGGCAGATCATTCTTGACGCCATGCAGACGCCGGCGTGCTACTGTCTTTTCCCCGCGGAGCGGGCGATCACGCACGAAGAACTGATCCGCTGTGTCGCCGAGTTGTAGATCGAAATCATGAGCGCTGAACCATCCCTTCGCCCGCCCATGCCGGAAACGCCGCTGGACGCGCTCGGTGCGCCCATCCGTGAAACGGTGCTGATCGAAGGCCGTTCGTTCCTGATCGAGCGTCCCGGCGACTCCGACCGCATGCTCGATCACCCCGCCGTCATGTCGGCGTTCGCCGTGGACGAATACGTGCCGTATTGGGCCGACCTCTGGCCCGCGGCGCGGATGCTGGGGAAGGCGATCTTCCATGACCCCTGGACGCCGGGAACCGACGCGATCGAAATCGGCTGCGGGCTCGGTCTGCCCGGCATCGTGGCTCTCTCCGTCGGCCTGAAAGTGACTTTCAGCGACTACGACGCGACCGCGTTGCACTTCGCCGCGCGCAACGCCCGGCTCAATGGCTTTGACGACTTTCGGCTCTTGCAAATGGATTGGCGCTATCCGCCCGAGGACCTGCGCATGCCCGTCGTGCTCGCGTCGGACTTGATTTATGAGCTGCGCAACGTCGAGCCTCTCGTGAATCTCATCAAGCGGCTCCTGCGGCCCGACGGCGTCTGCTTGATGACCGACCAAGACCGCGTACCGTCGCACGTGTTGCGGCAGACATTGGTGGATCAGGGACTGACGTTCACGACGCAGATGACGCGCGCGGGCGAACCGGGAGGCCGGCGCGTGAAAGGGACGTTGTACCGCATTCGGCACACGGCTTAGGGGGAGGCCGACGCAATTCTGCCGCCCGCGGGCAGCGGCTTTCGCAAGAAGTCGGCGAATCCGGCGACGTTATTGATTTTCCCTTCGTCGTACCGAGCAACCTCTTCGTATTTGTCGCCCCCCAACGGCTTCAGAATTACGTAGAGGGGCAACTGAACGGTGCCGAACTTATCGGCCTGAAGTTGCTTGTTTTCGTCCGGGCTCGTGGTCGGTTGATAACGCTCCGGGACAGAATCGGTGTAAAGCTGTACCAGCGTGTACTGGTGCAACAGGTCCTTGATGGAAGGCTTTGAGAACACACTGTTCTCGTTGATTACGCAATTCACTCAGGTCTTGCCCGTGAAGTCGATGAACACCAGCTTGCGCTTATCGAAAGCGTCTTGAAGGCCGCGCTGCAAATTGCCCGTCCATGGCAGGTGCGACACGTTTTTGCCTTCGGCGCCGGAACCGCCATTTACGCCAGCGCCCGGCGATCTTGCCGTATCGCCAGGAAGCTGTGGCTTCGAGCCAGCCACGGTTGTCGCCTCGTTATCCGAGGCGTCGGGCAACAAGAACGAATCGAGCCAGGCGAACACAGCGCCGCGCGGCCGTTGTTGCGCGCCGTCGCCTTGCTTGAAGAGAGCCGGCATCAGGTACAAGCCAAGCGTGAGGAAAATCAGACTTAGCACCAAGCGCGGCACTCCCAGTTGCTCGGGCACGTCGTGATCGTGGGGCAGTCGATACACGTTGAGCAGATACAAGCCGCACAGAAAGGCGAGGGCCACGTAACACCCGAGCACGAGATCGTACGTGAGAAACTGAGCCTGATCGCGCACGAGCAATTCGCCCGCGCGCAGGAATTTCAGGGCTGCCGCAACTTCCAGAAAGCCCATGACGACCTTCATCGTGTTCATCCACGACCCGCTCTTGGGCAGCGAACGCAGCAGTGTCGGGAAGAGAGCGAGCAGGAAAAATGGCGATGCGAACGTCGCCGAGAAGGCGAGCGCTCCGAAGAAGAGCTGCACCCAGTCGCTCGCACTTTGGGCGCTCGCGGCAAACGCGATGAAGCTCCCGTAAAACGGGGCGACGCACGTGAAGCTGATAATCGTGAAAGTCAACGCCATGAACACCACGCCGAGCAAGCCGCCGCGCCCTTCCTGCGCGGACGTGAACGTGGCGAGGCTCGTGGGCAGGCGAATCTCGAACATGCCGAACAGGCTCAGCGCGAACACCAAAAAGAGGGCGCCCAGGAAGAAATTCGTCGCCGGGTGCTGGCTGAAGTTTTGCAGACTCTTCATCAAAATCAGGCCGCCGATGGTCAACACGGTGACGATCGTGCCGCTGTACGCCAGTGCCATTCCGAATGGACGGTGATGCGCCTTCTCGGACTGTTTGAGGAAGAAACTCACGGTAATCGGAATCATCGGAAACACGCACGGCGTGATGAGCGAGATGGCGCCCCAGCCGACTGCCTGGAGCAGGAACACCCAGAAGCCGACATTCGCCTTCTTTGCTTCCGTTGCGACCCCCGACGGCTGGCTGCTCGGCGGCTTGGAGGCAGTCGTGTCCGGCCCTCGATCTTGAATCGGCTGCGCGGCCGGCGGTGTGTTCTCGGCCACAAAAGTCCCGTCCGCGACCGTGTACGTCGCCTCACGTTCCACCTTCTCAGGCGGCAAGCAGCCCGCGTCATTGCAGACGATTACGGTGAGCGTCACTTTCAGCGTCTTTTTGCCGGGCGCCGCATCCGGTTTGATTTTGAGCGGTCGCTCGAAAACGACGCGGTTCTCGTAATAGTGCAGATCCTTGATGCCCGCCGCGAGTTCCGGCTTCGCGAGGAACGGCGGGTCGATGAACTCGCCCGTGAAGATCAGATCCGTGGACGCTCCGGTCGAAATCTGCGTGATTTGCGAATCGGCGCCGGGATCGGTTTGCCTCGTCGGATAGGTGTGCCAGCCAGGCGCTATTTCAAGAGACACCTTTAGCGTGCCGATCTGGCCCCGTTTTAACTCGGGCGGCTCGATTTGTGCGCTGATCTTTGGAATGGCTTGCTCGAAGGCGCCGCCACCGGCCTTGGATGCGTTGCCGGGGCTGAACGGATCGTCGGACTGCGCGCGCGCGGGGATTGCGGTCGCAAGGGCGACGGCGATGCCCGCGGCGATGCGGGTGAGAATCCGTGCAAATCGCATAGGCCTCGGTCCTTCTCGTTCTTCGTAAATCGCATGGAGCGAATAAACGCCGCCATTCGCCGATGCTAGTTGGCGGCGCTCGCGATTCTTGGCGGTTCGACGCCTTCCAGTTTAAGCGTCGAAACGGTTTTGTTTTTCACGTCTACAACACGGATGCGGTGGGCGTTCGTGTCGGCGATGTAGAGTTTGTCGCCCGCGAAACTCAATCCAGCGGGTTCACTAAACAGCGGGTCGGCCAGCCAGCCGCCCGCGTCGCCGAGAAACGTGGTACAGGATCGTTTCTCAGGATCGAGCACCTTGATCTTACTGTTATAGGTGTCGGCGACGTATACCTTGCCGTCGTGGAACGCGACGCCGAGCGCGTGTTGCAACCGCACTTCCTTGCCAACGCCGTCCGTGTCGCCGAACTCGAAGAGGCCTTCGCCGACAAGCGTTTTCACGCCCGATTGCTGATTCGGGAGCGCGACTGCCCGAATGGCGCTCACCTCGCAGTCGGCGACGTACAATGTTTTGCCGTCGGTGGTCAGTCCGCTCGGCTGCGCGAAACTCGCCTGGGTGAGTGCGCCGTCGAAGATGTTTTCGCGGCCATTACCGGCGTAGGGACTGAGTTGCCTGTTCTTAAGATCCAGCGTCCAAATCTGGTGATGCCCCGCCATCGCGATGTAAAGCAAGTTGCCGCGCAAGAGCAAGTCCCATGGGCTGTTCAAGCCGATCTTGAGCGCCGCGCCGCCGCCGAAGCGATTCTCGCGGTCCTGTTCGCCCGTGCCGGCGATCGTCTTGACGGTTTGCGCCTTCAAGTCCAGCGCGCGGATCAGATGGTTCTTGCGATCCGCCACGTAAAGCATATCGCCATCGACGGCCATGCCCTGCGGATCGTTAAAGCTTGCCTTGTCAAAGCCGCCGTCGGCGCGACCCGGCTCGCCGACGCCGGCGATAGCGATCTTCTTGCCGTTCAAATCCGTAATGACAATACGATGGTGCGTGCTGTCGGCGATGAACAGGCGATTGTGCTCCGCGTCGGCGAGCACCTTGCCGGGGAAAAAGAGCGGGCTGTCCCCCTTCTCGTGTTGCCGGGCGAGGTCAAAACGTAGCGGCTTTTCGTTGAGCGTCTTTTTCTGGCGATGAATTTTGATTTGCTTGGCGATGGCGGCGTCGAGAGCGTCGTAAAGTCCTTCGCCCGCGCCGCGGCCGACGATGAAGCCTTCCGGGTCGATGAGATAGAGCGTCGGCCAGGACTGCACCTCATACGTCCGCCAGATTTTCATGTAGGCGTCGTTGACGATTGGGTGCGTGATTTCGTAGCGGAGGATCGCCTTGCGAATGCTTTCGCTGTCGCGCTCGTTATCATACTTGGCGGTGTGGACGCCGATGACGACGAGTTGGTTGCCATACTTCTTTTCGAGGTTCGCGAGGTCGGGAAGCGTGTGCATACAGTTGATGCAGCAGAGGGTCCAGAAATCGAGGACGACGATCTTGCCGCGGAGGTCCTTCATGCGGATGGGCCCCGCCGTGTTGAGCCACGCCACGCCCCCGGTCAATTCCGGCGCTTCGACGCGGCGATCTTCCGGCGCTTCGCTCAGCGCACGGGCCTTGCCGAGGAGCGGCGCCGTACCCCACTGGACGATGGCGTATACCGAAAGTCCCGCCACGACGGGCAATGCCATGGCGATGAACCAACGCAGCGGACGAATGCCGCGACGTCCTTGGGACGCAGGTGCGGAACCGGACATCAGCGATTCCTCCTCAGGAGGGAACGGCGATCAGTGTACGCGCCGATGGATGCCGCTATTCTACGACAGGCCGGACGACGGCGAACAGACGGAATCGGCGGACACGGCCGGCGCCGGCCCCGCGTTGTTAGACGCCTGTGGCAGGACGACGATTCAAGAACGGCCGAGCGAGCAGCGTCATTCGTCCTTGACCCCCGTTCGGCGAGCCTCTACCGTTGACAAACAACAGCGATCTACCCTTTCCGGAGTCGTGCAAACCCGTTGGTCGGCGATCTCCGGCTAACGGCGCTCGTCCCTATTGGCGATCAGGAAGTCTCTTATGGCAGCAGCTCACGATCCCTCGGCCTCGACTTCGAAGCCGGAAGGGACCGCCCCTACAAAACCCTCCGCGGACAACAAGCGCATCGAACTCCCCCCCCCGGCACGTCGGCGTACGCGTGAACCGCTTTCGACGGAAAAGCTCGCGCGCATCCTTTTTCGCCTCGATGTCGCGCTCGTTCTCCTGGTCCTCGCGCTGACGTTCCTGCTGGGATCGATCGCCATCCGCAACAGCGACGCTTTAATGCACCTGGCGTCCGGCAGGTTGCTGGCGCGCGGCGCCTATCAGTTCGGCGTCGATCCCTTCTCCTTTACGACGCAGCGCGTGCCGTGGATCAATCATTCCTGGCTGTATGACTTGTTGACCTACGGGCTTTACCAATTGGGGGACGGTGCGGCGCTGGTGGTTTTCAAGGCCATCGTGCTGGTCGGGTTGGCCGTCGTACTGCTCCGCATTCGACGTCGGGATCAAGGCCTGTTCATCCCCGCGGTGTGCGTGGGGCTGGCGATGCTGGCGATGAGTTCACGCTTTTTGATGCAGCCGACCGTCTTCTCGTTTCTGTTTCTCGGCGTGACGCTGGCGATTTTGCTGCGCTCGGAAGCGTCCGACGAAAAGGTCCACGCCAGCAGAGACGCCCCGGTGGATCGTCGCTTCACATCCTTGTGGCTATTGCCGCCGCTGTTCGCGCTCTGGGTGAACATGGACGACTGGTTTCTGCTCGGCCCGGCAACGGTGGCACTCTATTGGCTGGCCACATTGCTGCAACGGTTTGTAGGGCGAAGCGAGACCGGAGCCGGCGCGGACAGTCAGGCACGATTACGCACGTTAACCGTCGTGCTGATCGTTGGGGTTCTCGCCTGTCTCGTAAATCCGTACCACGTGCAGGCGCTCCGACTCCCCGCGCAGCTCGGCGTCGAGGCGGGAATGGACGCCTTCAAAGAGGATCCCTATTTCGCGCCGGTGTTCGCGTCGCCTCTGGAAAGCGGCTATTGGGTAATCGGGACCGGCGTCAGCGCGGCGGGCATCGCCTATGTGGCGCTGGTGCTTCTGGGAATCGGCTCCTTCGCGTTGAATTACAATGATTGGCGGTGGTCACGGTTTGCACTGTGGGCGGGACTCCTGGGCCTGAGCGCATATCACGCCCGGGCGATTCCCTTTTTTGCGGTGGTCGGCGGCCCGCTGGCGGCGCTGAATCTGCAAGAGTGGGCGGCGCGCTGCTGGAGCGAGCCGCGCCGCGCCCAGGGATCGTGGCGAACGGTCCTGCTGGCCGGGCGCGGCAGCGCCATCGTCGTCACCACGCTTTCGCTGCTGGCCGCATGGCCGGGTTGGCTGTTCGGTGTGCGTGGCATGTCGATGGTGCGCGTTCACCGCGTGAGCTGGACCATCGAGCCGGAGCCATCGCACGTCCAGGTCGCCGAACAGATCGCGCGCTGGCGGCGTGACGGCAAGCTCAAGCCCGACGAGCACGGCTTCAACCTCGCGCCCGATCTTCCGAACTACTACGCTTGGTATTGCCCCGACGAGAAGGGTTTCGTTGACTTCCGGTTCGAGTTGTTCACGAGTGTTGCCCCCGCGTATGAGGACGTGCGCTCCGCCATCAACCTGGAACGCGAAAAAGGACAGCAGCCCCGCTTTTACACCGAGCTGGGCTGGCAGAAACTCTTTCGTGAACACGGCATTCGCTATGTGGTGCTGCAACGCAGCCCCAGCAAAACACCGCTGGCGGCAAAGCTGGCTCTGTTCTTGAATTCTCCCGAGCAGTGGACGCTCCTCTATCAAGACGGCCGGACGTTTATCCTTGGCTGGGAGGACTCCGCGCGCGGCGGGACCAAGCGCTTTGCGGACATGCGGCTCGACTTTGATCAGAAGGCCTTCGGCGCCGATCCGGATCTCGCGCCCCCGGACGGACCCAGCCGTTTAGCGCGGGCGCGCGAATGGTGGGAGGCGTACCTCACGCCCGACCTGCCTCCGTCACTCGGCGGCGAAGAAGCGGACGTGAACCTGCTGCACTTCGGCCTCCAGTCGCGTGAACCGCTCTACCGCCAACAAATTCTTTGGCCGGCCGCCCCCTTCGCCGGGCTGACCGGCGTTGGCATCGGCGGCGCCGCGACCGGGCCAAGTGGCCCGTTCGTTATGGTCTCGCGCTTTTTGCTCCTGGGAAGACCGGAATACACCGATCGCGCTTTCAAGACGTTTAGTTCCGGTCAAGACAACGGTCCCCCCGCCGCCTTGATCCTGGCGGTGCGCGCGGCTCGGCGCGGCATCGCCGTCAACCCGGACGACGGCAACGCCTATCTCCAGCTCGCGCAGGCTTACAGTAAATGGGAGAATGAAACGAAAGATCGACAGTGGGTGCCTCGTCGGCTGCCGGAATTGGCGACGATTCGCGGCGTACAGCGCGCCGCCGCGCTGCACCAAGCCACTTTCGGCGTGTTGCCGCCGGAAACGGAAGTTGTGGTGTATCTCACGCAGCACGAAATGTACATGAAGTTGAACAGCTTCGACGCCGCTCTGACCTCCCTGACAAAAGCGATGGAGTTGCTGCGTCAATCCCAGCCGCAGCAGGGCGTGGACACGGAGGCGTTTCGCAAGCAAATCGAGGGCATGGAGAAACAGCTCAAGGACTTGGAGACGGAAGTCAACAACCGCCGGAACCAGTGCGAGGTCGCCGCCGCCGGGAAGTCGATCGTCACCCGCGCTCAGATCGCGCTTGGTATGGGCCTGCAGGAGCAAGCCCTCAACACCCTATTGGAAGGCACGTGGACCGACCTGCAGCAGGAAGGGGCGATCATCGAGTTGCGCATCTTGCTCGCCCTCGGACAGCTCGACAAGGTTGAAGTAATGCTCACGGATGACATCAAGGACACTCTGAATCGCCCGCCGGCAAACCCGGACACGTACGAGATGCTGCGCGTTCTGAATGCGGCGGCCCGCGGCAATTATGAAGAGGCGGACGCATATCTCGGCCAGGCCATTGACAAGTATAACGAAACGCCGAAGGTCCTCGGCCTCATGCTGCATGAGTGCCTGCGCTACGCCACGGTGGCGCCCAAGCCGGTCGCGCAGTGTGTGTCTGAACGAGTCTTGCAGCAGCTCGTTGTCGAGAATATGGGGCAAGCTCTCGCGATTCTGCGGCAGCAGCTCGATTATGAAACCATGCGCGGCGTCCTCGCGCTGGAAGCGGGCAATATTCCGCGGGCGCGACAGTACTTTGAGCATGCGGTAAGCGCCGCCAAACCCCTGCCGCCTGCTTTCAATACGCAGGGGCTGGCGGAGCGGTACTTGGAGCTGCTCAATAACGCGGAGAAAAGGAAGTGAGACGACGGATTGCCGCCGTTAGAACGGATGCTGCAAGCCAAGCCAAAATTGCACGTCGTTGTCCGTGTTGACCGATTTTGCCACGTCGAAGCGAATCGTGGTCCGCTCGACGAAGCTGAACCACGCCACGTCGACGCGCAATCCCGCGCCGACGGCATGGGCCACGGGTCCGAGCGAGTGGCCTTTGACATAGACGTCGCCGACGTCGTAAAAAGCCGCGGCGTAGACGTTTCGCACCCCGGCGACGTGATCGCAGCAGTCCCACGTGACGCCCCGAATCAGCGGCACGCGCCATTCGAGACTCGCTAGCCAAAGCAGACTTCCCTGGCGTTCGGTCACGTCGAAGCCGCGGCACATCTCGCCCCCGCCGAGCGCGAAGAACTCCCCCTTATTCGGCAACGCCGCGGCGCCGGCCAGACGCATGGCGATGCGCGTGTCGGAGAGCCAGCCCCACCCTTCCGGCAGCCCTTTCACCGTCGAGAACTGGGCGATGCCGGCCGTGAACGACTCCTTTTCGCCGAGAATCGGAATGCCCTGCTCAACCGACGCGTCCAAGCGGAAGCCGCCCTCCGGGTCCCAATAGGGCGTCAAATAATCGAGGTGATAGTGGAGCCCGACCGTCGTCTGATGATCGAAGTGATCCGCGCCCGGCACCGTGTTTTCAGGGTCCGGCAAGAAGTGATCGCGGAACGACGTGTACGCTTCCACATAGTGCATCGGCGGCAGATAAAGACTGGGCGTGTACTGGAAAACGTAGCGGCCAAACAGCATCGCCCGGCTGCCAAGGCGGTCGTCGCCGTTCCAGTTGGTCAGGGACCGTTCGGCGTTGAACCCGAACTGCGTGTGCGGCCACGGCCAATGGTCGACTAAGCCGTCTACGCCCGCGACCAGATTGCGATCGTTCGCGCGATACGCCGCGTAGACCCCCGTCTTGAAGAAATCCGTTCGATACAGCCCCAAACGCACGCCGGCCAGCGGCGACATCGGATACCACGGATCGTCGTATGCCGACGCGCTGATCCACGGGCCATACGTGAGATTGTACTTGTCATAGTCGGCGGTCATGCCCGTTTCATCGAGCAAGGTATACAGCGGCGTCGCACGAACGCGCACCGGCGTCCGCCAGCAATTGTTCGTTGGGTCGCGGTCCACGAGCACCTTGTCGGGATCGACCGTGATCTGCGTCGGCTTGCAGGGCAACAACACTTCGATCTTCACGAGGCGTTCGTTGACGCATTCGACGCGCGCCGGCGGATCGTCGAACTGCACCGGCCCCGCTTCCGGGTCGATGGGAATGCGAATCTGGTAGTGGTCGCCGCCGTCGAGGCAGATGCCGAGCATCGTTGCTTCGTTGAAATCCCCCTTTTGCTCGACCAGGATGGTCGCGTTGTACGGCCGCGCGTCCTTGGCGTGAAGTTGATTCAGAAAACCCGGCTTGGGGCACGTCGTGGTCGCCGTGCCCACGCGTTCCAGCTTCACGGACTGCACCGCCCAATCGGGCAAACCGCAGCCGTACAGCCAATGATCGAAGAAGTCCTTCCACGACCGTCCGGTGTATAGCTCCAATTCGCGCTGAAAATCGGCGACGCGGAGCATACCG
This sequence comes from Gemmataceae bacterium, assembly GCA_041499805.1. Lineage (GTDB taxonomy): Bacteria > Planctomycetota > Planctomycetia > Gemmatales > Gemmataceae > JBGQKZ01. The sequence continues at coordinate 74,510 of JBGQKZ010000019.1, forward strand.
TATTGATACTTGGCGTAAACCGTGCGCATGAAATCGAAGAACGCCGCCTCGCCGAGGCGGTCCTCGATAATGCCGACGATGCGGCTGCCCTTGTCGTAACACATGCCGAGCAGGTTCACGAGATGCCCGAACTGCGGCATCTCCTGCACGACCGGCTTTTGATCGCCGCGCCCGTAGACGCCGTACATGCCGAACGACCGGTAATTGTCGCGGTGTATGTTCGGCATCCATTCCAACCCGGACGGGTAATGGATCATCTGGCTGTTTTTGCCGTGCTTGCAGTCGATGTAGCGGTGGCTGAAATAGGTCGCGAGTCCTTCATCCATCCACGTCTCGCAGTACCCGTTGGTGCCCACCACGTTGTACCACCACTGATGGCACGTCTCGTGCGAGACGAGGTATTCCACAAACCCGTCGGCGATGTGCGGGGCGCCGAAAATGCGCTCATCGATCATCACCAGCGTGCCGCATTCATTGCCGTTCCAGCCGAAAAATGATTCGACAATCGTGAACTCGGGATACGGATACGGGCCGAACCACTGTGTATAGACGGGAATACAATCGCAAACGGTCTTGAGCATCGCCCGCGCGTGGTACTCGTGCTCGGGGAACGCGAGGCATTTCACTTTCACGGGACCCGCGTCCCCGGTCAATTCCTGAAAGCGGGCGCTGGCGACGATCGCGAAATCACGCACGCCGTTGGCCGTGATGTCGAGCTGCTTCAACCCCTCGTCGAGCTCGCGGGTGGCAATGACGGAGCCTGTGCAGGCGACTTTTTGATCGCGCGGCAACGTCAACCGTGCGGTATAGACACCCGCTTCATTGAAAAAGGGCTGGTGCCACGGGACAAACGGCGTCGGCTGCCAGCCGTTCTCGTCGTAGTAGGCGAGCACGGGCAACCAGGTGGCGAGAAATGTCACGTCTTGCCATTGGCCCCAACGCCCCTGCCGCTGCGGCAGACGCAAGACGAAGTCCATGTCGACGACGATGGTTTCGCCCTGTGCGACGGGCTGAGGGAGCGGGATGGTGAGGGCCGTGACGTTGTCGTCGCGGTAATGGAACGCCAGCTCGTGGTCGCCGACGCGCACCCGCTGCACGTCGAGGGGCGGCGGCAGCGACTCCATCGACTCTTCCGGATTTACGCGGAGGATTTCGAGCGTCTTGGCCAGCAACGGGCCGTCGCCCTTGGGCACCGCATAGTGCGAGTGGGCGTTGTAGACGATTTCCTGCGCCGGTCGCTGATGGCGATTGGTCCACGTGGTGCGCTGATGAACGACGACCTGGTGTTGGGCCAGATCGAGGTGGATTTCGAGATCGTACTTGGGCAGCCACGCGGGCGGCTGCATGACACGCGCGGGCGGCGGCGCCTGTTCCTGCCCGTGCGCTGGCGCGCCACTTAGGCACGCGGCGACAACTACCAACAAAAGCCAACAATGACATCGTTGCCCTACCATGCATCGCTCCCGCGAGAAGCCCTGAGAGCCCGAAGCGCAACGCGAGGGCGGCTATCCGCCCTCGCGATGCGCTTCGGGCTTCCCATCAGGCACCGCTGCTGCCTCGGCGTCACTTTCGCTTTAGGCAGAGTGAAGACTCCCCGTCCCGGCTGCATACCGGCGCGAGAAACTGCTGTCCACCTCATTTGCAGCAACCTCTTGCAATCTGCGGAGGCGGCGGGATGATAGGCAGATTCCGCGGTCTCACAGGCTTCGTCGCTTTGGGGAGTTTCACATGTCCTTCACCCGCCGACGTTTCCTCCAGGCTACCGGCTCCGTGGCCGCGGCCGGGCTTGCCGCAATCCCGGCGCGTGCCACGGCTGTCACCGCCGTGCCAGCCACCCAGATTCCCAAATTCCGCCTCGGCATCGTCACCTACAACATCGCCGCCCAGTGGGACCTGCCGACCGTTCTCCGTATCTGCAAAGCGGTCGGCCTCTCGCCGGTGGAGCTGCGTACAACGCACAAGCACGGCGTCGAGCCGACACTGAGCAAAGACGAGCGCGCCGACGTGCGGAAACGGTTCGCCGACAACGGCGTCGAGTTCTGGGGCTGCGGCACCATTTGCGAATTTCAGTCTCCCGATCCCACAGTGGTGAAAAAGAACATTGAAACGTGCAAGCTGTTCGCGGAATTGGTCCACGACCTCGGCGGCACGGGCGTCAAGGTCCGCCCCAACGGCTTGCCCAAGGAAGTCCCGGTCGAGAAGACCCTCGAACAGATCGGCAAGGCGCTGATCGAGTGCGGCAAAGCGGCGGCCGACTTCGGCATGGAAATATGGGTTGAAGTCCACGGCGGCGGCACCGCTCATCCACCGCACATGAAGACCATCATGGAAACATGCGGCCTCGACAACGTCGGCGTCACCTGGAACTCGAACGGCAGCGACATCAAGAACAAGTCGGTGGCCGAGTTCTTCAAGCTGCTGCGACCGTGGATCAAATCGTGCCACATCAACGAGTTGTACAAGGACGCAGCCGGCGCCTATCCGTACCGCGAGCTGTTCCGCGTCTTCCGCGAGACCGGCTACGATCGCGTGACCTTGTGCGAAGTCGGCAAGTCGCCGCCCGACCCGGCGAGCGGTGAGGAATTGCTGCGTTATTATAAGGCGCTCTGGACGGAACTCGCGCGGGCGTGAGGGAAGGCGATATCATGCGTGTTGATCTCGACGGCAAAGTCGCGCTCGTCACCGGCGCCGCCCGTGGCATCGGACAAGCGATTGCGGATTTGTTTGCCGAGAATGGCGCGCGCGTCGTCTATACCGACATCGACGTACCCGCTGTCCAAGCCGCGGTCGCTCGACAGCCCGGCGGTTTCGCGTTGGAATTAGACGTCACGAATGCGGAACAAGTCGAAGAAGTCCTTCGCCAAGTAGTTACACAATTCGGCCGCCTCGACATTCTCGTCAACAACGCCGGTGTCAACACGCTCGCGCATCGGGTCAACATTGACGAATTTCCACGCGAGGAATGGGACCGCATTCTCGATGTCGATTTGAACGGCGTCTTCAACATGAGTCGGGCGGCGTCGCGCATCCTGGTCGCGCAGGGTTCGGGCCGCATCATCAACATCGCGTCGATCGCGGGCCTGGTGCCGCTGCGGTTGCAATGCCCGTTCGTGGCGGCGAAAGCGGCGGTGGTCAATCTCACAAAGGCAATGGCGCTCGAATTGGGACCGCGCGGAATCCTTGTCAACGCGATCGCGCCGGGTTCAACGTTGACGGAAGGCACCAAGCAGCTCTTCTACGGCGACGACGGCAAATTCAAGGCGAACGTGCAACAACTCCTGTCCCACATCCCGCTCGGCCGCCCTGGAACACCGGAGGAGATCGCCCACGCCGCACTGTTCCTCGCAGCGCCGGAAAGCAGTTACATCAACGGCCACATCTTAACCGTGGACGGCGGCTGGACCGCCGGGTACACTCGCGAGTTCTAAGGATGAAGGAGGCGGACCCCATGTGCGAAACTGCGCGCGTGGATTTGAAGACTCGGACGAAACAGTTTGCGCTGCGCATCATTCGCTTATACGGAGCGCTCCCCAAAACCGCGGAGGGACAAGTGCTCGGGAAACAAGTGTTGAAGAGCGGTACTTCGGTCGGCGCGCATTACCGGACACCGTATCAGATCGGACGCGGAGTTTATTAGTAAACTAGAGGGCGGCTTACAAGTAGCTTGAAGAGACCTCGTATTGGCTCGAACTGTTAGTCGCAGGTGCAATCGCTCACGAAGCCCGCTTGGCCGGCCTTTTGCAAGAGGCGAACGAGCTCGCTGCCATCCTGGTGACCTGTGTCAAACGTGCCAAGGGCCATTGATCGGTTCATCCTTCATCCTTCATCCTTTAAGGAACGCTATGGCCGCGATCACACAGTTCAAAGGTTACACCGGCGATCGTTCGCCGACGATTCCGAAGCCGGCGACGCCGCCCGATCCGATGATAGTCACCGTGCAGGAAGCCGTGCCGGTGGTCTATCCGAACTGCCACGGTCTGGGCGTGCGCGTCGTTCACCCGGTGAACCCCAAAGCGCCGGCGAAGAACATGGGCATCGTGATGTTCTACATCCCGCCGCACGTCGTTCTCGAACCGGGCAGCCATGAGACGGAAGAGACCTACGTCATTCTCGAAGGCCGCGGCACGATGACGTTTGCGCGCTTCCAACGCGAGGTAAAAAAAGGCGATTTCGTCTACCTGCCGCCGTGGTGTGTTCACGGCATCGAGAACACGGGTACCGAAATGCTCGTTGTCCTGATCTGCACGTCGCCGCCGAATCCGTAACATGGGTGGCCCGCTGCAACCACTACCGTCGTCGGTCGGAACACAGCGTCCGACATCCGTTCGCTATCACGTCCTCGCCGCCGCCTGCGCTGCCGCGATCATCGCGTACATTCACCGCGTCGGCTTCTCGTCGGCGTTGCCGGAGATCAAGAAATCGCTCGACATCGGCGACCTCGGCGCTAGCTGGCTGACCGCGCTGTTCTTGATCGCCTACGGCATCTTCGAGATTCCAGCCGGGCTACTCGGCGACCGCTTCGGCGTGCGCAAGCCGCTCACTGCCATTGTTCTCGGTTGGTCGGTGCTGACCGGATGCGTCGGACTGATCGCCTGGCTGCCGCGGACTGCGGGGCTGGCATTCGGGGCGCTCTTGCTGCTCCGCTTCATGTTCGGCGCTTGCCAGGCGGGCGGATTTCCTTTGCTCGGCCGCATGATCGCCGACTGGATGCCGCTCACCGAACGCGGGACGGCTCAGGGCTGCATCTGGATGTCCACGCGTTTCGGCGGCCTAGTTGTGCCGCATTTGTTGCTGATGCTGACCGCATATGTTGGCGGCTGGGAGCCTGCGCTGTGGCTGCTGGCGTCGCTGGGCGTGCTTTGGTGCGGCGTTTTTTGGTGGCGGTTTCGCAATCGACCCGAGGAATTGCCGCAGGTGAATTTCGCTGAGTGCGCACTCATCGCGGCCGGTCGCGGTCCGCGGCCGAGCCACGCCGCGGTGCCGTGGGGTCGGTTGCTGCGCTCACGCAGCGCCTGGGCGTTGTGCTTGATGTACACGTTCGGTGGGTTCGCCGCGAACTTCTATGTCACCCTCTTGCCGACCTTTCTCGCCGATCATCGCCGGCTCTCCGACGACAACGTTAAATGGCTATCAAGCCTTCCCTTCGCCTGCGGCATGGTTGCGTGCGTGTCGAGCGGCGTGATTTCCGACTGGATCATCCGCCGCACCGGCAACCGCAAATGGGGCCGCCGGCTCAACGGCGTCTTCGGCATGGCGATGGGCAGTGTCGCGTGGATGTTAGTCAACGTCGTCCACGAACCGTGGCTGCTCGGCCTGATGCTGTGTGTGGTCTTCGTCGGCAACGATTTGTCGATTGGTCCCGCGTGGGCCGCCGCCGCCGACATTGGCGAACGCTACGCCGGCACGCTTGGCGGCGCGATGAACATGCTCGGCAGTTTCGCCGGAGCGCTCGGCAATCTCGTCGCCGGCTGGCTGCTGCCGGTCGCGCCGGAGTGGGTGTTCATCATCTACGGGTGCAGCTTCGCGTTGGCCGCGGCGTGTTGGCTCGGCGTGGATGTGACGAAGCGAGTGACGGAAGAATGAAGGACGGGGGGCCGGCAGCGGACATCAACGCTCGGTCCTGCAAGACACCCCTGCGCATGCTACAATCCTAACCGACGCGAGGTGGAATTATGAGCCTATTGCTGAAACTCCCTGCGAAACTCGAGGCCAGGCTCTCGGAAGAAGCAGCCGAGAACGGCCTGCCGCTGGAGGCGTACGTCCTCCGCTTGCTCGACCGCGGCGAAGGCCAATCTTTGGCCCGCACCGGGAAGGAACTTGTCGACTACTGGCGTAAGGAAGGCCTCATCGGGTCGCGGCCCGATATTACCGACAGTTCGGCGCATGCGCGAATGTTGCGCGAAAAGGCGCAACGCCGATCGAGATCTTGAGCAATGGACCTCCTGGACACCGATGTCCTTGTTGATGTGCAACGCGGGCATCCGCCGGCGGTCACTTGGTTCAGCGCGCTCACGGACATGCCGGCAGTGCCTGGCTTCGTCGTAATGGAAATGATCCAGGAGGCGCCGAACGCACGCGAAGTTCGTAAAGTGCTGAAGCTCGTTAAACGGCTGCGCATCGTCTGGCCATCGGCCGCAGATTGTGACCGGGCGCTTGCCGATTACGCGACACTCCATCCCTCGCACGGACTTGGGCTTCTCGACGCCTTGATTGCGTCTTGTGCGACGGGCCTGTCCGCCAGACTATTCACGTTCAACGTGAAGCACTATGGAGGGATTCGCGGGCTTGTCACGGCGCGACCTTATCGCCGTTAAAGTTGCAGATTGGCAATGGCACGACCGAAACGTGAAATCGGGTCCGAGATTCTCGCCAGCGTGCGCGAGATCAATCGGGGCGAGTACGGCCGCATAATCAACGTCCCCGACATCGCAAGTACACGGACACAAACCGGCCTGTCGCAGGCGCGCTTCGCCGAGTTGCTGGGCGTGTCGGTGCGGACCCTTCAAGATTGGGAGCAAGGACGGCGGGCGCCTTCGGGGGCGGCGCGTACGCTTTTGGCGATAGCGGCAAGAAACCCTCAAGCGCTGCTCGATGTGGCGTAGCAACGGGAAACGATCTCGATTGGCGCTGCTGCAGGTTTCTACCTTGGCGGCAGCGCCGGCAGCGGCATTCGCACCACCAAATCATCACCCGGCGGCGTGTCGTCGAAGCTTCGCCCGCCGTCGTCGATGCCGTTAGGGCCGACGCTGTAAAGCAAATAACCCTTGTCCGTTAGCCGGTAAGTCAGCGGCTGGCCGTTGAATAGGTCGTTCGGAATCCGCGGCACATAATTGGGCGCGAGGGCGGCCAGTTCGTTCGGATTTTTGCCATGCTCGCGGTGGTACAAGGCGAGCGCAAAAGCGAGTTGGACGTTGTCGCTCACCTGCGTGTCGCGGTCGCTCGCGCCTTGCACTTTCGTGACGGCCGGCATGAGCAGCGTGACCAGTAGCTCGCCAAGGATTTTGGGCCCACGTTCTTTCTTTTCCTTCTCGTCGGCCGCCGCCAAGCGAAGCAGGTCTCCCGACTCGACCAGGTTGGTCTTGAGCTGCTTTAGCTCGATGTCGAAGGCATTGAACTTCGCTTGCCGCGTGCCCCGGTCTTTCTCACGCATGGCGGCGACGAGGCGATCGTACCAAGAGTTGATCGTCTTCAACGTCGGATCCCAGTCCACGCCGGCAGGGACTTCCCCGAACATTGCTGCGTTCACGTTCCCGGCGGGGCCGCCCGCGAGCGCCTCCACGTAGCCAAGGCCGCGCCGATCTACGATCATCACGGCTTCCAAGAGAATAAAACGCTCAGTCACGTCGACTTTGTCGGCAAGAGCCGGCACCGGCTGCAGCTTTTGCAGGTCGTGCAGGCAGCTCGCGATCTGCCTGCCGTCCAGCTTTGCGTGCTCGAGGAATGCGAGGTCCGCCCGGAAGGCGACTTGATCGATGGCGACGCCGACCAGGAACTCAATCAAGGAGCCGCCTTTGGCGACGTGCCTCCCCAAACGATGGCACGCGAGCAAGTCTTGCCACGCTCCCGCCGTGTCCCCCTGCGCGGTCCGCAGCATGGCTCGTGCGGCGAGGTCCTGCGCCGCCCCCCGGCACTGCTGCACCGCGGGCAATAGCGCGCCGATCAGCCCCGCCGTTTGATCGTTCGTTTTCCACGGCGTGAGCGGCGAGAAATACTGCATCCGCTTCGACGCCTCCACGATCAGGGAGAGCGGTTTCTCGTTTACTCGCAGGCACGACTCAATCGCCGGATAATCAGGTCCCTTCCACGGCTGCCTCGTGGCCCGATCGTATTGGTCGAAAATCAAGTCGGCCGCCGGTCCCTCGGGTTTCGGGTTGAGGTTTTCCCTCATGTGTTTACCGAGATGAACCCAATACTCGCCCTTCTCCGGCGGTTGGTAGCCGAGCCATTTGAAGAACTCAGCAGGCATCTTCCCATTTTCCGGGTGCGGGCCGAACGCCTTGAAGATGAGCACGTTGGCATTGTTTTCCGGCGTGACGCCTTTGCTCAGCTGCTCGTTCAACGCGGCCACGTAGTCGATGTAGCCGTCCTTATCGAAAGGTCCGGTGACGAACGTGGTCTCCTTGCTGATCTTGAATTTGCCGCGGGGTTTCTTCGCGGATTTGTCGTCGGGTTTGTTCTGTTCCGCGACGAGTGCCGATGCAAGGACGCTCAGGAGGAAAAACGAAGCGGCGAGCGTGCGCATGGTGCATGGTCCTTGGAAGAGGCGAGGGATCATGGCGGTGACGGACGACGCGTTCCCGCATTCTAACCCGACTTGCGCACTTGGCTAGGTCAGCGTAAGAATTCCTCGGGTTTCAGCGAGGGCGTCGGCCCAGGTCTTCACTACAAAACGCGGTCGGGACTCAAGCGTTCGGGCATCTCCAAGCGCAGGGCCTCCAAGATGC